>ONTT01000046.1 GCA_900320865.1 uncultured Bacteroidales bacterium | reverse complement strand
ACAAACCGCTGCAAGCCTTTGTTGTAGGAAACGAGGGGATTCCTCTTACTGATTTCCTACAAACGGACTTGCGTCTATTGTTCAGATAAATCGCCGTGCTCCTTTTTTAAACGGGTGAGTGGAATGGTATATAAAAGGAAATAAAAACGCTGCGCGCGATAAAAGGATATAAATCGAAAATGCGCAGTCATTTTGGCCTACGCGGCCTGAGCGTATTAGCTATATATGGCGCGCTCGTAAGCGAGCTTCCAGCGCCCCATAACTACCCAATCCGCCGTTGAGACCCTTGATAGGGCTCAACATGACTGCTTACAAAAATACGGGATTTCATCCCTCACAAAAATAGGGAAAATAAGCCCCCCGGCCCCCTGAAGGGGGGGGAGGGTGATTGGTAATTGGTGATTGGTAATTGGTGATAGCCCTTCTCGGCGGAGGCCGCTCTTTTTGTCAGGCATACGAATGTAAGCCGGAGAAGAAGTAGTTCACTCCAAAATAAGTGAACAGGACGAAGAGGAAGGCGACGATACAGAGGATATGGTAGATGATGGGTGATTTGTTATTGGTGATTGGTAATTTGTTCTTTAGCCAAGGCCAATGAATCAATAGCGCATAGACCAGCATGGTGATGAGTGCCCATGTCTCTTTCGGATCCCATCCCCAGTATCGACCCCACGACATATTTGCCCATACCGCACCGATGAAGATACCCGCCGTCAGACAGAATAAGGCCGGATAAAGGAGTATCTGCGATAAAGTTGAAAGTTGAGAGTTGAGAGTTGAGAGTTTTTCTTTACGTGCACCTTCCGCTTTTTTTGAGACGATAGCTGCATAGAGACCGATGAGACCGTTGACCATGATGACGGCAAAGAGGGTGTACGCCAGCATGATAACGGACACATGGATGCCTAATAAGGGTGTCTGCAGGACGGGTTGGAGGGGAGGTTTAGGTGTCACCACTTTGGTCATTACAATGGCTAACACCACAGCGGCTATTCCTAAACCGACCATCCACCATGTATGTTGCTTCTGTAACAGTGCTCGGAAGAGGGTATTCTTCTGGAAGAAGAAACCGATCATAGCGAGGAGTAATAAGGCATAGCCGGTATAGGTGATACCGACGCCCCAGGGGTCGTAGTTATACGAGAATACAACGCCTTGTAAATCGCTGTCATAATCCGATTGACAAAATCGAAAGCCGTGGTACTTCAGCGGCTTATTCATTCGTACAATACCCTCGTCGATTTGGATTTTGGATTTTTGATTTTCGATTTTTGATTTGCTTCTGTCCAACAGACGCAGTTCGGAAATAAAGTCCACGGGAGTCTGTCCGTCCTCGTCATAAATCACTTGAAAATCCCAGAGAAAGAGAGTGACGGCGGATTTATGATTTATGATTTTTGATTGATGATTTAATGTCTGTGCTTTATCGGCACGAAGATGTATCTCCCCTTGTTCGCCGAAGAAATGGGTTACACATGCCCCCACGACGATGGTCGCGAGGGCAATGTGTAACATCTTAGTAAAAAGACCGCTTCGCTTAAAGAACAAAGACGAAAGACTTTTCATTATCAGATCGCATTGATGAAGGCTACGACAGCGTCGCGGTCCTCTTTATTCAGTTTATAGAACTGCTGTGTGGGCCAGTACGCATCCGATTGATTGCTGTAACCATGCCACATGATAGCCTCGATCACATTGCGAGCACGAGTGTCGTGCATACGTGCTTCGTACAAATCGCCGGTTGCTTTTCTATGCAAACCGCGACCCCAGAGCGGGGTAGTACGGCACCAACCCGTTCGGATATCGTTCTCCATGCATAGCTTATGCTGAACCATATCCGTGTACGGCCAAATCTTTTGATTCGGATAACGCGGCATAGAAGCGGTAACCGGGAAGTTATTCGGGTCACGCACCTCGTCCGAACCGGTCGTCCATGTAGGACGATGGCAGTAGTCGCAACCAATCTGGGTGAACAGTTCCTTTCCGCGCAGCACTTTCTCATCATTCACGCCGCGTGCGGCCGGAACGGCGAGACCGCGATGCCAAACCATCACTTGCGTAAACTCTTCGTCCGTCATCTCGGCCGGTAACTCTTTGCTGGTGAGGTAGTTATACAACTCATCCTCGGTCTTACCGGATGCTGTTTGTACCTCCGAATCTTTGGAAGCGTACTCGGCATAGATGGTACCGTTGAGGTCCAGGTAGTGATATTTTCTATCGCTACGGGTGACGTTAGTGATATTCCAAATCGCATTTGCGCCCGCTGCATCCATGATAGGTCCGCGCGTAAGGGCGTATGTGAAGCGCTTGGGTCCCCATTGCGGGTCGTTCTTATAATAACCGCTGGTTGCAAAACCTCCGTTCCAGAAAGCAGGGTTCAGACCGTTCTTGAGTTTGCCGTCTGCTGCTTCTTTGGCGTACTGGTCAATGATGTCCTGGTCTGGGATGGCATCCAACAGTCCGGAGCCATACACGCCGATCGTGTTCTCCAGTTTCACTTCATAACCTTGGCTCTCGAGCAGACCATCCGGGTCGCGATAACCTTGGTTATAGACATACACAGCCGTGTTCGGCATGTGTACTTCCGGATAGCGTAACTCATAGGTCTCGCCATCTTCAAACTTATTGCCGTGCTCGTCCGTGGCGGTCTTCCAAGTGACGGTGATCTGGTTGGGGTCGAGCGGTGCAGGGAAGGGTGCAGCGCCGAAGAGTTGCGGCATACCGGCCAGCCAAGGAACATAGGCCTGGGTAGTGGGGTTAATAACCACCAACAAGGTTCCGTTACCTACATTCGATGCATCATACGTACCTTCCGGCACGGAAGTACCATGCGAATAGTTCGGGTGACAGTGCTGACAAGATGAACGGACATAGACCGGTCCCAAACCATGCTGACGACCTTCGGTGTTGGTCACAAACGGTTTCTCGGCAATCTGGTCACCTTGTGCGAACAACGTTCCTAAACCTGCGTCTTCGGTAGCAGGAGTGGGTTGACGGAAGGTCATAGACGAGGTGTTGGTTGTCGTACCTAATTTACCTCCGGTGTAGTACCAATCCGGCATGTCAGTTTCCGGGCCTTCTCCGCCTTTACAAGCCACGAGTGCAACAGCGGCAAGCGCCATAAAAAAGAATTGTTTTTTCATAGATATTCCGTATTAATTATTTATTATTTCGACAGAAGGGGGAATACTTCGTCGTCGAGCACTTCTTCCAGTGCTTGTACTTTCTCAATGGCCGTTTTTACAAGCGGATTACCCTGCGCCGTATTCTCAAAGTCCTCAATTGCTTCAATCGCGACGATGGCCTCTTCGATGGCTTTGCGCACATTCGCATCTAATTCGGCATCCTGACGATACACATAGTTGGAAATCGAGTAGTCTCCGGTTTGTGCACCGCAGTACGCGTGTTGAATGGAACGGATGTTATCAGCAAAGTCAATGGTAGAAGTGCAACTGTACGGGCTCTCGATATAATCGCGCTCTTCGGGGGTACTGCTGATATACGGGTTGCCCAACTTAAGGTCAGCTACTTCTCCTGCAATGTCAATAGCACCGGCAATAATCTCTTCCGCCACTTCCTGATAAGTCACATAGATCGAACCTGCTTTTCCGGCATTGATCATTTGCCAACCGTAACGGTCTTCGTAGGGCTCTACTTCTCCTTCTTCGAGGATAGCCATCTTTGCTTCACTCACTTCACCGGCCCATGCATATTCCAGCAGAATCGCCTGTTGGGTGAGGTCTTCTACAATCGCGTTCAGATAGATTGCTTCGGCATGGGTGAGGTTCGTTGCATGGGGGCGACCGGTTCCTACAGCACGTCCGCCTTGCTCAATCGATTCGAAGAGCAGGAACTCGCAAGCATGGAAACCCTTCAGGGCATAGCCCAGTTTGTCTCCTACATACGCGCCGCCTTCTTCTTCAATCTGCGCCATGCGTGCAGAATCATTCAGAAGAGCGTTCATCGCGTTGAAATCCAGCGGCCAGGAGTCAATGTGCGGATCGATGTTATGTGCACCGGCCGGACCATAAAGGAAAGCTTCGCTTTGCTCCCAATACTTACGCATCAGTCGCCATGAAGCATCTGCATCTTTCATTAACTGGGTGTAGTCCTGCTCTGCCTCTACGGCTTCAAGAATCTGTCCGGTTTGCTCCAGCAGGGTAATTCCTGCATCGGCCATCGCACGATAGGTAGCAATCACTGTGTTGTTGACATAGGGTGTAGCAGCACGCTGCAGCGCCTCTTCTTTGTCTGAGGATGCTCCTCCTCCCTTGTTTTCGCATGCTGCCATTCCTATGACGCATGCCGCACATAGTGCCAATTTAAAAATCATTTTCATGTAAGTTATTAATTTATGATTTATGATTAATACTGATGCAATAAAATTGTAAATCGCAAGCAAGCTTTCGGATAGTTTTTATCCCCAAACCCCGTCCCTGCGGGAAAAGCCTTCAAAAGCAATAAAACTAAATAAATTCAACGCTGTTACTTTGAGCGAAGCGTTTATAACTGATAGAATCCTGCATAAACGATACCAATCGCAAACTGCGGTTCATCGTTGTATAACTTCCCTTTCGTTCCGTCCGCACGCGTACCTTGTTTCAAAATACCGTACGAGAACTCTGCTTTCACGCCAATCTGCTTAATGGGGAAGTAATTAATACCCACTGCTGCTCGATGACGTCCGCACCAGGCGTACATGTCGGTCGGTTGGTTGTCGTAACGAAACATCGAATCATAATAGTCGTAGCGCCCGAAGAGATAGAACGATTGGTTTTTCTCTTTCAGTTTCTGATTCAGACTGAAGAAATCATATCCGGCTTCGAATCCGGCCGCCAAGGCGTCTGAAGCCACCCATTGTTTACTGCTCACCGAACCTTTTCGCATGGAGATATTATATTGGGTAATAGCCGCTGCATCGCTTAAGTGTCCATACGTGAAACTACCGCGTAGAATCACACCATAATCCTTGTAAGCAAAGTCAAATGAACCGATAGTTACCGTTCCTTTGACGTCCTTGTACGCGCTGGCATCCAACTCGCTGTTGCTCTTACTCAGCGTGTTTCGGAAGGAGTTACCGCAGTAACCGCTGAGGCTGAGGCGGAGTCCTTGAACACCCGTATAATCGATACGCGCTGCCCCGGCAAAGACATTCGCTAACTTAAACTCATACGGACTGCCCGCACTGGGTTTCACCCAGTTCTTACGATTGAAACGATCGCTATCCAAACCGGGTAAAAACATCGCCTGGTAATGCCAACCGTTAGGCGTTGAACCCATGAAAGTCAGAGCCACCTCATGCCAGGTACTCGGGATGATTGTGAACTCACCTTCGTTACGATAGACGCCGAAATACTCGGTGGATTCATGGTGCGCATTGAGTGCACCGACGGGTATCACCTGCATACCGGCGCGGATAATTGCATAGCGATTAAAGGCCTTTTGTAACCAAAACTGCTCTAGCGCCACTTCACCGCCACGTTCGATCTCGCTCTCGTACTCTCCGCCCTCTTCTTCCTCAATCTCAATGGCGCTTTCCGTGCCGCCGTGCTCGAACTCGATTTCCGTACCAACACTCCAACCATGTCCGAAGTCGTAACCCAGATAAATCACCACATGCGGCAGGTCGAACTCCCCGTAATGGTCATTGGCGTATTTCTCAGGGTTCTTGCCGTAGCGAAGGTAATTGTTCGAGAACCAACAATGTTTGGCAGTCACCTCACCGTATCCGCCTATAGTAAAAGCACCTCTTCTCCCTACTTTTGGGGATACACTGTCTTTCTCTGCTTTTTGCTCCAAGCGCTCTACACGCTGTACAAGCGCCTGCAAATCAGCAGCACTCACCTTGATGCTGTCTTCGGCACGTGCACCTAACACGCACAAAATCAGCACAATAAATGCGATTGTTTGTCTTTTCATCCTCTAAACTCTAAACGCTAAACATTAAACTTCTTTCCGAATGCAAAATTACTGCTTTGGTCCGATTGTAGCAATCCCTAAAAATAGGGAAAATAGTCTCCGGATTTGCTCATATCGGATTTTTTTTGTACTTTTGCGGCGAATTTAATAAAAATAGAACGGGAAAGGATAAAAGAAGAACGCATTATGTACAAAGCTTCGCATAAAATGTGCGACCTGATAGCGCACGAGGAGGATGCCATTCAGATCATCAGTCGGTTTGGCTTGGAGATGGGTGTGGGAGAACAGACGATTGAACAAGTCTGCGAGGCGTATCATGTGCATACCTCGACTTTTCTGGCTATTGTCAACTATAAGGTCTTTCATAAACAGGTCATCCCGAATGATATCGATATCCCTACGCTGCAGCGCTATCTGAGCAATGCGCATTCTTATTTTCTGGAGTTTCGTCTTCCCCGCCTTCGTCGGGCCTTGATTGAAGCCATCATTCCGGCCGATCCGACGACCAAGATCCCCGGACTTATCTTACGATGCTATGATGAATTTGTGGAGGAGATCCGTACGCATATTGCGCACGAGAACGAAGGGCTCTTTGACGAGCACGAGCACGACGATCAGCGAATCACCGATAAACTGACCGAAATAAAAAACCTCATCATCAAGTATTATCCCGGAGCGTTGCCCAATCCCCAATCACCAATCACTTATCTCTTGATAAGTGTAATGTCCGATTTATGGCATACGGAGCAGGATTTTGCCGACCATTGTGCGATAGAGGACGATATCTTACGTCCGGCATTGACCCAAGAGAAGCCCCACACTCGTCGTCGGCATCAATTGCCTGAGACCGAAGAACTGAGTGAGCGCGAGCAGGATGTGTTAGTGCAAGTGGTGCATGGATTGAGTAACAAAGAGATAGCCGATGTGCTCTGTATCTCTACCCACACGGTCATTTCGCACCGAAAAAATATAGCCCGCAAATTGAATATTCATTCAACTGCAGGCCTTACGATCTATGCGATCGTTAATAAACTCGTGGATATCAATACCTTAGAGTGATTCCTCTGTCGCTTTCGATTGAAGCAGAATCTTCATGACTTCCGAAGGACGTCCGTCCGGCGTGAAAGCACCCATGTCGTAACTTCCCCATCCGAGAGGGATGTATTCCTGCGGCCGCCATCCGCCATATACTTCGGGTTCCCAATAGAAAATACCCGCACACGAATCAATAGCCGACACCCGTTCCACGAAATCTGCCATCACGATTTCCGATGTCGGGTCATTGGCAAACATACCTACCTCAGCAATCATCACCGGACATTTCCAATCGCTAATGAGACGACGGATGTTTTGTTCCGCCAATTCATTCATCTCTTGCCAACTCTTTCCGCCGTTCCACGCACTCATCATGGGGTAATGACTCAACCCGATCATGTCCCATTTCCCGCCATGCGCCGCCAAGTTGCTCCAGAACCAATCCCGCCGTTCATACGCATTGTCGATATGGACAATGACGGTGATATCCGAGAACGCCTCTTTGGCGGCGTTGTAGCCCATTGTAGTGAGGCCGGCATAGCGATCCCAAGCCTCCGGTGAAGTGGCTTCCCCATTCAGTTTGGCGATAGGCCAAAGCATGCCGTTCGGTGTTTCGTTCCCGATCTGCACCCATTCGGGTTTGATTCCTTCTTCCTTGAGGGTATAGAGTACGTCGAGGGTGTGTTCCTGTACGGCTTTGAGCAGCATGTCATAGTCGTAGTTCCGCCATGCAGCCGGCGGAGTCTGATGATTTGGATCCGCGAAGAAATCCGAATAATGGATATCAATCATAATACGCTGACCTGCTTTTGCGGCCCGCTTGGCTAAAGCCAACATATCGTCTTTATTACTCCATCCCGTTGCATGGTTCACCCATACGCGCAAGCGCACGGCATTCATGCCCTCTTTGCGCAGAAGAGCGATGCAATCTTCATCATTTGCATCATTCTCATCATTTCCATCATTTCCATCATTTGCATCATTAAAAAACTTCACTCCATCCCGTTCCATCTCGCTTAACCAACTCAGGTCGCAACCCCGAGCCCATGAACCACGCGGACTGTCCGTCTTGTAGTAACAGCCCGTGAAGAACAAGCACACCAGTGCACTAAATACCAAACGTTTCATAATTTTCGAATTTTGTGCAAAAGTACAAATATTTTTTGATATATGCAAAAAAATCACTACCTTTGCAGCGATTTTTAGCTTTTGAACCCGCGATGATATCTCCTTTTATACTCCCTCCGCCTCCTGCGGCACAAACAGCGGCTGCAGAAGTGATAGCGAAGGTGCACGACTACATGCGCCTGCATCCCGAGAGTGAGTTGCATCGCCAGGGTAAGATGTTTGGTGTTCTGGTCTATGACGTAACTTCCAATGACCAATCACCAATCACCAATAACCAATCCTACCTCGCCGCTTTCTCGGCTATGCTGGACGGTTCCTATCATCATGAGGGTTTTGTACCTCCGGTCTATGAAGCCGTTCAGCCCCCCGTTGGCACTTCGCGAGAGGAGTCGCAGCGGCTGCAGCGCTTGCTCTTTGCGAATTATCGCTTCACCAACTTACAAGGCGAAACCAGCAACCTCTTGGAGATCTTCGCGAACGAAAAACCCATCCTCTCACCCGAAGAGTACTTCGACAAATCACCAATCACCAATCCCACTTCTCTTCCACCTTCCGGTGCAGGCGAATGTTGTGCCCCGAAATTACTGCACTACGCTCTCTCGCATGGCATGAAGCCGATCGCTCTGGCAGAGTTCTGGGTCGGAGCACCTTCGCGCACCGAAGTGCGACAGGAAGGCACGTTCTATGCACCTTGTTCCGGTCGATGCAAACCCATCTTAAAATGGATATTAGGTGCAGAATCGAGTAGGATGCTTTCGACATCCTCTGCACCCATCGACATCCTTTATGAGGATGAATGGTTGATGGTTGTTAATAAACCCGCCGGCATCCTTTCTGTTCCCGGTAAGACCGATGAGCCCTCTGTTGTCGATGTCCTTCAGCGCCCGGCTTTGCAACCCGTGCACCGACTCGACCAAGACACCAGTGGACTCCTGGTGCTTGCCAAGACCACCGAGATCTACAAAACCCTGCAAGCTTATTTTCAACGTCGCGATGTCTTCAAACGCTACGAAGCTATCCTCTGCCCAAATCAAAATTCAAAAATCACCAATCACCAATCACCAATTACCAATCACCAATTCCAAATCATCTCCCTCCCTCTCCTTCCTAATCCCTATGACCGTCCTCGCCAGATGGTGAATGTCGAACATGGCAAACCGGCTATCACCCGCTGTGAAATCCGCGAACTTCGCCCGGATGGCACGGTGCTTGTTGATTTCTTCCCGCTCACCGGTCGCACGCACCAACTCCGTGTTCATGCCGCCCATCCCGACGGCCTCAATGCCCCCATCCTCGGAGACCGTCTCTATGGTTCCACATCGGCAAATCGCTTATGTCTCCATGCTGCCGAGATCCTCTTCGTCCATCCTGTGACACAAAAAGAGATGCATTTCTGCATCCCTTCTTCGTTTTCCTTAACTCGTTAATATTTTTAATACTCGTTTTTGCGTTTGGGGTTCATAGGAAACCAACCTTTGCGGACACGTTCACGCTGATGAAACACCTCGCCGATTCCCCATAAGGAACTAAACGCAAATATCCCCAAGAAGATGGAGATATACGTATTTTCTACGAATAACGAACCGCCTGCCGCCAATAGACCGACGATGAGAAACGCCCACCAGGACTTGACACCGAAATAGTACTCCGCTTTGATAACCAGCGGGTGAAAAAGTCCGATGCACAGGAACGCGCCTGCGCCCAATAATATTCCTTCGTAATTCATTATAGTAAAGAATGAAAGAGTTAAAGAATTAAAGTTTAATGACAGAACATAAAGCCGAAGTAGAGGCGAGGTCCGGTTGGTAGACATAATTCGCTTTTATGAAAAGCCAACATCCAATCCAATCGGAACGTGATGTGTACCTTGCGCGTCAGGCAATAGTCGCAACCGACGTACGGTGTGATGTAGAAGAACGATTGTTTATGGAAGGTACTGTTAGCATCTTGTGACCAACTATTCTGATCGCCATCTAATATGTACAGCCCTTTCATTGAACCACCTCCGATAGTGCCACCGATATACGGCCAGGCTTTGTCCAATCGCCAGCAGCAGTCGGCCAGTACACCTCCACAACCGACACGCACATAACTGCCGTTTTTGAGTACATCACGGCAATCGGTTATGGCGCTCGGCATCGTACTGACGAAACCTTCAAAGCCCGTGCGCAGATGTTTCCATAGATGCACACGCAAGGCACCGCCGATACCAAACAACGCACCTTGCGGAGAACACAAGCGACCGTCTTCGGTCTTGGGTGCATTACCGTCCTGACCGAACAAATAGCCGGTATGCAACATCATGCCTCCGGAAAAGCCCTGATAGACTTTGTTCTTCGCAATGCCTTCACTCACCTGCGCGCATGCGCCGCACGCAAACAATAAACATATAAAAAGTACCTTTGCTCGCATAATTGTCTCTTTTTTTACTCGATTAAAACGCTAGTGTAACGATGTTTTAATCGAAGAGGAGGAATTGCGGCTACCTAACACGTTACATAGTAACGTAGTCGTAGCAAGCCAATTCCGACGACAAAGGTACTACAATTTTCTTAAACTTTGCTTAAGATTTTCTTAAGATGCATCAAAATCCCCATAAATAGGGATGCGCAACTCATTGATGGTTCCGTTCAGGTCCAGCGAGAGAATAAAATGCTGCATAGTCAGTTTGGAACTCAGGCGTAACACACCCGGTTGAGCAGAAGGGAGTAAGGCTGTCAGAATGCTGTCTAACATCTGCCGCAGGGCTTTCGGTTCAATGGTAATCTCGTTCACAAAGGGCGTCAAGTGTATTTGTGCCGCAAGTCCTTTTGCAAGAATATCCGTTTCACGGCTCCGTAGCCAATCGGTCAGAAACACCTGCAGATCAATTGTGTAGTGCGTCACTTGCTGCTCGATGCGAAACACGAATCCTGCCCCTCGAATAGTCTCTATCGGTTCTTTCTTCGTCCACCCTAACTTACGCCGCAGGGCGTTGAGGTGTACGTCAATAGTCCCCGTATCATACTGAAAACGGTCACCCCAAATATGGTCCAGCAGTTCCTGACGCGAACAGATCCGATTCGGGTGAGCAGAAAGAAACGCCAACAGGCCGTACTCCAGTCCAGTCAGATGAACTGTTTGTCCATCTTTGCGCACACTCCGCTGTTCACGGTCCAGTTCTATATGATTGGTTATGGTGGTATACATTTTTATAACTGTTTTGCTTTTCGTGCGAAGTCAAACAACGCTTTGGGTAAGTGGCAGTAGCCATCCGGATGCTTATCTAAATAGTCCTGATGGTACTCGTCCGCAGAATAGAAATTGCGCAAAGGCAGTTTCTCCACTACTAAGGGCTGTGCAAATTTGCTCTGTTCCTCGGTATAGACTTTCTCAATAGTCGGCAGATCCTCTGAGTCCGTATAATAGATTCCGGTGCGGTAGCGAGTGCCTTCGTCGTGTCCTTGCTTATTCAAGCTTGTCGGGTCGATGGCAACGAAGAACATATGCAGCAAGAACTCCAGACTCACCATGTCCGGATCATAGGTCACATGCACGGTCTCGGCATAACCGGTGGTATCGGTATAGACCTGTTCGTAGGTCGGATTGTCCGTCTGACCGTTAGCGAAACCCACTTCCGTCTCAACTACTCCGGCTATCTGTTTGAAGAAATGCTCCGTTCCCCAGAAACATCCTCCGGCTAAATAGATGTGTTTGTTCGTCATACTAACTCATTCAGTTCATTTTCTCGATAAGTGCCACGTGACCGCAGGATTGTTGCAGCATCACTTGACCGTTTTGAACGACGGTCGTTTCGCCACTATACGCATTTTTTACGCGGTC
>ONTT01000025.1 GCA_900320865.1 uncultured Bacteroidales bacterium | reverse complement strand
TACGAAGATGAAGAAACATGTATCGAAATCATTGACGATTATTCTGCTTAGCGCAGTCACACTCGCCGCCGTAACCATCGGCGTCTGTAGTTGCAAGGCATGGCGGACTATCTCCACTACCGCAACTTACGTTCAGCAGAACGACTCGACGAAAGCCTCGGCTACCATCACCACCAAGACGGTAGAGGAATATCAAGGGGTCAAGAAAAAGTAATGGGATTAGACCGCTTCGCTCAAAGTAGAAAGACCGCTTCGCTCAAAGTAAAAAGGGAAATCGAAAATAGCCATGCGGATAGTCGCAAAAGACGCACGACTCAAAAGAAAGCGTCTGCCATTAAACCTAAACCTTATTCCTCCAAGCGGTTAGGAGTTATGTTAACCGCAAACACTATGGGAAAAGTAAAATACGCTACCGGTATTGATTATGTATCCGGTTCGCTGTCTAAGCCGAAAAAGAAAGACGGTCACTCTTGTGGCACGTATCTGACCGGCACCCACCGTACCGCTGCTACGGAGAACCCGAGTTGCACCCGCCTGTACATCCGCGAGGCCGACGTCTACAAACGTTCCACTCCGCTGACGTCCAACGAGTTGGATGCTCGTGCTCGCTTCACCGCTGTAGCTGCTGCTGTGAAGGCCCGTAAGAGCGATCTGAACAAGATCACCACGGACCAACAGAACTTCGCGGCTCAGAAGGATCAGGCCGGTGGAAAGAAGACCATGAAGGCTTACCTCTGGAAAGTCTGTGGAGACGAGTACGACGCAGCGCACAACGGCTAATGAGCCGTGTAGTGTTCCTGCGGAACGTGTAGAGTTGCTACGCAACGTGTAGTGTTCCTGCGGAACGTGTAGAAGCGACCTTTCGAGGCCGCTTTTTTTTGTCTTTCATCGCGCATACATTCGCGATGTCCTTCTGTTTAACGTCGGCAAGCACGGGATTTATAAATCGCCAGCCCAGCCGTGACCGAGATCCCAGTGTTCGTCGTATCGGAACTCGAAATACGGCAGGGCGAAGTACTTTTCCAAAAGTGCAGTTAGTTCTTCTTCAATATCCTTTGCCCATTGGCCGACAAAGACCTCAAAATGATCAACCGCCCATGCTACGCGACCACGCGGCACTTGGGTGTAATCGCCACTAAACTTAGTAGGTTCGTGTTTGGCCAAAGCTTTAAAATACTGCTTCTGCCAAATCGAACGATGCAGCGTCTGATAGTTGATATAGGGCAGCCCTTTATCTGCAGCTTCTTCTACCATCTTCGGCGTCAGTTCTTTCTTATAGACACCGAAGAAGTCGTGCTCCTGCGGATCGTACCAGAAGATACCGACTGCAGGCATAGGTTCATCGAAGGACTTCATGTCCTTCATAATAGCCTCTTTTTCACTATGCGATAATGTGGTCATATCTGTTATCTACACCTTTGCGGGTGCAAAGGTACAACAAAAAAATGACATATGCAAATAAATGGGAAAAAAAAGGCCGCTTTTTTTTGTCTTCACGTGTATAGTCGCGCGCGGGGGAGATATGGAAAGGGGCAGAAAGGGCATTTATTTGCGATTTGAGCGCATGGCGGTTTTCTATCGAGGGGATGTCGAATTTTAAGAAAAATGCGTAAAAAGCAAAAAAATAAGCCAAGCGCTTGCATATGTCAAAAAAAAGCAGTAATTTTGCAGCCGCAAAGCGGCTCCGGTTTTTAGAGGGCGAACCCTTGAAAGCCATTCGGATAGCGTATATGCCCTCTGAAAACGTACTGCCCCGTACTCGTGTTCCGCGTTCCCCAACCGCTCCACAACGTTTCAACCGGGCACATACTATCCTCCCTTCGGGAAGGGTTCGAATGTAAGGTAAATGATATAACAAAACTATTATAGCAATGGAAGAAAACAACGAGATTATCAAGAATGATCACATTATTCCGGTAAAGATTGATGAGGAAATGAAATCCTCGTATATCGACTACTCGATGTCTGTGATCGTAAGTCGTGCGCTGCCTGATGTGCGCGATGGTTTCAAGCCTGTTCACCGCCGTGTGCTGTTCGGTATGAATGAACTCGGTAACACGAGCGACAAGCCGACCAAGAAATCTGCACGTATCGTCGGTGAGGTAATGGGTAAGTATCACCCGCACGGTGACAGTTCTATCTACGGTACGCTGGTGCGTATGGCGCAGCCCTGGGCGATGCGTTATTGCCTGGTAGACGGCCAAGGTAACTTCGGTTCTGTCGACGGCGATGGTGCTGCTGCGATGCGTTATACCGAGGCGCGCCTCTCGAAGCTCGCAGAAGAGATGCTGCGTGATATCGAGAAGGATACCGTGGATATGCAGAATAACTTCGACGACTCTTGGTGAACGGAGCCAGCGGTATAGCCGTAGGTATGGCGACGAACATGCCGACCCATAACCTCTCGGAGGTGATCGACGGCTGCTGCGCGTATATCAATAATATCAAGGCGCGCATGCACGATGAGTTCTGCCCGGAGATCACGGTGGAGGACCTGATGGAGTATATCAAGGCTCCGGATTTCCCGACCGGTGGTACGATCTACGGTTACCAGGGCGTGAAGGATGCTTACGAAACCGGTCGTGGCCGTGTGATCATCCGTTCGAATGCAGACATCGAGACGGACGACAATGGTCGTGAACGCATCGTGATCACCGAACTGCCGTACGGCGTGGTGAAGAACGAACTCGTCAAGGCTATCGCGGAACTGGCGAACGACAAGAAGATCGAGGGAATCTCTGATATCCAGGATCACTCGAAGCGCGATATCCGTATCGTGATCGACGTGAAGCGCGACGCGAACGCACAGGTCGTGCTGAACAAACTCTATAAGTTCACCGCCCTGCAGTCCAGTTTCGCGGTTAACAGCATCGCCCTTGTGAAGGGTCGTCCGATGCTGCTGAACCTCAAGCAGCTCATCGGTTACTTCATCGAGCACCGCATGGACGTTGTAACGCGCCGTACGAAATTCGAGTTGAAGAAAGCCGAGGAGAAAGCCCATATCTTACAGGGCTTGATCATTGCCGTGGATAACATCGACGAGGTAGTTCGTATCATCCGTGCCAGCCGTACTCCGGCAGACGCTCAGACGAACCTCGAGGCACGTTTCAACCTGGACAACCTGCAGTCGAAAGCGATTGTAGATATGCGTCTGAGTGCTCTCACCGGCCTGCGTATCGATGAGTTGAAGCAGGAGTATGAGGAGATCGAGAAACTCATCGCTCACCTCAACGAGCTGCTCGCCAGCGAAGAGATGCGTTACGACGTCATCAACGAAGAGCTTGTGGAGATCAAAGAGAAATACGGCGACGAGCGTCGTACCCGGATCGTGAAGATGGCTACCGAGTTCAACCCGGAGGATATGTATGCCGACGATGATATGGTAATTACCATATCGCACCTCGGTTATATCAAACGTACGCCGCTGGCAGACTTCCGTCAGCAGACACGCGGCGGTATCGGTTCGAAAGCCGGTAGTGCTCGTGATCAGGATTTCATCGAGTACGTTCATCAGGCTTCGATGCACTCGACGATGATGTTCTTCACCGAGATGGGTCGTCTGTACTGGCTCAAGGTATATGAACTGCCGGAAGGCAACAAACAATCCAAAGGCCGTGCTATTCAGAATATGATCAACCTTCAGAAGGGCGATAAAGTACGTACCTGCATCAACGTGAAGGGTCTCAACGACCAAGAGTACGTAGAGAACCACTATCTGATCTTCATCACCAAGAACGGACTCATGAAGAAGACGACGCTCGAGGCATACAGCCGTCCGCGTGCAAACGGTATCATCGCGCTCGGTTTGCGTGAAGGCGACGAGTTGATCGGTGTAACACTTACCGACGGACAGAGCGAGATGTTAGTCGCTTCGTATAACGGAAAAGTGGTACGTTTCAACGAAGGTGGCGTACGTCCGATGGGACGTTCGGCAACGGGTGTGAAAGCCATTACATTGGAAGAAGACGGTCAGGATCGCGTAATTGGCACGGTTTGTGTAGAGAAGAATACAGACAAGACGATCCTTGTTATCTCAGAGAACGGTTTCGGCAAGCGAACCCCGTTGGATGACGAGAACGGCGAGCCGATCTATCGTATCACGAACCGCGGCGGCAAGGGTGTTAAGACCATCGAGATCACCGAGAAGACCGGCCACCTGGTTGGTATCGAAGGTGTGACGGACGAAGACGACCTGATGCTCATCACCAAGGCCGGAACAGCGATCCGCATGGATATCTCGACGATCCGTCAAACCGGTCGTGCCGCACAGGGCGTCAAACTGATCGAGCTCCAGAAACGTAACGACACGCTCATGAGCGGTTGTATCGTTCCGAAGGAGGAAGAAGAGAATGGTGACGCTGCGCTCAATGGTGAAAATGATGGAAATGATGGAAATGATGGAAATGATGGAAATGATGGAAATGATGGAAATGATGGAAATGATGGAAATGGTGAAAACAACAACGAAACAAACGAATAATTTATGAAAAAATCATTGTTTTTGGCAGCCCTTGTGCTGATAAGCGCAGGTTGCATGGCGCAAAAGAACCCGCTGGTAAAGAAAGCGAAAAGTTACATGATGGCTTCTGAGAATGCAGACTTCACTGCCGCTCGTGCCACGATAGCTGAAGCGATCGAGACAGCTCCGACGGCTGAGACCTATTACTGGGCCGGTATGATCGGTTATCAGGAGTTGAGCCAGGAGAACTACAAGCAGATGATGGGTCAGAGTGCGGACCAAGCCAAAGCCGGTAGAGCCGTAGAGGAGAGTTACCAATACTGGATCAAAGCCGACGAACTGGCGCAGGTACCCGTTCTGAACAAGAAAGGTGTAGAAGTACCTACCGACCCGAAGATGCGTGCCAACGTCAGCAAGAAGATGCTGGAGTACTACAAGAACCAGGAGTTGGTGAAATATGGTATCTATCTGAACGAACAACGTGACTACGAAGGCGCTTACCGTGCATTTAAACTGCACATAGACCTGCCGAACCTCGTGATGATGAGTGATCCGAAGTTGCAGAAAGAGATGCCGCGTGATACCACGTACGAGCAGTATAAATACTACGCAGCTATCTTTGCTGTTCAGAGCGAGTTGCACGCAGAGGCAATCGAGTTGCTCAGCGAGATGAAGGACGGTGAATACGAGGCTATCTCGGTAAACCAGTTCCTCTATCAGGAGTATGTTGCCGTAAAGGATACCGCTAATTTCTTAGCCACCCTTCAGAACGCTGTTGCACGATTCCCGCAAGAGCCGTGGTTCCTGCAGAACCTGATCAACTACTATATCTACTCCGGTCAGGAGCAGGTTGCTGTAGACTATCTGGCTAAGGCTATCGAGCGTGAACCGAACGTAGCGCAATACCACCACATCAAAGGTAACCTGGATGAGAACTTAGGTAACTACGACGCTGCGCTCAAAGACTTCGACGAGGCACTCCGTTGTGATCCGACGCTGGCTGACGCAATGGCAGGTAAGGGTCGTGTATATTACAACCAGGCTGTTAAAATGAACGAGGCGGCTGCTTTCATCAACGACAACAAGGAATACAAGAAAGCCATGGAGGAGATGAAAGAGGTATTCCGCAAATCGCTGCCGTTCTTCGAGAAAGCACACGAGATGAATCCGGAAGATCGTCAGTATTTGATGATTCTCAAAGGATTGTACTATCGTTTCTTGTCCGAACCGGGCATGGAAGCCAAGTACAATGCTATCATGGCAGAGTTGGAGAAATAATGGGAAGAATTCTCGCTATTGACTTCGGTCGTAAACGAACAGGATTAGCCGTAACGGATGTACTCCGTATCACGGCTAATCCCTTGTTTACGATAGAGACCAAAGAACTAATGAATTGGCTGACGGACTACTTCGCCCACGAACCCGTGGATGAGGTAGTCATCGGTCATCCGACACAGATGAACGGAGAAGAGTCGGAGAGCATGAACTATATCCGTCCGTTCATCGGAAATTTTAAGAAACAATTTCCGGATAAACCGATAACTATGTATGACGAGCGCTTTACGTCGGTTCTGGCGCACCGAGCGATGATAAATGGGGGCATGAAGAAAAAAGACCGACAGAACAAAGCCGTGGTGGATAAGATCGCCGCGTGCATCATCCTTGAGGGATACCTCGAGAGAATGAATAATGAATAATGAATAATGAATATTTCATGGCGATATGATATTACCGATTTATTTATACGGGCAGCCTGTACTTAGGAAAGAGGCTGAAGAGATTGAAAACACACCGGAACTGAAGCAATTCATAGCGGATATGTATGAGACGCTGACGCAAGCCGAGGGCTGTGGTTTAGCCGCGCCGCAAGTAGGCAGACCCTGGCGTCTGTTTGTGGTGGACGGCAATGAATTAGCGGAAGACTACCCGGAGTGCAAGGACTTCAAATGCGCCTTTATCAATCCGGAACTGTTGGAGGAGAGTGAAGAGACCTGTACCTATTCGGAGGGCTGTCTCTCTTTACCCGGCATCAGCGAGAATGTGGTGCGTCCTGCAACCATCAAGATGCGTTATCTGGACGAGGACTTTAACGAACACGAAGAGGTGTTTACCGGCTTCTGTGCACGTATCGTGCAGCATGAATACGACCATCTTGAGGGACATGTCTTCACCGATCGTATCTCACCTATCCGCAAGACCTTCGTGCGCAATAAACTCGTGTCTATTGCCAAAGGCAAAACCGTCGCTCGCTATAAATATAAGAGGAATTAGAATTTAGCGTTTAGAGATGGATTGGATTAATGTCATTGTGATGGCGGTGGGGCTGGCGATGGACTGCTGTGCGGTTTCTACCGTGCAGGGTTTGACGCATCGTCAATGGCACCCGCGGGCACTACTCATGGCCGCTATATTCGGCTGTTTTCATATGGGTATGCCGATCATTGGCTATTATGCAGGTACATTTTTCGTTAATTTCATGCAGACCTATGCACCCTGGATCGCCCTCACTTTGTTGGGCTTTCTGGGCGTAAAGATGATTTGGGAGTCGTATCACAAAGATGAAGAAAGCGAGAAGTGTGCGAATTGGAAGATCACGAACCTGCTTTTCTTAGCTATTGCAACCAGTATCGACGTCTTAGCGACAGGACTGCTCTTCGTGCCGTATCCGGAATGGCTCTATCCGTCTGTTGTTACAATAGGCGGCATCACGGCCCTCTTCTCCCTCGGTGGTTACCTGCTCGGCGTCTATGTTGGAAAACTGAAACTGAACATGGAGTTGGTAGGTGGACTCGTGCTGATCGGTTTGGGAATTAAAATTTGGGCAGAAGGGTTCTTCTTTTAATTAAGAATTAAAAATTAAGAATTAAAAATTAGGAATTAAAAATTGTAATGTTCCTTATACAAAACACTTTGGTTTCGCTGGACGTGCTGGAGAAGGAGTTCTGTTGCGACCTGGATACCTGTCGCGGCTGCTGTTGCATCGAAGGGGATGCAGGGGCTCCCTTGACGGCCGAAGAGGAAGAGAAGATACAAAGTATCTTACCGTTGCTCTTACCGGATATGACGAAGGAAGCAAAAGCCGTTGTAGAAGCGCAAGGAATAGCCTATAACGATCCCTCGAACGAGCGCGTGACATCGATCGTCAATAACAAGGATTGTATCTTCGCTCGCACGGATCATAACGGATGGTGCTACTGCCTGATTGAAAAGGCATACAACGCCGGGAAAATCGATTTTAAGAAACCCATCAGTTGTCATCTCTATCCGATTCGTCTGACGAAAGTAGGGGAGTACACCGGTCTGGAGTACCATCGATGGGATATATGCCATTGTGCCCGGATATTTGGAAAGAAAAAACATATACCGCTCTATCAATTCCTCAAAGAACCCCTCATTCGGCGTTTCGGACAAGAGTGGTATAATGAATTGGAATTAACGGCTAATGAATGGAAAAAACAATGCGCGCAGAAGTAATTACGATAGGAGATGAATTGTTAATCGGCCAGGTGGTGGATACCAATTCCGCTTGGATCGCCGAACGCTTGAATGAGGTAGGTATTGAGTTATACCAGATCACCTCTGTGCACGACGATGCAGCCCATATCAAGGATGCGCTGGACGAAGCGTTCAGCCGTGTGAATATTGTGCTTACCACCGGAGGTTTAGGTCCCACGAAGGACGACATCACCAAGCATGTGCTTTGTGCTTATTTTGATACCCACCTTATTGAAGATCCGCACGTGCGTGCACATATATACGACCTGTATAAGGAACGTCCGGACGTACTGAACCGTCTCACGGCTACGCAGTGGGAAGTGCCGGCATGTGCGACGATATTGGAGAATCGTGTAGGAAGTGCCCCGCTAATGGTGTTCCATAAGGGTGACCAAATCTTGGTCTCCATGCCCGGTGTGCCTTATGAGATGAAGATCGGTATGGAGGAACAGATACTGCCATATATTTTGGAATTGAAAATTAAAAATGAAAAATTAAAAATTATTCATAAAACGCTGCAGGTAACAGGCGTTCCGGAGAGCAAACTGGCTATCGAACTGGAGGACTATGAGAACGCCATGCCTTCCGACTTACACCTCGCGTATCTGCCCAAAGACGGTATTATTCGTCTGCGCCTGTCTTCCTATGGAGCGTTGACGGAAGAAGAGATGGAGAATTGGTTCGAGAAACTGAAGGCACTGGTGTCAAATTATCTGATCGCGGATACAGACGAACCTCTGGAAGTGTTGGTCGGTAAGATCCTTACAGAAAGACACCAAACGATCGCGACGGCAGAGTCTTGTACGGGCGGTAAACTGGCCTCGTTGCTGAACAAACATGCCGGTTCTTCTGCCTTCTATTGGGGCTCGATCATCAGTTACGATAACAGCGTCAAAGAGCACGTTTTGGGTGTCCCGGCTGAAATGATAAAAATGCATGGTGTGGTTAGCGAAGAAGTGGTGCGCTGTATGGCGGAGTCTGTTCGCAAAACACTCAATACTAATTATAGTATTGCCACGTCCGGCATAGCCGGTCCGTCCGGAGGCTCTGAAACGAAGCCTGTAGGCACCGTTTGGATTGCTTGGTCTACACCCAAAGGCACCTATGCCGAGTGTTTCCATTTAGGGAAATTACGCGAGCAAGTAACCGACCGGGCTTGCCAGAAAGCGTTAGTGGGATTGTTGCGCATTTTGAAAGAAGAATAAGGGAGAGAAAGCATGAGTTCCGTAGAGGCATTTTTATTCCATCCGAGTATCACGCAGTCGATGTTATGGCTGACTATCGTGATGACCATCGGACTTTGGTTTGGAGAGAAGGCGAAGATCAAGCAATTCTCTTTGGGCGTGACATGGGTGCTGTTCATCGGTATCGCCTTAGCTTCTTTTGGCATCAAGATAGACCATTCGGTCGCTCAGTTTGCCAAAGATTTCGGTTTGATTCTCTTTGTCTATTCCATCGGTTTGCAGGTCGCTCCTTCTTTCTCTCCGTTTAAGAAAGGTGTGCTGCACCTTAATATGTTGGCAGCAGCTATCGTATTGCTGGCATGCGTGTGTACTATTGTCATTCATTATATCACCGGCATTGATATGTCCACCCTTGCGGGCGTGATGTCTGGTGCTACCACGTCCACACCTTCTCTGGCCGCTGCACAACAGGCCTATTTTGACCTGCACGGTACATCTAATCCCGATATTGCTACCGGCTATGCGGTGGCCTATCCTCTGAGTATAGTGGGTCTGATATTAGCTTTTGAGTTAGTACGCCGCGCATTTCGTATTCAGTTGCCGGAAGAAGAGAAACGCTTGAGAGATGAGGCGAGAGACGCTTCGGATGAACCTGTTTGCGTCGATATCACGCTTAATAACCCGCAGTTGGGACGTATGACCATCAAGGACCTGCAGCAGCTCTGCCCGGTGAAAGAGATGGTGGTGAGTCGTGTGATTCGTCCGGATGGTACGGATGAGTTGATCAAGGAGCAGACGGAGTTCTCCAACGGCGATATCATACGTGTACTGACGGATAAGAAACACCTGAGTGTGCTGCGTCTGCTGGGTCCGCTGCAGAACTACGACCTGCATGTGCAATCCGAGAAATCGGCTCACCTCATCTCCCGTCGTATCGCTGTGACACGGCCGGAGTGCAACGGAAAACGTATACGTTCCTTTAATCTCCGTCAGCAATATCATGCTACCATCACACGCGTCAGTCGTGCGGGTATCGACCTGTTGGCGACGCCGGATATGATCATTCAGTTGGGTGACCGACTGATGGTGGTAGGTGACAAAGATGATGTAGCACGTGTAGCCGATACCTTCGGAAATGAGTTGAAACGACTCGATATTCCGCATCTCTTACCGATCTTCTTCGGTATCGTATTGGGTATCTGCATCGGATTGTTACCTATTCCTATTCCGGGTATGGGTTCTACGTTTAAGTTAGGTCTTGTAGGCGGTTCGCTCATCGTAGCCATCCTCATCGGCCATTTCGGACCGTATTATAACATGGTGACGTTCTCTACCACCTCGGCCAATATGATGCTGCGTCAGGTAGGTCTTACCCTGTTCCTGGCAGCCTTGGGCCTCTCCGTAGGAGAGACCTTCGTGCCGACCGTACTTAACGGCGGATATCTATGGATCGGATATGGTTTTATCATCACCATCGTGCCGCTGCTGCTCGTAGGAACCATCGCCTATAAATGGCTGCACATGAATTACTTCAAGGTAGTGGGCCTCATGGTCGGTTCAATGACCTGTGCGATGGCACTACCGTACGCTCAGTCGCTTTCGAATGAGAATAATGAAGTAGCTGTAGGTTATGCTACCTTAAGTCCGTTCACCACCTTCTTACGCGTGATGGCGGGACAACTGTTAGTACTGATCTTCTGCTCCTTCACCACACCCGATAGTATTCAACCGAAACTATTACCTGCTACTATCAATACGACAATAGGTGAAGAGTACGGACCGACTCCTACAATAGATGATAACACCCTGTATTTCGTGGGTTTGAACCGCTATGAGAGCAATATATCCGAAGATGTGTTTGTGGCTCGTCGTGATCGCCGAACAGGTGAGTGGGGTACGGCCATGGTCGTGCAGGGATTGAATAACCCGTACCGTAACGAGGCCCCGACATCCATCAGCGGTGACGGAAAGACGATGCTGGTCTTTGTAGAAGGCCGTATGTGTTTCTCGCAGAAGATACAAGGCGGTTGGTCTGAACCCCGTCCCTTTCCTTCGTACCTGCAGTTAGGCAACTGGCAGGCCGATGCGATGATCGTAGCGGACGGTTCGGCTATCCTCTTTGCTGCCAATTATCCGGCGGAAGGAGAAGAGCGTGC
This sequence comes from uncultured Bacteroidales bacterium, assembly GCA_900320865.1. GTDB lineage: Bacteria > Bacteroidota > Bacteroidia > Bacteroidales > Paludibacteraceae > Colicola. The sequence continues at coordinate 11,491 of ONTT01000025.1, read as the reverse complement.
GTCCTTGAATATCTTCGTTTCGGAGCGTGATGCGCAGGGACAATGGGGTATGCCGTACTCGATCGGCAAGACCATCAACACCTCCGGTATGGAGCGTTCGCCTTTCCTGCACCCCGATATGAAAACCCTCTATTTCTCTTCAGATCGTGAAGGCACAATGGGTGAACTCGATGTATGGGTGAGTCGGCGCTTAAGCGATAGTTGTTGGACCTGTTGGTCCGAACCGGAAAACATGGGTGCGACGATTAATACGACCGGTCGCGACTGCTGGTATAAAGTGGCTACAGACGGTAAGACAGCTTATTTCGCGCGTAAGAACGGGCGCAGACAGGATATCTATTCCATCGCCTTGCCGGAGGATAAACGGCCGGAGACCATCACCGTGCTGAAGGCCAATGAGGCAGTGGCGATTCATAACCTGCTGTTCGAAACCGGCAGCGATGTCATCATGCCGGCTTCTTTACCCGAACTCAAGCGTATAGCTACGTATATCGCTACCTACGGCTATAAGGTGCGTTTAGCCGGACATACCGATAATATCGGTAAGCCGGAAGATAACCTGGCTTTGTCGCAAGCCCGTGCAGAAGCGGTAAAAAAACAGTTGATTGCTTTCGGCTGCCAACCCGAGCAAATCAAGGCCGTAGGGTACGGCGATACCAAACCCGTCGCTTCGAATGAAACCGAAGACGGTAGACAACAAAACAGACGTGTAGAAATAACGATACTGTAGATATGAAAAGAATACTTCTTATAGGACTTATCGCGCTTTGTTGGGTAGGAATGCAAGCCCAAGAGCGTATTATGGTGATTACCGATCCGCATGTATTGGCTCCTTCGTTGGTAGAGCCCGGTACGGCCTTTGATGAGATGATGACCGGACAGCGAAAGATGATCGATCTCAGTGCACCGGTGTGGGAGGCATTGATGGATACAGCCTTGCTGTATAAACCGGAATTGGTACTCATCCCCGGCGACCTGACCAAGGACGGAGAGTTGGAGAGCCATGCTTTGGTAGCTGCTTCTTTGAAGACGCTGCGTGAAGCCGGTATCAATGTGCTCGTCATTCCCGGTAACCACGATATAGGCGGTAAAGCGTATTCGTATATCGGCGAGGAGACTTTCCCGGTAGAGACCCTGGCGAACGAGAATTGGGAGAGCACCTATCCATGGGTGTATGAACAGTCGATCGCGAAAGATGAAGACTCGCATTCGTATGCGGCCGAGCCCATTCCTGGAGTAACTGTGTTGGCTATCGACGGGGCGCATGATGATGAGGGAGTAGGTAAGTTGTCGGATAAGACCTTAGCTTTTATTCTTGCTCAGGCAGATAGCGCTGTAGCGAAAGGAAATATGATAGTCGCGATGGCGCACTGGCAGATCTTGGAACATTTCGATCAACAGGGAACCTTGGAGAGCGCATGTCGTTTTAAGAATGCGGATGACCTGCGAGACAGCCTGATGGCGCATGGTGTTCACCTTGTTTTAACGGGCCATTTCCATGTCAACGGTATTACTACCTATCGTACGCCTGGTGCCGAGAAAGTGGACAGCCTCGTGGAGATTACTACCGGCTCGCCCATCACCTATCCCTGTCCGTATCGCTGGTTAATGCTTTCGGAGAATCGCGCCGATGTACAGGTGGAGACGGCTTTTGTCGAGTCGCTGCCTGAACTGGACAACATGCATCAGTACAGCCGTGAATGGATGAGCGAACATGCCACGAATATGATTCCTCAACTCTCTCTTCGCGCATGGCGTAAGATAGAGAATAATATGGATCTGGTAGCCCAGATGTTCGGAGACAATATTGCGGCAATGTTGCAGGAGTGCATCCCCGCAACTGACTCCGCCAAGATCGCTCTGGTGCAGAAACACTTCGGCTCAACGGTAGTGGAGCTATATCTGCTGCATAGCGATGGCAATGAACCGGAGTACCCGGAGGGAGATTCGCTGGCTCAAGCTTTATACGACGGCATGGAGAGTATGATGCACGAGATGACGGACGCCAAGATGGATAATATGATTTATCGTGGTTTTCAAAAGTTACTCATCGCGGCTGCAAAAGACCTGGCCCAAGAGCCTGTGCAATCGCTGGTGGAAGATAAGACGCAGTGGAAACAAAAAGAAGATGCAGATCGTACGGACGACCTGCATCTTACACTCACTGTGAATAACCCGCGCGGAGATCAAGCAATTGAAAATACCGAAAGTCCTGAGGTTTCCACGTATAAATTTATTCAAGAAGGCAAACTGTATATCCGCCGCGGAGAACAAATCTTTGACTCCTACGGCAGACAAGTTCAGTAATCAGTGCACGAGGATTTTCTTCGTGTGCCATTCGCCCTCATAGAAGGCCTTGATGAAATAGATGCCGGTGGAGAGAGGAATACCCAGTGATGCGAGTTGACGATCGCCGGCTTCCTCTAAAACACCTTGGTAGATCGTTATCAGTTTTCCGCTTACATCCAAGAGATAGAGCGTAGTTGGTCCGTGTGGAATACTCGGGTCGTTTTGTATATCCTGTGCATTAAATGGTGAAGGGATGAACTCTTCGTGTACATTGGCTATCTCGTCCTCATGCCAATGACCCGTGCAATCCGGCATATAACTGAACTCCACTATGGTGCGCACCAACATGTCATTCAGGTGCTCTACCTTCAGACTATCGGTTGTCGGTTTCAGGTGCGTATTACCGATACCTGAGTCGTCGGTGAGGAAGAAAGAGGTACCGTTGGTTGCTAACGCCATCGCACGCAACAGATACTCTGCGCTCTCATCGATGCCGCTGCATACTACCGGGACAAGACGTACACCTTGCGCCGCGGCATTCAGGATCTGGTCGTGCAATAGCGCGATGGTAGCCGAGTCTTGATGACAAGGCGCATCTAAGATAAGGAACGCGATACGCGCCCGTGCGTTCTCATTCCATCCTGCGCTGTTCAACGCCGCCATTAATGCCTCAGGAACGGCTTCAGGGTAGTCTCCACCACCTCCGGCTTCCTGCTTGTCGATGAAGTTTTGGGTAGTAGCAATATCATCCGTCAAGCGCGATATACGCGTGAGGTACTCATCGCCATGGTCGCGATACACAACTGCACCGGTGCGAATAGCCAACCCACCGGTGGCCTGCGCAGCACGAGAAATCACATCTTTCATCTCGGCCTGCAGATATCTTAGTTCATCCCCCATCGAGCCCGTAGCATCGAAGACGAAGAGCACGTCTACATCAGAGGAAAGATCACAAGGCTCATCTATCACAATGCTCTGCCATGCAGGTTGCTGTACCTGGGCCCGTTTTCCGGTCAACCCGTTCCATAACTCCGCTTTACCCGTGTTATCCGTCAGCGCCTGATAAACGGTGTTGCCGTTCACGTCTTTTAACGACACAGGATAGTTCGCAATAGGGTAGCCATATTTATCCGTCACCTGCACCGTATAGCGTTCTCTGGGTTCGATGGACCAATCCTTGATGAAACGACGATGGGTGCTATCGAGGATCTGTGCCCATAAGGACCATTTCGTGAAGTCATTCACTTCTCCGGCTGTCAGTTGACCGGCCGAGATGGCATTATTCATCGCCGCCCCGTCATACATAGCCGGCATTTCCATCTCATCCACCACCACTTCTGCTTCTATGGCACCATCCATGGAAGCCATAGATGCCATGTAAACCATCTCTCCCTTTTCTTTGCGACTGCGTAAAGAGCCATAGGCGTAAGAAGCGCCATGCTCTTTGGGGCGTTTCTGCGGCGTCATAACTACATCTATCATCGCAGAACTCAGGTCCTGCGGCTTGATACTCTTACTGTCATAGCCCTCGCAACTGATGGGCGCTGATTTGACGCTAAGCAGGTCTTGCGCGGACACTACGATACGTCCGTCATAGGACGAAGTGAAGCTCTTCTTACCGATTTGAAGTTTTGCTTCAGGTAAGAGTGCCTGCGTGGTATCCATGATAAAGAGGGTGATCGAATCTCCGAACGGGAATTCAGGTGCCGGATTCGCCTTTTTGATACAGGCAGTTAAACTACTTGCACAGACCAAAGCGATGCATGCGAGCGATAAAATTCGTTTCATAAGCGACATTATTTTGATTTTATTACATGTGGTACAAATACTATGCCAAAGAGAAATCGGATATTTTTTTCAAAAAAAATTTGCATATTCCAAAAAAAAGCAGTAATTTTGCACCCGATTTTGCACAATGAGCCGGCAAGACCACTATATGATCGACCTTTCGCGCCTTCCAATTGGCACGCATGTGTTTGAAATTCAGCTAGATAGCGATTTCTTTGCATCCTTAGAGAAGTCCGAAATCTTAAGCGGTGATGTGGCGGCTAAAGTAGTGTTAAATCTCCGGGAGGAGAGCTATCAGCTCAACATTGCAGTTCATGGAACTGTATTTGTTGTATGCGATAGATGTCTCGATCCCATGCCCCTTGACATAAATGACGAACAGGAGATTTTCTCTGACGAAGAGGACAATGATCAATCATCAATGACCACTCACCAATTAGATCTCTCCTGGCTCGCCTATGAAATAGTAAGTATCAATATTCCGCTCGTTCACAGTCACCAAGCGGGTGAGTGCAATAAGCACATGGAACTTCTCCTCCAAGATCACCTTTGTGACGAACCGGATCCCGAGATTGATAATTGATAAAAAGTAAATTTGAAATTAGAAATCTTAAAATTGTAAAACAATATGGCACATCCTAAAAGAAGACAAAGCCACACCCGTCAAGCGAAACGTCGTACGCACGACGTAGTTAAGGCTCCGACATTGGCAACATGCCCGAACTGTGGCGCTTTGCACATCTACCACACTGTTTGCCCGAGTTGTGGCTATTACCGTGGTAAATTGGCAATTGAGCAGGCTGAAGCTTAAGCAAGCGTAGGTGCTGACATATAAGCTCTGAGTGAAAACTCGGAGCTTTTGTCGCACCTAATTAATTACGCGTGCGCGACGCACGTACGTGACTCGTGAGAGCCACTTGGTTAAAAACTTTTTACAAAACATTTTGAAAGTTTAAAGACATGTACAACAACAATTTGAACAATGAGGGAGAACGTCGGCCACGTCCGCGTTTTCACAGAGAAGGGAGCGAGCCGGTGAGTGCTCGTCCGCGTTTCCGTCGTGAGGACGGAGAGAACAGCCGCCCCAGAGGGTTCGGCTACAATACGGAGCGCGCAGAGCGCCCACAGAGAGCATTCGGGGAGCGCACGGAGCGCCCACAGAGAGCATTCGGGGAGCGCACGGAGCGCCCGAATAGACCGTTTAAAGGTAAACCTAACCGTAACAATGGCTTGTATTCTGCTCGTAAACAGCAGACGTATCGTGAGCAACATGAAGATCCGACAAAGCCGGTTCGTTTAAATAAATATCTGGCAAACGCAGGTATCTGCTCGCGTCGTGAAGCTGATGATTTCATTCAGGCAGGAGTCATCACGGTGAACGGCGTGACGGTAGATAACTTAGGCGCAAAAGTGCTGCCGACGGATGACGTTCGTTTCCACGATCAGCCGGTTCGTCGTGAGCGTAAGGTGTATATTCTGCTCAATAAGCCGAAGAATACCGTCACCACTACGGATGATCCGCAAGAGCGTCATACGGTAATCGATATCGTTCGAAATGCTTGTGCAGAGCGTATCTATCCGGTGGGTCGTCTGGACCGTAATACCACCGGTGTGCTGCTGCTGACCAACGACGGTGACCTGGCCGCTAAGTTGACTCATCCGAAATTCCATAAGAAGAAAATTTATGCCGTAACGCTCGATAAAGAGTTGGACGAGGTGGATGAAGCCATCATCCGTGCCGGTGTGATACTGGATGACGAACGTATCATTCCGGATGCAATGGAGTTCCCCAAAGCGGATCGCCGTCACATAGGGTTGGAGATCCACTCGGGCCAGAACCGTGTGGTACGCCGTATCTTCGAGAAGGTGGGGTATAAGGTGGTGAACTTGGACCGTGTGTCCTTTGCCGGCTTGACCAAGAAGAACGTAGGTCGCGGTAAATGGCGTTTCTTGACGCCGAAAGAGGTAGCCTTCTTGAAAATGGGTAATTTTTAAAATCGAACGTTTTGAAGCGTAGCTTTCATTATATTTTATTTGCAGTAACGATAGCCTTGGCTGTGGTCAGCGGTATCTTGATGTTCCATGTGAATGTCAATGCCGATATGACCAAGTATCTGCCGGACGACTCGCAGATGAAGAGTGGTCTCGAAATCGTTATGGACGAGTTCGGCTCTTCGGCTCAGATGAGTGGAGCGGACGTACATGTGATGTTCGAGGGCGTCTCGACGCAAGAGGTGCCAGGTATCCGTACGCTGCTTCAGGCTTATCCGGACGTGAATGGCGTCACCTATCGGTATAGTACGGATAGTGCGCATACAGTCTTTGATCTGGATGTGCCCAAATCGGTGGACCAGAAGGCATTAGGTAAACAAATCAGTTCCCGTTTCGGTGGTAACTGTGTGGTAGAGACCAGCCAAGATGGTGCGACACCGCCTATCTCGGTGATGATCTTTGCCGCGGTACTTATCATGGTCGTGCTGTTTGTGATGGCGCAGTCTTGGTTTGAACCGGTCGTTATCTTAGTGGCGTCCGGTCTGGCTATCGTGCTCAACATGGGTACGAACGCACTCTTGCCGTCCGTCTCCATCACGACCAATTTTATTGGTTCGATCCTGCAAGCCGTGCTTTCGCTGGATTACTGTATCGTGTTGTTGAATCGGTATCGTCAGGAACAGGATGAGCGCACGGATAAGCGAATGGCAATAGTGGCGGCTAATAATGCTATTCGCAAAGCAGCGCCGTCCATCTTATCTTCGGCTTTAACGACGGTAGTAGGACTGCTGATGCTCTGTTTCATGCGCCTGAAGATCGGTGCAGATATGGGTATCGTGTTGGCTAAGGGTGTGGTTTGTTCGTTGATCTGTACATTTACGGTGATGCCGTCGCTGATGTTGCTCTTCCGTCGTGTGATCAATAAAACAGCCAAACCGGCGTATGTACCTCCTACGGATAAGTTAGCTCAGTTTGTCGCGCGTCATAAGTTACCGATGGCTATCGGAGCAGTGATCCTGTTCTTCGGATCCTGGTATCTGTCCCGTCAGACAACGATATTCTTCTCGGCTGAAGCTGAATCAGAGATAGAGAAAGTATTTCCGTCTCCGAATCCTTTTGTGCTGGTGTATGACACGCAAGAAGAAGACTCGGTGTATGGTTTGGCGGATCGACTGATGGCGCAGCCGGGTATCGAATTGGTGATTTCGTATCCTACGCTGATGAGACAACCGCTCACGCCGACAGAGATGACGGCGCACGTGCGATCGTTACTGACGGATTTTTCGGATTTCATGCCGGAAGGTACGACGGTACCCCAAGAAGCGTTAGACGCCCTGAATCCTGAGTTGGTGAAGGTGCTCTATTATATCCATGCGAAAGACTCCATCGAAAAGAAACTGAGTTTCCCTGAGGTAGCTCGTTTCCTGCATTCTCATGTAGTGCGCAATCCGCTGATGGCCGATATGATCGATGCGGATATGAAGCAGCAGATAGAGGACCTGCAGTCGATGCTGGAACTCCCTGCGCCGGCCAAAGAAGAACCGAAGGAGGCAAAATCTGTAGCGGTAGCTGCCGTAGAGGAACCCATCGAACTGGAAGATACCATCACAGTCCTCTCCCGCGAGACTATTGCACCGATCCAAATAGAACCCTCTACGCTGGCTGTGACAGAAGATACGCTTTCGGTGCCGGAAATGCCACTGGATAAGATTGCTATTGTGCCCTTCATCGAGCGCTTGTATCAGCGCCAGACATCAGCCGTGACGGTGGAGATGCATAAACTGGCTGACACTACGGCGATTCGTCTGCCGATGTCCGTCAACGAGATGTCGGTCTTCATGGGTTCAACACCTATCCAGACGCGCTTGGTATATAGTTATGCACCGGGTAGTGTCAAGAAACTGTCTCCGCTGGAGTACGTCCATCTATTGGTAGATGACCTGTTCAAGCGTAAAGGTTTGGCGGGAATGGTTTCCGAAGAACAACGTACGTTGTTAGGACAGCGTGCATACCTGATGGACCTGGCGAATAAGAATGCATCGCTCACGCCTTCGGATCTCAATATCTTACTGCGCGCCTTTGGCGTGGAGAACCTCACCGAGGAAGAGATCATCGCAATAGCCAACCCGCCAAAGAAAAAAGATCCTCTCCTGGCGAATCTTCCGAGCTCTTTGAATACGGAGGATATCGTTCAATCAGTGGCGCAAGTGCAGCGCGCGCTGCATAGCACCGATACGACACGTGCGGTTTTAGCTGTGTCGGAGAAGAAAGAAGAACCGACGACGGTGAAGTCCCATCGTCCGAGTCGTGAAGACCTGCAAGCCGAGTTGTTTACCGAACTGGTGTTCGGAGGCAAGACCTATACGCCTGCCGCGATGGCCGAAAAACTGGCGCGACTGATGAAGTTATCGAATGTGAAGGCTGCGCCTGTTACTGCGGCTCAGATGTCGCTTCTGTACGATTATTACGGCGCGGTGCACTCACAGTGCGATACCTTACGTATGGGCTTCGAACCGCTGTTGGTGTATATCTGTGATACGCTCATCAACGACCCGCGTATTGCAGAACTGATGCCGGATACGATGCGTGCACAGGCTTCCGGCATCAAAGCGCAGATGAAAGATGGTTTAGGCCAGTTGCGCAAAGAGCAGCACTCGCTCTTAGTGGTGCTCTCGTCCTTGCCGAAGGAGTCGAAAGAGACCTATGATTTCGTGGATACACTAACCGCCTTAGCCGATGCACGTCTGGAGAAACCGCACTACTATGTGGGCGAATCGGTGATGTACGCAGAGATGCGGGGTGGTTTTGACCATGAGATGAATGTTGTTTCGCTGCTGACGATATTATCTATCTTCCTCATTGTGGCGATCACCTTCCGTTCGGTTATCGTGCCGACGATCTTGGTGGTGACGGTGATGACGGCGGTATATGTGAATGTTGTGGTAGCAGGGTGGGTGACCGGCCAGATGTTATACCTAGCGTACCTTATCGTGCAGGCTATCCTCATGGGTGCGACGATCGATTACGGTATTCTTTTTGCCAATTACTATCGCGAGAACCGCAAGACGATGCTGCAGGTTGATGCCGTATGTGCGGCCTATCGCGGTTCGATACGTACGATCCTTACCTCCGGCCTCATCATGGTGATCGGTCCGGGAGCGATGGCGCTCTTTATTGACGACCTGATGATCAGTAATATCGTCGGTTGTCTGGCTGTAGGTGCCTTCATGGCTGTTGTGCTTACTATGACTGTCGTTCCGGCCGTATTGGTGGCATTGGATAAATGGGTGGTGTACGGCAAGAAGAATCGTTTTAACGGCGAGACGACAGAAGAGAATAAGGAAAATACAGAAAATCCCGCAAATATAGAAGCAGAGCATGCAGAAACAAAATAAACAATGGGACCTGACCATCACGCCGAAGGATCGACTCTTGGCGGTGGATTGGGGAGAGATATGGCGCTACCGCGATATGTTCCTGCTGTTTGTGGCGCGTAATTTCCGTACGGCGTACAAACAGACCATCCTGGGTCCGCTGTGGTTTATCATCACCCCGGTGCTTTCTGTCATCGTGTATGTGACGGTGTTTGGCGGCATCGCGAATATCCCTACGGACGGTGTGCCGCCGATGTTGTTCTATCTTTTGGGTATCTCCGTATGGGGTTATTTCGCTAGCTGCGTCAGCGCTACATCCAATTCGTTCGTCTCCAATGCGGATATATTCGGTAAGGTTTATTTCCCGCGAATCATCATGCCGTTGGTGGCGGTGACGACAAATCTCTTGTCCTTCGCTATTCAGTTAGCGATCTTTACGGTGCTCTACATCTATTATGTGGCGACAGGTACGGAACTGGTCATTCATTGGCAGATCGTGCTGTTCCCGCTTTTCGTAGCCATGCTTGCATTCATGGCTGTAGGCTTCGGAATGATTTTCTCTTCAATGACGACGAAGTATCGCGACTTGCAAATTATGTTGGCGAAAATCATTTCGCTGTGGGTGTATATCACGCCTGTCATCTATCCGTTGAGCATGGTGTCGAACGAGAAACTGCACCTCGCGATGAGTCTCAATCCCGTCACCCCCGTGATGGAGGCAATTAAATACTCGTTATTGGGACAGGGGCAGTTCAGCTGGCTTTGGTTAGGCTATAGCGCACTGTTCACGCTGATATTGTTAATCATCGGCCTGATGCTCTTCAATAAGGTACAAAAATCATTTATGGACACCGTATAAAATCACCAATGACCAATTACCAATGACCAATTACCAATGACCAATTACCAATGACCAATTACCAATGACCAATAATAATACATATTGGACCACGGAGATCAGCCCGACGACATTTGCAAAGGGCTTGGGCTTGAAGGAACTTTGGCAGAAGAAGTACCTGATTTGGCTGTTTGTGAAGCGCGATATCACGGTGCAATACAAACAGACGATCTTTGGTATGGGATGGTATTTTATCTCGCCGCTCTTTACGATGTTTATGTATATCGTCGTCTTCGGCCGTATTGCCGGTATCCCTACGGATGATATACCGCAGCCGGTGTTCTACCTGAGCGGTATCTGTCTTTGGGAGTATTTCTCGACCTGTCTCACGGATACGGCGGCTACGTTCCAGACGAACGCTGGTCTGTTTGGAAAAGTCTATTTCCCGCGTTTGGTGACACCGGTATCGAAGGTGATCTCCAAACTTTTCCGCTTCTCGCTGCAGTTAAGTACCTTCGTCTTCGTATACCTCTATTTCGTCATTCGCGGCGTGGACCTGCATCCGAATATCTACCTGCTGCTCTTCCCGGTGCTAATCCTGATGATGCAGTGTATGGCCTTAGGCCTCGGATTGATTGTCTCGTCGCTCACTACCAAATACCGCGACTTGACCAATTTCTTCGGTGTCTTTGTATCCCTCTGGATGTACGCTACGCCGATCTTCTATCCTGAGACGATCCTTCCGGACAATTTTAAAATCGTGCTAACGATCAATCCGCTGTACCATTTTTTGAAGAGTGCGCGAATGTGCGTGCTGGATGGAATATCACCGGAGCCGGTCATCTATTTCAAGTGCCTGATGATTGCGCTGGGCGCGCTCCTGGTCGGGGCTGTTGTGTTCTACAAAAAGCAGGACAAGTTCGTCCTGTATCTGTGAGGGTCCAAAATGAGCAAACCAATGATTGAGGTCAACGATGTGACCATGCGGTTTCATATGAATACTGATAAAATCTTGTCTCTCAAGGAGTTCGTGACACGGAAGCGCAGCGGCAGGATCGAGTACACAGATTTTACGGCGCTTGACCATGTATCGTTTCAGGTGAAAAAAGGGGAAACCCTTGGTTTGATCGGACGAAACGGCGCGGGGAAGAGCACCGTGCTCAAGGTGATTTCCGGCATTTTGAAGCCCACCGAGGGCAACGTCGTTACC
>ONTT01000045.1 GCA_900320865.1 uncultured Bacteroidales bacterium | reverse complement strand
CTGGCAACGGACGTATTACCATTTCCGTAATGACAATGCGCCTGTCCTGCAGATGAAGACGAACGAGCGTTTCTTCTCGTTTGTTGTCAAGACCGATTTCTCGCAGAGCCATCATAGGTTCGACCAGTGCGGCATTGTGATGTATCTGGATTGTGAGAACTGGCTCAAAGCTTCCGTAGAGTACGAGAACGAGCAGTTCCAACACCTCGGTTCGGTCGTTACTAATGGTGGCTACTCAGATTGGGCAACGACTGCTATTCCGGCGGATGTCAAGACGATGTGGTATCGCTTCTCGCGTCGCGACGATGACTATTGTATTGAGTGCTCCACAGATGGTGTACATTTCAGTCAGATGCGTATCTGCCACATGCATGCGGGAGCCGGAGAGATACGTTTTGGTATCTATGCCTGTTCGCCAGAGGACTCTTCCTTTACGGCTCTTTTCTCAGACATGAAGATAACCGCCTGTGCATGGCAAGCCCATGATGGTCAACAACCGGACAGTTTGTAAGAGGACATTGAGATATGGAGCATAAAATACATATCATAGAGCAAGGCAAGCCGGAAGTGTTGCTTCTTCAGATGACGTTTGCCGAAGAACTGCCGACCTTGCAAGCGGAAGTGAACGCTATCTATCAGGCGGCTCAGAAACCGTTTGTATTGGCTGCTGTTGAGGTCGGCAACTGGTCGCACGACTTTTCGCCGTGGAATTCACCGAGCATCAGTCCGCGTGAGCAGTTGGGTGATGGAGCAGTTGATACTTTGCGTGCTCTTGAAAAGGATGTGCTACCTATGTTGCGGGAGAGATATGGAGAGTTGCCGGCTATATTAGGCGGCTACTCCTTGGCGGGTTTGTTCGCGCTATGGACAGGCACACAGACCAATACGTTTGCCGCCGTTGCAGCCTGTTCACCGTCGCTATGGATTAAAGGATGGTCAGAATATGCCGATGCACATCCACTGCAGACAAAAGCAGTTTATTTGAGTCTGGGTGACAAAGAAGAGAAAACACGCAATCCGCTCTCTGCAACTGTTGGTGTTCGTGTACGTGAACAGCATGACCGACATCAATTTGCAGCCGACCATTGCACGCTTGTATGGGAAAAGGGTGGTCATTTCGTCACTCCGCATCTCCGCCTCGCACGTGGCTTTGCTTGGTGTATCAATTCGCTAACGAAATGAAAAAGATACTATTCCTACATGGCTTTTATGCACGCGGGCAATGGGTTCCGGCAATAAAAAAGAGGTGATTTCCGAAGAAACCACCTCTTTTGTGCGCAGGATGAGACTCGAACTCACACGATCTTGCGACCACTACCCCCTCAAAGTAGCGTGTATACCAATTTCACCACCTGCGCTACGTGCCCAGAACAGGACTCGAACCTGCACACCTCGCGGCATGCGCACCTGAAACGCACGCGTCTACCAATTCCGCCATCTGGGCAAAAAAAAAGAGCGGAAAACGAGACTCGAACTCGCGACCCCGACCTTGGCAAGGTCGTGCTCTACCAACTGAGCTATTTCCGCAAACTTTTTTTATGTGTTAAAGATCACTTTTTGTGGTGCCACCGAGAATCGAACTAGGGACACAAGGATTTTCAGTCCTTTGCTCTACCAACTGAGCTATGGCACCCGGATGTGTCCCCGTCAATCGGGGAAACAGGCCTCCGCCGGAAGGGGCAAAAAACTGCTCTTCGATCGAAAGCGGGTGCAAAAGTACTGCTTTTTTTTGATATGACCAAATTTTTTTGCATTTTTTTTGCAAAAATACGCATTTTTCTTGTTTTTTTGCCCGAAAAGTAGTATTTTTGCACCCAAAATACGTTCGAAATGGAGTTGAAAGTGATTGCTTACGCCCATAACGGGCACTCGGATAAGTTCGGTATTCCGCGTCAGAGTAGAGAAGAGAGTCCAATCCTGACGCGCATTGTGTTTGAACCGGAATATCAGGTGCAGGAAGCGCTGCGAGGCATCGAAGGGTTCAGCCATCTCTGGTTGATCTGGGGATTTAATACCGATTCTTGGAGTCCTACGGTGCGTCCGCCGCGCTTAGGCGGGAACACGCGGATGGGTGTGTTCGCTACGCGTTCGCCTTTCCGGCCCAATCCGATTGGGTTGAGTAGTGTGCGGTTGGTGCGCATAGAGAAAGGCGAGCTGATTGTAAGCGGAGCAGATGTGTTGGACGGAACGCCGATCTATGATATCAAGCCCTATCTGAGTTTCAGCGACAGTCATCCCGAGGCCGTGAACGGTTTTGCGGAAGAACATAAAGGTTACGGGTTACAGGTTACGTGTTGCGGGGATTCCGTTCCGGAATCGATATGGCGCGATATCGCGTATATCTTACGTCAGGATCCTCGTCCGGCGTATCACGATGACCCGGAACGGGAGTACAAACTGGAATATGCCGGCTATACGGTTACCTTCTGCGTTAACTGCCAAACGGTAGAAGTAAAAAAGATAGAAAAAACGCAAAAATAATATTTTTTTTGAAAAAAAAGAACACGCGCACTTGCGTATATAAAAAAAATGTTGTATCTTTGCAGTCGCTTATTGAGTGATATTGTTCAATTAACACAAAAAGAACCATGAAAAAAGTTATTCTAAGTCTGCTTTCGATTCTTCTTATCACGCCCGCGTTACGTGCGGAGAACGTAGGTGTTCCTGCCGAGTGTGAGGATGTGATGCTGCAGGCGTTCTATTGGGATAGTTATAAAAACCAATCGGGTAGTGATTCCAAATACGGTCGTACGAAATGGATTGACCTGCTCGCAGATACTGCGGCTATCAATGCGAACTTCGATTTGGTATGGTTTCCGCCCAGTGCTACTTCTACGGGTGGAGTAGGTTACATCCCTGCGCAGTATAGCAATCAGGGGGATAACTCCACATCATGGGGTTCGAAAGCCAAACTGAATGAGTTGATCGCAGCCCTGCATGCGGGTAAGACGAAGGTGATTGCGGATATCGTGATCAACCACCGCGGTAACAAGAGCAGTTGGTGCGATTTCTATGCCGATAACTTCGGTGCGTTCGGCACCTATCAGTTGACCAGTGCGCATATTTGCAAGAACGACGAGGTGAACTCGAGCAGTAGTGCCGGTAGTTGCAAAGGTGCTGCAACGGGAGCAAACGATACAGGTACTAATTTTGACGGTGCGCGTGACCTGGATCACTCGAACGAGTATGTCCAGGGTTGGGCAAAGGCTTACCTGAAATGGATGCTGAATACGATGCAGTTTGATGGTTTCCGTTACGATATGACCTTGGGTTATAAAGGCGAGTACCTCAGTATGTACAACGAGGTGTCTCAGCCTTATTTCTCCGTTTCGGAGTATTGGGAGGGTATTGATAAACAGGTGAATCACTTAAAGGCGACGAACTATAACACCCTCATCTTTGACTTCCCGCTGAAGTACAAACTCGGCGATGCGCTGGGTGTGGACGGAGCGAGCGGCGAGACGCGTTATAACCTGCTGAAGAACCCGACCTCTTCGTTGCGTTACAAGGGGTACAAGCGTTATGCGGTGACCTTCATCGATAACCACGATACCTTCGAGCGCTCGGATAATCAGGGCGGAGAGTTCATTAAATACAAGGCGGATCTGGGGAATGCGGACGTGAAGCGCCGAATCATGGAGGCGAATGCCTATATCCTGATGTTGCCGGGTGTGCCGTGTGTGTTCTATCCGCACTGGGCACGTTATAAGAATGAGATCAGTGCCCTGATCGCCATTCGTAAAGCAGCCGGTATTCACTCCGAGTCGGAGATCGAAGAGAGCAGTACGATTTCGCCCAGCCGTACGTACGAAGCTACTATCACCGGTCACCGCGGCGTAGTTGTTCTGCGCATGGGTGTGAACCGCGACAAAGAAGTGCCGGCAGGTTTTGAGTTGGCGCTGGACGGCGGTGCGGCTGGCAACTACACGATCTTCCTGAAGAAATGGGCGCAAGGCATTGATGAAGTGGAGAGTGGAGAGTCAAGAGTGAAGAGTGAGAAGTTCCTCGAGAACGGTCAACTCTTTATCCGCTATGGCGAGCGCGTATTCGATGCGCAGGGAAGATTAGTGAAGTAAATTGAACGATGACACTTAACCAATTTATATTATGAAAAATTTTATTAATCGTGCCTTCATGGCTAAGAAAAAGATTTTTGCATTTTTTGCCGCTCTGTGTGTGACAGTGTGTATGTCTGCGGCGAATTATGGCATTCTGGTGAACGGCAAGACGTATTTTGCCGGAGAACCCGCAGGGGAGTATGAAGGTTTCCAGCAGTACTTGGCACACGTGAAAGTGAGTGCAGGCGACTATTGCCAACTCTATGACGCGGAGTACCAGGCCAGATGGGCGGTGACATTGAATACCTATTCGGTAGCCGGTTTTACGTACGATGCAACGAATAACCGTTATAACGTGAGTGTGGACGGTTGCTATGACTTCTATATCAAGCTCAAATACGAGCAGGATGAGTTGTATATCGGTAACGGATCAAACTGTGGTGACGGCGAGGATGTAGAGGATATCTATACCGGTGCGGTGCCTCATCAATGTGAGGCAGTGCTGATGCAGGCGTTCTACAACGAGAGTTATGACCCGAAAGCGCCGGGTGTAGACACTTATGGCGATACGAAATGGAAGACCTTGACGCCGCAGGCCGCTGAGATCGGTGCGTATTTCGATTACGTATGGTTACCGCCTAGTGCCTATGGAGACGGAGCGGGTTATCACCCGAAGCAATATAGCAATCAAAACTCCAACTGGGGTACCCGTGAGGAATTGGAAGCGTTGATTGCGGCGCTGCATACCAATAAATGCAAGGTGGTAGCCGATATCGTAATCAACCACTGCGCCGGTTGGACGACTTGGTGCGACTTCCCCGAGATGGACTTTGGCGAGTACGGAAAGTTCTATCCGGATGCATCGTATATATGCCAAAACGACGAGGTGAATGCCGATTGGAACAAACCGACGGAAGAGAACCCGGGGTCGGGTGCTTGTTGGGGCGCTGCTACCGGTAACTACGATGATGGTGAGAACTGGGAAGGTGCGCGCGATTGGGCGCATGACATGCCGAAGGTGCAGGAGATGTTCATCGCCTACCTGAAATGGATGCGCAATGTGATGAAATACGACGGTTTCCGTTACGACAAAGGCGACGGTTTTAACAACTGGCATCACTATAACTACAACAAACATGCGAAACCGGAGATCGCCTTCATGGAGTGCTATAAAGGTACGGACGATATCTGGTCGCGTATCGTGGACTCGAAATACGACTTGTTGGGTTTGGATTTCGACCTGAAATGGCACGTGTTCAATTCGATTGCCGGTTGGGACTACAGTCGCGGTCGTGGAGACTGTATCATGAGTCGCGGCAACGGTCGTCATTCGGTGACCTTCATCGAGAGTCATGACTGGTTCCTTCGTTCGGATAACGACAATGAGTTCGGCGGTCGCGGTAACTCAATGAAACCGGAACTGAAGGCTCGTCTGATGCAGGCGAATGCATTCCTACTGTCCATGCCGGGTGTGCCGTGCGTGTTCTATCCGCACTGGCAGAAATACAAAGCGGACCTCAAGCCGATGATTCTGGCGCGTAAATGGGCCGGCGTACACAGCGAGAGCGAAGTGAAAGATGAGTACGCTTCGCAGACAGGCTATCAGGCTACGATCGTAGGTAAGCACGGATGGTTGATCCTCTGCTTGGGTGACAAGGCTAACAAACAGGGCTTCACGGGCTTTACGTTGGCGGCCAGCAACTACAGCACGAAGGACGGGCATAACGAGAGCTTTGAGATGTGGGTGCTCAGTGACCAACCTCAACCGACGGACATCGAGGAAGTGGAGAGTGGAGAGTCAAGAGTGAAGAGTGAGAAGTTCCTCGAGAACGGTCAACTCTTTATCCGCTGTGGCGAGCGCGTATTCGATGCGCAGGGAAGATTAGTGAAGTAAACGATTTTAAAACAATAATACGATGAAAAAGATTTTTGCATTTTTTGCCGCTTTGTGTGTGACAGTGTGTATGTCTGCGGCGAATTATGGTATTTTGGTGAACGGTAAGATCTATTTTGCCGGAAGCCTGGTGGATGAGTTCGAGGGCTTTACCCAGTACTTGGCGCATGTGAAGGTAGCGAAAGGCGATTACTGCCAGCTCTACGATGCGGATAACAAAGCCGCTTGGGCTGTGGAACTGAATACCTATTCGGTAGCCGGTTTTACGTACGATGCAACGAATCAACGTTATAACGTGAATGTGGACGGTTGCTACGATTTCTACATCAAGCTCAAATGGCAAGCCGATGAGCTCTACATTGGTGATGGCTCCAATTGCGGTGATGGTCAGGACATCAGTGGCGGCGGAGAGATAGACCCGGGTTATGGCGGTTCAGTTCCTGCGCAGTGTCCGGATGTGATGCTGCAGGCATTCTATTGGGATAGTTACGATGGAACAAAACCGACGTCCAAGTACGGTCGTACCAAATGGGTAGACCACTTGAACGGAACGAACGGTTCGAGTGCACAAGAGATAGGACAATGGTTTGATATGGTTTGGCTGCCGCCTATGTCTGCCGGTAGCGGAACAGGATATCACCCGACCAACTATGGTAACTTGAACAGTGACCGCGGAACGAAATCCAAACTGGTAGAACTGATAGAGACGTTGCATAAGAACGGTGCACGCGTGATAGCGGATATCGTGATCAACCATGCGGATGCGCAAGAGGGATGGTGTAACTTCAAGTCGTATGACTTTGGTTCGTACGGTAAGTTTACACCCGACGGGTCGTATATCTGCAGCACGGACGAGATGAATACATCTGCTCCTACGTCGGCCTGTCGCGGTTATGCTACGGGCGGTGCGGACGACGGTTACGGCGACGAGGCCAACTATGCTGCTTCGCGCGACTGGGATCACACGAACGCCAATGTGCGTAACATGTTCAAAGCATACTTGAAATGGATGCGTAATGAAGTCAAAGTGGACGGTTTCCGCTATGACTACTGCAAGGGATATCACAACAGCCATATCAATGAGTATAACCGCGCGGCTGAGGCTTATTTCAGTGTCATGGAATATTGGGACGGTAATGTGAATACGCTCCAAAGCCGTCTGAGCGATGCCGGATGGAATACTGCTACCTTCGATTTTGCCACCAAATATACGGCGTTCAATGACGGTATAGCAGCTGACAATTATTGGAAACTGAAGGGCGCCGGTCTGCTGGGTGCAGGCAAGGGACGTTACGCCGTGACGTTTATCGACAGCCATGACGGTTTCCAGCGCAATGACAATGAGATCTGCGGCACCGGCAACTCCATGACGATTTGTAAGGACAAGGTGCTCATCTGCAATGCTTATATGCTGTCGATGCCGGGTGTGCCGTGTGTGTTCTGGCCGCACTGGGTGACCTTCAAGGACGTACACAGCGAGAGCAGTGTGACCGACGAATCGGTAGGAGACGGCTACTACAAGGCTACTATCAACGGTACGAACGGTTCGATCCGTCTGTTGTTAGGTCCCAACTCGGGGTATAACTCGACGCCGTCGGGTTACACGTTAGCAGTAAAAGGAACCAACTACGGCGTATATTACAAGTCGGACGGAACGCGCGGCGATAAGAACACTGAGCGTGTGGATCGTACCCAGGACAACGAGACTGTTCAAAGCGGAGCACAGAGCCGCAAGGGTGAGAAATTCATGAAGAATGGTCAACTGTTCATTCGTGTAGGCGAACAGTTGTATGATGGTATGGGAAAGCGAATACAATAAACAACATACATTAACAATTAAATTTTTAGTATTATGAAAAAGATTTTTACATTATTTGCTGCTGCTCTGACGGCGCTGAGCATGTCGGCAGCCAGCTATGGTATTTTGGTAAACGGCAAGACGTATTTTGCCGGAACTCAGGTAGATGAGTTTGAAGGTTTTCAACAGTATCTGGCGCATGTGCCGGTGAAGGCAGGTGACTTCTGCCAGCTCTGTGATGCAGAAAACAAGGCCGTATGGGCAGTGGACCTGAATACAGCTTCTGTAGAAGGTTTCACCCGTAACGGCGACAAGTACGAGGTAAGCGTGGACGGTTGCTTCGACTTCTACATCAAACTTAAATACCAACAGGATCAGTTGTATATTGGTCCGGGTTCCGACTGCGGTGAAGGTATTGATATCAGCGGTGGCGGCCAAGGCGGTCAAGGCGGAGATGAGGATGTGGACTTCTACGCTATCGGTTGGATCAACGGAGCCGACCACGGAGAGGCTGCGTACGACGTTTATGAGGATGAGTATATGTTTGTGGACGGTAAGTTAACAATCGACTGCAAGATGGGTAGTTATATCGCTATCAAGGATCATATGGGCAATTACTATTATTCCAAGACCGAGACAACGATTGCCAACGAGTCGGTGACGATGGAGTGGGCCAACGGATGGCAGGGATGCCAGAAATGGGCTATCCCTGAGGGCGTGAACTATATCATCATCCGCGATGCTGCATGCAAAGGACAGATCAAGCTCGAGCGTGTGGACAAGGCTACCTACGATGCGTATCACTGGGGAGCGAGCCAGGATATCGTCAATGCGCAAGTGACCGAGAAAGCTCGCAAGGTATTTGTCGATGGTCAACTGCGTATCATTCGTGGCGATAAGATGTTCGATGCAACCGGTCGTCAGTTGCAATAAATAATTATTAATAAGGAATAACATGCGAAAGTTATGGTTATGTCTGTTGGGTCTCTGTGCGCTCGTGGCGAGCGCACAGGTGACTCCAACACCGAATCCTATACCGACAGGTTACACGGGTGCAGTGACCATTGTCTTCGATGCTACGAAGGGTAATGGCGGTATGATTGGCGCTACGAAGTGCTATGCCCATACGGGTTTGATAACTGCAGCCTCCACGAGTGATACTGATTGGAAGAACGTGATTGGTAGTTGGCGTGGCACCACGCAGCCGCAGTTAACCTCTCTGGGTAATAACAAGTGGCAGTTGGACATTCCTAATATCTTCACATTCTACGGTGTGCCGGAGACGACCGACATCAAGAAATTGGCATTCGTGTTCCATGACGGCCCCGGCGGTAATAAGGAAGGTAAAGCGGCATCCGGCGATATCTTCGTTGTGTTAGGAGAGAAGACCGAAGGCGATATCTGGGAGGCCGTCGAAGGTGTAACGGCAATAACCAAATCGCGTCCAAGCGGTTTGAAGCAAGGTATCACCTATGGTGCGGATGGCACTTCTGTGACACTATGTACCTACGCAGCCAGCCGTACAGAGTCCGCTAAGCGCGTGTTCCTATTAGGTGATATGACTGATTGGAAACTGAGCAAGGATTATCAACTGTATAAGGATGGTAACTATTTCTGGATCACGCTGACCGGCTTGACGAAAGGAAAGGAGTATCGCTTCCAATACGCCGTGGAGCGTGCGGATGGTGTGCGCAAGCAGATTTGTGACCTCTACTCCGAGAAAGTGTTACATCCCGATGACAAATGGGAACCGAAGACGGCTGACCCGACTCTGATCAGTTATCCGACCAAAGGTGCGGATGGCGGTTATGTAACCGTTATTCAACCTGGTAAGGCGGATTATAACTGGAGCAGCGCTACGCTCAATTTTAAGCGTCCGAACAAGAATAACTTGATTATTTATGAGACGTGGGTGCTGGATTATACGACCACACGGACCTTCAAAGGATTGATGGATCGGTTGGATTATATCCAGAACTTAGGTGTGAATGCAATCGAGTTGATGCCTATTACCGAGTTCGAGGGTAATCAGAGTTGGGGCTATAACCCTACTTTGTATTTTGCGATGGATAAATCCTACGGTAAGGCAGAGGATATGAAGGCCTTCGTTGATGCGTGCCATCAACGCGGTATTGCGGTTATTTTGGATATGGTGTTCAATCATACTACAGGACAAAACCCGATGGCCAAGTTATATCCGTGGACGAGCAGTAGTCCTACGGAGACTGAACTGCGTTTTAACCCATGGTTCAATGTGAGCACGGAGGTTAAGCATGATAACAATGACTACGGTGAAGACTGGAACCACGGTTTTGAGCCAGCCCATGAGATGTTCACCCGTGTACTGCAGTATTGGTTGAAGGAATTCAAGGTGGATGGATATCGCTTGGATCTGAGTCATGGTATTTGCGGACGAAACACCTATGATGCCGTAGATCAGTTGAAGGATTATTATGACAAAGGAGTCAAAGCTGTTTCTTCGGATGCCTATATGATTCTTGAGCATTGGGGTAGCAGTATGGGTAGTGACCGTCCGAAACTGATTAAGTACGGCATGCAATGCTGGGCCAATACGAACAATGCGTATTGCCAGACAGCAATGGGTTGGTTGAAGGACGGCGACAGTTTTGACGAAGCGAATCAAGACGGCTATGTCTCCTATTGCGAGAGCCATGACGAGGAGCGTATGCAGTACAAGGCAAAGACGTACGGAAATGGAGATCTGCAGACGAATGAAGAAGCACGTTTGGGACGCGTAGCAGAGAACGTGGCCTTTAATGTGTTGTTGAACGGATCGCATATGTTATGGCAATTTGAGGAAATCGGCTACGATATCTCGATTGATCAAAATGGTCGTACGGGAACGAAGCCTAATCCTAAAACCAAAGGTTATTTCACGCAAGCAGAACGCGTAGATGCCTTCACCAAGAGTGCACAGGTCATCACCCTGCGTACACAGCTCATGCCTTCGGTTTTCGAAGGAAACCCGACAGCATCCAGTATCTCTTCGGGCAAAGCCCTGCGTACGATCCAATGGGGTAATAATGTGTTCGCTGTGGCTAACTTCGGCGTAGAAGGAAACCAAGCTGTTTCTATGCCTTCGGGTACGTGGTATGATTATCTGGGAGGAGCAGCCAAGGCAACTTCTTCTACCTGTGTCCTCGCGCCCGGTGAGCTGAAAGTGTTTACGTCTACGGCGGTGAAAGCACCGACGTTCACGGACATCGAGAAACGCGATCATACGCCGATAGAGAACGTAAGCACGGATGAGATGCCACAGTCGTATAAGATCCTTCGTGACGGACAAATCTATATCCTCCGCGGAGACAATATCTATACGATTACAGGCGCGCGCATAGAATAATTATCAATTGTCAATTATCAATTATCAATTATCAATTACCCCGTGTATATCGCCATTGCCGGAAATATCGGAGCAGGAAAGACGACGCTGACCAAGATGTTAGCGAAGTATTACGGGTGGGAGCCGCGCTTTGAGAGCGTGAGCTTCAATCCGTATCTGGAAGATTACTATAGTGATATCAACCGCTGGGCATTCTGCCTGGAGACCTATTTCCTCAAAGAGCGCTTCAAAGATATGTTGGCCGTTCAGAAATCCGCCCATACGATTGTGCAGGACCGCTCGATTTTTGAGGGTGTATACGTCTTCGTGCGCAATAACTACGAGCGAGGTGACCTCAGTCAGCGGGACTATGAGACCTTCATGGAATTGTTTGACTTGATGAAATCGCAGATGAAGATGCCCGATATGATGATTTATCTTCGTAAGTCCGTGCCGGCATTGATTGCACAGATCCAGAAACGCGGCAGGGATTATGAGCAGACCATGCAGATCGATTATCTCAAGGATTTGAATGACAAGTACGAAGATTTTATCTTCCATAAATACGAAGGACGGGTGCTCGTGATCGAGTCGGACGGAATGGACTTTGAGAATAACCCTGCCGATTTCCGCAAAGTCATCGACCGCGTGGATGCCGAGTTGTTCGGATTGTTTTCGCAAAACAACTGGAAATAAAAAGATATTCATTATTCATTATTAATTATTCATTAATAAGATGCACATTGCAGTAGCTGGTAACATCGGGTGCGGTAAAACGACCCTGACAAACATGTTAGCCAAACATTATGGCTGGGAACCGCGTTTCGAAAGCGTGGAGTATAACCCGTATCTGTCGGATTTCTATGCCGATATGGCGCGGTGGTCATTCAACCTGCAGATTTATTTCCTTAACAAACGTTTTAAAGACGTAGTGGAAATCAGCAAGGAGGATAAGTATATCATCCAGGATCGTACCATCTATGAGGATGCACGTATTTTTGCTCCTAATCTCCATGAGCAGGGTTTTATGTCCGACCGTGATTTTGAGAACTATCAGGATCTGTTTGACTTGATGATGTCTCTGGTAAAGATGCCGGACCTGCTGATTTATGTGCGTGCATCGTTGCCTACGCTTGTGGCGCAGATCCAGAAACGAGGTCGCGGTTACGAGCAGTCCATCAAACTCGATTACCTGCAGGGGCTCAACGATAAATACGAGAACTGGATTAAGGATTATAAGGGTAAACTGCTGATCGTAGAAGGCGATACCATTAAATTCGGCAATAATCCGGAGGATTTCCGTTGGGTGACCGATCATATCGATGCAGCGCTCTTCGGTCTCTTCCCGTTTGAGTCGGAGGCTACTACCGGTAAAGAAATCTGATGATCAAGGTATTTACTCCGGATATTAACTGGCGTCAGCTCTGGCTGGATTATCGGTCTGAGTTTTTCTTTGGCGCCGTGCTCGGTGTACTGGTCGTTTTTAGTTATTGGGCGGCCTCGTATATACCGGAATCTATCTTTGAAACCTTGATTAATCCCGTTCAGTGTGTTGTATTGACAACGGTATGTTTATACGGGGCGTTCTTGATGTTTCGTCATCAAGGGGGGAATCAGATGCGGCATTCTTGGGGCTGGGTGCTCCTTTCTTGGGCGGCGATGAATATCGTTATGTTGATTTCGCGGTACGGGTTTGGATATATGGCGATAGGTGGTACACCTGACGATCCGCTTTATAACACTTCGCTTACGATAGGAAATATGTTGGCTTGGCTCCTTTTCATCTACCCCTCACAGGTCTTGCGACCGGGATGGCTCAATTGGAAAAAAGCGCTTATTGTTGTTCTGCCCATGATCATCACCGGGGTGATTGATCATTTCGTGCCAGCCAATTTGATTCATATCATCATGCTTTATCCGATAGCGATTTTCTTTCTCTTATGCCGTCATATCCGTGAGTATCGCCGCTGGTGCGAGGATAACTTCTCTTCTATGGATAATATCGACGTGCAATGGATCGTGCGGTATCTGATCATGCTGGCGGTGTTGGGGCTGTCCTTCTATTTCATTGTGTTCAGGTATGTGCCGAACCGGATGTTCACTCAGCAATGGGTGTTTCTGCTCATTCTTGGGTACAGTACGGAGCAGATACTCTTCCGTAAGGATCCATGGGAGGAGTTGTTGAAAGAGGATGAAAAATTTGACAATACCTCTTCCTCTGATGAGGCGTCTCCGGCAAACAGACAGTTGTTTGAGCAATGGATGGACGAGAAAAAGCCTTACCTCAATCCCGATTTTCAACTCAATGACTTGCGTGCTGTGCTGCCGATGAACAGAACCTACCTCTCGCAGTTCGTCAATAGCGAGTATGGATGCTCGTTCTATATGCTGGTTAACCGCTATCGTATCGCCGAAGCGAAGCGCCTTCTGACCGAGCAGCCGGATCTCAAGATTCAAGACATCGCCGACCGTTGCGGCTTCTCATCCCGTCGCGTCTTCTCCCAAATCTTTACACGCGAAACAGGTACCACACCTACCGAGTGGAAGTAATATATGTGTAAAAATTGACACCCTTGAGGGTAGTTTGCGTAAAAAAATGACCTAAAAAAGGTAGAAATTTGGAATATAAACAAATCAACAAATTGAATCAGTATGAAAAAGTTTTATTTTCTTTTGGCGGCTCTCGTAGTCGTAATCATGACATCCTGTGTCAAGTTTAAAACCGAAGCAACGGTTGATGTAGAGGTATTGAAAGCCGGCAAACCGGTTTCAGGCGTTGCAGTGTACAAATTCAAAGACAACGGTCTGGGTGAAGGTACGACGATTTACAAGAGCAATGCCAAAGAAAGCGAGACGACCAATTCAGGCGGCGTTGCGCATTTCGATCTCAAATCGCCGGATGATCTCGACCCGAGCGATGTAGCCGGCGTAGAGAACTCTGATCAGGCTACTTTCTTCTTCTGCACTTACGATGCAGAAGGCACCCGGAACGGTATCGTAATGGTAAGTGTAAAAACAGGAGACAAAAAAACAGTTCAACTTAATATGGAGTAATTATGAAAAAAGTATTTGTTTTGGCAGCCGTATGCTGCTTCGCGGTAGTTGCCGCATTGTTCACCTCGTGTAATGCAGATCAAAAGAGCAGTTATCAGTACATCGTCGGATTGGATGACTCCATCGAGCAAGACGAGAGGATGAGCGCGCAGTTTGAGTTAAACGCACTGCCCGTTATCATGGGGGAGATGAAAAAGACCGCAGACCAATCGGGTGATAACTCGGTTATCTTCAAGGACACCAAAGCCAATGCAGACAAGCGTGCTAAAGATGCTTTTGCTTCCGGCATCGCCAAACTGCGTGAAGGTGGTATCGGTTCGTACAAAGACCTTGTTGTGGTGCTCAAAGCGCTGAATAATGACACCAACAAATGGGAAGTGATCGATAAAGTAAAGCTCTAAGAACAGATTGTTTGTTTACTAAAATATTTGACAAAATGAAAAAGTTTTTATTTGTAATGATGGCCCTCGTGGCTACGTTTGCTTTCACGGCATGTGAGAAGAGTGAATCACAGGTTTTTGACCTCACCTATGATGAGACCACCGGTGATCAGGCCGAGATCATGGCTTATCAGCTGAATTATCGCGAGATCTTCATCCAGGAGCTGAGCGCAGTGGCTAAACCTGTTACGGAGGCCGGAACCACGTTTGTGATTGACGGTACGAAGAGTTCCGCTGTCAAAACAGCCACAGCGGCATTTAACAAAGCCGGAGAAAAAGCGCAGCAGAAAGCCGGTGACAATTCGATCATGAAGGGCTTCAAGGTTATCCTGAAACACAGTGTCGGAAACGATACTCCGAGCGAGTGCGCAAGCTTTATTTTCAAATAATCATTATTGTTTGAACCGGGTATGCGAGGCTGATTACCTCGCATACTCTCTATTTTTAACAACTGATAATCCCGTCATGCCTTACAACAACCCGCCGATCGGCGATGAAGGGGATACCAACGAATAAACCCAAGCAAATACATAACTAACACATATGAAACACATTTTTAACCGTTTGACAGTCATCATAGGACTGCTCGCTATTTTCGTAGGAAGCGCTTTCGCTACGAACAGTTTCCTGGAAGAAACCCAGAATTACAGCGTAACGCCGAAAGGTAACGGCGTAGTGCATTTCAAAATCCCTATCTGGGCGTATGGCCGCGTGAACAACTATCGTCTGGGCTACGGAACGTCGCTCTGGTACTCGGGTACATACAACAAGATCCCGACGTCAGGCGTAACCCATTTTATATATATCCGCAGTACGGACACGCAGAACACCTCTGACCCCAATAAGAATAGCACGGCGGAGATCAGAGTGGCCAAGGGAACCGTGAAAGTGACCAAGACATCGGACGGCGGCACGAAGCAGATAGATTCGGGTATGGACTATCAGAAAGTAGAACTCTCGGCGCAGAAATCGATGGACGGCAGTTATCAACGCGTCGTCTTCCTCGAATTTGACTGGTATGTGCCCCAAGACCTGACGACTACGACTTTCTATGCCGGCGTAGACGGATTGATCTACAAATATGATGCGAATGATAAATCGGAAATACAGGAAATGAATATATGGTATTGTTTCC
>ONTT01000021.1 GCA_900320865.1 uncultured Bacteroidales bacterium | reverse complement strand
CACCTTGTTTGTGCATCTTAATTACTTGTAACTTCTCCTCTAGTGAATGTACCATAAGCGACACTTTTGTTTTGTGTCTAACTTTTGGGGTTCACTTCAAGATAAGGAATCCTCCGAAGGTACTATCGCACAGTTGTGCGAATGACAAGCCTTTTACACAAAAACTACAAATAAATTTGATTTTTTGCATAAAATTCTTGTACATTCCAAATATTTGTTGTACCTTTGCACCGCTTTTTCGTGTGTATACCCGTACACAGGAAGTTTTTGTGCGCATATGATAGAATATATTAAAGGAACATTAACGGAACTGACTCCGACAAACGCCGTGGTAGAAGCTGCCGGTGTGGGTTATTCAATCGCTATTACTTTGCCGACGTACTCGGCTTTGATAGGGAAAGAGGCTAATGGTGACGCTGCGCTAAATGGTGCAAATGGTGAAATGGTGAAATTATTCATCACGGAAGTTATTCGAGAGGACACGCATGAGTTATACGGCTTTGTCGTTCGTGCGGAGCGGCAGTTATTCGAATTGCTGATGACCGTCAGCGGTGTGGGAGCGGCTACGGCACGCATGATTATGAGTGCGTTCAGTGCGGAGGAATTGCGCATGTTGATTGCTACGGGTAACTCAAAGGGTATGGCGAAGGTGAAGGGCTTGGGTCCGAAGACGGCACAACGTATCATCGTGGACCTCAAGGACAAGGCGCTGAAGTTAGATCTGGGCGGTGACCCGACTGAGTTGCCGATGCTGGAGGTAGAAGTGGATACGGGTGTGAAAGCCGAAGCCATCAGTGCGCTGACCATGCTCGGTTTTGCAGCCGCAGCCAGCGGTAAAGCTGTGGATAAGATCCTCAAGGCGGAGCCGAGTCTGGCCGTAGAAGGCGTGATACGCAAGGCACTGACAATGCTATAAGAATTGTTTAAACGTAAGTTATATATTATTTTGTTGCTCTGGCTGCCATTAAGCATGGTAGTTCATACTACTCTGTATGCACAGAGTTCGAAGCCGAAGACGCTCAAGGAGTTGATAGCAGAGGAGAAAGCGCAGAAAGAGGCGGAGAAGAAGGCGAAGGCGAGTCAAGAGTCGAGAGGTGCTTACGAGTCCGGTACAAGTCAAGAGTCGAGAGACGCTCAGAGCCCTGAAGAGGCGGCAGATATCGTTACGGAGACGGACAGTGCCCTATGGGCACCGACGCAAGTGAAGCAGTTGGGTTTCGAGAACTTCGGTTCGTTAAGCGCCCCATCCAGTTCGTTAGACCTCAACGACCCGAGTAACATCACCACAACCGTGGAATATCAGCCGGAAACGGGCACGTACATCATTCGCACAAAGATAGGCGACACAGATGTCACCACGCCGTATATGCTGACGCAGGACGAATATAACCAATACGCAGAACGGCAGTTGATGCACCGCTATTGGCAGCAGAAGATCGGAGAGGTAGAACATAACAACGAGAAGAAATTTGACATCACAGACATGAAGTTCAACATCGGTCCGGCCGATAAAGTGTTCGGTCCCGGCGGTGTGCAACTGAAGATGCAGGGAAGTGCGGAGTTGCTCTTCGGCTTCAAACATCAATATATCGCGAACCCGTCTCTTACGCTGCGCGCGCGAAACAACAACATCTTCGATTTCGACGAGAAGATCCAAGCGAGCATTCAAGGAAAGGTAGGTACGCGACTGAACTTCAACCTCAGTTATAACACCGAGGCGTCTTTCAGTTTCGACCAACAGAACCTGAAGTTGAACTACAAGGGCGAGGAAGACGATATCATCCAGAGTATCGAGGCCGGTAATGTGACGATGGACTTACCTTCGTCTCTGATCCGCGGTAGCAAGGCGTTGTTTGGTATCAAGACGAATTTAAAATTCGGCAAATTCAAGATTCAAGCCTTAATCAGTCAGCAGAACAGCGAGGCACAGACGGTAAGCAGTAAAGGTGGAGCACAGACCACCCGCTTCGATATCAGCGGCGACAACTACGATGAGAACCGCCACTTCTTCTTGGGCCATTTCTTCCGCGATCAATACGAAGGCGCCATGGCCAGCGTGCCTTATATCGCGAGCGGTGTGACGATTAATAAGATCGAGGTATGGGTGACCAATAAACGGGGTAACTACGACCAGGCACGTAATATCGTCGCCTTCACGGACCTCGGCGAGAGTGCCCGTCATACCCAGAACGAGAGTTGGGGCGGTCCGATGAGCAGTCCGCCGGAGAACAACACCAACAGCCTGTACGCTACGGTCCGTACGACCGATTTCCGCGACCTGCAACAGACCAGTTCTGCCCTTGAGGGACTGAACGGCATGGAGGGCGGTGTGGACTTCGAGAAGATCGAGTCGGCACGTCTGCTGACGAGCAGTGAGTACACGCTGAATAGTTCCTTGGGTTATATCTCCTTGAAGTCGGCGCTGAACCAAGACGAAGTGCTGGCAGTTGCCTATGAATACACCTATAACGGCCGTGTCTATCAAGTCGGTGAGTTTTCTACGGACGGAAACGAAGAACTGCGTGCCCCGAACGCTTTGGCGCTGAAGATGCTGAAGTCCAGCGCGAACGCCCCGACGAAAAAGAACCGCGGCACATGGGACCTGATGATGAAGAATATCTATTCCCTCGGTGCCACGAGTATTCAGTCGGAGAAATTCGAACTCTACGTCACCTATCGAAACGACTCGGTAGGAACGGACATGCAATACCTGAATGAAGGTCCGATCAGCGGTAAGCAGTTGATTCGCGTGATGAACCTCGACCGCCTGGACCAGAAGCATAACACCAGCCCCGATGGCCGCTTCGACTTTTTGGAAGGACTGACCGTTTATTCCTCGAGCGGTAAGATCATCTTCCCGGTACTGGAGCCGTTCGGCGAACACTTGGCGCGAATGCTGGACTACGATGCATCCTTGGTAGCCAAATATTGTTTCCAGGAATTATATGACTCGACGCTCGTTGTGGCGCAGGAGTTAAGCGAGAAGAATAAATTCCACCTGACCGGTAAATACAAAGGTACGAACGGCAGTGAGATCCGTCTGGGCGCGATGAATATCCCGCGCGGAAGTGTGACCGTAACGGCCGGCGGTGCGACGCTCATCGAGAACGTCGACTACACCGTGGACTATACGATGGGAACTGTAACCATCCTGAACTCGTCGATCTTAGAGAGCGGCACGAACGTGGATGTCAAACTGGAGAACCAGAGTACCTTCTCCATGCAGCGAAAGAGCCTTTTCGGAGCGCACTTGGAGTACGAGTTCACCAAAGACCTGGTCATCGGAGGAACGATCATGCACCTGCGTGAACGCCCGCTGACCACGAAAGTGAACACAGGTTCTGAACCGTTAGCGAACACGATCTGGGGTGTCAACGGAAGTTGGAAGACCGAGATGCAGTGGCTCACGAACGCGATCGATAAGATCCCTTGGATCACCGCCACAGCACCTTCTACCTTCAGCATCAATGCCGAGTTTGCGCACCTCATTCCGGGTCACACCAGGGACGTAGGAAGTGTGGGTACGGCTTATATCGATGACTTCGAGAGCACGACCACCAATATCGACGTTCACTACCCCAGTTATTGGTTCTTGGCCTCCACGCCGACAGTCTTCGATGAATCGAAGGATATCAATCAAATCACGTATAACAAGAACCGTGCACACTTGGCCTGGTTCTCTGTCGATCCTATCTTCGGCTACCCGCAGACCAACACACCGGCTCATATCCGTAATGATCTGGCGGCGTTGAGCGATCATCGCACCCGTATCGTTTATCAGGATGAGATATATCCGAACCGTCAGGAGGCAAGCAACGTAGATACGAAGTTAGCCATCCTCAACCTGGCCTACTACCCGGAGGAGAGAGGTTCGTATAACGTCAACGCGAGTGAAGTTGGTCCGGACGGTAAACTGCTGAATCCGAAGAACCGTTGGGGCGGTATCATGCGGCGTCTGGAGAGCACCGACTTTGAGAAAGCCAACATCGAATATATCCAGTTCTGGTTGATGGACCCGATGCTCACCAACCCGGACGGCTATAATGGCGAGTTATACATCAACTTGGGTGATATCAGCGAAGATATTCTACGAGACGGCAAGAAAGCCTTTGAGCACGGATTACCTATCTCTCCGGACGATGCAGGACGTGTCGATTCAACGATCTGGGGTTTTGTTCCGCGAACGACCAGTACGGTAGTGGCCTTCAGTAATGAACCCGGTTCGCGTGCGCTGCAGGACGTCGGTCTCAACGGTCTGAACAGCGAGCAGGAGAAGAACTGGCCTGCGTACAAACAGTATCTGATTGAGCTGGAGCGCCGCGTCTCGCCCGATGTGTGGAACCGTTGGGAGAGTGACCGCTTCTCGCCGCGTAACGACCCTGCGGGAGATGATTTCCATTACTACAGAGGTTCCGATTTCGACCGCGAGGAAGTGCCCATCCTGGAGCGTTACAAGCACTACAACGGTACCGAAGGCAACTCGCCTGCGACCGAGCAGCAGACCGAGAGCTACGGTACGGCTTCGACCCTGACGCCGGATGTAGAGGACATCAACCTCGATAACACGCTGAACGAATACGAGAAATACTATCAATACAAAGTCATTCTCCGTCCGGACATGATGGAGGTAGGCCGTCAGCACATCACAGAGAAAAAAGTGAGCCGCGTGACGCTACGTAACGGCGAGACACAGGAGGTGACCTGGTATCAGTTTAAGATTCCATTGAAGGGCGACAGCGCAAGCGTACAGAAGATCGGTTCTATCCGTAACTGGAAGTCGATCCGGTTCATGCGCATGTACATGACCGGCTTTGAGCATGAGACCCACCTGCGTTTCGCCACTCTGGACCTGGTGCGCGGCGAATGGCGTCAGTACACGCGTGACTTAGCGCCGGTAGGTGTGCCGGTCAACACCGGGGCCTCCATTGACGTACAGACCGTGAATATCGAAGAGAACAGCACCCGCACGCCGATTAACTACGTGTTACCTCCGGGTGTGAGTCGTCAAACCGACCCGGGTCAGGCACAGTTGATCGCCCAGAACGAGCAAGCGATGGTTCTGCGCGTGATGAACCTCAGTCCGTACGATGCACGAGCCATGTACAAGAATACCGGCTATGACATGCGTCAGTACAAAAACCTGCAGATGTTCGTTCACGCCGAGCAGTTAACCTCCGTGGACCCGAACCTGAAGGACGGCGACCTGACCTGTTTCATCCGTCTGGGTACAGACCTGCGAAATAACTACTACGAATACGAGATCCCGCTGCACCTCACCCCGCCGGGTATCTATAACAACAACTCCGCTGCGGACCGTGAGATCGTGTGGCCGAAAGAGAACATGTTCGACTTCCCGCTGAAAGTCTTCACGGCAGCCAAGACAGCACGTAACAAAGCGAAGCGAGCCGGTAACGAAGGAGTAAGCAACACTATTCCGTACGTCATCTATGACGACGCCAACGATAAGCCGCAGAACAAGATCACCGTGCTCGGTAACCCGACATTGGAAGAGGTCTCAACCATCATGATCGGTGTGCGCAACAACGGTCAGCACGAGGCGAGCGGTGAGATCTGGGTGAACGAGTTACGCCTGAGCCAGTTCAATGAACAAGGCGGTGTGGCCGCTATGGCGAATGCATCCTTGGCGATCAGCGATATCGCACAGGTGAACGTAGCCGGTCGATTAGAGACCGCAGGTTACGGCTCAATCGAATCGAACGTGCTGGACCGTAACATCGATAACTTCTATCAACTCAGCGTGAGTGCCGCACTGGAGGCAGGTCGTCTCTTCCCCGAGAAGGCGAAGATCCAGATGCCGCTATACGTATCGTACAGCAACGAGACCACCAAACCGGACTACGACCCGCTGGATACGGACGTCAAGTTATCCGAGACCTTGGATACCTATGATACCAAAGCCGAACGAGACTCCATTAAACAGATGACCAACACCGTGCATGAGTCCACCTCGTTCAGCGTAAGTAACATGAAGGTCAATATCCACTCGAAGAAAAAGGATATGTTCTACGATCCGGCGAACTTCAGTATCTCGGCTTCGTATAACAAGCAGTCGGAGCACTCGCCGGAATTGGAGCGGAATATCACGACGGACCATAAGGGTAGTTTCCAATACGCTTATAACTTCAACCCCAAGCCTTGGGAACCGTTCGCGAAAGTGGAGAAAGTGAGCAAAGTGAAGTTCCTCAAGGAGATGAATTTCTACTATCTGCCTCAGTCCTGGGCGTTCAACACCAATATGCATCGTACGTTCAGTCACATGAAACTGCGTGACCTGGCCGGCACGAGTGCAGAGGCGATGGACCTGACTTACAGCAAGGACTTCACCTGGGATCGTCATGTCGATATCAAATACGACCTGACCAAGAACATGAAGTTCAGTTTCCAAAGCGCAATGAATGCCATCATCGATGAAGGTCTGTACACGCCGGAGATTCTGAACGGCCGCTATTTCGACGAGCAGTTCAACCACGATAAGTACGAAGCATGGAAAGATACCATTCAGCACTCGTTGGCTAAATTCGGTTCGCCGTACACCTATCAACAGGTCTTCACGGCTTCCTGGAACGTACCGTTTAACCGTATCCCGGGGCTTGACGCCTTGACGGCTAACGGTTCGTACAACGCGAATTACAACTGGACACGTACTGCTTCGACGACGAATGGTATCAACCGCGGTAACACCGTCAGCTCGCTGCAGAGTTGGCAAGTAGACGGAAGTATCAACTTCGAGACCTGGTACGGTAAGTCGAAATACTGGAAGATGATCACCCAGCGCTATGGCGGTCGAACCACTCGACGGGCCTTCAAACCCAAGACCTACACCCAGACGGTACCGCTGAAGAAAGGGGAACCGATCGAAGTAACCCACCGCCTCAATAGCGAGACGCTGACCGTAACGGTAGCCGACTCCACAGGTAAGAGTATACCGGTGAACTTCAAGCCGGCCGGTAACACAAAAGTAAGCATCGTACCGAAATCGGATTGCGCTAAAGCCACCATCACCGTGACGACCCGCGACCCGAATGAGCGGTCGCCGCAGCAGGTAGCCGGCGATATGTTTGCGTATGTAGGTACGATGTTCCGTCGTCTGCAAGTGACCTACCGCGAGACGAACTCTATGACCGTGCCGGGCTTCATGCCGGAGGCCGGTTTCATGGGTCAGCGTAAAGTGGACGGAGCGAATGCTCCGGGTTATGACTTCGCCTTCGGTTTCATTGCGCATGACTGGATGCAGCGCGCTCAAACGCACGGATGGTTATCCGGCGACACCTCTATCGTGCAGCCCGCTACACGCGCACACACTTCTGATTTCGATATCAAATTAACCCTCGAACCGCTGCCGGGCTTGAAGGTGCAGTTAAACGGTAAGCGTTATATGGCGCAATCCACCTCGATCACCTACAGTTACGGTGATCTGATGGAGAATATCACCGGTTCGTATAACATCACGCAGGTAGCTATCGGAACGATGTTTAGCCGCATCGGCAAACAGGAGGAGAACTTCGCCAACTCGGCGTACGACCAGTTCCTGGTCAACCGCGAAATCCTTACCGGACGTGTACAAGATCAATACACCGGCATCACCCTACCCTCTACGGGCTGGATGAGTAATATTCCGGAAGGTACGAAGTACGACCCGAATAAACATGGTCGCGTCAATAGCAACTCGGCGGATGTCTTGGTACCGGCGTTCTTAGCAGCCTACACCGGTAGAGACCCCAATAAGGTCAGTCTGAATCCGTTCATGGGAATCCTGAGGATTCTGCCGAACTGGTCTGTGACCTACGATGGATTAGGTCGTTTACCGTGGATGCGCGATCACTTCAAATCAGTCACCCTGACGCACGCCTACACCTGTAAGTACGCGATCGGTTCCTTCGGCAGTTACTCGACCTGGGTAGGTGCGGATGGTAATAACAAGAATATCGGTTTCGTGCGCGATGTCACCACAGACGCTCCGCACCCGAGTGCGGCCTACGACATCAGTACCGTCACGATCACCGAGGCCTTCAGTCCGCTTATCGGACTGAACCTGACGATGAAGAACTCGCTGAACGTCAAAGCCGAGTATCGCAAACAACGTAACTTAGCGTTGAATGTGACCAGCGTGCAGTTGACCGAAGGTCATACCGACGAGTTCGTCATCGGCGGCGGCTACACCATCAAGAACCTCAGTTTCATTGCCAAAAAGAAAGACGGCGGACAGAAGAAAGTAAGCAACGACCTGAAGATACAAGTAGATGTATCGTACAAAGATGTGAAGATGCTGTTGCGTAAGATCGATGAAGGTATCACGCAGGCTTCGTCAGGTAACCGCGTGTTAGCCATTAAGATATCGGCAGACTACGTACTGAGTCAGAAGATTAACTTGCAGCTCTTCTACGACCACCAGGGTACCACACCGCTTATCTCCTCTTCTTACCCCGTTAAGGCGGATAACATCGGTTTGAATATCAAGTTGATGCTGACGAGGTAATGTTTCGAGTAGGTATCATAGGACCGGAGAGTACAGGTAAGAGTTCTCTTGCCCGTTATTTATCGAAACGATACAAGGGTGTGCTTGTGCCGGAGTACGCGCGTGACTATATCGCACAGCGGCTTGAGTCAGGCGAATCGAAAGAGGTGAGTTACGATCAGGTATGCGAGATTGCTAAGCATCAGATTGAAGAGATGGAGCGTCTTGCGGTCTTACAGCCTCAGCTGGTCTTCTTCGACACCGAGCTAATTGTTACGAAGGTTTGGTTCGATTATGCTTTCGGCCGCGTACCGGAATGGTTGGACGAGGCGATAGAGAAGTATCCGATGGACGCCTATCTGCTGACCAAACCGGATATACCTTGGCAGGCAGACCCTACCCGCTACAACGGATCGGACGCCATGCGCCAAGAACTATTCGAGCGCTATGAATCAGAGATCCAAGCGCTCGATATTCCGTATTATATCATCACTCACGAGAGTTAAAACATCGACTGTTGTCCGTCGGCAGAGATAGGTGTTTTGCCGAGGTGCTTGTATGCCAGTTCCGTCGCTTCGCGTCCACGCGGCGTACGTTTGATGAAGCCTTCTTTGATGAGGAAGGGTTCGTAGACATCCTCTATCGTACCGGCATCTTCGCCCATAGCTGTCGCGATCGTGTTCAGTCCCACAGGGCCGCCGCGGAACTTATCGATGATGGTCAGCAGCAGTTTGTTATCAATCTGATCAAGACCGAAGGTATCGATATTAAGGGCCTCGAGAGCGTATCTCGCTATCTCGAGATCTATCTTACCATCCCCTTTCACTTGCGCAAAGTCACGTACGCGACGCAGAAGCGCATTCGCGATACGGGGCGTTCCTCTGGAGCGACGGGCGATTTCACCTGCCGCTTTCTCATTGATCTCCACTCCTAATAAACGTGCTGAACGCTTCACAATGCCGGCAAGAATATCGGCATCGTAGTACTCGAGGTGGCAGTTGATACCAAAACGAGCACGGAGAGGCGAAGTCAAGAGGCCAGAACGCGTGGTCGCACCGATAAGGGTGAAGTGGTTCAGGTCAATCTGAATCGTACGCGCCGAAGGACCTTTATCGATCATGATATCGATGCGATAGTCCTCCATCGCCGAATAGAGGTACTCCTCCACGATCGGACTCAGACGATGAATCTCATCGATGAAAAGGACGTCATTCGGTTCAAGACTCGTTAGAAGTCCTGCCAAATCACCGGGTTTGTCCAACACCGGACCTGAGGTCACTTTGAAACCTACACCCAATTCATTAGCAATAATGTTACTCAGGGTCGTTTTACCGAGTCCCGGAGGGCCGAAGAGCAGCACGTGGTCCAGACTCTCGCCGCGCAGTTTAGCGGCCTCTACGAAGATCTTAAGGTTCGAAGTGACCTTACTCTGTCCGGCAAAGTCAGCAAAGCATAAAGGGCGAAGCGCATTGTCCTGCTCCTTTTCGCTCATTTGTTGTCGTATATCAAATTCTGCCATGCGTACTATCAATAAATAATTGTTCCAAATCGATAATTTCGTTGATGGGTTTGTCGGCCTTTATCTCACCATGATCGAGGATGACGACGCGGTCGCACATCTCCCGAACCTCCTGCATGATATGCGTGGAGAGTATAACAGTACGGTCTTTTCCAAGCGAACGAATGAGACTTCGTATCTCTACCAGTTGGTTGGGATCGAGACCTGTGGTCGGTTCGTCAAGGATGAGTAACTGCGGGTCACCCAAGAGCGCCTGTGCTAATCCGACCCGCTGACGATACCCTTTGCTCAGTTCGCGAATATGCTTATGGCACTCCGGGGTCAGGCCTACCCGGTCAATCAAATCTTCAATTTCCAATTTCCAATTTCCAATTTGAGTCATCTGTGCCATGAAACGCAGATACTCAATGACGTACATCTCTTCGTAAAGCGGGTTATTCTCCGGCAAGTAGCCGATACGCGGAGGAGTAGAAACCATACCCGAGTCCGCTTTCCATAGCCCGATAAGGATCTTCATCAGCGTGGACTTACCGGCACCGTTCGGTCCCAGTAAACCCAGCACTTGTCCTTCAGGAATGGTCAGCGAGACGTCTTTAAGGACCTGCTGTGCTCCAAATGATTTATTTACCTTTTCAATTTGAATCATACCGTAGCTACAATATCCCAGACGAACGCGCGAACACCTACTTCTTCGTTACGCATGTCGAGTTTCTTAATGGACTCCAACAAAGCCGGCAGTTGTTCATCCTCTACCACTGTGATGACACAGGAGTTCATCTCCGGCCAAGCGTGCGTACCGCGGCGGGGTTCGCCGCCGTTGGTACCACGACCTTGCACTTGCTCGAAGAACGTAAAGCCTTTGATACCCAGTACATCCAACATATATTCGACCCGGCCGGTATTGGCTTGATTGAATACGATCATTACACTCTTCATAGGAATTAAAAATTAAAAATTACGAATTAAAAATTACTAATCAGGCATTTTCTTTCTTCACATTTATATCCATGAAGATGAATTTCTTGCGGAGGGCTTCCTTTTTGTCGCGGTCACCGTGCTTGGTCATAGCACCGTAGAGGACGGGCACGAGGTAGAGCGTCAGGAAAGTCGAGACGGTCAGACCGCCGATAACGACGATACCAAGCGGTTGCCACATCTCCGCACCTTCACCCGAGCTGACGGCCATAGGAACCATACCGAGGATGGTGGTAAAGGCGGTCATGAGGATCGGTCGGATACGTGAGCGTCCAGACATCGTGATGGCTTCGTTGAGCTCGTGTCCACGCTCTCGCATGAGGTTGATATAGTCCACGAGGACGATACCATTCTTGACAACGATACCTACCAGAAGGACGATACCCAAGGCACCGATCATATCAAGGCTTCGTCCGGTGAGCCAGAGTGCCATGATGACACCGGTGAGCGCCGGAAAGATCGTCAACATGATGATGAACGGCATGCGGAGCGACTCGAACTGCGACGCCATGACGATATACACAAGCATGATAATCATCAGACCGAGAAGGATCATGTCGCGGAACGTGTCCTGCTGGGTCTCGACATCACCGCCGATATGGGTGGAGTAACCTACCGGGATGTCAAGTTGCGGGATGACCTCCGTCTCAATCGCTTTCGCAAGTTCGCCAAGGGTAGTGTTGTACGGCGTAGCCTTGACGGTGACGATACGCTGACGCGCCTTACGCTCGATGGTAGGCGGTGCCCAGTACTCACCGACGGAAGCTACTTCGGTCAGTTTGACGGACTTGCCGGTAGCAGTTGGGATGGAGAGGTTGAGGATATCCGAGATAGAGTTGCGGTCATCCTCCTCAAGACGCACGACGATATCGTACTCCGAGCCGTCCTCCTTGAGGTAACCGCAGGACATACCCGCTACGCGGTTACGGAGGTAGGTGGAGAGAGTCGCCGAGGAGAGCCCCAGACGGGAGGCTTTCTCCTTATCGACGGTGATCTTAATATCCGGACGGTCGTCCTCACGGCTGATATTCACGTCGCGGGCACCGGGCAGTTGGGAAATCAACTGACGGCACTGTTCCGCCAACTGGGAGGTCTTATCGAAATCATAACCGTAGATCTCCAAGTCCACTGTGATATCGCCACCGGGTCCGCCGGACGAAACAGCACACTGGTATTCGTTGATTTCCGGATAGGATGCCATCTCCTGACGGAGAATCTCTGCAAGAGTCCAGATGTCGCGGTCACGCTCCCATTTCTTAGGCAGACGGATGGTCATCTGGATCTTGTTGTTCATCGTGGACGAGAAGAGAGCTGCGATAGAAGCATCGTCGTTGGAACCGGCGGAGGTGTTAATCAGTTGTATCTCCGGCACGAGTTCCACGAAACGTGCTTCCAGTTTGCGGGCGGTCTTGAGGGTTTCCTCGATACGCGTACCACGTTGCAGCTTGACGGTCACAGACAGACGACCGTTATCCTGCTCCTGCATGAAGTCCGTACCGATCTTGCCTACAAAGACAGGGATCAGAGAGGTAGCAAAGAACGCAATGAGGATAAGGAAGGTGAGCACCTTGTGGCGCAGACACCAACCCAGCGACTTGGCGTAATACTCGTCAATGACGTCAAGCATGTGCACCACCGTACGGTCATACCAGCCTTTCTTGCCTGCCTCATCGTCCACGAGATTGCCGTGCTCATCGACATGCACTTTCTTGGCTTTCAGCAGTTTGGAGCAGAGCATAGGCGTGAGCGAGATAGCCACGAGGGTAGAGGTACAGCAGACTACCGTCACTATCCATCCGAGCTCGTGGAACATGATTCCCGCCATACCGTTCAACATCGTCAGCGGCACGAATACCACTACGAGCACGAGCGTAGTAGCGATGACGGAGATCCACACCTCATTCGTCGCATAAATTGCCGCCTCGTGCGGGTCCTCGCCGCGCTCCACGTGACGGGTGATATTCTCCAAGACCACGATCGCATCGTCCACCACCATACCGATAGCGATGGTGAGCGAACAGAGGGAAATAATGTTCAGCGACGAATCCGCCAAACCGAGGTAGATAAACGCCACGATCAGAGCGATAGGTATCGTGATACCGATGATAATCGTCGCACGCCATTTGCCGAGGAAGAAGAGCACCACAAGCACCACGAACAAGAGGGCGTAAAGCACGGATTCTTCGAGGGAGTTGATAGAGTTCTGGATGTTCTCCGAGGAGTCGTAGATCTTCTCAATCTTGACGTCCGTCGGGAGCTGTTTCTGTATCTTCGCCAGCTCGGCACGCACGTCCTTGCAAACCTGCACGGTGTTGGCACCTGTCTGCTTGGCGATGACGAGACGCACCGCCTCACGACCGTTGGTCTTCTCGTCCAGCGAGAGGTCCTTGATAGTATCCTTGACGGTAGCGATGTCGCGGATGAAGACCTGCTGCCCTTGCGGCGTCATGGCTACCATGAGATTCTCTATCTCCGAGGACTCGATGTACTCCGAACGCACCTGCATCTGGTACTGTTCCTGCGGCATCTTGATGGTACCGGAAGAGAGGTTGAGGTTATTCGCAGAAACGACTTGCCCCACCTGCTCCAGGGTAATACCGTAGGCATCGAGTTTCTGCTGGTCGATATTGACATAGACATAGCGGTCCGGCGCACCCGAAAGGGAGATATTACCGATACCGTCAATGTGGTTCAACTGCGGTACTACCTCGTCGTTGAGAATCTTGTCCAGACCCGCGTAGGTCTCGTCAGCGGTAATGGAATACATGGCTATCGGCATCGTTGAGGTCGATAGCTTGAAGATCACCGGCTTGGCGCAGTTGTCCGGCAGGTTGTTCGCCGCCATATCCACGAACGAACGCACGTCGTTCACCGCCTCTTCCATGTTACTACCCCACTCCAACTCCAGCTCCACCACGGAGATATTATCCTTGGACTGCGAAGTGATGTGTTTGAGGTGATCGACGGAGGTCAGGGCGTTCTCCATGATCTTCGTCACGTTGGTCTCCATCTCACTCGCCGATGCGCCCGGATAGGTAGTCATGACCGTGATATACGGCGGGTCCATCTCCGGGAACTGGTCAATCGGCAGCTTCAGAAAACTGTATATACCGATGACGATGACCGCCACGAAGATCAGGGCGGTCGTTACCGGTTTTTGGATTGCTGATTTATAAATGCTCATAATTCAATTAACAATTATCAATTATCAATTAACAAAGGGCTTTATGAGATTGTACAAAGTTTTTAAGACCCGTACGGACTTTCTTTTTGTACCAAGCCCTATAGGACGCTTTGTAAATTGTAAATTATAAATTATTCCACTACATTGATTTTCACGCCGTCCACGAGTTTGTGCTGGCCGGTGGTAACCACCTCTACGCCGGGCACGATCTCGTCGGCAATGATCTCTATATCCTGGTCAAAACGCTGGCCGAGGGTAACGGCTACACGTTTGGCACGGCCATCTTCGTTGATGAAGACATAACGGTCGTTGGCACCCACCAGTTTCTCCACTGCCTGATAAGGAATCACGAGCGCCTCAGCCTTACCCAGACCGATCGTCGTCGTGACATACATACCCGGGCGAAGAAGATTTCTGGTATTCGGGATCACGATCTTGCACTGGAACGTGTGGGTTGAAGGATCAACGGTAGGATAGACGATCTCTACGGTAGCAGGGAAAGTCTTGCCGGGATAGATCTCCGAGGTCAGGGACAGTTTCATTCCCTCTTTGAATTTCGGGAAATAGGTCTCCGGGATAGCCACCAGGGCTTTCAGTTTGTCGATCTGGGTGAGAACGAGTATCGGCTGACCGCCGTAGAGCTCACCGTCCTCGTAGTTCTTCGCCGAGATCACGCCTGCAAAGGGAGCTTTGACGTAGGTATTCTGCTCAAGGAACTCCAGTTGTTCCTTGGTGGAGTTATACTGAGTTGTGATCTGGTCGTATTGCTGCTGGGTAGCCGAACCCGAACGGAGCAACTGGGTGATACGGTTCTTCTCGATCTCCAGATTGGCCATCGAGATCTTGGTTGTCTTGTACTGGGTCTGATCCATGCGGACAAGATCCGTTCCTTTGCTCACTTTGTCGCCCACCTCGCAGTAGATATGCTCGATCTTACCCGTCAGCGACGGAGCTACGTTCTGAGTGAGATACCCCTGAAGATTCGTCGAGACGCTGATCTCGCGTTCGATCTCGCGGGGTTGAAGAACGGTCGTGCGAACCTGCTCCACGCGTTCCGTCTCTTCGACTTCAGTCGTCTCTGTCTGTTTGCCGCAGCCTACCAGAGCCAGAGCGGCAAGGATGTAAAGAAAATTCTTTTTCATTATGATGGTTGTTTTATATTTTTTCGTTATGTCGTTATGCCGTCATGCCGGTTAATTATTGAGGAAAGTCTCTAACTCAACCTGCGCATTGACGAGCGAAAGCATCGCGTTCACATAGGTCGATTGCGCATTGATCAGGTCGTTGGAGGCATTGGTCAGTTCGAGGTGCGAAGCAGCACCCCATTTAAACTTCTCGGTCTGCGATTTGAAGACGCGCTGTGCCACCTCGATATTGTCTTTCTCATTCATATAGGTCTCATAGGCATTGGTGAGATCGAAGCAGAGCTGGCGGTACTGGATAGCCAGATTGTCGGTGGTCTCGGAGAGTGTGTTCTTCGCTTCCTCGAGAGCGATCTTCTTCTCCACCACCCCGGCAGCGCGTTTTCCGGACGACCAGAGCGGCATCTTCACGCTCACCTGAATCACGTTCGGAGGCGTCATACGCATACCGCCCTCGCCGTAATACTGCTGGTTGGTATAGTTATAAGCCAGCGCTACTGTCGGACCATATGCCCAACCCGCCATGTGTATATTACGTTTGGCGAGTTCCACCTGCTTTTGCAGCAGTTGATAGTTCAGGTTGTTCTCAATCCGGAAATTCTCGCTCAGCAGAGAGATCACACGCTCCGGAGAGAGGATATCATCAATACTGTCGGTCAGCGTCAGTTCGGTCTCCACCGGCACATCCAACAGCACTTTCAGAGTATTGGTCGCCAACTCGATATTACGCCTCTGGATATTGATGTTATTCTTCATCGTATTCACGCGTACACGGATTTGGTCCGCCGTAGTCTGCTCTGCCGCACCCGCATTCACGGCGTTCTGGGTGATCGATTCCAAGTTCTGGATGTTCACCAGACTGGAGTCCAGCAGTTCGGTAATACTCTGAAGCGCCAACAGGCTCACATAACTGCTCATCACGCTTCCACGAAGCTCACTCTCCGATTTGTCAAGAGAGATCTTCTTCATATCAATCGCGATATTATTAAGCAGTACGCCTACGATTCCTTGCCCGTTGATACCTACCGAAGCAGTGGCTCCGAGAGCCCCCACATTAGGCATGTTGATTGTAAACTCACCCATGGCTGTGGACATCGTAGCCGAATAACCGAGGTAGTTGCTGTAACTGTAACTTCCATCCACCTGCGGCAGCATGGCTGCGATCGTCTGCCAGCGCTTCGCATAAGCCTCCTGAACCGCCAGCGAAGCATTCCTCAGGCTACGGTTCTGTTTGATCGCATAGTTCTGCGCATCTCTCAAGCTCAAGCTCAACGAGGACGGTACGCTGTCTTGCGTATGGTAGTAACTCTTCGTAGCCGCCATCA
Source organism: uncultured Bacteroidales bacterium (assembly GCA_900320865.1). Taxonomy (GTDB): domain Bacteria; phylum Bacteroidota; class Bacteroidia; order Bacteroidales; family Paludibacteraceae; genus Colicola. The sequence goes on along the minus strand of ONTT01000021.1, from coordinate 11,790 downwards.
CATGGTCCTCCGCGAACAACGAAGTACTCAACAGCACGGCCGATAAAATAACAAATACTTTCTTCATTATAATAAATCCATTTTAAAATTCCTAATTCTCAAACAGCTTCAGCCCTTCTTCGCTGAGCACGCCGCGCACGAATACATCCATGGCGGTGTGAGCCAATTGATGCATATTATGATTGTGGGCCTCAATGACTTCAAAATCGCGAATCGCATCGCTATGAATCTTTGCAAACAGAACGGCTGTTAATTCTACATTAAGGTCCGCGCGCACGAGACCCTGCTCCACACCCAATTCAAGATATTGCATGATGAATTTCTTTTGGGTCTCAAAACATTTCAATTGAAAATCCGCAAATTGACGGGGATAATATTTCTTAAGGTCATACACCAACTGCGGCACACGACGTACATCGTTTTTCTCCGACTCCTGACGCTTGATAAACACCTTCACCAATTGACGGAAATCTTTTAAAGCCAACAAACCGTTCATTTTGTCAGCCATATAATCCAAATTGGCCTGTAACATCTGCTCGATCAGTTCATCTTTGGACGCAAAATAAACATAGAACGTCTTCTTCGACATTCCCAATTCACGACAGATATCATCGATGGAAACAGAACGAATACCGAGGCGAAAGAATAGTTCGCCGGCCTTCTTAATAATATGGATTTGTTGGTCAACTGACATTGACGTAGATTACGTAATTTTCGTCGTTTTCGCAAAAAAGCGTGCAAAGGTACAACTTTTTTTTGATATATGCAAGAAAATGGAAACTTTTTTCACTTTTGTAGTTTCCATGTGGCAAAATCGGGGTATAAAAACAGTAAAATTCCAAAATCACGGGATAATATACGTAGTATATTATAGGTAGGTGCGGGATACGACATTACCAGTACATGAGTCCAACGCGCCTCTAATGCGGCTATTATGAGCATAAAAAAAAGCGACCCGCAATACTGCGAGTCGCTCATAAAAGGGATATTAATAATATCAATCTAAGATTTCTTCCACTTCCGGTTCATTAACGAGGATGTTCTTCACTTCCCAGGTCGAGCAGGTCTGTCCCGGTTCAGATTTGTAACGGAAGCCGATGTAGATCGTCTGTCCATTCCAAGCGCTGAGGTCCATGCGACCGGAGTTGTAGAACGTCCAACTGTTGGCATCCGGGAATCCGATACCCTTCTCGTTGTCCCATGCATTCCACGGCAGTTGAACCCATGTGGCCTCGCGTGCGTTGCCGCTATAGTCTGTGCTGACCCAAACGGTCAATTGCGTCATACGCGTCTCGTCGGCAGGACCATAGTTGATAGCTTGGTCAAAACTGAGTGCCGGTTCCGTCGAGTTTTTCAACTTAATCTTCGGCGTAATGCACCATCCTTCGCCGTAGTGCGGGCCACTGAAGTAGGCACTGGCCTTCATACCATAGGTGTTATTGAACGCCCAGATATAGGTGATGCCATCCTCCAGATCGTAGTGTTCCAAGGTCAGTTTGCCCATATTGCCATCACCGGCTACAGCCTGTTTGTAGTAGGTAGAGAGGTTTGCTTGCCATCCCTGAGCTAAGACAAACGACATGCTCTCGTCGATGACACCCGTATTGGCTATCCAGAGCAGACCGTCGTAGTTATACTCGGTGGCGACGTATTTCTTTGCTTTGCTGTCATACTGCATCACTACCACTTTGTCATCTTTCGCCGGATACGGATACAAATCATTCAGATATTTCTCCACTCTTCCATATGCGTAAGTCGGCAATAGGACAAACGTATGTTCCGGGTCTTCATAGAGCTTCCAAATCACACCGCCGCTGTAGATGTAAATCTCTTCGCGGGTCTCTTCGATTTGTCCGCCTTCATCGGGTTCCTTGCTACTATAGTCATACACTACACCCAACAGATGGTCATCTTCTACCTGCGGCAACACTCCCTCCAATTCAGCCAACGTAGCAGGCGTCAGATATTTAGTGTCCGAATTACCCCAGATCTTCTTATAGTCGGCAGCCGTCAGCTTGTACTGCTCAACGTTGTCATAGATTTTCAGATACTCAGGCAGGCCCTCAAAATAACGATAGGTTACGTTAAACGTGCTCCCCTGGTCCACCTGCGGATACTTATTGTAAATATATGCCGGCACATACATATCTGCTGTGGCGTTCTCATTGAATACGCGATTTTCTCCTACCAAAGCCAGCGCCTCAACATACACGTTTTCACCCTCAATACTATCCAAATAGGCTGCGTAAGCCTTGTTTGTCTTGTTGTTAGCAATCGTCTTGTAATCGTCAGAGGTCAGTGTGTAGTCATAGTTCTCAACCACGACAATCTGAGGATCACCGTTATCCATGTATTTCTCATCGAAATAGTTTTCACAAGCCGTCAGTCCTAAAGATAAGGCAACGACGGATAAAATATACTTTGTTTTCATAATCGTATTCATTTAAATCTTTTGTCCTTATTCTTTAGTTCTTAGAATTGTAATTTCAGACTGATATTCCACTGCCGTCCCTTGTTGTAGAAGAAGTAGATATTATCCTTCGTATTCTCCACCGGTCCGGTCGAAGCAGTGTTGGCTGACCATGCCTTCTCGATGTAGTACTGGTTGAGTACGTTAGTCACGTTACCGCGAATGGTAGCGCGAAGCGGGCCCATGTCGAACGAATAGCTTGCGCGCAAGTCAAGCGATCCACCCAAACCGCAACGATAAGGTTCTACGATATTCATCGTTTTCCCCAGACTCAAGTTGCTACCCGAGAACGAATAGTACGAGTAGTTGCGATCGTACAGTGTGTACTCGCCACCGATACGGAAACCTTTGAACGGCTTGAACAAAATACCGAAGTTGGCTGTCGTCTGAGCCTGACCGCCAACGTGGATTCCCTTCATATTCACGATAGCCCAAGCGTGGTCCGGAGCACCTATCTCGGTGCGTTTACCATCTTCCGTCATAGCAAAGCCATGCTCGTCGTAGGCGCGACCGATGACGCTATCGCTATCCCATTTCCAATCGCCCAAGGAAACCATCGCGCTCAGTTCAACCCATTTAGTCGGACGTACTTTGGCTTCCAATTCCAGACCCATGTGGCGGGCACTGACACCCGTCATATTCATATAGAACGCCGTCTGGTCCGGGTCGCTCAAGTTACCGTACTTGGTCATGGTCTTATCCATCCATTTGGTATAATAACCGTTCAGGTGAATGCTGGCGTATTGGTTTTCAAAGCCATATCCGACCTCAACAGAAGCGATCTTTTCGTTCTTCGCCTCATTATTGATTGCATTCGATGTGCTGACAGACATGTAGATCGCCTGATATTTCGGCGCACGGCTGATGAAACCAGCGTTAACGAATACATTGTGGTATTTAGCGAACTTATAGTTGACGCCGGCTTTGATGGTTCCACCTATGCGGAGCGTCGAGTCGCGCGCCGTCACATTGTCGTAGTAATAACGATCAGTACGCCAGTTATGGTTGAAGAACACCGAACCATTGACGAAGGCCGAGAGGTTGTTCCGGCTATACTCCAGACTACCGAACACGCCCTCTTGTACAATTGTACCCGTGTAGTCACGGTAAGCAATATCGCCTACACCCAGTTTCTCGTTCACCCAGTCCGGGTCGTTCGCCTTGGGGTTGTTCTCCGGCAGCACTTTCGAGCGGGTAGCATCGATATAATAACTGCCGCCAAACAGGTCGCTGATCACTGCTCGGTGAATACCCTGATACCAGCGCACATCCACACCGGCTGTCAGCTCCAGACACTCAAACCACTTCTTATCGTAGGTAGAAACAAGTCCCACCCAGTTATGATCGTTGCGGTTCTCGCAGATAACAAGTTCCGAACCATACTCCGATGCAGCGTTGATATCCTGCACCATTGCGTAGTCGAACATACCTGTCGTCTCGTCGCGGAAGGTAGTGGTCACCAGACCATTGTATGCACCGCGGGTCAAATCGCTGTACGTGTATTTAGAGTTCAGTCCGTTCTCGGCAGTACGGCCGAAACCGCGTCCGATAGATACGTAGGCCGTTGTCGAGAGACTGCTGGTCTCGTCAATTTGCCAAATATGGTTGAGCGATATCTGCGGCTTGTGGTATTGGTTGTAGTTCGTTCCGGCTTGCTCACCGCGACGATCCTTACCATACGACGGATTGTAGCGACGGCGATCCATACCACTCGGCATATACTGCTCCACTCGGTTCCATTCCGAAAGCAGCAGTGCGCCCGACGATCCCGAAGGACGAGTCCAGTGCCACTGAGGCGCTCCGAAGCCGGTCAGCGACAACTGATGGTTCTCGTTGATACGCTTCGATATATTTACGAAATAGCTATAGCCTCGGAAACCAGTTCCCTGAATGTAGCCATCGCCCCATGTGCGACTACCAAGAACCGTGATTGCCCAGCCGTTCTTCATGAGACCGGTACTAACGGAGAACATCACTTTGTTGTAGCCATCATTACCCATCGAATAGCTGATAGCGCCACCTTTCTTGGCGTCGATACCACGGGTCACGATGTTAATCGTACCGCCGACAGACGGAGCCGACAGTTTGCTGGCACCCATACCGCGCTGGGTCTGCATAACGCTTGTCACATCAGAGAGGCCTTGCCAGTTAGACCAATACACAGTACCGCCTTCCATGTCGTTCATCGGTACACCATTGATCATCGTAGCCACATTGGTGTTGTCAAATCCGCGCATCCAGATCTCGGAGTCTCCCCAGCCGCCACCTTGACCGTTGGCATGTACACCCGGGGTGTTTTTCAGTACTTCCGGAAACTCCTGACCCGCCAGACGCTCCTCAATTTCCAGCGCCGTAATCTGACTCACGGCTACCGGAGTCTGCTGCGTACGAGCCATCTGTCCGGTGATCGTAACGTCCTCCAGCGCAATAGCCTCCGGCTCCATAGCGATGATACCGAAGTTGCTCTTGTTGGCAAGCATCTCCATCGGGTGGTAACCGATGTATGACAACTGCAATTTCGCATTCGGCTGTACCGATAGGGTAAAACTACCATCCAGATCGGTCACGACACCATTGGTGGTACCCAACTCCAAGACCGAGACGCCAATCAGCGGCTCTTGGGTCTTCGCATCCAGTACCAATCCAGTCACTTTTTGCGCCTGCGCGTACATCATAATTACCGCGCACAAACACACACATAGGGAAATAATTTTTCTCATGGATTAATAAAGATTGTTTGTTATAATGATATGGTTGTTTGTAGATTCGTAACGAACTTTCAAATCCGCTGCAAAGTTATAACAAATATTTGAAATATGCAAGTTTTGGCGAACTTTTTTACGTTTTATATGCAAAATAAGAAAGCTGCCTTTAAAAGCAGCTTTCTTATCGTAATATATATTTCGTTGATTAACGAACCTGTGTGCCCTGAACGTTGAACATCTTGTTGTCGCGGATGATGTAGATAACGCCATCAACAACTACTTTCTGTACCTTCTCGGTCAGCTCGATATTCTCGATGCCCTGAGCTTTCTCCAGCAGTTTCAGTTGAGCACCCGAAGCGAACTCATAGTAGTCCTTGGAAGCATCTTGGTTCTGAGTGTGGGTTACATTACCCTCGATGAGTACGAGGTCGTGCTCTGCGATAGCAGCACCATCCTCAGCCGAACATTTAGCGCGGTAAGCCTGGATGTCACCATAAGTAGAAGTAGGATCATCGTTCAACCAAACAGTAATGTTACCAAACTCCTCGCTATACGGAGTCTTGATGTTAGCGATATAAGCCATACATACAACCTTCTGCGTTGCACCAACTTCCAGTGCTTGAGCGGCTGCCAGTGCCTCAGCTGCAGTCAGCGTATCCACTTCCGGTTTCTCATACTCGCCGAAGAAGATCGAGATCTTCTCAATACGAGCTTGCGAAGCCATCGACTCTACAACAAACTCATTATCATTTACAACAACTTCATTATCCAAGCCGCCATTATAAGTCGAATAGAATTTAAATACGACCTTACCAATCTGTTGCTCAGAAGAAGTGATAGCAAAGCGTCCACCCTTATATACACGGAGAGCCAAGCTGTGACCATAACCATTATCGGTAGAAACAGTTACATTGTCTTTCGTAGTAGAAACTGCGCCACCCGGGGTCTCCTGCGTAGCAGCCTGACCTTGACCTTCGAAATCAGCAGGGAGGAATACTACGTCAGCTTCCTCAACCGGCTCACCACCGCCTTTTTGAAGGATTGTGATAGCGGCACCTGAAACGGTTTCAATGACGCCTCCATAGTTTTGGATTTGTGTCTTGATACTGATTTTGTCTCCTACAGCGAGAACCTCAGCAGGTTTGCCACGATAGACCTCGATAGCTCCTTTCTCATTGCTGTCTGCTCCATTGTTTGCATCAGCCATCCAGAAAGTCATATTTCCGTGAGACTCCATAGCGTCCTCGATAATGTTGGTTACATAGCCAACGATATCGTACGTATCGGGCGATTTTTGCTTGTCTGTGTAGTCCTTAGCGATTTCCAATGCCTTTGCTACATTAATCTCAGTAGAACCTGCCACAGCACGGTCACCATCAACCTTGGAGATGAACGTAACGACTGCGCCGGAAACTGTCTCGGCGATAAAAGCGGATGCATTCTTGTCATAATACTTCTTCAGTTTGGCAGTTACGTTTACTTTGTCGCCATTAAGAACTTTCACTACGACATCATTGTCTTTGGCGATACCGCCATAGACTTCAAATTGCTGCTTCTGGCTGTTCGTAGCATCGTCAGCAAGGAAGAAGATTTGGTTGCCATAAGTAGGATTGAAATCCTGAGCATCGACAACAAAACCCTCAATCGTGTACTCAGACTCCGAAATGGCTGCCGAGTCAAGAGCCATACATGCAGTAATAGCATCAGCAACGGAAATTGCCTGTGCGTTGATTGTCATCGCTGCGAAAGCAGCAGCAACAAAAGTAAAGAATTTCTTCATAATTTTAATAGATTTAAAATTCTGGAGCTTCGGCTTCGTCGAGTTCTTATTTCACGTTGTTCAAACGATCTATAAGTTGGCGTAAGCGAGCTTACACTCGACTTGCACGAACCTTCATGTTAGTTAAATAAAAAAGTTGGTTTTAAAATAAAAATATATGTTGTAAAGCATAGTTTACACTATAACCCACATTTTCGGTTGCAAAGGTAGGCTTTTTTTTTGACATGACCAAATTTATTTGCTTTTTTTTGCAAAATTCTTTAAATACTTGCATAATTCAGAAAAAAGTCGTAATTTTGTGCCCGATTTAGTAAAGTTTTCATGACCATGGCAAAAATACTTATTATAGACGACGAACGAGGCATTCGCAATACGCTCAAAGAGATCCTTGCCGACGAAGGACATGAGGTGGAAGTAGCAGAAAACGGCAAGCAGGGTTTGGAGATGGCGCAAGCCAAAGCGTACGACCTCATCTTCTCCGATATCAAAATGCCGGAGATGGATGGTTTGGAGTTTCTCGCGAAACTCAAGAATGGTGAAAATGATGCTAATGATGCGAATGGAGAATGTCCGGTTGTGATGATCACAGGGCATGGTGATGTGGAAACTGCAGTCCAGGCGCTTAAGTTAGGGGCGTATGATTTCCTCCTGAAACCGCTGGACCTCAACCGCATCCTCATTACCACCAAGAACGCTTTGGAGAGCAAATCGCTCAAGCAAGAGACGAAGCAGTTACGCAAGAAGATCAGCGCCAAGGGGCCACAGATGATCGGCGAGAGTGCGGCCATTACACGCGTACGTGAAATAATTAATAAGGTAGCTCCGACCGAAGCACGCGTACTGATCACCGGTCCAAACGGAACAGGTAAAGAGGTGGTAGCTCATCTGATTCATGAGAACTCCGCCCGCGCGAATGGTCCGATGGTGGAGGTGAATTGTGCCGCTATTCCTTCGGAACTGATCGAGAGTGAGTTGTTCGGTCATATGAAAGGTTCGTTCACCGGAGCCGTAAAGGACAGAGCCGGTAAGTTCGAGCAGGCCGACGGAGGCACCCTTTTCCTGGACGAGATAGGAGACATGAGTCTGGCCGCACAAACGAAAGTGCTGCGCGCATTGCAGGAATCCGAGATCACACGCGTGGGTTCGGATAAAGCCATCAAGGTCAACGTGCGCGTACTCGCGGCTACCAATAAGAATCTGGCAGAGGAGATCCAGAAGGGCAATTTCCGTGAGGACCTCTTCCACCGGCTGAACGTAATACCGATTCAGGTACCTTCGCTCAATGACCGGCTGGAAGACATTCCTTTGTTAGTAAACTATTTCGTTGAGCAGATCTGCGACGAACAAGGTATAGCGAAGAAGAGTTTTGAACCTGAAGCCCTTCAGGCACTGCAACAGAAACAATGGACCGGAAACATCCGTCAACTCCGTAATGTAGTAGAACGCCTTATTATTCTTGCCGGAAATAAAATTACCGCAGAAGACGTCAACCTATACGCATGATTCTACAATCGCTAAATATTCTCAATTATCGCAATATACGCGAAGCGAGTTTGGAATTCAGTCCTAAGCTCAACTGCTTCGTGGGACTGAACGGACAAGGCAAAACGAATGTGCTCGACGCCATCTATTTATTGAGTTTCACCAAGTCCGCCTATACCTCCCAAGATTCGCTGAATATCACCCATGGCGAAGAGATGGCGATGGTGCAAGGGAGTTATATAACCCCACCCCAACCCTCCCCCCAAGGGAGGGAGTCTTCTGACGCATCGCATATCGCCTCCCTTGAGGGGAGGTCGGGTGGGGTTATTACCATTTCATGCGGCTTACGCAGAGGAGTCAAGAAACAGTTTCGGAAGGACAAGAAGGATTATCCGCGGCTGATAGATCATATCGGACTCATCCCGCTTGTGATGGTCTGTCCCGCCGACCACCAACTCATCGAAGAAGGTTCGGATGAACGGCGCCGATTCATGGACGTCGTGATCGGTCAGCGGAACAGGAAGTACCTTGATTGTTTGGCCACTTACAATGCCCTGCTTAAGCAACGAAATGCACTTCTCAAGCAGTACGCTGATGCACCGACTCCACCCGACGACTTGCTCGAAGTACTCGAATGGCAAATGATCGAACCCGCCGAGTATATCTTCTGCGCTCGAACAGAGTTTTTTAAGGAGTTTGAGCCCTATTTCCAAGAGGTATATAAAGTAATTAGCGGTTCTGCTGAAGTTCCGGCTCTTCGCTATATTTCCCAACTTCAGGACCGCGAATTACGCGAAGCGTATATACGCACCAGGCAGCGGGATCTAATACTCGGATGGACATCTCAAGGACCCCATAAGGATGACCTCGATATGCGGTTGGGAGACTATCCTTTGAAGCAAGTCGGCAGTCAAGGACAGCAACGAACTTTCGTGCTCGCGATGAAATTGGCACAGGCTTTGTACTTAGCCGATAGTACGGGTGAGGCACCGATATTGCTGTTGGACGATATCTTCGATCGACTCGACAGCGAACGCGTAGAACGCATCGTAGCGATGGTGCAGGGTGAACAATTCGGACAGATCTTCATTACCGACACCGATCGCCAACACCTTACCGACATCATCCAACCCGGCCCGGATGCCAAGATATTCCACGTAGAGAATGGTGTGATTCAATAAATAACCCCACCCCTACCCTCCCCTCAAGGGAGGGAGATAGAGCAAAAATGAAACGATTCCTAAACATAATCATCTGTTTTCTTTTCCTCCCCTTGTGGGGAGGTCAGGTGGGGTTTGTATGTGCTGAGATCTCCTTCCGCGGCGCCTGGATAGCCACGGTAGCCAATATCGATTGGCCATCGACAGAAGCCGTAGGCAATGATTCGCTGCAGAAAGCAGAGATGGTGTGGATATTAGATTCTCTGGAGAGTTTGGGTATCAATGCCGTCATCTTCCAAGTACGCCCGACTGCCGATGCACTCTATCAAAGCGAATACGAACCCTCCTCGCATTGGCTCATGGGCAAACAGGGCGACTCGCTCACGTACGATCCGCTTGAATGGACCATTGAGCAGGCACATTCTCGTAACATGGAAGTACATGTATGGCTGAATCCGTATCGAGTAAATCTGGCAAAGACAGACACGTCCATGATTTGCGCAGACCATATCTGGCGAAAGCACCCAGAGTGGTTCTGGGAGTACAATAAACAATGGTATTTTAACCCCGGATTAGATGTTACACGCGAATGGATTTGTACTATAGTACAGGATATCGTTTATCGATACGATATTCAAGCCATTCATATGGATGACTATTTCTATCCGTATCCGGCAGGAGGAAAGCCGCTACCGGACGTGAAAACCTTCGAGAAATACCCACGCGGTTTCGACAATATCGAAGACTGGCGACGCGATAACGTTAATCGGGCTATTCAGGAGATCAGTGCTACCATTCACGAATGCAAAGACTCCGTGCAATTTGGTATTTCGCCTTTCGGCGTTTGGCGTAACGCGAGTGTCGATTCTACAGGCAGCAAGACCACAGCCGGCATCACCAATTACGATGATCTGTATGCCGATATTCGTCTTTGGATTCGGGAAGGCTGGATAGACTACGTGCTGCCGCAACTATACTGGGAAATCGGCAAAAAAGCAGCCGACTACGAGACCCTTGCGCACTGGTGGGCAAACGAGGTGCGCGGAACGAATTGCAAACTCTATATCGGTATGGCGCCTTATCGGCTGGAGGGGGCAAAGAAAGACAGTCCTTGGGGCATCGGCAATGAGATTAGCCGCCAAATGAAGCTAAACCGCACTATCCCCGAGATCACAGGCGAGTGTTTCTACTCCACCCGTCCTTTGCTAAGAAATCCCCGGCATGTCTGCGACAGCATCAAACTGATTTACAAAGACGATGACACCCAAAAGGAGACAGATTTTCTGCCGTGGGAGTAAAAAATAAAGAAATCTGCACGAAAAATGCAGATTTTTTTGTATATATCAAAAAAAAGTAGTACTTTTGCAGTCGCAAAAGGTGTGAAGCAAAACTAACAATAACAAATAACAAATTCAAACACATGATTTATTCGAAAGAAGTACAAGAAATGTGCGTTGTAGCGAAGGGTCCGAAACACGGACCGGCTCCTATTCCCGAGGAGGGCAAATGGGTGAAGGCTACGGAGATCAAAGACATCTCGGGTATATCTCGGGTATGACGCACGGTATCGGCTGGTGTGCACCGCAACAAGGTTGCTGCAAGCTGAGTCTGAATGTAAAAGACGGTATCATCGAGGAGGCGCTCGTAGAGACGATCGGTTGTTCGGGTATGACTCACTCCGCTGCTATGGCTGCTGAGATCCTGCCGGGCAAGACGATCCTTGAGGCGCTGAACACCGACCTCGTTTGCGACGCTATCAACACCGCTATGCGCGAGTTGTTCCTGCAGATCGTTTACGGTCGTACGCAGAGTGCGTTCTCGGAGGGCGGTCTGGCCATCGGTGCAGGTCTTGAGGACCTCGGTAAGGGACTCGTTAGCCAGTGCGGTACGCTCTATTCCACCAAGGCTAAAGGCGTTCGTTACCTGCAGTTGACCGAAGGTTATATCACCAAGGAGTTCCTGGACGAGGACAATGAGGTTTGCGGTTACGAGTACGTTCATATGGGCAAGTTCATGGACGCTGTAAAGAAAGGTGTTCCGGCAGACGAGGCGCTCAAGAGCGTTACCGGTACCTACGGCCGCACGACCAAAGAACAAGGTGCAGTTAAATCGATTGATCCACGCAAAAACTAAGGAGGAGAGACTATGATTCGTGAAGTAAAATTTGAGTCGCAAGACCGCCGCGAGAAACAG
>ONTT01000047.1 GCA_900320865.1 uncultured Bacteroidales bacterium | reverse complement strand
CATATGCATTTGAGATTACCGCTTTTGATGCAGCGCAGAACGAGTCCGCGAACTCGATGGTAGTGAATGTGACGACGGACGCTCATTATGATGCTCCTCAGGCCGTTTGCACTACTCCGACATGGCCGGCTGCACAGGTAAAAGCTATCTACAGCCCGACGTATAACGCCAACTGCAACTTCCAAGACTGGGGCAGCGGTACGGTTTATACGGAGACGGAGTTCGGTAAGAAGTTCGCGTTTGCCAACGGAGGTTACCTCGGTATGGACGGCTTTGCGCTGAACTGCCTGCTGATGGAGAAACTGCACGCAGATATCTGGATTGCTGACGACGCAACGCTTCAATTGGTACCTATCTACGGTGGTCCCGAATTGGTAACCGATGATAAGAAGGGTAAGTTTGTGAGCCTGACCGGCGGTCAATGGAACAGCATTGATCTGGATCTGGCTACGGATTATGCAGGTCTGAACCTGGCAAGTATCTTCCAGTTCAAGATCGATAATGCCGCAAACCTGACGATTTGGCTGGGTAACCTGTATTTCTATCGCGAAGAGCCGATTGTTGACGACGAGGCTCCGACGAACGTACAAGCTTCGGCAGCAGGTTCCGGTTATTTCTCGGCAACTTTGGCTGTTTCGGCAGAGGACAACAGCGGTGTAGTTAACTACCGTGTGATGAACGGTGAGACAGAGGTGGCAAACGGCGGTGGTGCATCGGGACAGACGGTTCATATCACCGTTCCGAACCTGAAGGCGAATACCGAGTATAGCCTGAGTGTGATTGCATTGGACGATGCCGGCAATGCTGCTGAACCGATTATAGTTCCCGCTGCAACGCTTGCCGCTCCGGCTCCTGCAGTTCTGCCGACGTACGATGCAGCAGACGTGAAGGGTGTCTATACGGATAACTACACGGATGTAGCGATGGGTATTCAAGGCTGGTACGCAGAGCCGGCTATCTCTGCCGGTGATTTGGCAGAAAACCGCCAGGCGCTTTGTATCACGCCGAACACCACTCCGGGCAGCTGCTTCGGTCTGGCATTCCCGGCAATGGATATCACCGCTTATGACGCACTGGAGTTGGATATCTATCCGATGGCAGAGAGCGCTGTACTGGATATCCAGGTGATCGGCGTAGGCGAGGTTTCTACGACTTTCAACCTCACGGCTAATCAATGGAACCATATCTCTCTCGATATCGACGGCAACACGAAGACCAACTGCGAGCAGATCGGTTTCTATAACTGCCAGAACCTGCAGGGTGTATGCTTCGTTCAGAACGTACTCTTCGTTCAGAACGGCGACACCAAGGCTATCGAGAATACGGAGGTAGGTCCGAAGGCAATCAAGATGATCGAGAATGGTCAGTTGATTATTATCCGCGACGGCAAACGCTACAACGTAACGGGCGTACGCGTACAATAATTAATAGGTATGAAACGAATATTGACAATCACCTCCATGGTCATGCTCGCGCTCAGTATATGGGCGCAGAGCATGACTGTGACGGGTGTAGTGATGGCTCAGGACGAGCCGGATCCTGTGATTGGCGCCAATGTGATGGTGAAGGGTTCGACCAACGGTACGATTACCGATCTCGACGGAAACTTCTCTATCTCCGCCAAGGCAGGCGATGTGCTCCATGTATCGTTCATGGGATACAAGAGCCAGGAGATCAAAGTGACGAACGCCGGTCCGTTGCGTATCACGCTGGTGCCGGACAACGTGCAGCTGCAGGAAGTGGTAGCGATCGGTTATGGTACGATGAAGAAGAGCGATCTGACAGGTGCGGTAACGAGCGTGAGCGCAGAGCAGCTATTGAAAGCGCCGGTCTCGGGTCTGGATCAGGCTTTGCAAGGTCGTGCTGCCGGTGTGACGGTGACGAACGGTTCCGGTCAGCCGGGTGAAGGTGCAACGATTCGTATTCGTGGTATCGGTTCGGCTATGGGTGGTAATGAACCGCTGTACGTAGTGGATGGTGTAATCACGGGCGATATCAAATGGCTCTCCCCGACGGATATCAAATCCATGGAGATCTTGAAGGACGCTTCCGCCGCTGCTATCTATGGTAGCCGCGGTGCCAATGGTGTGATCCTGATCACTACTAAATCCGGCGGTGAAGGAAAGATCAATATCTCCTTTGATGCCTACTGGGGTTTCCAGAACCGATGGAAGAAGATGGATGTGCTCAAGAGCCGCGATTTCGCAGAGACCGAACTTCGTATCGGCGCGATGCGTGATGGCGCTTCTGAGATTGCTTATTATATTCAAAACGGTTTCCGTCCGTGGCTTAATCTCTATAAATTAGGTAATGCCAATGTGATGAAGATCAGCGAATATTATCCTACGAATTTCGCATACGAGGACCAAGAGACGGACTGGCAGGATGCCGTGTTCCGCCCGAATGCGTTCATGCATAACTACAACCTCTCTTTCGACGGAGGTAACGACAAAGGTCACTATGCTTTGTCAGCTTCGTATTTTGGCCAGCAAGGAACGATTGTAGGTAGTGACTACAACCGCTTCACGCTACGTCTTAACACCGATTTCAAGGTTCGCGATTGGTTGAAGATCGGTGAGCATTTCTCGATTGTCAGCTCTTACGGCCGTTTTGCAATGAACAACAGTTCTTCCGCCGGTGCTTCGATTATCTCCGGTGCGTTGGCTATGGCACCTTGGGATCCTGTATATTATCCGGAAGGCTCGGTAAATAAGAACGGGAAAGATATCAGCGGTTACTACTCTGCGGGTTCGAACTTCAAGAATGTGACGAACCCTTACCAGATGGTATATAACTACGAGCCGAACAGCAGAACGGAACGTGCTGTAGGAGATGTGTATTTTGAGATAACACCGGTGAAGGGCTTGACCATCAGACCTTCTATCTCTGCAGACTATTCCGTCAATCGTGCTCGCAACTTCGGTTATCCGAATATCTATACCAGCTATAATGCTTCGGATAAGAACCATATAGATGCGAATATCAACCGTGGTCTTCAGTTGTTAGAGGAACTGACTGTGACTTATGCCCGTGAGATAGGAAAGCATAACTTCTCCGTGATGGCCGGTCAGACCTGGTCGGAGTACAACTACTACAGTATCGGCGGTTCGGGAGCTCAGATTCTGAATCCGATACCGAGCAACTGGTATCTGAATCGCGCTACGGAGGATCAGACTTACGCTTCTGACGGAGTGAGTCGTACCCGCCGTCTCTCGTTCTTAGGGCGTGTGTTCTATAGCTACGACAGCCGGTATATGATTACTGCAAACTTCCGTGCGGATGCTTCTTCTAAGTTCACGAAGAATCCTTGGGGTTTCTTCCCTTCTGTGGCATTGGCATGGCGTCTGAGCGAAGAACATTTCCTGAAGGATCTGGATTTGGATTGGTTGGATAATATCAAGATCCGTGCGGGTTTCGGTC
The DNA here is from genome assembly GCA_900320865.1 of uncultured Bacteroidales bacterium. Taxonomy (GTDB): domain Bacteria; phylum Bacteroidota; class Bacteroidia; order Bacteroidales; family Paludibacteraceae; genus Colicola. Next base: position 3,355 of record ONTT01000047.1, on the reverse strand, counting down.
AGGTAGGTAATGACGGTGTACCGTCGAGCGCCTTCCAATACACGATGGGTTCGTCCGTGAATGTGTTCTACGGTTATCCGTTGGGCCCGGAGCAGAATGCAGGTAATGCCACAGGCGGTGCAGCAGTGCTTACGCTTGTAGATGAGAGCGGTAAATGGGAGACCAACCAACAATGGGATGCCGGTATCGATTTCGCTTTCTGGAATGGCAAGTTAAGCGGTACGATTGATTATTTCCACCGCTCCACGATAGATGCGTTGCTGTACGTGAACGCTCCGGCGCAAGCAGGAAACCGCTATTCGTTGGTAAAGAACGTTGGTAATATATTAAACGAAGGTGTGGAAATTACCCTCGGACACGATAACAAAGTCGGAGCTGTGCATTACAGCATCGGCGCTAATGTGTCGTTCCTCCATAACGAATTGACGAAGTTGAATGGTGGTTCTCCGCTGTGGGGCGATCGTACCAAGACCGATCAAGGAATGGCCTTGAATTCCTTCTGGGGCTATCAGTACGAAGGAATCTACCAGACAGACCAAGAGGCATTGGATCAGCTTTATTCTTATGACGCAGGTACCATCGGTGTGCATGCCGGTGATGCGCGTTACAAAGATGTGAACGGCGATGGCAAACTGAACGAAGATGACAAGATGGTTATCGGTAATCCGTTCCCGAAGTTGACGTATGGCCTGAATTTCAATATCGATTTCTATGGGGTTGATGTTCAGTTGTTCTTCCAAGGTGCTGCGGGTAATGCTATTTACAATGTGCAACGCCAGATGTTAGAGAGCGATGGCGGCAGTTATGCCCTGGCAAGTTATATGAAAGATAAGGTATGGGTAGGTTATACGGACGCGGTAAGGGCCTCCATGCTGAGCAAAGGTGTGGACTATTACGAGTTAGAGAACCGCAATGGTACGATACCTAACCCGCTTGGCTCGCCGACCAATACCGAGAACTCCACGCGATTCATTGAGGACGGCTCGTATCTTCGTCTGAAGAACCTGCAGATCGGATATACCTTCCCGCTGAAGTGGACTCAGAAGTTCCGTTGCTCGCGTCTGCGTCTGTATGCAACCGCCAGCAACCTCTTCACCATTACCGGTTATAAGGGCTATGACCCGGAGGTGGGATCCGGAGTGGATTACGGAAACTATCCGCAGAGCAGAACGTTCACGTTCGGCCTGAATGCAACATTCTAAAAGACCGCTTCGCTAAAAGAATAAAGACCGTTTCACTAAAAGAATAAAGACTAATATGAAAACGAATATAGTTAAGATTTTGTCCTTCGTCCTTATTCCTTGCTCCTTATTCCTTACCGGATGTAAGGATTATCTGACGGAGATAGAACCGGGTACGACTCTGTTGGAAGATTTCTATACTTCTACCGCTGCTGCAGTGCAGAATGTGACGGGTTGTTATGTGCCCTTGATGTGGGAGTATAACAATACGTATTTCAGCGAGTGGTTCATCGGTGATGTGGCGAGCGATGATGCATTAAAAGGCGGTGGTAGTACTACCGATATGGCAGACGCATACGATATCGAGAACTGGCGTACCACCGACCAGAATGGCTTACTTCTCAATTTCTATCGCGCCCAGTATCAGGGTATAGGCCGTTGTAACATGGCATTGGAATATATCGAGAAGATGGAGATAGGTATCGATGACGATTTCACTCCGGAGATGAAGAACCGTCTCTTGGGCGAGGTGCATTATCTGCGGGCATACTATTATTTCCGTCTCGTGCGCGTCTTTGCCGGTGTGCCGATGCCGTTAAAAGTGCTGCGCTCGTCCGATGATTGGGGGATGCCACGTGCTTCCGTAGATGAGATCTATGGACAGATTCTGAAAGATCTGGAGTTTGCCAACGCAAACCTATGGCTGAAGAGCAAATACCCGGAGGCAGATATGGGACGTGCGACCAAAGGTGCAGCACAAGCGATGCTGATGAAGGTCAATCTCTATATGGCATCGAAATACTGGCAGAAATTCAGCTTATCCAAATCGGCTGCAGACTGCTATAAGGATGCGAAAGCATGGGGTGACTCGATTATCACTTCCGGTGAGTATGACCTCTGTCCGAAATACGAGGATAACTTCACAGTAGCAGGAGAGAACGGCATTGAGTCGGTCTTTGAGATTCAGTACGCAGAAGTAGCATGGGGCGATTATGGAGAGGGCTTTGGTTTTACAGCCGGTTCGTTTACTCAGATTCTGATGCGTTGCCGTAACTCAGAGATCGGTGGAGGATGGGGATTCGACCATCCTACGCAGAACCTGTATGACGAGTTTGAGTATGGTGATTCCATCCGTCGGGATGTAGCCATCCTGGTTCCGAGTACAGATGTGGTACCTACCTACCAGATGCTGTCGGAAGAGAATTATTTAGGAAACACCATGGTCAATAATAAATATGGTATGTACCGTGATCCGGCCGATGTAGGCGGCGGTTATGGCAAATGGAGCTTGCACGCTTCCCGCGGTCCTCTCAATAACAAGCAGATCCGTTATGCGGATGTGTTGTTGATGTACGCAGAGGCTTGTCTGGGTGTCGGCGATGCAGGAACGGCAAAGACGTATATCGATCAGGTACGCGCCCGTGTCGGCTTGGCGCCGGTGGCGGTGGCTGATGATGCGACGCTACGTCATGAGCGTCGGTGCGAATTAGCGATGGAAGGTCATCGTTGGTTTGACCTCGTGCGATGGGAAGGCGTAGCAGGAACGGGCCTCAAGGCACACATGGATGCGTACAAAGCCACGGAGAGCACGGAAGTGCAGCATCATATCCAAGAGTTCGTGGCAGGCAAACATGAAATCTTCCCGATCCCGCAAGAGGAGAGACAACTGAACCCAACATACATGGAGCAGAATCCAGGATATTAATCCTTTTTAATTAACCTTTTTAAAAACAAAACAATTATGAAAGCAAACAAATTTTTTGCTGTTGCATTGGCCACACTTGCATTGGTTGGCTGCAACAAGACTCCGTCAACAGTAGAGGTGGAGAAAGTAGAGTTGGATCAAAAGACTCTCCAGATTGAAGAGAATGAAGAGGCTGTATTAGTAGCAACTGTAACTCCTGAGGGAGCCGCTACAGTAGCTTGGTCATGCGATGATCCTGCTATCGTTTCTATCATCCCGGCAAACGACGGGAAATCCGCTAAAGTGAAGGGCCTCAAGGAAGGTCAAACGATCGTTACTGCAACTGCAGGTTCGAAGAGCGCACGTTGCATCGTAAAAGTAGGCAAAGTGGCTCCTGCTAATCCGTTCGAGGCACTTCTTCATGGAAAGAACTACTACGTGTTCAGTTTGGGTGAGACTGCTTTTGAGGCAATTAAAAACGAAGTAAAAG
>ONTT01000043.1 GCA_900320865.1 uncultured Bacteroidales bacterium | reverse complement strand
TTGTTGCCGTTACAAGATGTGAATGCCAGTACACTTGCTACAAGCGCGATGGCGAAGATAAAGAATTTTTTCATAATGTTTGTTATTCTAATTATTATTTGATTTCGGGATTTCGTTATTACGGGATTACGTTTTTTCAAATTTGGGCACAAAAGTACTGCTTTTTGAGAAAAAAGCATTCGCAAATCGTACAAATCTACTCTCAAATCGTACAAAAATGCAAGATATCGTCGTAGATAGTGGCCAACGGGCATAAAAAAAGCGCCGAAGCGCTCTTTTAATACAAAAAACCAACAATCCATAGTGGTAGTTTATTTCCGTAAGGATAGTCAATATCGTCTGCGAGTACATAGGAGTCCGGCACTCCGGCTATCTGCTTAAAGTCCTTGCTTGGTCCGCCTACCTCAAAGGTATATTGGCCATCCACTTTAAAATCACCTTTCTTTTTGCCGTATTCCACTTCGTGCCCTACGCTCAGTTGGTTCACGGCAAACGTCTCGCGTAATGTACCTTCTTTAATGGGATGCGTGGCGAGCGCATATAGCATATTGGTATTTTCGATATAGATCTTATCCGGCTTTTGCATCTTCTTGACGTTCAGCAAATCGCTATAGAGCAGATTCAGCAACTTGGCATCGTTCAGGAACTTGAGATATGACAAAACCGTCGGCCGTTGCAGGGCACTCTGTACCGACATTTTCGAGATATCTACCTCATAGGGCTCACTGGCTGCCAAGATGTTCATCAATGCCCTGATCTTCCGTGTGTTCTCCAATTCTACCTTACAAATCCGTGGTAACTCTTCCTCTATCACGTACCGCACCACATTGTTAATCAGCGCGTAGTACTCCACGGGATTGTTCTTGTAATACGGATAATAGCCGTATTTAAGGTAGTTATCGAAATATGCCATCGGCTTACATTGTTTGTAGATTTGTTCGATGAACGTGTGCAAATCCTTGAATTCCTCTAATGAACAGGTCGGCAAGTCGATTCCCTCATAGAACTGAAGATACTCCCGAAAGCTGAGTCCCGGAATATCATAGTTCATGCACCGCCGCGACAAGTCTGCCTCTCCTTGCGTGAGACTCAACAGCGAACTTCCGCTGATGACTACCTTTAGGTCGGGGTAATAATCATTGATTTCTTTAATTTCTCGTCCCCAATTGATATATTTGTGTATCTCATCCAAGAAAAGGTGCTTGCCACCCATCCGATAGAATTGCTCCGCCAAATCGAGGATGGAATGGTCCACAAAATAATTGGCATCCAACGAGCAGTATAGCGCCGTTTTGTCCTTTTTTGCGTAATGATTCCGAATGTACTGTCGAATGATGGTCGATTTACCAACACCGCGTGCGCCGCGGATAGCAATCAATTGCTGATCCCAATTGATTTTAGACGCACGTTGCCGCACAATCTTCATTGGCGTCAAGTTTAATAACTGCTCCTGAAGTTGAAATAACCGTTGCATATCTATCCTATTTTGTGTGGTGAGTTATACAAATTTTATGTTATTTTGTATAGTGTATTATACAATTTCGGCTGCAAAGGTACAACAAATATTTGAATTGACCAAATATTTTTTGTGTTTTTTGTCCAAATCTATGTATTTTCACCCACATTTGGAAGAAAAATCCCTGCCACGCGGGTGACAGGGATGAGGGTTATTCAAATAATTCTCGTAAGTCGGATTTCAGAAAAGTCTCAACGGGAATTCCTTCTTCGCCTACTAATACGGAGCGGAAGGGATGGAAGTTCTCTTGAAAGACATGTAAACCGGAAGTGTCTTTCTCATGATTGCTTTTAACCTCAACGGCTACCACTTTGGAGTCTTTTACCAAGACAAAATCCACTTCATCTTTTCCGTCTCTCCAGTAGTAGACTTTGAATCGTCCTGTATAAGCGCAGTTCATGATATGAGCCCCCACGGCAGACTCAAATAGTCGTCCCCATAACTTATGATTCGCACGTGCTGACGCAAAATCATGCTCGCTATAGAGGCTCATCAGCGCATTGTTATACACCTGATATTTAGGGATTGAGTTGCGGCGACGTGCCTTATCGACTGCGTATTTGCTCAGACCGCAGACCATGCCGCTTTGATTGAGCAAATCCAGGTAGTGCGCCAAAGTAGTGGTATTTCCGGCATCTTGCAATTGGCCGATCATCTTGGTCAGAGACACCTCTTGCCCCGAATAAGCGCTACTTAATTCAAAAGTCTGTCGCAGCAAAGCCGGTTTAGCGATAGGCGTATCCATGAGGATGTCGTTATTGATCGTTGCGTCCACGATGGAACTGCTGATATACTCTTGCCATCTGTCCAAGTCATTTCGAAAATCCGCTGCACCGGGATAGGCGCCAAAATAGATATACTCATCCAGGCTCATCCCGAATGCTTCTTGCATTTCGCTTAGCGACCAATTGGGCATCTTGATCGTTTCAAATCGCCCTTTGAGACTTTCGCTCAGTCCTTTTTCCAAACGAACACGCGATGAACCTAACAGCACGACTTTGATCGGCACATCGTTGAAGGTGTCGGCATCCCATTCTTTTTTAACTACTTCGCCCCAGTTGAGTAATTTCTGCACCTCATCAATCACCAGCAGAAGTTCCGGCAGTTTCTCCATTTGCAACTTATTGCGCGCCGTGGACCAGCAATCGCTGATCCATGCCGACCGAGTGGCCGGTACGTTGTCTGCCGAAAAATGTACCCAAGGCATCGAAATACCCTTCAGTACTTGCTTGATAAGCGTTGATTTGCCTACCTGACGAGGTCCTTCAATGATCTGAATGAACTTTCTTGGCTCGTCTATACGCTTGGCAATCGTCTCAAAATAAGCACGTTGTATCATAGTTCAAAATTTTACTCAATGCTATTAATAAATTTACTCAATGGGATTAGTAAATTTGTTTTTTGGCTGCAAAGGTACAACAAATATTTGGAATATGCAAAGATTTCTGCTATTTTTGGTCAAAAAAGTCCCAAAATGATTCAAAAAGAGCGAGAAAGAAACATCCCTGCCACGCGGGTGACAGGGATGAGAGAGAAGAGAGAATGGTACAAATCTACATCGTCAACTCTTTGAAGATGCGGTAGAAGGTCTGGTCTGAAGTGAAGCCGCTGAGGGCGATAGCCGAAGAAACGGCGTCATGGTCAGTACTGTATTGCGGGTCCGAAAGGATAGACTTGGCATTCTCTACCCGGTATTGCGCCACGAGTTGCGAGAAACTGAAATTCGTGCGCCTATTGATACAAGCGGAGACGTACGTGCGGTTGGATCCCACAGCCGCAGCGAGGTCTTGAATAGTGAGGTTCGGGTTCGTGAAGAGTTGTTCTTCGCGCAAGGCGGTGATGATTTTATTGAATAGTTCATCCGTCTCCTCCATCGTCGCGGTACGGGCTTTCTCTTCATCCTCTTCCTCGCTCTGCGTGATCGTTTCCTCCGGCAGGAAGGTATGCGCCGCAACGTAACCTAAGCCGTATAAGAGAATCGACATCAACACCGAGGAGGTTGAGTAACATAGATACAAAGGCGGTGAAGCCGACGAAAAGGAGGAGCGTGTGCGTCGGTTGCAAGAGGTAACTGCGGTCGTCGGTATAGTTATTATCCAACCGCCGCTGAGTGTTTCGGATCAGACGATACCCGCGAACCAGCACCCAAACGACCTGTGCGGCAAAGCAAAGACGGGCGATCAGATGAATAAGATCTTCCCCTCCCCAATGAAAGCGCACGTTCATCGGAAAAACAATCGCCACAACCGCCGCCGGAAGGAGCAAAAGCGGCACTTCGAAGGAGATCTTCGTGCGCGTGAGGGCGCGCAGGTACGCATAATATAAAGGATATACGCACAGGTTGACGACGGAGTAACTCCATTCGCCTAAGAAACTCGGATGATCCGAGAAATACAGCCAATGATCCGTATAAAGTATAGTAGCCGCAAGGTAAAATAACAGGATCGAACCCGTTACACGGGGCTCTTTACTGCCACGATGGAAACGCAGAGCGAAGAAAATGCTCCAAAAGAAGCATAACAACATCGGCAGCGAAATAATCCATTGAAAAAGCATTTTGGCACGGTATTTGTATTAAGAAAAATAGAACACTAAAAGTAGTATTTTTTTAGAACACTATATGTTTAGTGGTTAATAGAGATTGTTTGTTATATTAGAAAGATGGTCGTCGGGAGACGACCATTTTTGTGTTTACTGCGCGATGCTGTCTTGTGGAGCCGGTTCTGCAGCAGGTGCAGCCGGCGGTTCGGGACAAAGTTTCTTAGCGGCTCTGTCTAACATACGTTTGAAGCCCGGGTCATTGGGTTTGATGGTCTTCAGGGCGCTGATCATAGCCTTCTCCGGTGTTTTACCTGCACCTTTGACTTCAACAGTATTGGTAGCCAATACATCGCCGGTGATATCATCGATGAGGAAGAAATTGACGGAGAGCGTCATTGCGTGCATAGCCGGAGTAGTAGCGGTCATCTCTTTGGAAAGCACATTGGCCGAGCAGGTGAATGAATAGCCCTCGTCGTTGAGTACCGGGCACTCGTTCTTCGATGCAATTTGCAGCATCTTATTGGTTAATAACTGGTGTGCACCGGCAGGAATAGACGGGTCGGTGACGATGGGGGTGATCGCTAAACAAGAAGCGATGGAACAGAGTGCAAGCCCTGCTGCACAAAATATTTTGGTAAACGATTTCATCGATTGTTGATTTTTGATTTGCGATTTTTGATTTATTTATCTCCGAGGATGAGTTGGATTTGGCCGAGCCCTTTGGTGGACAGTTGGCTCTCGATGCCGTATTCGGAGCGGAGCATCTTCTGCAAACCGCGTGCCCAGGTGCGCGGGTCGAGGTCACGTCCCTTGGCGTTCTTCAAGGGGATACGTACGTTCTCTACCGTCATACGATTGCCGGACGGGCTGATCTCGGGAGCACCGAACTTACCCTTGACGGTGTTCTTCTCAAGCCAGTCTTCGATGATCTCGTTCAGTTCCACATCGTCGTACTCAGCCATCAGACCTTCTTCGAAGCTATCCCATGTGAGCACACGCAGTTTGATAGCGCGACCGTCGGTGTTGAGTTTGCTGAAATAGGTCTCGAGGCTATTGCAGAAACCGTCAAACTGGCTTTGAATAGCTGACTCCATCATGATAGGCAGTTGGAACGACGAGGTATAAACGGGTTTGCTGGTCGTAGGTGAAACACCGGCAACCGACATATCCGTATAGGCGTCCAAGGCATTCATGGAGAAGGTGAGGCTGGTCATACTGCCGCCCTTCTGCGCAGTAGTGTACCACTCGACTTCTATCCATATATCCGCTTTCGCTGTGCGGCGGAGGATATCGATAGGTGTCTCGGCTATAGCGTCACCCATGGAGGAGGTCATGAGGGATTCTTCGGCGCTCTCGTTCTTCACCGTCTTGAGCGCAGCATCGAGGTCTTTAAGCGGGAAACCGCGTTTCGCCATACGGGCATTGAGGGCATTGATGGTAGAGGCTAACTCGGGGCTACCCATCATTGCTTTCTCATAATCCGGCAGGGTTTCTACCTGACCTTGGTTCTCGTACTTGAGCACAAAGCCGTGTTGATTGCACCACATCGCGCTCGGTACGACCATGATGGTCGGTAACTTACCTTCTACCTTCAGCGCCTGGATGATACCATCTTCTTCGAGGCGTTTGCGCAGTTGGTCGATGAGCACGATGACGGTGATGCCTACTTTGTACTCTTTACCTACCTTAATCTGGGCATCGGGGATGCCGTTGCCGATATAGGAGACGTAGCGCTGGTACGCACCGCCGGATTTGAAGAACTCGGCGAAGTACTCACTGTATTCTTCCTCGATCGCCGGATTGCTGATCATCGGTTCGCGCCCGCTGATGCGGGTCCCGTCGGAACTGGCGGGATAGCCCTTGAACAGGATACCATGCACGGCATTCTTACCGGCTTGCCCCTCAGCAATAGTAGGTTTGGAGGAATAGGTCCACACGCGCACAAGGCACGCGCCTTCTGCGGCCTGGCCTACTGCCGCCTGTAATTCATAACGCCACTGGGTGGTTTGCTTGTCCACGCGTTTCTGTTCTTTGTTCTGCGCCGAGACACTGATGCTCAGCAGCGCAGCGAATAGTAATAGAATCTTTTTCATATGGTTGTATCTAAATGTTCCGTTATCAATCTATCTGGCGAATCACCATTCCGGGCAGCACGTTAGCGGCTTTGGTCTTATCGCCATCGATGCGGAAGAGGGTGCCGGACTGATCGCCATCGGAGTCGTTCTCCAGCATCGCATTGAAGCGGTTGTCCCAGATCTTATTACGCACCGGTTTGATGACAGCTACGCGGCGATACTCTATCTTCCCGCGCACCAAACGGCATTCGAGCACTTCAAACTTCATGTTGTCTTCGACTCCTTCTTTGGTGCCAATCTGCGCGCGATAGCCTGTCGGCCGGCCGTTCTTGTCATATTCGACCTGCGTGACGGGTGCCTTGACGCGGAAGGCCTCGAAGCGCTTCTGCAGTTTCGCGATGTTGTTATCGATGGACCGCGCGGTGATCATTTGCAAGAGGTCCTCGCGGTTATATTTGCTGACAAGTTTGGTCTTCTCGTACTTCGCCGACTCCGTACCGAGGTAGATGAGTTTATACGAGTCTTGATCCTCGAGGAAGGCGCGTATCTTCTCCGGATTCGGCGTATCGGTATAGTAATACTGGTAGAAATGGTTTGCGATGTCTTCGTTCCAAACGAGTTGGAAGAGATAGGAATGGGTAAACACTTTGAAGCCCGTGAAGCTGTCAGCGATGTCTTCTACGTCTTCCGCCATCCGCTGCCCTGCGTTACCTCCGCCGAAGGCATCCAGCACGGCTCCGAAGATTTGCATCGTGGTCTTGGCGGTTTTTCCGCGGTCCTCGGCGGTGATATAGGTCATGTCGCTGACGAGGACGAAGGAATGGTTCATCAGTTCTGTACTGACATCCTGCAGCGCAGCGGCTCCTTCGATGGTATAACGCGCCATCTCAGCTTCCTGCATGGATGCGTTATAGCCACTTCGCTCCTCAATGATTTGTGTCCCGAAATGCGCGTCTTGCAGGGTGGTGCCGGTGAGGTTAAACCACTTCGCTACCATGCGCTTTCCTACTTCGGCGCGGTTGAGCAGGTCCAAGAGGGCATCGGCATTCGCTTGTTTCTCTTTATCGGTGAGCACCATGCTGGCGCCATACGTCTGTCGGTTCAGCCCGCCGTTCTTACTGCCGGCTACACCGCTTATCTTGCTGTTATCAATCACCCGCAGGTTAATGTCATGTTTGTCATAGCGCTCCTGCGGCGGCAGTTCGTTGAAGATGAGATAGACGTCATAGCCGAATTCGTCTTCCGGGTGATAGACCATCATGTTGGTTAATGCGTTACGATAGTATTGGCTGAGCACTTTCTTCTCCGCCTCTTGCGCCATGGCCGCTCCGCTTAGCATAGCTGCGGCGATCATACCAAGGATATACTTTTTCATAGGGCAGAGGGGATGATTTGTTGATAAAATGGGTTAACATCGGTCAGCACGTAGAGGAAGTCGCCTTGTCGGCCGTTCTTACCATCCCGTCCATTCCGTCCGTCCGGTGCTTTGCCGGAGCAACCGCTGCCGTTACCATGCCGGCCACCGGCACCACCTTTACCACCGACACCGCCTATGCCGGCATCGACGAACGCTACTAAGCCATCCAAACCATAGGTCGCTACCAGTTCCGGACTGATGCAGAAGAGGAATCGTCCGCCGTCCGTACCGTCCGTGGCGTCGGTACCGTCGTTTCCGGCCGTACCACAGGTGCCGTTGATGACATGGGTGTTGCCGTCGCTGTCTTTGTAGGTCTTGCGGTCCGTACCGCTGATGCCCGAGTGACCGCGTCTTCCGTCTACGCCGTTGATGCCATCGCCGTCAATGAGCAGCGGCAGGCTGACGACGCGCAGCGTCTTCGTATCTAAGTCACATAAGAGACCCAACTCTTCTTTCGTGTCCGTCAGGGGCGATAACGCAAAGGCGTGGAGCTCGCCGCTCATATTCATCTTCTTCGGCCAACTGAGTAGGATATCGAAGGTGAACGTACCGCCGGAAGGCGTATGGGTGCATTTCACTTTATGCACCATCGGATGAATGCCTTTGGCTAATTCCAGGATCGGCATCTCCATGTATATTTTATTACCCTCCATGCGAATCACTTCGCTGTTGGTGGTGAACTGAAAATCACTCATGTCCACCGCTTTATGGTCCTGGTTGATGATGCTTATCTCATTGCCGTCTTTGAGTACGGCATAAGAAAGACGATCTTTCTTGGGGTTAAACTTCCCTTCTTTGCCTTTGATGGGTTCGCGACCGTGCGAGGAGTTAATGATGCGGTACTCAGGCGCGCAGAAAGTATATTGCTCGCCCGGCGTGAAGGAAAGGGTAAACGCCTCTTTGCCGGCAGTAAGGTATGTGCGGCGTTTGAGCAACAGGTCGCTGTCTATCGTACTATTCGTCTCGCGCTGCGGCGTAACGAACTTGTTCTGCCGTGCTTGCTCGGCACGCGCATATTTCTTGGCCAACTCTTGCGGCATCGGTGCTTCGCTGCATAGCGCTGCCGGAACAGGACGAGCTATCTCGGATAGCTGCTGCGCGTGAAGGCTGCCCAAAAGAAGACAACTGACAAGAAGGAAGGTGTTTTTCATGTGTTTTATTTTATATAGCAGCGAGTGCTTATTTTCTTTCCTAAAACGGTGTAGATGACGTCGAGATAGTTTTCTTCGTCATCGTAACAACCGCTCTGATAGTCATAACTGATGCGTGTGGCATCGGTTAGGGTCTGCGTCTGAATAGCTGTCAGACAGTTACTTTTGGTACGTGGCCGGAGGGTAAATGTGAGGCGTTTGGTGCCGTAGATGAGCGCCACGACGGTAGCTTGCCGATCCGAAGAGACGGGCTCTGCATGCAGGTTCTGGGCTACCATTCGTTCGTAGCCTTGGCGAATCGCTTTGCACATTTCCTGACGCGGGTCGTCTTCCGGCAGGCTCTGGGCAAACTGTTTCAACCGGCTGTGTTGCGAAATCATCTGGTTAAGGTCGGAGAATGTGGAAAAATCGGTGGAAGCGAACGCTTGAAGCGTATCATTGAGTGCGCGCTGCCGTTTCTCATAGTCCGCTATCAACTCTCGCAGCCTGCTATTTGACAGCGGGTATTTCACATGATAGGCGTAGTAAACCGATTTGTTATCGCGTCTTATCTTCTGCCAATAGTACTCTTCCACGCGCGAAGGGGATATGTTCGCCAGATAGGGGATGTCTGCCGCACGAACACTCAGTTCACCCGTCATCTCCTTGTGCTCCTTCACATCCCCGTTGTCGGTTACGGTATGCAAGGTGATGGTGGTGGATGATTGTACGCGGGTTGCGACCGCATATATAATTTGTTCGCGTACGCGCGTAAGAGCCTTCTGTTGCGCTTCATCTAACGTGGGTGCTTCGGCAGAGGCAATGAAATACCCTTCCTCCATGGCTCCTATCCATTTCGGAGCATGTTTGGCGGAACTCTGAAGTACTTTCTCTCCCGCCATCAAGGAGCAGGAAAGAAGCATGGTGAATGCGATGATAAATGTGCGTTTCATAGAAGTATAGGGAAGAGCCCGTCCGAAGGCGAGCTCTTCTTTATTCGGACAATTTTTGCGTGATTTTTTACGCGTTTCTCTATTTGGCTGCAAAGATAGTAAAAATTATAAATATCTGCAAGTAATTTGGTGTATTTTACGTATTTTTTTATTAAAAAAACGCACACATCCGTAGATATGTGCGTTTTGGAACATCGAAATGTTCAATTAGTTCTTAGAATTTGTAGCGAACACCGAGTTGGATACCGCCCCAAAGACCCGGAACGTTGAAGCCGAGGTTACCACCATTAGTACCTACACCAAGGCTCGGACGCCAGTCCAAAGAGAGCTGGAACGGGAACCAGAAGTCGTACTCGATTCCGATATGACCTGCTACACCGGCATACCACCAGCTGTCGTATGTCTTGCTGCCGTAGGTGCCACCGAAGTTGAAACCACCTGAACCACCGACACCCATGTACCAGTGCCACTCACCCTTGTTGTTCCAAGGTACAGGCGCATTGAACGGGTCAATCCAGTCGTAGGTCACGTGACCGCCGACACCGACACCACTGTTGATAGGCAGGATAACGTTAGCGGCTACATCCAACATGTTGCTCTCACCAAAGCCGTGTTGGTAAGAGATAGAAGACCAGCCACCGAGGTTCACACCGACGGCACGGGGCTGAGCATAAGCTGCTATGCTGGCTACAGCCAAAACAGCAATCAAAAGATATTTTTTCATTTTGTTGTGAAATTAAATTGATTAATATTCCACCATGAAAGGCTACCATTTAGCAGCCTTTCATGATGTTAGATATTATAGTAATTATGTAATGACGTTATCACGTCCCTTCCTCCCTCTCCTCGGGAGAGGGTCGGGGAGAGGTGTTTTACTTGCTGAGAGCAAGTGCTACGTTAACCGCGCAAGCGACAGTACATCCTACCATCGGGTTATTACCGATGCCGAGGAAGCCCATCATCTCAACGTGTGCGGGAACGGAGCTTGAACCTGCGAACTGAGCATCGCTGTGCATACGACCGAGCGTATCCGTCATACCGTAGGAAGCGGGACCTGCAGCCATGTTATCCGGGTGCAACGTACGACCGGTACCACCGCCGGAAGCTACGCTGAAGTACGGTTTGCCGGCAAGGATACGCTCTTTCTTGTACGTACCAGCTACCGGGTGTTGGAAGCGGGTCGGGTTGGTGGAGTTACCGGTGATGGAAACATCCACGTTCTCGTGCCAGAGGATAGCTACACCCTCGCGAACATCGTCTGCACCATAGCAGTTCACTTTTGCACGCGGACCGTCGCTGTACGCTTTCTTACGAACGATTTTCAGCTCGCCTGTGAAATAGTCGAACTCGGTCTGTACATAGGTGAAACCGTTGATACGGCTGATGATCATAGCAGCGTCTTTGCCCAGACCGTTCAGGATGCAGCGGAGCGGGTTCTTACGCACTTTGTTCGCCATCTCAGCGATCTTGATTGCGCCCTCAGCAGCAGCGAAGGACTCGTGACCTGCCAGGAAAGCAAAGCACTGGGTCTCCTCGCGGAGCAGACGAGCTGCCAAGTTTCCGTGACCGATACCGACTTTACGGTCGTCAGCTACAGAACCCGGAATACAGAATGACTGCAGACCGATACCGATAGCTTCGGCAGCGTCAGCGGCGTTCTTGCAGCCTTTCTTCAGCGCGATAGCGGTGCCCACTACGTAAGCCCACTTGGCGTTCTCAAAACAAATACGTTGGGTCTCCTCGCAGGTCAGATAAGGATCGAGGCCGTATTGCTCGCAAATCTGGTTGGCCTCCTCGATGGAAGCGATACCGTTAGCGTTCAGAGCGGCGAGAATCTGTTTCTCGCGGCGGTCTTGCGACTCAAATTTTACTTCACGAATCATAGTCTCTCCTCCT
>ONTT01000040.1 GCA_900320865.1 uncultured Bacteroidales bacterium | reverse complement strand
GCAACGGTATCCGTTACAACCTCCTCGGACAACCCGTCGGAGAGGACTACAAAGGGATCGTCATTCTCAATGGACATAAAATGATTGTACGTTAAACTTTAAATCTTCAGTACCATGAAAGCCTATTTCAGGTATATGCTTAGCCTTGTAGTTCTCCTCGTGGGAACTACAGGCTTGGCATTCTCGCAAAACATCGTTACGGGTACGGTCGAAGATGCGGATGGTCCGCTCATCGGTGCCAGCGTACTCGTCAAAGGAACCACCGTCGGTACCATTACCGATATGGATGGTCAGTTCTCTATCGAAGCCAAGGTGGGCGACGAACTGGAGTTCTCCTACATGGGCTACACCTCCCAGACCCACAAAGTGACGGGCAAGACACTCAATGTGACAATGTCGGAAAACACCGAGGTCCTCTCCGAGGTAGTCGTCACCGCCATGGGTATCAAACGCGACCGCAAAGCCCTTGGTTACGAAGTGGGCGAGGTCAAGGGTGAGGAACTCACCAAAGCCAAAGAGACCAATGTGGCTAATTCGCTTGCCGGTCGTGTAGCCGGTCTGGTCGTACAAGGTACTGCCGCCGGTGCCTCCGGTTCAACGCGCGTCATGCTGCGCGGTACCACGGAGATGACCGGTAACAACCAGCCCCTCTATGTCATTGACGGTGTGCCTATGGATAACACCGCTTTCGGCTCTGCCGGAACAGAAGGCGGGTATGATCTGGGAGACGGAATATCCGCCATTAACCCCGATGACATCGAGTCTATGTCGGTTCTCAAAGGACCGGCTGCAGCGGCTCTCTATGGTAGCCGGGCCAGCCATGGCGTCATCCTTATTACTACCAAGAAAGCCAATACCGGAGATGCCAAATGGGGAGTGGAGTATAACGGTACCCTCACTTTTGACACCCAAGCCAGCCAGTGGGACAACGTGCAGCAGGTCTATGGCATGGGTTCCGATGGTATGTATAACATCGATGCCGTCAGCAACACCAACAAGTCCTGGGGACCGAAAGCCGACGGAGGACTCGTACTCCGCTATTTCGACGGACAGGAAAGACCTTTCCTGATTATCCCGAATAACACCGCCAATTTCTTCCAACTCGGTTTGACGGCAACCAACACAGCGGTTGTTTCCATGAACACCGGAAAGACAGGCATACGTTTCTCCTATACCGACATGCGCAACCGCGATATATTGCCGAACTCCAACATGAGCCGTAATACGCTCAACCTCCGCGCTAACACATCCTTGGGACCCGTCGATCTCGATTTCACGGCTAACTACACCCATGAGGATGTAAAGAACCGTCCCGCCCTCGGCGACGATAAATCCAATGTCGGCAAGAACCTCATGACCCTCTCTACTACCTATGACCAGGCATGGCTCAAAAACTATCAGACCGAGGCGGGAGAGTACCAGAACTGGAACGGTATGGATCCCTATAACGTCAATCCCTATTGGGACATCAACAAGAACAAAAACCAGTCCTACAAAGACCTCTTCCGTATGAACGGAAAGATCGTCTATAATATCATTCCGCAACTCAAGATTCAGGCTACCGTAGGTGCTGAACTCAACCGCTTTGAGTTCTCCGATTTCAAGTACCCCACTACGCCGGGCTTTGAGGCAGGACGGCTGCAGAACAGTTATTTCAATAACCGTATGCTCAATGCCGAACTCCTCGGTATCTATACCGATACATGGGGCGATTTCGACTTCACCGCCACGGCCGGTGCCAATATCTATAATGTGCATAACAAGACGGTGATCAATACCGGTACCGATATGGGTATCCGCGAGGTTGTGGCAATGTCCAGCTTCGAGGATCAGTCGGTGGAGGAGAATACCTACAACAAACGTATCGTCTCGGTCTTTGCCTCTGCTAACCTGGGATGGCGTCACATGCTTTATCTGGACGCCACTGTCCGCGGGGACAAGTCCTCCACGCTCGCTGCCGGCAAGAACCTCTATGTCTATCCTTCCGTTAGCGGCTCGTTCGTCTTCTCCGAACTGATCAAGTCCAACCGCAAAGTGCTGCCGTATGGCAAGCTACGACTCAGCTGGGCGGAGGTAGGTAGCGATACAGACCCGTACCAGCTCTCGCTGCGGTATGGCAAGTCGCAGTTCGGCTATTCCGGTTATACCATCGGCTCTATCTATGGTAACGTCATCCCTAACGCAGACCTCAAACCGACACGTACACGCTCTTGGGAAACAGGTTTTGAGACCAAGTGGCTCAACCATCGTATCAGCCTTGACTTCACGTTCTACCACCAGGTTTCCCGTGACCAGATCATCGGTATGGCTACCTCGCCTACCTCCGGCTATGACTATCGCATGATCAACGCCGGCGAGATCCTCAACCAGGGTTTTGAGATTACCTTCGGTGCGCGTCTGGTGCAAGTCAAGGATTTCTCCTGGGATCTGAATATCAACTGGTCTAAGAATAATAACAAGGTGCTCTCGCTTACACCCGGAACTACCGAACTGGAGTTGACCAAAGCTACATGGTGCAACGTCTATGTTTCCGCTCGAGAGGGAGAACAGTATGGCGCCATCTGCGGACCGGCACTCGCCCGGAATGCCGACGGACGCGTCATCGTTGATGCTACTACCGGTCTGCCTACTTTTACAACCGAGAATAAAGTGCTCGGTAATGCCCAGTGGAAATGGACCGGCGGTCTGAGTACCACCCTCCGTTATAAGATGGTCACCCTCTCTGCACTCTTTGATGTGAAAGTCGGAGCTGACATCTTCTCGATGTCCGAGCGTTCCGCTTTTGAAACCGGAAAGGCGAAAGAGACCCTTGCCGGACGTGCTGAGTGGTATGCCTCCGAGGAAGCAAGGAAGGCTGCAGGGGTCACCTCCGGATGGGTCGCAACAGGTGGTTATCTCGTGGACGGCGTGATTGATAACGGAGATGGTACATACCGCGAGAACGATATCTATATCAATCCCGAGGACTATTGGTATGAGGTGTCCCGCAAATCGCCGGAGCTCTTTATCTATGATAACTCCTATATCAAGTGCCGCGAACTCACCCTCAGTCTGGATTTCCCGAAGAACTGGCTGGATAAGAAAGGTGTGCTCAAGCATGTGGGTATCTCTTTCGTAGCTCGTAACCCGTTCATCGTCTGGAAGAATATCAAAGATATCGACCCCGACGCACAATATAACACCTCCGGCCTTGGTCTGGAATATGGTTCGCTTCCCAGCAGACGCAGCTATGGTCTGAATGTAAATCTCAAGTTCTAACCTTGTAAATCTCAATCAAAAATGAAAAAGATAACTTTAGTACTTTGTACATTGTCACTTTGTACATTCTTCGTTGCTTGTTCGGACAAGGTTTACGAGGAGATCAATACCGATCCGACCAAAGCCGCACATATCAACCCTGCTTCCCAGTTAACGTATGCCGAACTGCAGATGTACGGAGATATGAACTATGTGGATGTGCATCGGCTCTATACCTATGCTTTCACCCAGCAACTCATGGGCTGTTGGAATACCACTAACTATGGCGGGCAGCACCGTATGGATGATAATGAGATGTCACGTCCGTGGGCGAACCTCTATCCCGGTGCAATCCGTAATCTCACCGATGCCATCGAGCAAACGAAATCGGATCCGGCGCAGGCGAACATTCATGCCGCGCTCCGTGTCTTCCGGGTTTATGTAGGCGGACTGCTTACGGACTACTACGGCGATGTGCCGTTTACCCAAGCAGGGCTGGGATATATAGCCGGCAATACGCAACCTAAGTATGACAAGCAAGACGACCTCTATGCCTATTTCTTTGCAGAACTGAAAGCCGCCGCAGCATTGTTTGATATCAACGCCAATGCCATCTCCAGTGACCCGATGTTCAACGGCAACATTGATGCATGGAAACGCTTTGCCAACTCGCTCCGCTTGCGGTACGCAATGCGTCTGTCCGGTGTGGCGCCCGAGCTGGCGAAAACGGAGTTTAATGCAGCCCTGACGGACGGCGTTATGAATTCGGCTGCGGACAATGCATGCGTCAAGCACCTCAATGTATCCTATAGCTTCGGTCAGGAGTCGTTCAAGGACTTCCGAGGCAATGCCATGGCAAAGTATTTCTATGGCAACGACCCGGCTAATAACCCCTCCTATGTATGTCAGACGCTTTGGAAACAACTCTACGACAACAATGACCCGCGCACCTCGCGTCTCTGCCGGTTCTATATTGATGACTTCATGTCCATCTCTACCGGAGACGGACGAATTGATATGACGGACGCGGTGCTGGCTACCCAGGAAGCCAACCCCGGTACGCAGATCATCTACGAGATAGCTCCGGGTGAGTTCTCGTGGGATAACTGGCCTTCCTATACCGATCTGCCCGGCAGCCCGCTGGCGGAGCAGGTGGCGCAGGTGCAGGCTGCTCATCCTGACTATAAGCCGACATCCAACCCAAGATGGTTGATGCCCAAACTGGCGAACAACTTCCTGCGCTCGGATAACCCCGGGGTGCTTATGACGTACGCCGAAGTATGTTTCCTCAAGGCAGAAGCAGCGGTGCTTGGATGGATTTCCGATGATGCCAAATCATGTTATGAAACCGGTATCCGCGAGGCGATGAATATGCTCTCCGATGCATACGGATGTAGCGGTATCACCGATGCAGAGTATGCGGCTTATATCGCTCAACCGGCTATCGCCTTCGCGGCTTCTGCAGATGAGCAGAAATGCCAGATCAATACACAGGCTTGGATCCTCCATTTTCATAACCCCGCCGAGTGCTGGGCTAATGTGCGACGCTCGGATTACCCGCAACTCAAAGCGCCTTCCACCAAGAACCCGCTTATCGACGGCGCCGAGATACCCGTCCGGCTCTGCTATCCGCTCAAAGAAGAGACTTATAGCAAGGACGCTTATCAGGAGGCTATCGGACGTGTGCCCGCGTATTCATGGCACGCACGCCTTTGGTGGGACGTCAAGTAATGAATAATGAAATAAATCGTGCCCTTGTGGCTAAGAATAATGATTAGTTTTATGAATGCACTAAATAAAATTGTACTTGGTACTTTGTTCCTTTGTACCTTGTCTATGGTGTCGTGCGAGAAAAAAGCTCCGTTTGACACCCAGTCACCCGATGATGCGCCGCTCATCTTGAAGCCTTACAACGAGTCCGGAACGGGGTCTTTTACCTACACCCTTGCCAATGACTCCACGCCGCTCATTGACTCCGTAGTGGTAACGCCCTCACGCTACACGACGGTTAACTGGTATGTGGATGACTCCCTCGTGCATACCGGCACGAAAATCAATATGTGTTTCGCCGCGGGTAAGCATACGCTTCTTATTGAGGCGGTTACTACCGCCGGTAAACGAACCACCAGAACCGGCACTATTACCGTCCTCGGTGGTGCACTGGATCCCTCTGAGAACGTCCTTTGGACCGGACCGGTCACGCTGGACTGGGATGCCGAACTGGTCAAAGTGAAGGCAGCCGAACTGGCTGCTGTGCCGGTCGGAACCACTATCTCGGTGCATTTTACGGTGGTTGAGGCGGAGTACCACGCCATGCGTATCACTACCCCTTGGTGGGGAGACACACCGGCGGATGACGACCTCGTGCCGCAGGTGGATGGTATGGACTCCAAAACCAGCCCCTTCACCTTCGTCTATGACGACCATTGCAAGGCGCTCGTGGACGAACGCGGGGCGATGTCCGTAGTAGGTTTCGGTCTCCAAATAGATAAAATCACCTATTAAATCGTACTTCGTACATCGTAAATGACCCAATCGTAAATTATTATGGCTCCTCTCCGAGAAAAAATCGGTTATGCTCTGGGTGATGCCGCTTCCGGCGGTATCACCTGGAAGATTATGTCCATAGCCTTCCCTTTATTCTTTACCCATGTGTTTGGACTGAGTTTTGCCGATGCCGCGGCACTCATGCTGGTGGCGCGTATGTTCGATGTGGTCACCGATCCCCTCATGGGCTCCATTGCCGACCGCACTCGGTCTCGATGGGGCACTTACCGGCCGTGGCTCATCTTCGGGTCCATTCCTTTCGGGATTATCTTTGCCCTCCTGTTGTTCACACCCGATCTGGGACCTGTGGGCAAACGTATATGGGCATATTCCTTTTACCTGCTGATGATGGCGTGCTATACGATGGTTAACGTGCCATACGGGTCGCTACTCGATGTCATGACTACTGACGATAACGAGAAAAACGAGTTCTCCGCTTTCCGTATGGTCGGGGCATATGCCATGGGCTTTGTCACCCTCCTCTCCTTCCCCTATCTGCAACGGTGGATAGGAGGCACGGAGCAGCACCAATACGCCGTACTTGGTGCCGCCTTCGGACTCCTTGCCGCACTCATGACCTTGGCGTGCGGACTGCTCACGCGCGAAAGGCATCAACCCGTCAGAGCCGAGCATTTCTCCTTTAGACAGTACGCCGATCTATTCCGTAACAAACCATGGATATATATGACCATGGTAGCCATCTGTACCAACTTCTTCAATGGTTTCCGGTATGCGGCGGCAGGCTATATGATTACCTATTGCCTCGGAGGCGATGTCACGATTGGGAGGTTCATCATCAATTATACCGTCTTCATGGCGTTCAGTGAGGTCACCTGTATGATCTTCGGAGCCCTATCACCCGCCTTTACGCGCCGTATCGGCTCCAAACGGATGGCGTTCGTCTGGGCGGCTGGCATTTGTTGCGTCTTCTCCTTCCTCTATTTCTTCATCCCGATGGATGCCGCATATATATGGCTGATGATAGCGGTCTCGGTACTCACGTCAATAGGTGCAGGACTCTATTCGCCGCTCTTGTGGTCCATGTACGCTGATGTCGCGGATTATGCCACGGAGAAAAACGGTACCTCCTCCACAGGACTTATCTTCTCTTCCGGAACGATGGCGCAAAAACTCGGCGGGGCTATATCCGGTAGTCTTATTGCCATGCTACTGGGCATCGCGGGACTCGTCTCACACACCGATATGATTACCGGCGAGACGATTGTTGTCATTACCGATGAGGACTCCGTTCGTACTATGGTATGGGCGCTATTCTCACTCTTCCCTGCCGTGATTGCCGCACTCATGGCACTATTGGCGTATAAATTCCCTCTCAAAAAATAGTACTATGAAACATCCATCGTATATCCTACTTATATCCTGTCTCCTGCTCGTGGCGTGCAATCGCCCGGATAACGCAGGCAACCCCATTTGTATGAATCAGCTGGGCTTTGCTCCTCATCAGGAGAAAACGGCTACCATTGATGTCCACTCCTTGGATGAGCCACCCTGCAAGGCGTTCATCCTCAATACTACCGGCGATACCGTTTGGAGCGGCATCGCCTCGCCCACAATGCCCAATCCCGTTTCCGGCAAACCGCGGCAGATTGTGGATTTCTCCTCCCTTACCACCGAAGGCGAATATACGCTCTGCGTGCTCAATTCTCAAAATTCTCAAATTCTCAAATCTTCTAATCTTCAAATCGCAATTGGTGACCGTCCTTACCGCGAACTGACCCGTGCCGCACTCCGCGCGTTCTATCACCAGCGGGCCTCGATGCCTACCGAGGAACCCTTTGCCGAGGGCTATGCACGGCCTGCCGGACATCCCGATGATCATGTGCTCGTCCATCCCTCTGCGGCTACGGACGAACGACCCGCGGGAACCCTCATCTCTTCGCCCGGAGGATGGTACGATGCAGGCGATTATAACAAGTATATCGTTAACTCCGGCTTCACTATGGGAGTATGGCTCATGGCATACGAACTCAACAAAGCCTATTTCGACACCCTCCGTTTGAATATACCCGAATCGTCCATCGCCTATCTCCCCGATATGCTCGCGGAAGCCATGTATAACCTCCGATGGATGCTCACCATGCAGGATACGGACGGAGGCGTGTATCATAAACTGACCGAACCGGATTTTGAGAGCTTCATTGCACCCGACCAATGCCGCAAACCCCGTTATGTAGTAATGAAAACGACCGCTGCTACCCTTGGTTTCGCGGCGTCTATGGCGATGGCGGCAAGGGTCTATGCTCCCTTTGACTCCGCCTTCACGCAACAAGCTACAGAGGCTGCCAAACGTGCATACGCATGGGCATTGGAACATCCCGATGTCTATTACGACCAGGACGCTATGAACGCGCAGTTCAAACCCGAGATCACTACCGGTGCCTACCCCGACACTTGTGTCGCCGATGAGTTCTATTGGGCAAAAACAGAATTATATCTGCTCACCAAAGAACCGGAATATAACGAAAATCCTCACCCGACCTTCGTCTATAAGCCTGCTGCCTGGGGTAATGTGGCGGAACTGGCGGATATAGAGTGGATGATGCATCCGGACGAAGGTGGACATTTCTCTATCGTGCGAGAAGCGCAGTTGCTGGCGTACTTGAAACAAGATCTGAAGGACGCCGAGACCATTTCCGTCCATCGCTGCCCCTACGGCAACTGCGAGAACGATTTCTTCTGGGGATGCAACTCCGAGGGATGCTGTTGGCGTGGGGTAGAGTGCCTCTATGCCTACCGACTCACCGGAGACGAACAATACCGCATCAATGCCGAGCGGTGCCTCAATTATATCCTCGGGCAGAACGCGACAGGCTATTGTTATGTCACCGGCTTTGGTTCCCGTCCTACCTCTCACCCCCACCACCGGCTCTCGTACACCAACCCACACGGCACCATCCCCGGTTTCCTTGCCGGAGGACCCAACCCTGCCCAGCAGGATCGGATTACCGATGGCGTAAAATACCCCAAGAACGTGCCTGCCGATGAGTCCTACCTCGATTTTCAGCCCTCTTATGCCTCTAATGAGGTCACTATCAACTGGAATGTAACACTCTTTGCTCTAACAGCCGGAATCGATGCGCTGGAATAAACTCCTGCTGACTCTTGCGCTCCTGTCCCTCTTCACTGCCTGTATGCATAAGAGCGAGGAGGACCGTTTTATTGATGACCTGAACAGCCGTGTTTTGTTCGACACAGACACCGCGGAATTCCTCTTTTGGATAGCACCGGACTCCCGCTGTCAAACAACACCTTGCCATTTCTCGCCATGTTATTAAGATAACTATCGACATTCGGGCTAATCTTTCAATCTCACCGGCCAGGAGGTGAAGTAAAGGAAAAGCTAATGTTTCCAAAATCAGCCCCGCGAACTTGTTTCGCGGGGATTTTTTTGTCTATAGGCAGACTGCTGAGGGCATGGTGCCCACGGTTTTTCCTGCCCTTTAGACACAATGTACACCGAATTGGATTTATTCTTGCTGGATGCAGCCAAAGGCTACATCCGGTCGCTCTCTGATGAGCAGTTTCTTGCACTCACGTGCGATCTCACGAACCTTCACGATGAACTGATCCGAATGGTTCATCAGCAATCTATCAACCGCAAATTCCGAGCACCGTACAAGGTGACAGCGGATGTTTTTTTGTGCTCCAAAGACAACATCAAGTATTTTATTAACAAAAAGGGTAAAATTTTACCCCGGTGCCAAATCTAAAAGCAGTAATTTTGCACCGTCTTTCGAGAAAAAGAAAGCTGATAAAAGAAAAGAAGCAAAAGAAAATTAATAAATAAAAAAGTCTTGTCCTGTCCTAGTCTTGTCCTATAGCATACGGGACAGGACAGGACAAGACAAAGGACAGGACTTTTTAAATTTTTAATGTTTAAGTTTAATTTTAAGAGAACGATGGACTATTTAATCGTAGAGGAATTTAACCGTTTTTGGTTTCTGTTCGGCGTGAATGAGCAGTTATTCCCGCATCGCCGCTCATGCACCTTACGGCTATGGATGGACATGCCCAAAGAAAAACGGGCGGCTATCATTGATCATCTGGAACGCCATGGAGCACCGCCGAACCGGAATCCGTATTTTTATGTCCAGGACTTTACCCGTCCGTGCAAACAGGTCCTTTCTTACAGTGAGTACTACAAGAAGTACGGCACGACGGCGGAGCGAGACGGATGGAAAATGACCAACCCCACCGGAAATCAGATAATGTATGTCAAACATTCAAAACAACTTTAAAACAATTTTACTATGGCAAAGTATCAATTAGATCCCGCTAACGGAATCGAAACAATCTCAGGAGCCATCTCACGTCGCCGTCGATCCGATGGAACCATCGAGGCATGGATCATGACGAAAAAAGGCAGACTGTACCATCGTATCTACAAACGTACCACACCTCTCTCCAAAAACGAGGCGCTCAATAGATGCCTTTTCAAAGAGGCTGCGGAAGAAGCTAAAAGACGCAGGGCAGACGGAGACCACCGGCGCTATCAGGCTATTTTCAAAGAAGTTTATGCGCAGTTGAAAGCAAACCTCTCCTCGGTGGCAAGTAAGGGGCATCTCGTGAGAAAGTAAGGGGCAATACCTACTCAAATTCATTTTATTATGAAAAAGAAATACTATTTTGCTTCCATTATGATGCGTCTGGAGAAGGCCATTCAGTACCCCGTTGACTTTCGAAACTTACAGATCCTCATATATGGTTGGAGAGTGAAATATCATCTGCCGGTTTATCATTTCTATGGCCGAAATTATATGACCGAACCGGAGATACGTTCCTTCTCTCAATACGCGGGCTACGACCTCTCACAGGACTCTGAATAACAAAAATCAAGGGTTTTACTTGCTGCTCGGTCGCGATTATTTGCCCGTTTCGCAAAAAAGCAATACCTTTGCACCGTCTTTCAGAAAGATAGGATAATGAACCTGCGGAGCGTCTATCGCCTTCCCCTCAGTTCCAAGGGTTCAGAAAGGGAGATTCTGAAAGACC
>ONTT01000039.1 GCA_900320865.1 uncultured Bacteroidales bacterium | reverse complement strand
GATAATCTTCGCATCGCCGTTCTTGAGTCCGAGAGCAGCTGGCAGCAACTCCGTAAGACGCGTGTCCATGCAGGTCAGGACAGCCAGTTTCTTGTCGGGGTACTTGTCGGTAATGAACGGCTCGTAGCCTTTCCGCTCTACAAATGAGCGGTTGTAATCAATAATCTGGTTAATCATATCAGTTCTTTTAACTTATCCATTTTATTTTAAAAGTTATATCAAATCTAATCCGGCTGCTGACCGTCATGGGCTTGCCACGCACAAGCGGTGATTTGCATATACTATTAAGTTAATACATATAACACTATATTTTGTTATTTCGCGAATATATGCGTGCAATGATGGCTCCGCTGATATTATGCCAGACGCTGAATACTGCGCCCGGAATGGTGGCTAATGGGAAAGCGGCAAAATGCATCACAGCCAGCGAGGTCGCCAAACCGGAGTTCTGCATACCGACTTCTATACTGAGTGCCACACTCTTGGGCCGTTGCAGACGCAACAAGCGTCCGACCAAATAGCCTATGCCTAGTCCGAGTAGGTTGTGGAGCATCACTACGACCACCACAAGAAAACCTGCACTCAAAAGCCGGTCGGCATTGTGTGACACAACAATGCCTACGGTAAGTGCTACGGCGAGTGACGAGAACGCCGGCAGGTAAGGCGTAACGCGTTGTGTGATTTTAGGGACGAAGCGTTGGCATAATAGCCCGCAGACGATGGGAAGAATGACTATATATACGATACTCAATAGCATTCCTGATGCATGCACATCGACCATCGTGCCTGCCAACAGCCAGACGAGGAGCGGCGTCAATAGCGGTGCCAGTAAGGTAGATGCAGCGGTCATGCCCACAGAAAGAGCAAGGTCGCCTTTCGCCAGATAGGTGATCACATTCGATGCGGTTCCTCCGGGACAGCAGCCTACGAGGATCACACCTATCGCCAGTTCTTGCGGAAGAGAGAAGACCCGTGTCAGTCCCCATGCCAGAAACGGCATGACGGTAAACTGCGTGAGACAACCTATGAGGATATCTTTCGGACGGCTCAGTACAATTCGCAAGTCCTGCGCCGTGAGTGTCAATCCCATGCCAAACATGATGATACCTAACATTGGATTGATGACCCATGTGCCTATCCACGCGAGTGAAGAAGGCACAATGAGACTTATTGCTGCTACCAACAGCACTATCGCCCCCATCCATTTGGCTATAAAATCACATATTCGTTTCATTCTCTTACTGCGCAATCTCACGAACGATCTTCGGGGCGCTCTTGCCGGCGAGGACCAGTATTTTCTTCCCGTCGCGATAGATATGCAGATGCCTGCACATATTCGTAGTGTCTATAGATGCCATTTGTTCAGCCTTGTAGTTTGGTTCCGTGTGCATTTTATAGGGTCCCCGAAAATTTTAATTTTTGGGGAGAGGAGGAAGTGCGGCAACTCCCTTGAGGAACGAGGTTTCTCAACATGTTGCAAGCCACTTCCGACGCGGACATCCTTCTTTCGTGCAAGGGCATTCTATGTTATTATGTGGACAGGGCATGGTGGTATTTATTTTTGCGGAATCACCTCTGTTCCTGTGAGAGTGTAGGAATGGCCGGAACGGAGGATATAGACTTGCCCGTTGTAGATGATTTTGCGAGGCGTAGCCTCTCCATCCAGCAGGTCTTCCAACCCTTGCCCGGAGGCGGTGGTGATGATGATCTGCTTGGTCATACATGTTCCCGGTTCGTCGGTCTTTCCTTGCTCGGCGCAGTCGATGCCGTACTCGCACAGATGGCCAACGGTGAAGGTGATATCGGTGGCGTTCCCGCTCCAGAAGAGTCGGTACTCGCGGAAGGTGTCGGTAGCGTCTTTGCCGATATAGGGTTCGCCCATTGCGCCTTTGGACGGCGTGAGGTTGGCCAGTTTATAATGTCCGTTGCCTCCGATGACGAAGGTGATGTCGGTTATCGGGTCTCCTGAGAGGCTCTCGATGCGGAGGGTGTTATCGGCGTAGAGTCTCAGCAGCAGTCCTGCATTCTTATCTTCATTGAACTGCGGTCCGCTGACGCCTTGGGCTTTGTCGCTGGTGAAGCGGAACAGTCCGTCGGTGGTGGTGAAATCGGATGACGGTATCTGCTGCTTGTAGTTCGGGAACTCCGCGTTCCACACGTAGCTATGTTCCTCTGCTCTCATGCCCGCGGAACCCAGCAGCACGGCGAGGATAATGAATAATTTTCTCATATGGAGGTTGTATTTATATCTGTTGGTTTTTGTTAAAAAGATACATGATATGTTATTATATGAACAGGGCATGGTGGTTAGTGGGTTAGTTCGTTTATCTGCGCCATTTGGCGCAAAGGTACAACTTTTTTATGAATTGTGCAAATTTTTTGGAGTATAATCCGAAAATTTATATTATTTTTTGGAATACAATCCACAAAATCCATGAAAAATATTGATGTTCACATATATGTATGCTATCTCTCTCACGGCGAGCTGCAAAACAACGGCTTTGATCCGAAACGGTGCATTACCATTATATAGCAACCATTCGGCATTTCCGAACAGTTCCCCCAGACGGGCTCCGGCTCGTCTTTTTTGGTCTTTAAGCCTTAAACTATATACCTTCAACTAAAAATCTCTGATTTTTCTTGCATATGTCAGAATTTTTGTGTAACTTTGCACGCATTTTGTGTGCAAGGTAAAAGACAATCGATAAACAATACCAATATGGCTGATATACTGCAAACCATAGAACGCTACCGAGCCTTGGGTATCGACCAGCAGATTGACTACAAGAAATTCTACTTGTATTCTATCATCACGCACTCCACGGCCATCGAAGGTTCAACCGTCACAGAGATCGAGAACCAACTCCTTTTCGACGAAGGCATCACGGCTCCCGGTCGTACACTCCAGGAGCAGATGATGAACCTCGACCTGAAAGCGGCTTACGAGGAAGCGCAAAGGCTTGCTGATCGACACACGCCTTACAGCATTGATATGCTCTGCCGCCTGTCAGCGATTGTGATGAAGAACACCGGTAGCACGTACAACACGCCGCTTGGCTCGTTCTCCGCTGCCGAAGGCGAGTTGCGCAAAGTCAACGTCACCGCCGGTTTCGGCGGACGCTCTTATTTGGCGCATGAGAAGGTGCCACAAGCCTTGTCGGACTTCTGTCGCTGGCTCAATACCGAACGCGCTGCCATGCCGAAGAATGACATCCTTGCAGCCTATCATCTCTCGTTTGTGGCGCACTTCCGCCTCGTCTCTATCCATCCTTGGGCAGACGGTAATGGCCGTATGTCGCGTCTGGTGATGAACATGCTTCAGTTTGAGTTCGGTCTCATCCCGACCAAAGTGCTCAAAGAGCAGAAAGCGGAGTATATCCAAGCGCTCAATGATACACGTGACCAGCAGGACGAATCCATCTTCCCGAATGTCATGTTGCGCCTGCATAATACCAACCTGCAATCAGAGATAGATGCCTTTGTAGCAAGTCAAGAGACAGATGTCCCTCAAGGTGTCCTTCAAGATGTCCCTCAAGGTGTCCCTCAAGACATTACTGCGCTCATTAAGCAGAATCCGAAGATCACGCGTGAGGAATTGGCGGCATTATTGCATGTGAGTGTTAAGACTATCGGTCGCCGTCTTGCTAAATTGCCACATATCAAATATGTTGGCAGCGGATATAGCGGCCATTGGAAGA
The DNA here is from genome assembly GCA_900320865.1 of uncultured Bacteroidales bacterium. Taxonomy (GTDB): domain Bacteria; phylum Bacteroidota; class Bacteroidia; order Bacteroidales; family Paludibacteraceae; genus Colicola. The sequence goes on along the minus strand of ONTT01000039.1, from coordinate 14,210 downwards.
TAATAGACAAGGACTAAAATAGATTTTGAACACGCGTGTACCAAATTGAAAAGTGCAACGCGCGTTGCACTAATGAATATTCCAAACACTGTCTGGAAAATTAAAAATGTGAGACAGTCGCACAAATTGAAGGCACAATCAGCAAGGGTTGTGCTTTTATTGTGATCGTTGGTGTGTGTAAAAAATGGCACAATCTATAGCGAAACTTGTTCCTTTTGAGACCAGAAAAGGAACAAGCTAGAAGAGAGAAGTGAGCAAGATGTCACAAGCCATGTCCCAAGTACAACAATTTGAAAGAAGTCAGCGAGTTGCTCGTCTTTTTTTGTCTTTAAGCCTTAAACTATATACCTTCAACTAAAAATCTCTGATTTTCCTTGCATATGTCAGAATTTTTGTGTAACTTTGCGCACATTTTGTGTGCAAAGCTTTAAAAAAAAGACAAAAACTAATACAGAGATATGGCAAAAGTAATTCATACATTTCTTTACGGAGACACATTGGATAGTTCTCGTTTGGTAACGATCGATACCTGTGTATGCCGTTTGTATCACATCAAGCGCGGCGATAATGCCACATTGTCTCAATTAGGCACGGATATCACCAAGCCGGCTTTGTATATCCTTTTGAATCGCGAGGCGAAGAAAGCATATATTGGACAGACGGACAATTTCAGAAAACGCCTTGGCCAGCATGAGAAGATACACTTCTGGACGGAAGCGTTGGGATTCATCTCCAGCGACGACTCGCTGCATCTGACACTTACGCACTATCTGGAAGCTATTGCGTATGAGTTAGCAAAGAAAGCAGGCACGTATGATGTATCCAAAAATGCGGTTACCCCCTCCAAACCAAACACATCTGCACAGCAGCACATCTTCTTGGCAGAGCAGTTCTTTGAGTATGTACGCTTTCTCACACAATTCGTAGGATGCAATATCTTTGGCGATGACAAACCTATCCCACAGGCAGAGCATTTGTTCTTCTGCACGCGCGCGGGCAGCAATGCGCAAGGTTATTTCGTAGAAGAAACCGAAGAGTTTGTGGTATTGGCCGGTAGTGAACTACGCAGCGGCGAGTGCGATTCACTTAAACCGAAATCCATCGACAAACGCAAAGCTTTTATTGAAGCCAATTGCTCCCAGGCGAAGGGTAAGATTGTCCTAAAGACCGATTATACTTTCCCATCTCCATCTGCTGCAGCAGCCATGGTTGTAGGCGGCAGTTCAAATGGTTGGACAAGATGGAAAGATGCCGATGGCAAAACATTGAGCGAGGTTTATAGACAGAAATAACGAAAGTTTGTAAAATAAAACACCATAATATGGCTACATCAACGCAACAAAAACAAGAGTTATTCAAGAGTATCTGGGCTATCGCGAATGAGTTACGCGGTTCTGTAGATGGTTGGGATTTCAAGCAGTACGTGCTTGGCATGTTATTCTACCGTTATATCTCGGAGAACATCACCAATTATATCAACAACGAGCAACTCAAAGCCGGTTATCCTAATTTCGATTACGCAGCGTTTGATGATGCGCAAGCCGAGTCCGCGCGTGCAAGCATCGTTGCGGAGAAGGGATTCTTCATTCTGCCTTCTCAACTCTTCTGTAATGTTCGTAAGAATGCACACCATGACGATCAACTGAACATGACGCTGGACAAAGCGTTCAAGTCCATCGAAGCCTCAGCTATCGGAACCGCGAGCGAGGATGATATGAAAGGTCTGTTCGATGACCTGGATGTCAACTCTACCAAACTTGGTTCGTCGGTAGATAAACGTAATGAACGTCTTGCTCGTATTTTGGATGCAGTAGGCGACATGAATCTCGAAGGACCGAAAGAGAACCGTATCGATGCTTTCGGCGATGCCTATGAGTTCCTTATGAAGATGTACGCTGGCAATGCAGGTAAGTCCGGTGGTGAATACTTCACGCCTCAGGAAGTGAGTGAACTATTAGCCCGTATCGCTACGCATAACAAGACGAAAGTGCGCAAGGTCTATGATCCTGCGTGCGGTAGTGGTTCGTTGCTCATGCAAGTAGCCAAAGTCATCGGTAAGGAGAATGTGCAACAAGGTTTCTTCGGTCAGGAGATTAACCAGACGACCTACAACCTCTGCCGAATCAACATGTTTCTCCATGATATCAACTATAATCATTTCAGTATTGCTTTGGGTGATACGCTGATGGAACCGCAACACTGGGATGATCAGCCGTTTGATGTCATCGTTTCTAATCCGCCCTACTCGATCAAATGGAAAGGCGACGACAGTCCTGTTCTAATCAATGATCGTCGTTTCTCTCCTGCTGGTGTATTGGCTCCTAAATCCAAAGCCGATTTGGCGTTTACGATGCACATGCTCTCTTGGTTAGCCACCGATGGAGCTGCGGCTATCGTTGAGTTCCCGGGTGTGCTTTATCGAGGCGGAGCAGAACAGAAGATACGCCAGTATCTGATTGACAACAATTATGTGGATGCGGTTATCCAACTGCCGGCAAACCTTTTCTTTGGTGTGTCTATTGCTACCTGTATCATCGTCATCCGCAAGAACAAGACGGACAACAAAGTGCTGTTTATCGACGCATCCAATGAGTTTGTGCATGAAGGCAACAAGAACAAACTGACGGAAGAGAATATCAGCCGTATCTTAGGTCTGTATGTCAACCGCGAGGATGTGCAACATCTGACTGCACTTATCAGCAATACGGCTATCGCGGAGAATAACTATACTATCTCTGTCAACAGTTATGTGGAGCAAGAAGATACGCGTGAGCATATCGACATTAACAAGCTGAATGCAGAACTGAAAGAGATCGTAGCGCGTGAGAACGAACTACGTGCGCAGATTGACGAATTGATCGCTAACCTCTAATAACCTTAGTGACCTTACTGTCCTTAAGGTCCTTTCAAACACTAAAGACCCTAAAAATGACACACATAGAACAAATGATACAGGACCTGTGTCCGAATGGCATCGAGTGGAAGACCATTAAAGAAACCGTTGGTGTAAACAGAGGACGGAGACTAACCAAAAGCCAACTCAAAGAAGACGGGCTATACGAGGTTTACCACGGAAGTAAAGATACACCATTAGGTCGCTATGATGACTATAATGCTCCTAAAGATACGATCATTATTGTAAATACAGGAGGTATAGGAGGAGTCAAATATCTTGACAAGGCTTTTTGGTGCTCCGATGGTAGTTTCTGGCTAGGACATTCTACAGGTATAAGCAACAAGTTTCTTTATTATTTCTTATCTCGCTACGAAGATTACTTTGAATCTCAGAAACGCGTAGGAGGCTGCAAGCGGAGCTGCAAGCGGAGCTGCAAATGCGTCGTAAGCAGTATGAGTACTATCGTACCCAACTACTTACGCCACACTCGGATTGCAATTCTGCTACCAAATCCGATGATTGCAATTGGGAATGGAAAACATTGGGAGAGATTGCCACACTTTCAAGAGGAAAAGTATATTCCAAAGAATATCTACGCGATAATGCCGGCGAATATCCCGTGTATTCATCTCAAACAGTGGATAATGGTGAATTAGGAAGAATAAACACATATGATTATGATGGTAAGTTTCTTACTTGGACTACAGATGGTGCCTATGCTGGTACGGTTTTCCGTAGAGAAGGTAAGTTTAGTATAACAAATGTATGTGGCCTAATTTCGAACATTGATAAGTCTCTATCAATAGATTTTCTATTCTATTGGCTAAATAGGGTTGCTAAAAGTTATGTGTACCAAGGTATGGGAAATCCAAAGCTAATGAGTAATATTATGGCAACCATTAAAATCCCTATTCCTCCTCTCGCAGAGCAAGAGCGAATAGTTTCTATCTTGGATAAGTTCGAAGCCTTGACGACGAGCCTTTCGGATGGTATCCCTGCCGAGCAGGCTGCACAGCAGAAGCGATATGAGTATTACCGCGACAAGTTACTAACTTTTGAAAAACGACCTTAAGGACTCTAAGGACCCTAAAGACTCTAAAGACCCTATAATTTTCATCAACATGGAGCAATTAGTACCCAATCATGGCAACTACAAAAAACTGATCAGTTATCAGAAGACCAACGTGATTTTCTGTCTGACGTACTATTTTGTGGAGCACTATCTGCAAAAGGGCGACCGCACATACGACCAGATGTTACAGGCGGCGCGTTCAGGCAAACAGAATATCATTGAGGGTAGCGCCGCCAGTAGCACTTCTGCCAAGACGGAAATCAAACTGGTCAATGTGGCGAAAGCCAGTTTGCAGGAACTGATAGAAGATTACGAGGATTATCTCAAGACGCGTGGTCATCGTCAGTGGGAAGAAGGGTCTGCAGAGTTGGAAACGATGCGCAAGTTAGGCAAAGAGCACAACGATGCAGAGTACTTCATGTCTCTGGCAGAGACGCGCCCGCCGGAGACGATTGCCAACATGTGCATCGTGCTTATCAAGCAGGCTGACTATCTGCTCTACCGCCAATTACAGCGGCTGAGCGACGACTTTCTCAAAGAAGGCGGATTCTCCGAACGCATGTTCCGCCTAAGAAAAGACCTTAGAGACCCTAAGGACTCTAGTGACCCTAAAGACCCTAAAAAGCTATGAAACTGATATCTGAAAATCCGCAATCGACGGTTGTATCCAAATATGAGTACAAACCTTCTTCCCGCACCGCATACCAAAGCGAGGCGCAGTTGGAAGATGCACTCATTGCGCAGTTGCAAGCGCAGGGCTACGAGTACCTCGATATCCATACCAGCGAGGAACTGGAGCTCAACCTGCGTAAGCAGTTGGAACTCCTCAACGGCATCACGTTCACGGACAACGAGTGGAAAGGTTTCTTCCGCGTCAAACTGGCAAACCAAGGTGCGTCATTCAAAGACAAAACAACGCTTCTGCAAGACGATAAGACTTCGCAGTTGGTGCTCATTCGCGATAACAAGACCTTCCAGAACATCAAACTGATAGATAAGAAGCATATCCACGAGAACCGCTTGCAAGTCATCCATCAATACAAAGCCGACTCTGGTAAACGCAAATGTCGTTATGACGTGACGATCCTTGTGAATGGTTTGCCTATGGTACATATCGAACTCAAGAAACGAGGTGTCGCCATCAAAGAGGCTTTCAACCAGATCAACCGCTATCATCGTGATGCGTTTGGTATCGACAATGGTCTGTTTGACTATGTGCAGTTGTTCGTCATCAGTAATGGTACGGAAACCAAGTACTACTCCAACACGACTAGCCGCGGTGCGTTTACCGAACTGAACCGTAAGAAACCGAATGATGCCATCCTCGAAGATGGAACGAAGACCTGCGATTCGTTTGAGTTCACATCCTATTGGGCTGATACAGAGAACACGCCTATTCGCGAACTGACGGATTTCACCGCTACTTTCTTTGCGCGGCATACCTTGCTCAATATCCTCACGCGTTATTGCGTCTTTACTGCGGACCAAAAACTGATGGTCATGCGGCCCTATCAGATTGCCGCCACCGAAGCTATTCTGCAGAAAATACTCATCTCTACCAACCAACGCAAGATGGGTACGATTGATGCCGGTGGGTATATCTGGCATACAACCGGTTCCGGTAAGACACTCACATCGTTCAAAACCGCACAACTATGTACCCAACTGGAGTATGTAGATAAAGTGCTGTTTGTCGTAGACCGCAAAGACCTCGACTATCAGACCATGCGCGAGTATGAGAAGTTCAAGAAAGGTTGCGTCAGTCATAACAAATCCACGGCTGTGCTGCATGAGCAGTTGAGCAAGGACAAAGATCGTATCATCATCACGACCATTCAGAAACTCAACCAGTTCTGCAAGTCCGAACAGAAACATCCAATATACGATAAGCATGTAGTCATCATCTTTGATGAGTGCCATCGTAGCCAGTTCGGCGATATGCACAAACTGATTGTTAAGCGGTTTAATAAATACCATATCTTCGGTTTCACAGGCACACCTATCTTCGCCGAGAATGCCCAGCAGGCATTGCTCACAACCGCGCAACTCTTTGGCGACTGTCTGCATACTTATACGGTCATCAATGCGATTGCCGATGAGAACGTGTTGCCTTTCCGTGTGGAGTATATCAAGACCGTAGGGACGAAAGAAGGTATCGACGATGCTCAGGTGCGCGACATAGACCGTGAACGTGCCTTGCTGGCTCCTGAACGGATCCATAACATCGTCGAGTATATCTTGCAGCACTTCGACCAAAAGACCTATCGTAATCGGTCCTACAAACTGGATGACAAGCGTGTGACAGGCTTTAACTCCATTCTCGCTACTGCGTCCATTGATGCGGCTAAACTCTATTATACGGAGTTCCAACGTCAACAAGATCTGTTGCCCGAAGACAAACGCCTGAAGATAGCGCTGATCTATAGTTATGGAGCGAACGAAGAAGTGGAGCTGAATGGTATTCTCGATGAGGAGAACAGCGATAGTGCGGCTAAGTTAGATCAGTCGTCTCGCGACTTCCTTGAAGCGGCTATTGCGGATTACAACGAGATGTTCGGTTGTAACTATGACACCTCATCTGATCAGTTCGGCAATTACTACAAGAACCTATCCGAACGGATGAAGAATCGCGAACTGGATATGCTCATTGTGGTCAATATGTTCCTTACTGGCTTTGATGCTACGACGCTCAATACCCTTTGGGTAGATAAGAACTTACGGCAACATGGACTCATGCAAGCCTACAGTCGCACGAACCGTATTCTCAATACCATCAAGCAGTTTGGTAACATCGTTTGCTTCCGCAATCTGGAGCAAGAGACCAATGATGCCATCACGCTCTTTGGCGATAAGAATGCATGTAATATCGTGCTGCTCAAATCGTACGACGACTATATCAATGGTTATACGGACGAGAACGGAAAGAAACATATCGGCTTTGCAAAAATCACAGAAGCACTTAAGCAACTCTTCCCAGATCCTGCAAATATGCCGCTTATCGGAGAAGAAAAAGAGAAAGAGTTTATCCGACTCTTTGGATCCTATCTCCGCATGGTCAATCTGCTCAATACCTTCGATCGGTTTGAGGAAGACAAAGAGAACTATATCTCCGATTTTGCAGAACAAGACTACAAGTCCGTTTACCTCGATCTCAACGAGAAATATCGTCATCATGCAGAGGGAGATGTAGTCGACATCAACGATGATCTGACTTTCGAAATAGAACTCATCAAACAGGTCGAAATCAATATCGATTATATCCTCGAACTCATTGCCAAGAAAGTCCCTAAAGACCCTAAGGTCCCTAATGACCCTAAAGACCTTAATGACATTCTTTCCAAAGCGATTGGTTCCAGTCCTGCCTTGCGTAACAAACGTGACCTCATCGACGCCTTCGTCAAACGCTATTCGCCCGATAAGGAGATTGGCAAACAATGGATGGCATTTGTGCATGAGCAAGCGCAGCAACAACTGGATGAGATCATCTCGTCGGAGAACCTCAAACGAGACCAGACGATCGCTTTTGTGCGCAAAGCATTCCAGACAGGTGAAGTGGAAATGCAAGGTACAGCCATTACCCAATGTCTGCCCCCATTACCGCTCTTTGGCGCTAATAACGAGCGTGCGGAGACCAAACAACGTGTCCTCGAAAAACTCTGCGCTTACTTTGATAGGTTCTACGATATCTATGAGTTTGAATAAGATTGATAAGATAACAAAGTGATACCATGGTAGAAGAACAAAAACCGAAAATATTAAGAATAGAAGATTGTCTCATTGACTGGACCCATTATCCGGCTGAAGATGAGAACGGAAATCCCATTGAAGAAGATTGGTCAGAACGCCGAGATGAATGGTTACATGAAGATTGCGATTGCAATGAATATAGTCTCGCCAATCGTGATAAGTGTTATGCATACTACGCATTCGATTACGATATAGATAAGTTTCGAGAGTGGATGCGGCAACACAAATACAGCGACTACACCATAGCGTATTGGGGGCTGGAGAGAATGTTTGATGAAGAATGGATTAAATCTCCGGCTTTTGTGGATTGGAGAGATATGAAAATGGTTTATGATATACGCTCTATTAAAATGTTTGTAGAGAATCGTCCCAACTTTGACACGCGTATAGCTATTTTAACCTATTTCATAGACAATGCGGATTATCTTTTTGGTCGATCCCATAAACAGGAATTTCTACCGGGGTTAAAGAATCTACGTACCATACATAAAGCAGCAGCAAAGGCACACAAAGAAGAATTAGCAAAAGAAAGTGCTGCACAACGCAAGAGCACACCGAAAGTGGCACCGGAGTTCGTCCTTACTTTGGATGAAATCATCGAATACGTCAAAACGAAAAGTCCCGAAAGCGCTCCGGCTATTCGTGCGATGTTATACGATATGATGCTGCACAAAGAGGGTTGGAATAAACCGTCTCTATTGAAGAAGATCGACTCAATGGATGTAAAGATTGTGCACCAAGGCGATAATATATATGGCAATAAGATAGGTAACAATATAGAATCTGTCGGTGCTAATGGAATAGGCGTACAAGAAAATCATGAGTGAGAGAATAAACCCTAATATGGAAGACCCGGAAGAGGTCAATATCTTACGCGCTATCAATCGTGAGGAGAAACGCTGGGACGAACCGGATTGGCAATCCTATCTGTCCAGCATCGTTAAGATGATTGGCCTGATGAATCCCCCAATCTCTTATATCGGCTGCGCGTGGGCGCTGCTGAATGAGATAGATAACTACCATATACGTAATCTTATCTTGGGCAAATGGCAAGATCTTGCGCCCAAATGCTTCCCAACTCAAGAAGCGGCAGATGACTTCATCGCTGATATGGATTGTCTCGTTCGGACGAATATCGACCTAAAAGCCCTGATTGTAATGCATGGTGCTAAGATGCCGCATACCTACGACAATGTGGATGGCGGCAAAGGGCTGAACGAACTGGCATTAGTCTGGGCAGATGAATATGTATCCGCTACCGGGATGGTATCGCTCGCGTCTGAGATGCACAAAACCGTAAGTGCCGGAGAGAAAGACCCGATGATTGAGTATTTCCTGTATAGCAGCCGTAATCGCGACCAACTGCCGTTCGATAATATCTACGATTTCAGCCGCAATCTGTTCCTTGCTGAGAGTTTCCGTCAATACCTGACCACCGGTAAGATGTACACATCTGAACCAATGACCTTCGGAGACTTTAAACGCAGATTGCGTAACGCCTGCTTTGAGGAATATATCCGTCTGCGTTTAGAGCAGATACGCGAGGAACTGGATGATGATAACTGGCAACTGCTTGATCCAACAGATGAAGATTGTTTCGAGGAATTGTATAAACGGGAAAAGTGTGTCTATGATCGTGAGACTATGTTTGAAGACTTTCGCGGTTCACAAGCCTATCGAGAACGCTATTTTAGAGGTCGTCCCGAAGTCCTCAATATGATGGAGTATTTCATGAAATACCTCGAATGGAAAATGGAAAACTTAAACGAAGATACTATGCCTAAAAACCAATCCACCCAAATAATCAACGGCGATTACGTTGCAGGCAATAAATACACCGGCACGGTGATTGGCACGGTTGCAGCCGGTGGTATAGGTGTGCAGAATGTGTACGGTGTACAGAAACCACAACGCCCGGCGGCTCCTACCTACACTGAGAAACGTGAGGCTACACCTTTTGAACCGGTTACTGCTACCTTTACAAAAAAACGCACGCAGACGTATAATATCGTTGCTCTCTACCAGGACCTAATCAATGAAGGATGGATTGAAGATGGCAATCCCGATGATTTCTGTGCGCTCTTTGAAGGAGAGCCCTCTGAATGCCGTATCGTCTGGACCAAGAAAGTAGGCAAGGATAATCTCTACGCGCTATTCAAAATGATGGTCGATAACAATTTTATCACCGTCCCAAGTGGATACGGTTTGCAACGTATCGTCGAATCGCATTTCGTTTATAAGAATGGCGAGTATGTCACCGGCATTGATAGCGGAAAACCATCCGATAGCGCCCGCTCAAGGATAACTACTTGGCGCAAACTTCTCGATGCAAAAGTGAACTTAGACAACTAGCATTTCGGGTTCCATTTCGGGGAAAGCATAATTTTTTTTCAAAAAAAATCGCATAGGCGGAATACCTGTATTTTCAAGGTGTTCCGCTTTTCTTTTTGTGTCCATTACTTCCTTATATACCCCTAAACCCGAAATCATTCCCGAAATCTTCCCCGAAAAAATCGCCCCTTTTCGGCGTAGGGTGTAGGCTGTCCAACTGACAATCGCGTTGATTGCAGATAAAACACAGCTCGAACACCATTATGTTTAAAAACCAATTTAATTGCTTAACGCCCCCGGAGAAAATCTTCCTCCCTGATGGTGAACTCCGCCTCTGTACTGGCGCCGTTCCAAGACAAGGATGTGCGAAACTCTATTGCTCCTGTTTGGGCATCTTCTTCTCCCTCTCTTCCAGAGGGCTGAATCAAGTGCAGTACTATCGCACCAAGAACTTCCACCCCAAACCCAACGTCCATTCCAACTATCCGCGGATGTGCAACTTCATCGGAGCTCCGTACTGCCACATCCTCGTCGCCATAGCGTGGATAGGACCGCGACCCGAGGGCTGCGAACTCGACCACAAAGATGGCAACATCCGCAACTGCGCTGTCTCCAACCTCGAGTACGTCACCCCCGAAGAGAATCGTCACCGCGCGACCCAGCGCCGACGCAAAAATTCCAAAGTTTAATCATTTAACCAATTTAAAAATTTAAGATTATGAAAGCAATTGATTTAAGAACTGCTTTGATTGAAGCAAATAACGTTAATCTGAATAGTGCTGACGCACTGGTAGAGACCTCTGTTCTCAAACAACTGATAGAGTCTTGCAAAGCACGTATCGAGGAAATAGAGCCGGAAGCCAAACTGCTCGCAGAGCAAGTCCTTGAAGAACTCGGCGAGACAAGCGGTAAGTTCGAGCACGAAGGACACCACTACACGCTCGATAACGTACCTGTGTTCGACATCGTCGGAAAACCGCAGAAGTACACCATGCAGGAAGCCGTTACCTATCGTCAGAAGGCTAACGAACAAGCTGACCACAAAAAACAGTCAGCGGTCCTCACTAAGGAACTGAAAGCCATCATGGATGTGTTCCCGATCACGCACCCGAATATCAAACCGGACGAGGTGAAATCAACCCTCAAGTGCCTCGATTGATGCGGTAGGGTTTAGGGGGCTAAGAAAAAGGTTCTTCCCCCTAATAACCCTCTTTATAAAAAGAAAAACATTGATGATGAACATGGATAATAAAACTGCTCCGGTTCTAAACCGGTCATCATTTGAATATCTTTGGGAGTTATTAAATCCGCCGTTAGAGTTCCACAACATGCGCGCTAAATGCGAATCCAAACTCTGGAACGCCTGTACCATCCATATGCAACACCGCATTTATCGTCTCATCCGAGACCGTAAGCGTGCAGGCAAACCGGTAGACCCAAATCCATGGTACGCTATAGTGAATGCTCGCGATGCTGAACCTACAAACTATAACGGTTCCCCCGCTATAGATGACGTAGCCAAGACTACCAAGATGGTCGTCGCATGGTACAAAGGACTTGCAGGCATCTACACACTCGAAGAAGCCCTTGCCCTCAAACTCCAAATCATCAGAGAATTCACTTTGAATGTCGATTAAACAACAAGACCATCACGGGACCATGTCCCAATGACAGCCTATGAGAGCAATGACGAAAAGCCAACTCGCTCGCAAAGCGGGAGTCTCCGAACAAACACTCCGAGTGTGGCTCCGAGATCCGTTCATCCGCGAACAGTTGGCACCGCTAAAACTAAAGAAACAACAAATCCTCCTGCCCCCTGCGGCAGTACAAATTATCGTAAATCATTATGCTATTGAAATTGATTAAAACCCGCCAATTCATATCTGGCGCACATTGTGAAGTATGGGAAATGAACCATCTTACCGGCAACAGACTACTTGCAAATGTCTTCGTCCTTAACGAACATCTGCCCCTTGAACTCATCTATCGGCTCACCGTCCATCGTACCGGAATCTTCATCCAAGACAAACAATGCGGTTGGCAATGGGATAGCCAAAACGTGGAGACCGCAGTTACGGAATACCTCCAATCTGTGCAAGAGATCCGCGAGGAGATTCGAATCGAAGTCTGTGTGCCTGAACCATTTCTACCCGGTTATCCGCACGTGGACCGCAATCCCGACGACTATCCCATCGTTTTGGGCGATTTTGACTAAAAATGCACTTTTTTACATTTTTTCCGCTATTAGGCGATACAGGGCGATACGTGCCCCGTTTCGTCGTTTATATTGTCCATCGTCAAACAAAAATCGCAACCATTATGACCAAACAACAAATCATCAAAATCATCATTTCCGTATTGATCGCAGCGTTGACGGCGCTGGCTGCAGCGTTCGGACTGAGTTCGTGCAATGTGGTCCGGACCGTGACCAACCGGTCGGAGTTCTATCAAAAAGGCGACACGTCGATCACCATCCAAACCCGGACGACTGAATCGTACGACGCCAAAAAAAATTTAAGTTATTAACCCTTTTTCCCTCTTGGAGCTTGGAGGGGCTCTCAAAACCCGAGACGTACGCAAACACAGTGCGTGCGGATCGGAGAGCGAGAGCATCCGAGTACTTACTACTAAAACGGAGTTTTGGTACATGTACGAGGATAGCTCGCGCGAGATGGCTAAGGTAGAATTTGACCCGGGTATAGAATCGGTGCGAGGCATTCTGATGGGAACAGACCCTTTCTATATTCGCCGCTATCCAAGCAAAGACGGCGTAATGCATATCGTCCAAGCACGTCCCGACCGCTCGGGTCATACTCCCTCGGAAGCCGAAGCACACACCCGTATCGTCTTCGCTGACATCTTTGGAAGACAGAAACACTTAGCGTTTTTAGAACGCAAGTTCAAAGATCAATTAACCCTTTTTCCCCCTGAGCTGGCTGAGGGGAGTCCTCCGGAACCCGAGACGTAAAACGTAGTTTTGCGGATCGGAGAGCGAGGGCATGACGGAGCGTCATCGAGCTGCAGAGCAGCGAGTCACGCAAGTCATAGCCAGCAGCGAATGGCTAAAATCACTCTCCACGGCATGTTTGCTCGCGTGATGGGTAAGTTCAACAAGTCGGAAACACTCTACTTCAAACGTTGCCCCTGTGGCAAAGAACAGTTGGGCGTCGACCTCTTGAACCCCTCCAAGGCTACCCACGCTAAGAACGTACAAGCCCAGAACGCACTCAAAACTGCCTCGCAAGCGGCTAAAACTGCCCTTGCTGACCCAACGCAACGAGCGGAACTCGAAGCGGCTTTCAAAGCACAATCGAAGTACACCTCGCTCTTCGCGTACACTGTCGCACAGAAGTACGTCAACCCCTTCGCCTAAGCGACAACTAACTCATTAACTCATTAACTCATTAACTCATTAATTCATTAATTCTTTAAACACTTACTCACTATGGCTAAAGTAGAATGGAGTGCCGGTATCGACTCTGTATCCGGAGCACTCAGCAAACCGGGCAAGAACGGTCAACACACTTGCGCAAAAATGCTCCTCGGCACCCACCGCATAGCGGCAACCGAGAGCCCCGATTGTAACCGTCTCTACCTCCGCAAGAAAGTGAAACGTTCCACCCCGCTGACGTCCAATGAGTTGGATGCTCGCGCACGCTTCACCGCTGTAGCGGCAGCTGTGAAGGCTCGTAAGAGCGATCTGAACCAGATCACCACGGACCAACAGAACTTCGCGGCACAGAAGGACACGGCCGGTGGCAAAAAGACCATGCGTGCCTACCTTTGGTTAATCTGTGGTCAAGCGTACGACGCTGAACACAATGGTTAACCACGGGGTCCCCGACGATTTTTAATCCTTGGGGAAAGCGTGGAGAAGTGCCTTGACTTGGCACTTCGAACAGGGCAGGCGGTCGGGGAGACCAAGCCGACCGAGAACAAGCCCCGAGTACTTACTACTAAAACGCAGTTTTGGTACACGTACGAGGGGTATGCAAGCGCGGAAAATCTGCGGCGAGGCGTACGACACAGCCCACAATGGCTAACCACGGAGAAGAGCGACCTTTCGTGAGGTGACCCCAAAAAGTTGGACAGATTATTAAATCTATTTGACTTGATTTTGAAAGTGAGTTCGGTATTGTACCGGGCTCATTTTCAATTTTAGTT
>ONTT01000037.1 GCA_900320865.1 uncultured Bacteroidales bacterium | reverse complement strand
GGCACAACAACAAAATCGGTCTTATTCCATACTTAGATGTTAAATCGGCTACAAAGATACAACAAATATTTTGAATATACAAATAATATACAACAACAAAAAACAAGTGGAAAAATTTCAATTTCAGTTATTTTGCGTAAAAACTTGTATTATTTATGTAGTCTTGCGTAAATTTCTGCGCGTTGGATTTGCATATTTGTATTTTTTTTTGTAACTTTGTGCGGGAATTGTATATTTGTATTTTTTGCAGGAAGTTATCATTATCTGCACAAGACATGGAAACATTTTTTCTTATTCTTCAGTTTCTGATTGTGCCGGGTGCATTGTGGTTGGGTTTCCGTTAAGGCGTGGCAACCGCAGTTGCCCAGCTATTGACCATGCTCTTCTACTAAAGCCCCACCCCGGCTCTCCTATGGAAGGGTGGGAAAAACTGACTGCTGAGGGTTGGGCGTTTAGGAATGAATATTTCATTCGCTCAGTTACAATGCCCGCATAGCGAACCGCGGAAAGCAAAAATCCACTCAAGATAAATCTCAGAATCAGCATAAAGCAATTTATAGAAGTGCACTTTACTAAAAATCAATTCACAATATGAAAAAAACAATTTTATGTTTGTTAACCGCCGTGATGCTGGCAAGCGTTCCGGTAACGGATCTCTTCGCACGAGCAAGTCACGGAGACTGGTATTTCCGTGAAGAGGTGGGTGGCACGCATTACTCCGCCTACTCTCTTGGCAACGGGAAGGTGCATTACAAGATTCTCGTTTTTGCCTCGGGAAAATCAAGAAACTTCTGGGCTTACCAGGAAGAGGAGTATGGCGTCGAGGCGTGCTCCCGTTGCTGGACTCATCTGGAAGGAGCAGCCGACAACGACTACCCGAATTTTATGATTTATGAGGCGGACAACAATGGACATAACAGGCCTAAAGGCGATGACGGCTCGAACCCCAACGACAGAGGTTGGGTGCGGCTGAAAGTGCTGTCGGGTGCTATCATCGTGACCAACACGTACGATGGCGAGCCAGACTATGTATCCGCAGACGGTGAATGGCATGAGTTCTGGCTCAAGCGTCAGGCAACCGAAGACTGGTTGACTTATCTGGAGTTTGACTGGATAGAACCCACTGATTATGCCGGCAAGGTTTATTGGGTGGGCAACTCGGTGCGTTACCGTCGTGAAGGCGGAGATCCAAGCGACCAGGCAAGAGGCGAACAAACGCGCACGTTGGCGAAACTGACCGGCGGTAATCCCGATGCAGCCCCACAATTGCAAAATCCGTTTCTGTATGTGCTGAACGAAAACGGCACAGCCGGATACGGTAAGATTGCAGTCCCGTATTTTTCAACCCAACAGCCGTACAATTACTGGATAAACGGCAAGGGCGATCCCATCAAATGCGATGAAAGAGGGGGGTTGATTTTTGTAAACAGCGACGATATTGTCCGCAGCCTGTACATAACGATGGAGACCCAGCGTTCGACAGACAGTATGCAAACGCAGATACTTAGCTCCAACTCGGTAAATATTCCTGCATACCATAAGATTAACAGGTTTGCGGCGGATGCCGTCAATTCGCAAGACGCGGCTACCGGTAAATGGTACAGAGACTACCGCAAGAAAAAACTGACCTGGATAATCAAGAATCCCAACGAGCAGGAGCTGATGGAGAACGATATGTTCGAGATCCAGCGTGCGTACAATGCCGATTACTCGGATGCCGAGACCATAGGTCTTATTCCGATGGAGTATGACCCACTCGCAACGGATACCGTAACCAAAGAGCAGACCTACACCTTTATAGACACCACTAAAGCTGCATGGTGGAATCCTATAGAGAACAGCTACAAGATTTACTACCAGGTGCGCCGTGTATCATCCGCCCAATGGGGCTGGACTGAGCATAAGTTTGCTGCGAGAGTAACCGCTGATCCATCTCAAGTCAACTCCGGCGCATACAAGCCTATGCCTTACTTCAGCGGAAATTATGCCGGCGAATATACCTTGGATCCTGAATTTGAGGAGAACCGCAAGGTGCATATTACCGTGAGACTAAAAGCTAATTCCTCCCCCAAGATAGAGACCCGTACGGAAGACGACCCTGCAATAGAAAGGCTCTACTGGGACCCTAACCAGCGTCTGATGATTCTGAAAGTGCTCAAGGAGACCAACGACACTATCCGTTATACTATACCCAACGACACTATATACGCAGCTATCAGGCGTCTGAAAGCACAAGACGACGCTACATACAAAGCGGGTAAGTTGGAAATCACCTATACCGATTATGCCAACACGCCTTGCGTTCATTACGAATACTACGCATTTATCGACACCAGCAATACGACAGTCAGACAATTCTTCGAAACCAAGCCCTACGGACTGCTGGATTTGGAGGGCGAGGTGATTTACTATACCGAGGCAGCGAACATCAATTCGTTCAATGCCAGCAATTTGGAGTACTCCGACGGTGTACTGCTGACCTGGGATCTGACCGAAGGAAATATTGGCTCCTATAAGATTGAGACTCGTCCGGCAGGCAAAGACACCGCGTGGACGGTATTAGAGGAGGATTACGGCGGCAGCTGGTACAAAGACAAGACGGCTAATCCGTTTGTCTCGCGCGAGTGGGAATACCGCCTGACAATGACCTACGAGTGCAACGGCAATGTCAAGACAGCCAGCAAGACGACAACCGGTTCGCGTAACCCTTACGGCAAGGTGAGCGGATATGTGCGCTACGAGGACGGCTCAGCCTGTCCGGGCATAGAGGTCAAAGCCAGCCGCACGAGTACCGGCGAAACGGTTCAGAAAGTGACGACCGACGAGGACGGCTACTACCTGCTCGACAGCCTTATCTACGGCGAGGGCCGCGCGTATGCTATCCAGCCGGAGAGTATGTCGGCAGAATTCCGATTCAACAACTCCGATGCCACCTCCGCTACTATCACGCTCGGTCTGAACGGTTGCATCCGCGAGAATGTCAATTTCGCCAATATATCCTCGGTACCATTCTCCGGCCGCGTACTCTACGAGAATAGTACCGTACCCGTGCGCGACGTGCATTTCATGCTGAACGGCATCCCCGTCAAGAGCGGCACATCACTGTACAAGACGGATGCATCGGGCAACTTTGAGTTCCGCGTTCCGAAGCGTACTCCGTTCACCATTCAGGCATACAAAGAGGGTCACACCTTTGCCGGCGACGGATTTGTTCGCATGATCAACGATCTGACCCAGGAGGAGGACAGTGTTCTGTCATTGGAGGGACGTCTGGCCGGCGTCAGAATCTATGATCAGACCAAGGTGCGTCTGATCGGCCGTCTCGCCGGCGGTCGTGTACAGGCGGAGAAACCGCTCGGCTTCGGCTTGAGCCGGAACAACCTGGGTGACGACCTGAAACTGGTATTCGAACTTGAAGGCGACAATATATCGCAGATCGTACATTTCAAGGACGATCTGGCAAGGGATAGCGTCACCATCAACCTTCGCCATGACGTGCGCACAGCAGGCGGAACCGACTCGACTGGAGTAACCCGTACTGAGTATTACAAGAAACGCATCATTATCTACCCGGATGTCAACACCGGTGAATATTATGTAGATCTCTTCCCTGTCAAATACAAGATTACGCAGGCTACCGCGCGGGGTTATGCTACTTTGTACGCGGACGGCAAGACAAGCGAATCGCTTGATCTGACCAATGCACCTCTGCACCAGCGTACCAACACCTACGAGGGTAAGGAACTGGATTACAACGAGACCTACAATATCACCTATCACAGCCCGATATCTATCTCATGCACCCAGTTACAATTCGGCATGCCAGTGGATTATTATGGCGAAAAAACAATGAAGCGCCAGAACATCCAGAACCAAAAGATCGAGGTGCCTCTGGTAGAGAAACAGACGAATGGCACGTACAAATATCTATTCGGCGCACCGGTATTTGAGATGGGTAAGTATCAGTTCATCGTGAAAGCATACGAGGACTACTATTACAATAACGATCCATTCTCCACCCAGCATGAGGAAGTGCGACTCCATGGCGGTACACTCAAGGTATATAACGGTATGCACGATGCTGTTAACACCGAGGTTCAGAGCCATGAGTTGGACACCCTCGGTCAGGCAATGATTGTTATCCCAATCGACTATGTTTCGTTCATCAAGACAGGCGAAAATGCGCTGCGTGTACTTGATCTCTCGGTAGAGTACCAGGGTGCATACGTTGAGAGTCAGGTGCTGCGCGCCTACGTGGCAGGAAACAAAGCCAAAGGACAAGATTTCACCGCCTCTACGCATGGCGATGTTATTTTGCTGGATATACTGCGTGATCCTCCCGGATCGGGTAGCTCCGCGTACATCGAGGCAGGCACATCGTACAGCTATGATTACAAATACGACATCGATTTCAAGTTCGGAGTAGATATCAGTATAGGTTACGGCACGGATCTGAACTATGTAGTCGGCTCATGGGCAGGAGTAGGAGGCGGTGTGTTTGTCGGCTCACCGATAAATGTAAGCAATACAATCAAAACATCTATTCCTGTTGTAGGAGAATACTATTATAAGCATGGCGGCTCGTACACGTTCTCAACCACCGAGCGTATAACCACAGCGAGTGATCCGCTGTCGGTAGGCGCACCGGCGGATGTGTTTATCGGTGCGACCCAGAATATCCTGTACGGTCTTACGGATGCGGTTAAACCGATAGATTCGCTAACCTACGTCACCCTGGCCGCCAGAGCCGCCAACGGCACTATCCGCGTGGTAGCAGAGGGAAGGAATTTACAAGGCGAGAAGTACTACCTGGTGATCGGTACCGAAATGGGTTCGGAGACCTATATCAACTCTACTTTCGTGCATACTCAGAGTTATATCGAGAACAACCTGCTTCCGCAATTGAGACAGCAGCGCGATGCGCTCCTAATGACCGGTGACAGCGCAACCGTAGCCGCTATAGCTACGGCTACCGGCAAGCCGGCTTACTGGAGCAAAGTGGATCCCGAGGAAGAGAACTTCGGTATAGAAGGACATTATGTACAGATTCTCCCTGATAACGAAAAAATATACGATGACGAGGTTGCCGCTTACAACCGCCAGCTTGTAAACTGGACGGGGCTGCTCATCCGCAATGAGGAAGAGAAAATAGCGGCGCTCAAGGGATCGAAAGGCAAACTGGTAGGCACTTGGTCAATGGGCGGTGCTACAAGCGTAACGCATACTGAGAATTATGCCTACTCGAATGTCTATTCCAACCAACTGCTCTACCCCGGAGTCTCAGGGAGTATTCCGGGACCGGATCTGACGAAACTGGCAAATCTAATACCTTCCAACCTGCTGAATAAGGTCAATAGCAAATACGCGGATGCACAAGAAGGAGATCCTTTTGACTTCATATGTAAAGCGCAAGGCGGTACGTGGAAATTCAGCCTGACACCGATTCTGAATTTCTCCTATAACAGAAATCCTGAATCAAGCGGCACCGGGCACACCAAATCTACCGGATTTACGCTTAGAGGAGATGACTTGTCGTATGAGTATCTCAATGTATCCGTCTATCGCATTGAGGACGAGGCGAACAGTTTCAACGCTGCTTCAGACGGCACACGAGGTTATGTATCTGCTGATGACTACATTTACGGTTCGTATGTCTATTACCTGAACGGCGGTGCTACCCGCTGTCCGTGGGAAGGGCCGGACTCGACCCGCTTCTTCACCCCGAAAGTACCGCTCTCTGCCGGTACGCTCAAACTGGAGAACCCCAAACTGGATATCGACGTTCATGAACGCAGTAACGTGCCTGTCGATCAGCCGGCAGTGTTCAATCTCCGTATTACGAACGAGGGCGAAGTGCCTTACGGATCGGGTAACAGCGGAATCAAGTTCACCCTCAAACTGCAAGAAGGTTCTAACCCCAAGGGTGCCAAGATCATGATTGACGGCGCACCGCTTCTTGAGGCAGGACGCGAGATACGTCTCACCCGCGGAGCAATAGAACTCAAGCACGTGGAGGTTTATGCCGGCGAAGGCTACGATTTCGAGAACATCGTGCTGACGCTGATGTCTAACTGCAGTATGAGCGAGTTGGCAAAATGTACGTTCTCGGTACACTTCATGCCAGTTGCATGCCCGGTGAACATCTCTGCGCCGCATAGCAACTGGATCATGAATACTCTCTCGCCGCAAGACTCGACGGGTTGGTATCTGCCGGTGGTAATCGACGGATTCGATGTCAACTACAAGAACTTCGACCATATCGAGTTCCAATACAAACTTGCAACGCACAGCGATGACGACTGGGTAAATCTCTGCTCGTACTTCGCAGATGACAGTCTGTATACCGCTGCTTCGGGCAACAAGGCGATGATTACCTCGGGGCGTATCGAGAATATCCGGTTCTACGGCGAGCGCGATCCGATGGAGCAACAGTACGACCTGCGCGCGGTTGCCTTCTGTCGACACGGTAACGGATTCATCACCCGTGCGTCTGAAGTCATGCGAGGCGTAAAGGATACGCGTATTCCGCGTGTGTTCGGCGAGGCGGAGCCCGCCAACTCCATTCTCGGAGTAGGTGACAATATCCTGCTCCGGTTCAACGAACCGATAGCCGGCAACTACCTGGATGAAGATAACAACTTCCAGTTAGTAGGTTACACCAACGAAACCGGCATTACCACAGGCATATCGCTTCACTTCATTGATACGGAGAATTCCTACGTCGAATCCAAAGTGGTACGGTCGCTCTCCGACAAATCGTTCACGGTGGACATGATGGTTCGTCCGGAAGACCCGAATGCCGCCTACACCTTCTTCAACTATAACACGAAGGGTGATCGCACTTTCAGTTTCGGTAAGACAGCAGACAACCGTCTGGTAGCCAGATTTGGCAACGCAGCGATTTACTCGGATACGCTACCGGAGAAGATGATTGCTTTCACCCGTGTAGCCGTAGTCTATGACCGTGAGAACCATCTGGTACGATTCTATGCCGGAACAAAGGAAGTGACGGATACGCTGATTGCTCCGTTTGATTCCGACATCGAGTTCTCCGGCAGTTCACCGGTAAGCATAGGTAAAGGCTTCGCCGGAAACATGATGGAGGTACGCCTTTGGACCAAGGCTCTCGCGCCGGATGAGATAGCGCAGACGAATATGCGCCGACTGACCGGCTACGAGCGCGAACTGGTAGCATACTACCCGATGAACGAAGGTTCCGGCAATACCATCGCCGACAAGGCAAACGGTGCTACACTCTATGCACGTCAAACCACTTGGGAGTACCAGAAAGGTATATCGCTGCGCGTAACGGACGGACAAACAGTCAAACTGGACGATGCGCTCCTGTCACGCTCCGACAAACAGGACGAGACACTGATGTTCTGGTTCAAGAGCCCGCGCAAACGAGGTGCGATCTTCTCCGCAGGACGAATGTCCAATACAGAAGGAACAGAACTGTCATTCTCCAACGGAGCTCTCGTGCTCAAGAACTACCGGAACGAATGGAAGATCGACGGCAATTATGCCGACAACGAATGGCACCATTTCGCGATGACCATCAACCGGACGTTCAATAATGTCGCCGTTTATGTGGACGACAAACAGAAACTCTCGTTCGCTGCAACCAAAATGGGAGAAGTGAGCGGAGAAATGTATATCGGCGGAGATGAATTCGATGGCAATATCGACGAGTTCATTATCTTTGAACAAGCACTGCCGCAATCGCTCATGGAGGCCTACGGAACCATCTCACCGATGGGCGACGAGATGGGACTGCTGGCTTACCTGCCGTTCGCGGAAATGAAGGAGAATGAAAACGGCATACTGGAGCAAGTATTCTCCGTCAACGACCAGCGCGTGTTCAAGACCTCGGAGGGCGATGTGGTGGAGAAAGTACAACCGCTAATCCTCAGCGTATCCGATTCCACGGCGTTGAAGGATCTGGGAGACCGCACCCTATCTGCTCCCGTACAGGATATAGGACAACTCACTAAGATGAACTTCGACTGGTCGTTCAACAACGATGAACTGTTAATCAATCTCAACATGCGAGACCGCGAAATTAACAAACAAACGATCTATATCACCGTACGTGACGTGGAAGACCTCAACGGGAACCCGATGGCTTCACCTGTCACATGGATGACATTCATCGACCGCAACTCGCTCAAGTGGGAGAAGCGGGAAATAGCGGCGTACGCAGTTTATGGAAAGAACGTTGACGGAATAACTCGTACGATGCGTGTCATCAACCAATCAGGCAAGCGGCATACATTCAGCATCGAGTCTTTGCCGGAATGGCTCAGCGTGGATCAAGAGTTCGGAACAATCGAACCCGCTGACGAGATTGTCATTACATTCAAGATGAATACGGACATTGCCGTCGGCGTTTATACTGATGTTATCTACCTTACCGATGAGCAGGGACTCAGCGAACCGCTACGGGTAGAACTGACTATTGATGCCAAGCCGCCATACGATGCACCCGATGAGACATTGTTCCCATACAATATGTCGATCTGTGCACAAGTCATGATTGACGGAATATATGATACCGACCCCAACGACATCGTCTATGCATTCAGCCGTAACGAGTGCGTGGGAAAGGAGAATATAACCTTTAACGAATCTGTCAATTCCTCCAAGGTATTCCTTACAATATACGGTAACGAACAGATGAACAAACTACCTATTCGGTTCCAGGTATGGCAGGCATCTACCGGTAAAGTATATGACCTGGCGGCAAACAGGAATATTATCTTCTCTCACGGATTCGTCTATGGTTGTGGGGAAACCGAACCGCTCGTGCTCGCTACTACAGGTTCGGAAACACAGGCTATAACACTCAAAAACGGATGGAACTGGATATCTGTCAATCTTGACCTCACGCAATCAGAAGGGGAAATTAACACCTGTATGACTGCTAACGAGCCTTGGAATGACGGAGATCTCATCAAGAACCCCGAATCTCGACAGTTCACATCGTACGATGGCGTTTCAAATACATTCATCGGGTCACTTGGAAAACTGCACCATACGCAAATATATATGGTCAACTGTTCTGAAGGTAATACATTGCGTATAGCAGGAGATATCCTGCACGAAGATTCGATGGAGATACGAGTTCGGGGTGATGGCCAATGGAGCGTTCTGCCCTGTCTGTACGACCAGGTAACATCGCTCACAGATGCACTCGCCTCGTACTACGATTACGCTACACCGGGAGACTTGATCAAGGCGCGCAACAGATTCGCCACATTCTCTGATGACAAAAAGTGGGAAGGTAACCTCAGCGCACTGCGACCTGGAGAAGGATACCTGTTCCGCCGACTGGGAGCCGGAGCGGTGGCTATACCGTTCTACAAGCAGACCAACAATGCTCCGCACCGCAATCAGTCTTCTGTCAGCGACAGCGGTCTGTCTTCTGTCAGCGATAGCGGGGTCCCCACAAATAACATGCAGTGGGGTGCTCATAGCGGTCTATACTCCAACCCCAACGCCGCAACCAACATGACAATGATTGCCACGCTCGCCTCTGTCAGCGAAGCGGTCTGTCTTCCGTCAGCGAAGCGGTCTGTCTATGTGTTTGTCGGTGATGAACTGGCGGGCGTGGCTGAACCGATAGATTCGCTCTATTTCATCACGATCCAAAGCGACCGCACCGGCGCACCGCTCACGTTCCGCACTGCGGACGGATTGCTACTGCGGTCTGTCGATATCTCGACATCTCGATATCTCGATATCTCCTATTCGGCTGATACCCATTACGGCACGCTCAAATCACCCATCCTGCTCTCACCTACCGAGAACGGGGCGGGAGATGTCTACAAGATCATCGAGAACGACCACATTGTGATCATACGTGACGGGGAACGGTACGACATAACCGGTGTTAAACTGAATAAGTAAATTTACAATAATGCTGTTAGTATGAAAACCAAATCATTTATTGCAGTCTCTCTGACAATCCTTTGCACACTGCTCCTGCCAGGGTGCAAAAATAACCGGAACAATCCGGATAACCCGCAGTCTATCATCGGCACTACTGCCCGACCTGGTTGGACTAAACCCGACATCTACGATATGACGTCTTCCATGACGGCTATCATCAAGGTGGATATGACGCTCACCTATTCCGCCAAACAACTCAGCGAAGCAGACTATCATCAGTCTGACAATGACATGCTGGCGGCTTTCGAGGGAGAGAACTGTATAGGCGTTGCCGAACAGAAAAACAATATGTTTTTCCTCTATATCAGTGCTCCGAAAGAGAATACCGAAGTGCAACTTAGGTTCTATTCCGATGCGTTGCGTAACATTTACATCGCCAACGAATCACTTACCTTCAGCAACGATGCGTGCATAGGTACTATCTTATATCCCTATACACCTAAGTTCGAACTCGCCAAGTGACCGGTTGCGTAATCGTTACGTCCACCCGGGGGCAACAGGTAAGATAATTGCTCCTGCATATACAAGAAAAGCATTATGCCCGCAAAGCATAGTGCTTTTCCGTTTAAAATCAGGCTGTTTGACAACAATCAGTAAAAATGCACACATGCCCTCCCCTTGCTTTTCGTTAAATTTCGTACTTTTTTGTGCGTATTTTGTATTTTTTATTGTTTCCATTTGCATATTTCAAAATATTTTATTATCTTTGCACTTGCATATGAATTTGAATTCCATGAATGACGATTTTGCCATACAACTTTTTGAGGGGAAGAAAGTCCGCATCGTTTGGGATGCGGAGCAAGAAAAGTACTATTTCTCCGTTGTGGATATAGTACAAGTATTAACGGAGAGTGACAATCCACAAACATATTGGAGAGTCCTAAAAAAACGTTTACGGGATGAGGGAAATGAAACCGTTACAAATTGTAACGCTTTGAAATTGCCAGCTGCGGACGGGAAGAAACGACTTACAGATGTCGCTGATTTACAAGGCATATTTCGCATTATTCAGTCTATTCCGTCCAAGAAAGCCGAGCCGGTTAAACAATGGTTGGCGCAGTTGGGCGAGCAACGAATCGACCAGATCATTGATCCGGAACTGACGTTCCAGATGGCTATTGAGGACTATCGTCGTCATGGTTATTCCGACAAGTGGATCAACGAGCGCATGCGCTCCATAGAGATGCGTAAAGAGTTGACCGACGAGTGGCATCGTGCCGGAATACATGACCAACGG
>ONTT01000052.1 GCA_900320865.1 uncultured Bacteroidales bacterium | reverse complement strand
CAAGGGCATCTTCGAGCAGATGATGAAAGAGTTCGGCTTCAAGTATGTTGTTTCGACGCTTCGCGAGAGCTACAGCGCTACCTTCAACGGCTGGAAAGCGATGATCTACAACGGCAAGGAGTTCTACCAGAGCAAGCGCTACGAGATCAACCCGATCATCGACCGCGTAGGCGGTGGTGACAGCTTCTCCGGCGGTCTGATCCACGGTATGCTCAAGTATCCGGAGGACCAAGGTGCAGCTCTTGAGTTCGCAGTAGCTGCTTCGGCTCTGAAGCACACCATCAACGGCGACTACAACCTCGTAAGCGAGGAAGAGGTATTGAGCCTTGCAGGTGGTAACGCTAACGGACGAGTACAACGCTAAAATCAAGAAAATTATGGCAAAGTTTGATAAATTTCAGGTGATGGCGAAGATTGCCGCTGCACCGATGGTTCCTGTGTTCTATCACAAGGACGTAGAAGTTTGTAAGAACGTGATTAAGGCTTGCTACGAAGGCGGCGTGCGTGCGTTCGAGTTCACCAACCGTGGCGATTTTGCACACGAGGTATTCGGCGAACTGAGCAAGTGGGTAGCTAAAGAGTGCCCGGAGTTGGCACTCGGTATCGGTAGCGTTGTGGACGCTCCGACAGCAGCGCTGTACTTGCAGTTGGGCGCTAACTTCGTTGTTGGTCCGCTGTTCAACAAGGATATCGCAGTAGTCTGCAACCGTCGTTGCGTGACGTACTGTCCGGGTTGCTTGACACCGAGCGAGATCGGTGCAGCACAGGAGGTAGGTTGCGACTTCACGAAGGTCTTCCCGGGCGACGTTGTTGGTCCGAACCTTGTGAAGGGTCTGATGGCTCCGATGCCGTGGTCGAAGATCATGGTTACCGGTGGTGTAGCTCCGGAGAAAGAGAACCTCGAGAAATGGTTCGCAGCAGGTGTTTACTGCGTCGGTATGGGAAGCAAGCTCTTCCCGAGCGACAAGGTAAAAGCCGGAGACTGGAAGTACGTTACCGACAAGTGCAAAGAGTGTTTTGAAATCATTAAGGGTTGCAAGAAATGAATGACGTAAAAAAAGCTGTCATGACCAACTGGCGTTGGGTCATGTGTGCGATGCTTTTCTTCGCCACCACGGTTAACTATATGGACCGTCAGGTTCTCTCGTTGACCTTCAAAGAGTTTATTCAGCCTGAGTTCCACTGGACCGACTCCGACTACGGAACAATCACCGGTGTGTTCTCCATCGCGTATGCTATCTTCTGCCTCTTTGCCGGTAAGTTCATCGACTGGATGGGCACGAAGAAGGGCTACCTGATTGCCATCATCGTATGGTCGTTAGGCGCTGTGATGCACGCAGGCTGCGGTTGGGTAACCGAGCAAATCGTAGGTGTTGCTGACAAGGCTGCTTTGCTGAATGCAACCGGTGCGATAGTGAGTTCAATATCCATGGTGAGTGTATGGCTGTTCCTTGCCTGCCGTCTGATCTTGGGACTTGGTGAGGCGGGTAACTTCCCTGCAGCTATCAAAGTGACCGCAGAGTATTTCCCGAAGAAAGACCGTGCGTTCGCTACCGCCCTGTTCAACGCAGGCGCGTCTGTAGGTGCGTTGGCTGCTCCGGCTACTATTCCTCTGCTGGCGAAGAGCCTCGGTTGGGAGTGGGCGTTCATCATCATCGGTGCACTGGGCTTCCTCTGGGCAGGTATCTGGATCTTTGTCTATGACAAACCGGAAGAGTCCGCTCATGTGAACGAGGCTGAGTTGGAGTATATCCACCAAGACGAGAAAGACGCTCCGAAACAAGAGGCAAAGGAAGAAAAACAGATGACGTTTGGCGAGGCTTTCAAGCACAAACAGACTTGGTCGTTTGCGTTTGGTAAGTTCATGACCGACGGTGTTTGGTGGTTCTTCCTGTTCTGGGCTCCGGCTTATTTCCAAGATCAGTTCGGTATTAAGGCTTCTGACCCGCAAGGTATTGCTTTGATCTTCACGCTGTATGCGATTGTAACGGTTATCTCGCTGTTTGGTGGATATCTGCCGAAGATCTTCGTAGAGAAGAAAGGTATGGAGCCGTACGCAGGTCGTATGAGAGCTATGTTGATCTTTGCGTTCTTCCCGATCTTTGCGCTGTTTGCACAGCCGCTGGGTGGTATTTATGGTCCTTGGGCTGTAGCTATCATCATCGGTATTGTGGGCGCCGCTCACCAGAGCTGGAGTGCGAATATCTTCTCGACGACGGGTGACATGTTCCCTAAATCGGCTGTAGCAACGATCACCGGTATCGGTGCGATGGCAGGTGGTGTGGGTTCATTCCTGATCAACAAGGGTTCGGGTATGCTCTTCGACCACGCTGCTCAAATGGGCGAGGCGTTTAAGTTCGCAGGCTTCACCGGCAAACCGGCAGCGTACATGATCGTCTTCTGTATCTGCGCTGTGGCTTACCTCATTGGATGGAGTGTGATGAAGGCACTTGTGCCGAAGTACAAACCGGTAGTAGTAGAGTAAAATAAAGTCAATAGGCGTATGAAACGCATCCTTTTGTTTGTGGTAGCGGGCGTTATGTCCGCTACCATTGCAAGGGGCACCGGAATCAATTACAACGGCACGAACTTGCAGGAAAATACTGAGTTCACGCGTACTGAATGTGGCACCGCGTTTAAAGATGTGCTGCCTGAGATTAGCGGTCTCGCTTGTTCCCGCACGACCCCGGGATACCTCTGGGCGCACGGAGATGAGAACACCGGTAGCAATAAGAAGATTATTGCCATCAATCCCAATGCGCAGAGCAAGAATGATGAACTGGTAATGACCGTGAATATCTCTGGTGACCCCGGTCGTGACGACTGGGAAGACATAGCTACGGGTGTGTATAACAACACGAACTATGTCTTTGTTGGCGCTTTTGGAGATAATGATTTGCAGTTTAACGACCAGTATTATATCTACTATTTCGAGGAGCCGGCTATCACTTCGGGCACGCAGAATGTGACGGTTAACTATATACGTTTTGGTTATCCGGACAACAAAGCGCACAATACCGAGACGCTGATGTACGACAATGTGGAGCAGATGTTTTACATCGTCGATAAAGTGAAAAGCGGTATCTGCCATTTGTACAAGCTGCCTTTCTCCACTACGTATGGCACAACTGTGCAGAGACTGACTGAGGTGTGCGCCTTAGGAAACGGCTCTAAGTTCAATTATTGTACCGGTGGAGATATCACACCAGATGGCAGATGGATGGCGATTAAGAGTAAGCCGTATGTGCTTCTTTGGGAGCGTCAGGGTTCGGAGAGTTTGAGTACTACCGCTCTGCGTAATCCGGTACAAATAATGGCGTACCAAGAAGAGAAACAGGGCGAATCGCTTGCATGGTTGGATGCTTCGACATTTTACACCACTTCCGACCAAACGAAAGATATGCCTATTTATAAATACGTGCGCGCAAACGTAACTTCTTCTCTGGAGCCTGTCGTGGATTCGGCTACGAAGAGTGAGGTGCGTTGCGTGAAAATGCTGCGAGAAGGTCAACTTCTGATTCAGCAAGGCGATGCAATCTACACGATTCAAGGTCAACGAATACAATAATGCAAGGACGTTTTTATATGAAAAGAGACGGCTCGGGATGAGTCGTCTCTTTTTCGTGCAGCGGGATTGTTATTTCACTACCTCTGCGTCTTGGATGTTGTTTTGACCGTCATTGCCACCTGCTGCCGGCATGATCAGCATCAGAATGAGGTAAAGCAACAGGCCCGGAAAACCGGTGGTGAAGATAGACAAAGCTGCATAAGCCACACGGATCAAGGTGGGATCTACCTCAAAATACTCGGCGATTCCGCCGCATACTCCTGCCAAAATCTTGTTGGTAGAGCGTTTCAATTTCTTTTCTGCCATTCGCTGCGAGCTATGGCTCAGAACGATTCGCGACTTTGTCGCTCATATGATCTTTTGCCATGCTCTCGCTCTTCGGTCCGCACGCACTTTGTTAGCATACGTCCCGAGGGGAGAGCCCTCCAAGCTCGATGGGAGGTTTTAATTGGGTTAAAATCGTATTATATTTATTATAAAAATTGTACCAAAGCGAGGGCGGTCATGGCTTCGACGACGGGGACAGCGCGCACTGCGACACAAGGGTCTGAACGATGTACCATTTGACCATTTACCATTTGGCTATTTAATAACTCATCTAATGCTTTTTTTGTTGTGGGCGTGGGTTTGAAGACGCAGCGGAAGATGATTTCCGAACCATCGGAGATACCTCCTGCTATGCCTCCGGAGAGGTGGTTGATGGCGGAGCCGGGTTGCGTAACTCCTTCAAAACCAGTGCCGTATTCAAATCCTTTGCAGGCATTGATGGACATTACCGCGAAGGCCAGTTCTGCTTGCAGCTTGTTGAATATCGGTTCGCCTGTTCCGATCGGTAAGCCGTTGATGCGGCACTCGATGATGCCTCCGATGGAGTCTCCTTCGCGTTGGTAAGCTGCGATGGTCTCTGCAAATTTCGCAGGGTCGGTCTCTGCGCCCACTTGGATTAAGCGTGCACTAATGCACACTCCTTTGGTGGCGAGTTCCTGCTTGGCGAGACAACCTGCCACCACGCGTGCTGCGGTCTCCCGGGCGGAAGCTCTGCCTCCTCCTCGGTAGTCGCGAATGCCGTATTTCTGCTCATAGACTTTGTCGGCGTGCCCGACGCGGTATGTGTGCTTGAGGTATTCGTAGTCTTCCGGCCGCGCATCTTTGTTACGGATGAGAAAAGCAATCGGTGTTCCGAGGGTGACTCCGTTGAGTACTCCGGAGAGCCATTCTACCTCGTCGGGTTCGTTCTTCGCGCGAGTCGAGATCAGGACTTGAGTCCTACAAAAGTCCGTTTTGAGTCCGTTTTGAGTCCGTCCTGCTCGTTTGTCCAATTCCGTACGAATGAGGTTCATGTCGATGGTGAGCCCTGCGGGAACTCCGTCCAACACACCTCCTATAGCTGCTCCGTGAGACTCACCAAAAGAGGTAAAAGACCATTTTGAACCGAACGTATTCATGCCATACAACGCTTTTCGGGTGCAAAAGTACTAAAATTCTTGCATATATGCAAAATTTTTTGTAACTTTGCGCCGATTTTACGAAAAAAGAAATGAGAAAGACCATTTTATCTTTATTTTGTCTCGTCTTTACTCCGATAGTTATGCTGGCACAACAGTTGCCGGATAGCCATTTTGAGAATTGGGGAGATAAGTTCAACGGCGATAAGCAATTGACCGATTGGCATGGTTCGAATGTCAACCAGGCGGGATTCAAGTTTACGTTTATGTATCAGAAACCGGGTAGAACCGGTTATAGTGCTTATGTGACAGACCGTGCGGTGGGTATC
>ONTT01000036.1 GCA_900320865.1 uncultured Bacteroidales bacterium | reverse complement strand
ACCGTTGACCACCATCCGGACGATATACGTTTGCAGTAAAGTCGTAAGCACCAGCTTGTGTTACTTGAACTTTCCACTTTGCAAAGTTTGCGGAGTTGTGTCCCTCTGAACCACGTGCTGTGAAAAGAAGAGAATCAACTGCCCCACTCTTATCAATCCAAGCTTCGTCACTCAAAATAACATCATCAAATGATAAAGTTCCAGGAATAGCAACGGGTGCACCTCCTTTATATTCCAACACGATACTATTTAGCTTAACTTTGGAAAAAGCTGTTCTATTCTTTACCTTCAGCATATATTTTCCGGAAGGAATAGCAGTTAAATCCCACGCACCGAAGTTGTGAGACGTTGCAGAGGACGATAAACTGCTTGCGGGAGGGTCAATATGAGCAACTACAGCATTCGTCTCAACATCAACGAGCCAGAACTCAAATTTCCAAGCATTGGTAGTGGTCACATTGGTTGTCAACTCATAAACAGCAGGAGCTGTCAGTTCAATTGGGAATGCAGCCCAACGGATGGTGTCATAACCATTGTCACGAAGTCCGAAATCCACATATTCACCAATCTCTCCCATACTCGGATGTGCAAACACATTAGCAGTAGTCAGGGTTGTGTTTCCGGAAACGGAGGTAAAGGAACGTGTCTTGTACAAGAATCCGTTTTTCGGATCGAAAGCATTAACAGCAGGTTCCGAGCGATCAGGACAGTACCACGCACCACTATTGTAATACATTGCGAAACCGAACTTGCTACCCAAATCGGTTACATATGTAGCGGGGAAACCAAGTTCAAATACCTTATTGTCTGCAGAGATAGCTTTAGGGAAACTTACCCAATCTTCGCCCACGGTAACACCGGTTGTTGCGCTATACTCAAGACCCATGGCATCGAAAGCCCAATAGGAATCAATTGTGTGAGTAGTACCGTCATAATCCTTATCAATAAAGGCTTTGGGATATTGACTCCAAGTCGGATCAAAATCAGCGGTATTCTCCATCATGTACACCAAAGCATTTGTTCCGAGTTCTGCATCAGCGGCAGGAAGAACTTTAAGCATCGGCCAAGCACCCGGTTCAGTGAGCATAGGTACTTCAGCCCATTCCGACTTGTCGCCATCAATCGTAATAGTGGGCGGTGTTGCCCAAATGAATGTTGAGACAATCAACAATCCAAGTAGAAAAAGTTTTCTCATAGTGTTAAAAATTTGAAGTTAATAAATCAAAAAACGGTGCAAAGGTACAAAAAAAATATGGAACGCGCGTGAGGGAATAAATGTTTTAAAACATATTTATAATTATTGTTTTTGCCAAAACCGTCCGTAAGCACTTATAAGCTATGCTTATAGAGGACAAAACGTAAAGGAAATGGGAATGGGATTTTTTGTTTCGTAATGTTTCGAAAGAAGAAAAACATCTGAGTGTGTAAATTGTAAGTTATTAAATTATAGGCAATTACGAGTTTTTTGTTTCGGAATTTAGCAGGTTTGTTTCGAAGATGTGTTGTATAGCATATTTTGTATGTGTGCGTATGTAAAAATAAAATAGTAATTTTGCGGTCGAAATGAGTATAGACCGCTAACGCTGACGGAATACAGACCGGCCTGCGGCCTGACAGAGCACAGAAAACAAAACAATTAAAATATCATAAGCAATATGAAAACTGGATTTACATTCAAAGAGATTCATCAACAGCCTGCAATGTGGCGGAAAGAGCTGGAGGCATTGTTGGCAAAGAAGGCTGAGGTAAGTGCATTCATGCACAAGTATTTGACTCCTGAGACCGACATCGTATTGACGGGCGCCGGAACGTCCGCTTTTATTGGCGATGCGTTGCAGCCTGTGATGCGCGGCATGTGGCGGAACGTGCGTTCGGTAGCTACGACCGATCTGATTACTCATGCCGAGTATCTGTTGGACAAAGAGAGGCCGTTGTTGCTGATCAGTTTTGCTCGTTCGGGAAACAGCCCTGAGAGCGTTGGAGCCGTTAATTTAGCCAATAAGATCTGCAAGAACGTGGCTCATGTCTATATCACATGCAACAAGAACGGTAAGTTGGCTCTGCAGGCCGAGGGCAAGGACAATATCCTGCTGCTGTTGCTGCCGGAGGAGACGGATGACAAGAGTTTGGCTATGACCAGTTCGTTCTCGACGATGTTGCTGACCTGCCAGATGTTGGGACATATTGATTGCTTGGAGCAGGATGTGGAGAAGATCGAGAAAGTGGCAAAGAACGCTGAGGCTGTGATTGCGAACTACGAAGAGAAACTGAGAGAGATCGCCGAGCGTCCGTTTGAGCGCGGTGTATTCCTGGGTTCGGGCGCGTTGAAAGGTATTGCGGAAGAGTGCCATCTGAAACTGCAGGAGTTGACGGACGGCGCTGTGGTATGTAAGTTCGACAGTTTCTTAGGTTTCCGTCATGGTCCGAAAGCGGTGGTAAATGACAAGTCGATCATCGTTTATCTGATGGTGGACGACGAGAAAGTACAGCGTTACGAGCGCGATCTGGTACGTCAAGTGGATGCCAATAACAAGCCGGTAGCCCAAGTGATTGTGATTGCCGGAAAGAAGCCGGCGCTTGAGGGCGTTAAGGCAGATTTGATAGTACAAATGCCTTATGGTCCGGAGGAGAATGATTTCTACGGAATCGTTGCGTACGTGCTCGTGGGACAACTTTTAGGATTCTATGCAAGTCACGCGCACGGGTTGAATCCTGACGCTCCGAGCGTAAGCGGAAACATCCATCGCGTCGTTGAAGGAGTAACGATTTACGAATAAGTTCGCTCCGCACGCTTTTGATTGAGTACATACCTCGCTGGAAAAAGATAGAAACATTTAAAATATAAGTTAAATATGGCAAAGACAGAAAATATCCTCCGCGTAATGGAGGAAAGAAAAAAAGCAACGGGAGTACCGATGACATTATTTGCAGCATGTCCGAACTCCTTATCAGTAATCAAAGCATCGTTCCGCGCGGCAAAGCGTAATAACTCGCCGATCTATTTCGCAACGACACTGAATCAGGTGGACTGCGACGGTGGTTATACGGGTATGACGCAGGCAGAGTTCACGAAGATCTTGGCTCGCGAGGCTGCGGCGGTTCATTACACGGGTCCGTATGTAGTAGCAATCGATCATGGAGGTCCGTGGTTGAAAGACAAACAGAGTATTGAGCGTTGGGACACCGAGCGCGCTATGGACGGCGTGAAGAAGAGTTACGAGGCTGCTATCCTGGCAGGTTACGACCTCATTCACGTGGATCCGACGGTAGATATCTTCCTGCCGAAAGGCGAGATCATAGATATTCATGTTGTAGTTAAACGAACAGTTGAGTTGATTTTGCACGCCGAGAACTTCCGCAAGGCTCATGGCATAGCTCCGATCAGCTATGAAGTAGGCACAGAGGAAGTTCACGGCGGTCTGGCAGACGAGAAGACGTTTGACACGTTCCTGGAGGGTCTGAAACAAGGTCTGCATGAGGTGGGTCTGGATGATATCTGGCCTTGCTTCATCGTGGGTAAAGTAGGAACGGATCTGCACACGACTTTCTTTGATCCGGAGGTAGCGCGCAAACTGACGGCAAAGGTTCGTCCTTACGGCAGTTATATCAAGGGTCACTACACCGACGATGTGGACAATCCAGAGGATTATCCGAAGGCAGGCATGGGCGCTGCGAACGTTGGTCCGGAGTTCACGATGAACGAGTACGAGGCGCTGGCTGAGTTGGAGGAAGAGGAGAAGAAACTCTACGCAGAGGGCAAGATTGCGCAGTTAAGTCACATGACCGAAGTGCTCTGGCAATGCGTTTATGAGAGTAACCGCTGGAAGAAATGGCTGCACGGAGAAGAGGTTGGCAAAGACCTGAAGGAGTGCACTCCTGAGAGACAGTTATGGCTTGTGATGACCGGTTGCCGTTATATATGGCAGAAGCCGGAAGCGCTGGTTGCTCGTCAGACCTTGTATGAGAACTTAGAGCGTCTGGGTATCCATGCAGAAGAGGTTGTGCTGATGCGCATTGAGCATAATATGGATAAATACTACAATGCATTCAATATCGTTAATCTGAACGACTATCTGAAATGAAAACCAGATTATGCATATTCTCTCTCGCGCTCGCATTCGCGTGCCTTTTAATTACCGGCGCGTGCGGATGCGAGAAGCCGAAACCTGAGGAAGAACTGAAACCGGCAGACACGACAGCCGTGGAAGAACCGGCCGACTTGTCGCTTGTCAAGAGCACCGTGCCGGTTACAAACGACTGGATTTGGAGCGGCAAACCGGAGATCACCATCCATATCGACAACCCCAATAAGGCGGCGGTTCGTTTGGGCGTGAAGGTGAGGTTTGCAACGGATAAGAAGAAGGAAGTGGAGACACGGACGGACAGCGTGGACGTTGCGGGCGAGAGTGCATTGGACTACACGGTAACAACGACGAAAGATTTGGAGCCGGGTTATTATCGCGCCACATGTTATGTTAACGGCAAACTTGCCCGTTCGTTCCATTTCGGAATAGACCCGTTTGATATCGTTTCGCCGCCGGACAAGCAAGATGATTTCGAGTCTTTCTGGCTGGCGGCGAAGGATCAACTGGCTGCGGTAGAGATGAACGCCGTACTGAAGGAGATTACAGAGAAGAGTTCTTCCGCCCGCAAGGTTTATCTGGTGGAATTCTACTCGGTGCCGGACGGCCTGAATGGTGAGCCGGTAAAGATCCGCGGTTATTACTGCGAGCCTCAAGACGGTGAGAAGCACCCGGTGTTGCTCCATTTCTACGGTTATGACACGCAGGGTAGCAAGGCCAGATGCGAATGTCCTTCGGGGGGCAGTTCCAACTACGCAGAGTTCTATCTCTCGCATCGCGGCCAATACCTCAACAACCGCCCTGCCTCCACTAAGAACCCCGGTGTGGAGGAGGACTGCGAGAATATCTATGGCGATTGGTTCTCGTACCATTTCGGCGACAAGGATAGTTATTATTACCGAGGTGCCTTCATGGACGTAGTGCAGGCTGTGCGCTTTATGGCGATGCAATCGACGAGCGACATGACGAAGTTGTTTGCCGAGGGATCGAGTCAAGGAGGTGCGTTAACCTATGCCTGCGCTGCATTAAGTGACTATCCGTTTTCGGCTATAGCTGCGAACGTGGCTTTCCTCGGTGACTATGCCGATGCGATCGATATCGGCGGACTTGCCGCTGAGACAGCGAAGCGTTGCCAGGGGTCGATGACGCGCGAAGAGATGCTGCGTTTCTTGTCATATTTCGACACCAAGAACTTTACGCCGCGTATCTCCTGTGCCGTGCTGGGCAGTAGCGGTTTGCAGGACGATGTGTGTCCTCCGCGTACGAACACTGTGCCGTTTAACAACCTCAGTACCCCTAAGGAAGACAAGATCTATCTGTTCGGTCCGGAGATGGGACACAGTTACCCGGCGAAGTGGAATAGCGAAATGACGAAATTATTCAAGAGTAAAATGTAATAATCATGAAAACATTTGATATTATCGCCTTGGGCGAACTGAACGTAGATTTGATTCTGAATCAGATAGAAAGCGAGCCGGAGATAGGCAAAGAGAAGTTTGCCAAACAAATGACCCTGACTTTAGGTAGTTCCACCGCTATCTTTGCAGCTAATGCTGCGGCATTAGGTGCTAAAGTGGCTTTCTGCGGTATGATCGGGAATGACAGTTTCGGCGATCTGGTAGAAAGTTCTCTGAAAGCAAAAGGCGTGGATACGCGGTATCTAATTCGTCAGGACAAGTACGCAACCGGTGCGACTATCTGCATGAGTTATGACGAGGACCGCGCCAACCTGACGTATCAGGGAGCGATGGATTTTATGAGTCTGGAGAATATCAATCCTGAGGTATTCAAGGAGGCAAAGCATATTCATATCTCATCGATTTTCATGCAAAGCGGCGTGAAACGCGATCTGATGAAGATTTTGGAGCTCTGCAAATCGAACGGCGTGACCACTTCGCTGGACAGCCAGTGGGATCCGACAGAGCAGTGGGATCTGGATTATAAGGCCGTATTGCCGTTACTGACGGTATTTATGCCGAATGAGACGGAACTGAAGTTCCTGACAAAGAGCGAGAGTCTGGAGGAAGCGATCGAGAAGATCCGTCCGTACGCTAACGCTGCGGTCATTAAATGCGGCAGCAAAGGAAGCCTGCTGATGCGCAAAGGTCAGCCGGACCGAATGCAGAAAGCGCTGCTGAACGAGCATGTGGTAGATTGTATCGGTGCGGGCGACAGTTTCAACAGCGGATTTATTACCCGTCTGGCGGCAGGTGATGCCTTGGATAAATGTCAGGAATACGGTAATATGACCGGAGCTGTGAATACCACGGCTGCCGGCGGAACGACTGCTTTTACCTGTCGCGAGGATGTAGAGCGTGTGGGTAGAGAGCGATTTGGATGGAGTAAATAAGACCGCTTCGCTGACAGAATACAGACCGGCCTACGGCCTGAAAGAGTACAGACAGATAATGAGTCGTAGAATCAATATATTCATATACTGTGTAGCGCTGGCGCTGAATGCGTCAGCGGCTACGCGTTATGTGAATTCGGGCGAATCTATCGGCAAGAATCTGGATTTATGTCGCGCAGGCGACACCTTACTGATTGGAGAAGGGGTGTTTCACGAGGCAATCGTGCTAAAGGACGGTGTGACCATCATCGGTCAAGAAGGAAAGACCATTTTGGACGGAACGGGCTTAGATACGCGTCTTCTTTCTTGCGAGAAGGACTGCGAACTACCGACTTATGTTGAGAATCTGGTGCTCCAGAACGCACGTCATAATGAGCGCGGCGGCGCTGCATGGTTGCGCGGTAAAGTGATCATGAGGTATTGTGTGGTACGCGGTTGTAGCGGTTTGCAATGCGGCGGAGTGCTCATCAAAGGTAATTATCCGGAGGCATCGGCGAAGGGCGCTAAAGTAGAGGAGTGTATCATTTATAACTGCTCTGCCACCGGGCATGACTGGCCGGACGCAGGAGGAGTAGCGAATTTCGACGGCACGCTAAATCATTGTACGGTAGCCAATTGTTATGGAGATCGGTACGGTGGGATTCATTCGGAGAGTTCGGTATATGCTTGTACTTTCTGGGGAAACAGAAATGAGTATGGCTTTGTCGATCCGACGAATTATATCTCCGATGAGAGTATTTCCGGTACAAGTAGAGCGGATGAGGGATTCGAGGCGCATTTCTTTGAACAACCTTGGTTAGATAAGAATAACGAAGGGGAGAATGGTCCGCATTTCATGGATCCAGCTACTTTTGCCGGCGTGCCGATGACGGCAGCCGAAGAGGCTATAGTGCTTGTGGCAGATTACCGAGTGGGAGCGCCGACGGGTGTGATTGCCACCATGCCACCGGCTCGCAAGGAAGATCGTCCGGAGGATTATAGGCTCTATACCTCGGCGGATTATACAGTGCCTTCCTTTATGGCACATCTCGTGGATAGCGGAATGGCTTTGGTGGACAAGCATGATCCGTATTGCATGGTTGCGACGATTAACGGCGATCCGCAGACACAGATGGCTTTCTGCTGGTTTACTAATGAAGGTGTCA
Source organism: uncultured Bacteroidales bacterium (assembly GCA_900320865.1). Taxonomy (GTDB): domain Bacteria; phylum Bacteroidota; class Bacteroidia; order Bacteroidales; family Paludibacteraceae; genus Colicola. Next base: position 20,342 of record ONTT01000036.1, on the reverse strand, counting down.
AGGAAGGTGAGGTACAGATCACGCGATTACGTGATCACGAAGTCACGCGGGTCAAAGCCACTACTACTACGACTCCTCCTCTCCATTATGCTATCTCCTCTTCGGGCATCCTGAAGAAAGCGAAGATCGATAAGAACACGGCTTTCCGGTATGAGAGCCATAAGGCCGTAGCGGAGAATCTGATGCCGGGTACGGAATATAGTTGGCGAGTAGGGTATGAAGGTCATTGGAGTGAAATTGGTCATTTTCGAACGGCTGATGCGGAGCAGGATACATATTCGTTTGTCTATATGACCGACAGCCATATACAAAACCAGGAATATATTGACGAGGCACGTCTTTGCGCAGAGGCAGTAGCGCGGAATGAGAAAGATGCGCGGTTCTGTGTCTTCCCCGGAGATTTTGTTGACACAGGTACAGAGAAGAACAGCGAATGGGAATGGGAGCGTTGGTTTGAGGAGGCGATGAAACCGGTGTTGCTGCAAATGCCTCTTGTGCCGACGGACGGTAATCATGACGAGAGTCCGCTGATGAACTACAGTTATCATTTCAATGCCGGAATCAATTATAGCTTCGTCTATGGAGATATGCAGATGATCGTGTTCTCCATGCAGGATTTGGACTACCTGCAGAGCGGTTTGGGCGGATGGTTCAAGGAGCAGGCTCATAAGGCTCCCGATGCTAAATGGCGCGTGGGCTTGGTGCATAAGAATCTCTTCTCCGGTTCCGACCATCAGCGCGATAAAGAGACTCCGCTGCTTAGGGCGACGATGCTACCGGTGATGAAAGAGTGTCACGTGGATCTGGTGCTGCAGGGGCATGACCATTGCTATGAAGTGATCGGTCCGGTGGACTCCACGCTCTATTTTATCGGTGCTACCTGCGGTGCGAAACGTTATACGCCGTTGACGCGTGAGGAGATGGAGGCGAGCAAACATATTCACCGGGTGGAGAATTATTACGATTTGTTCAGCCGTCTGGAGCAACCCGGTGCTCCGTCTTATACAAGGGTGACGGTCAATAAAGAGCATATTCTTCTGGATACCTTTAAGGTGCTTTCGGACGGAAAGATAGAATTATTTAATACCATACAATTATGAAAAAGATATATTTCTTTATCGTGACATGTATCCTGTTGTTGCCTTTCTCGGCGGTCGCACAGGAGTTGGATCCCGCAGTTGTCTTAGCCGACACCTTCTATGCGGCAGCGGATTACACCGTACCTTCCTACTCGGAATTTCTGGTAGCTAAGAAAGCCGCGGTAGCAGACCCTTCACAAGTGAACCTGCAAGCTTTAGTGGACAAAGTAGCTGCGTTAAGAAGCAAGGAAGATCCATATAATATGGTTGCCACCATCAACGGTGACCCGAAGACCCAAATGGCATTTGCGTGGTTTACCAACGACAGCATTACGAGTGGAGAGGTGCAAATCATTGCGAAAGAAAATGCCACCGAGGCTGATTTTAACACGCAGAGCGTCATTACCGTTCCTGCCGCCACGAAGCGCACCAAACAAATGCGTTATGTAGGTATCTGTTCTTACATGGTCGTTGCATCCGGTATACCGGTAGGCGCCAAGTACAGGTATATCAGTCATAAAGCTTTAGCCACCGACCTCACTCCCGGTACCGCTTATTCTTGGCGGGTGGGATATGAGGGACACTGGAGTGATATTGCCCATTTCCGCACCGAAGATGAAGAGCAAGGCGAGTACTCGTTCATCATTATGAGCGATAGCCATATCGAGAGCCCTATCTATATCAAGGAAGCACGACGATGTGCCTTAGCAGCGGTTAGGACTGTTCCGGAAGCGCGTTTCTGCTGTTTCCCAGGCGATTTCGTAGAGGACGGGACATCGGCTAACTCCGAATGGGAATGGGAACGCTGGTTTGAAGAAGCGATGGAACCGGTTATCAAGGCGATGCCGATAGTTCCGACCGATGGTAACCACGATGATAGTCCAAATATCAATTATACGTATCACTTCAATACGAACAACTATTTCAACCTCGAGATAACCAACAAACCGCAGTTTGACGGTATTACCTATAGTTTCGTGTATGGAGATGTACTATTCCTCGTGTTCTCCATGCAAGATTATTGGCGGGAGTCCTATGACCAATACACAAGAAACTGGTCGGTGTATTTGACCGACCATGTCAGTTATTGGTTCCGTAAGCAGACGAATGCCAACCCCAATACAAAATACCGTATGTCGTTGTCTCACTATAATCTCTTCTCCGGATCTGATCACTCAACGGATGATGACCCACCCTTGTTCCGGAAATGCATGTTGCCCACCTTCAAGGAATGCGAGATCGATGTGGCACTACAAGGGCATGATCATACTTATGAGGTCATTGGACCAGTGGATCCCGATAACTTGACGCCTATAATGGATGCTATCAGTGATCGAGAGCAAGTGCCTGTTAACGCAAATAAAAACATTACCGGCTATAAGAATGGTACGTATTGTACGGACGATGGTACTCTCTATTTCATCGGCGCTACCTGCGGGCACAAACGTTATTATCCCCACAGCCGACAAAGAATGGAGAACGAATATACCGAAGATCTGTCAATCCTGTTTGACAATAAACACCATAACGTGAGAAACTATTTCGACCTCTTTACTGGCATGTTCGGCCAGCCGGAAGCGCCTACGTTTACGAAGATTACGGTGAAGGACGATTGTCTGGAGTTCAAATCTTATACCGCCGATGATGATGAAGGGAATGTTACTTTGCTAAATACCATGCGTATTGTGCGAACCAAACCCCATACCACTCCCGAAGTGCGCGAAGGAATGGAGTCGCCGGTGATCATCAAAAACGGGGATAAGTTTATCCAGAACGGAAAACTCTTCATTCGACGTGACGGACGTACCTTCAACGGCTTAGGACAAGAAATAAAATAATTATTAATCATAAATCCTGTATGACATGAAAAAAATTCTACTTCTTTTGACGGTCAGCGCAGCGGTGCTGTGCGCGTCAGCAAGCAACCGTTATGTCTCGCCGACAGGTGATGACGGTGACGGTAAGTCGTGGGAACATGCGAAGACCACTATTGCCGGGGCTATTAACAGTGTGGGCGCCGGTGACACCTTGTTTATCGCCGAAGGAGTGTATAACGAGGGCATGTCTGCGCATGACGGAGCGACCTATTTAGGCGGTTATAATGCCGAGACGGGTCTGCGTGATCCGGAGTTGTACGAATCGATCATCGATGGTACAGGTCGTACCACATGGTCCTTCGTGAAGTATGATGGCGATCCCGACGCACGTATTACGGTGGATGGTCTGGTATTCCAGAATGCGAACCATAGCGAGTGGGGAGGTGCAGCCATGTATCTGCGTGGAAACATGACAATCAATAACTGCGTTTTCCGCAACAACACCAGTGGCTCGAAAGCCGGTGGTATGTTTATTGATCCGTCGGGAACCGAGCAGACTATCATCAGTAACTGTCTTTTTGAGTATTGTAACAATACCGCAGGAGATCAAGCTGCTGCTATTAGTTTTGAGGACAAGGCTAATTTGAATGCTTTGGTGGAGAACTGTATTATTCGCGGTTGTTTCATTAACTGTACGGTAGCTAACAACACGGGTGTGGACGGTCGTTACGCCGGATGCCGCGTAGAGGGAACGGTAGTGAACTCTGTCTTCTGGGGCAATACGGCGCCGAACGCGCCGAATGTGAACTATGTAGCAAGTGGTAAATGTACTTACAGCAAGGCGGACGCAGGAACGGGTATTACGCTTGGTCTGAGTACGGATAATAATGCTGCGGATGGTCCTAATTTCCGCAGCCCGACGGGTTTTGCAGGTGTACCGGCATCCAATACGGAGAGAATGGCAGTAGCTAATGCGGACTTCTCGCTGACCGATGCTTCGACTCAACTGCTGAATAACGGCGATGCGACTCAGGCTCCGGCAACGGACATTATAGGAGTAACGCGTCCGAAAGGAACAGGTGTGGATATAGGAGCTTATGAGTATGATCCGGAAGCCACGGTGATTGCCGTTACGGGCGTAAGTATCACTCCGGCTTCCATCGAGATTATCGAAGGCAAAACGGGTACGTTGGTAGCCGAGGTAGAGCCGGCTAATGCGAACAATAAACGCGTCACCTGGTCGATTGACGATCCGGCGATTGCAACGATTCAGAATGGTAAGATCACCGGTGTAACGCCGGGTACGACTACTGCGAGGGTTACGACTCAGGAAGGTGGTTTTACTGCAGCAGCTACGGTAGTGATAGCCCCGAAACCGCCTGTGAAATATCCGCATGAGGTAGTAGAAGCTGAGGCTACGTACCATATCGAGGACTACACGATTCCGAGTTTCATTCCGTATCTGGTAGCAAAAGAAGTAGCTAAGATTGATAGTATGGAGCCGGATAATATTGATCTGTTGCCGACTATTCCCGAGAAAGTTGCAGCCATGCAAGAGAAGATCGGTGAACTGAAGGTAAAAGAGTATCCGTATAACCAGATCGCTACTATTTATGGCGATCCGGCAACGCATATGGGTTTCTGCTGGTTTACGAACGGCGGTATCACGCAAGGAAAGGTACAGTTGGTAGCGATGGCTAATGCTACGGCAGAGGACTTTACTGAATCGAACGGAGTGATTGAAGTAAGTGCTCAGACGACGGACGCTACGCTGCATTACACGCCTATTCAGGCATCGGAGAGCCCGAAATATGATATCTGTACAGCAGCGGGTCTGCCGCGTAACACGAAGTTTAACTACGTGAGCCATAAGGCGCAGGCTACTACTTTGCAACCTGGAACGGTATATAGTTGGCGTGTGGGTTACGGCGAGTATTGGAGTGAGATAGCACAATTCGTGACCAAAGAGGCTAATCAGGGTGATTTCTCGTTCGTCTATATGACCGACAGCCATATACAGGACTACGAGTATATCGATCAGGCTCGCCAATGTGCAGAGGCAGTAGCCAAGAACGAACCGGATGCCAAGTTCTGTTTGTTCCCGGGTGACTTTGCCGATACGGGAGGTGATACCAACTCCGAGTGGCAATGGGAGCAGTGGTTCGAAGGTTCGATGCGTCCGGCATTGAACAAGATGGCTTTTGTGCCGACCGATGGTAACCACGATGATAGTAAGAGCTTGAACTATGACTACCATTTCAATACCGACTGGGGCTTTGCGAATGCAGCTGAGACCAAACCGCAGTTCAAGGGCATTACCTATAGTTTTGTCTATGGCGATGTATTGTTCCTGGTTTATTCGTTGCAGGACTGGTGGCGCGCACAAGGTAGTAGCGAGCAATCGATGCGCTCCTCTTACCTGAGCAAAGATGTGGCAAACTGGTTTAAGTCTGAGATTGCAAAATATCCGAATACCAAGTATCGTGTGACGGTTTCGCATAAGAACCTCTTCTCGGGTGCAGGCCACCATACGGATGACGAGTGTCCGTTGCTGAGAAATATGATGCTGCCGATCTTTAAGGAGTGTGAGATCGATTTGGCTATCCAGGGTCACGACCACTGCTACGAAGTGATTGGTCCGGTTAATTCGGACACCTGGACGGTTGTACTAGGTTCTGTAACGGATACAGTACGTGTAGCACCTGAGGCTACCGGCAGATGGGAAAGAAGCGAAAACAAGACAGGTCTGACTAATGGTACGTTTACGACAGACGAAGGTTGTTTGTATTTCATTGGTGCAACCTGTGGCCGTAAACGCTACGAGCCGTACAACCGCGCGTTGATGGAAGAGGAGTACACTACCGATCCAAGTATTCTCTTTGACTACCATCATCATAATGTCAATAATCTCTTCGATCTGTTTACTTCCAAGTTCGGTCAGCCGGGTGCACCGAGTTACAGCCGATTCAATGTAACGGCTCAGGGCATTGAGGTGATTACCTATAAGACCGATGCAGCGGGCAATAAGACGGTTTATAACACTATTCATGTAAAACGCGACGCTCCTCACACCGTACCGTTAGGCTATGAGAATGTGCAGGTGGAGCAACCGGTTCGGAACGGTGAGAAATTCATCCGCAACGGCCAGTTGTATATTATGAAGGATGGCGTGACGTACAATGTATTAGGTATTTCCGTAAAGTAATAAAGAAGTACAAAATGTATATATATAGTAAAAAGAGGGGCGAAAAATTGGTTTCGCTCCTCTTTTTTGTGGATTCATCCTATGGTGATCTTATATTATACTATTTTTACGTCTATATTCATCGCTTTGAGTTTGGTAGCCATGCCAGCGGGGATGGCGGAGTCGGTAATGATGGTGTTGAGGTCTTTGGCGTTGGCGACGAAGGAGAAGCTTCGTTTGTTGAATTTGGAGGAGTCAAAGACTGCGATCACCTGTGAAGCCTGCTGAATCATGAGTTGGTTGAGAAGCGCTTCTTCGAGGTTCGGGGTAGAGATGCCGTTTTCTAAGGAGAAGGAGTCCACGCCGAGGAAGAGTTTGTACTCGGTGAAGTTTCGGAGGACGGAGAGTGCAAGGGGTCCGACGGTGGAGTAGCTGTTGAGGCGTACGTGTCCGCCGATGAGGACTACCTCGAAGCGTTTGTAGGACATTAGTTCCATAGCGATGTTGAGGGCATTGGTCACGATATGGAGGTTATGGAACTTATGGAGATTTTTGGCAATCTCCATGGTGGTTGTACCGCTGTCAAGCATGATGTAATCGCCCTCTTTGATGAGTTTGGTAGCTTCGATTCCGATGCGCTCTTTCTCTCGGAAGTTAAACATCCGTTTCTTGGTGATGGCGGTATCTTCGTTGAGGTTCTCGATGGGTTTTCTCATGGCTCCGCCTCGTGTGCGGATGAGGAGTTTGCGGTTTTGCAGGATGGTTAGATCCTTACGAATGGTCACTTCCGAAATACCGGTTTCCTTGCTCAATTCAGAAACCAAGACCTCTTCTTTGGTCTCGAGTTGTTTTAAGATAAGCGCTCTGCGCTCTTTGGCGGATGAGAGATTCATACGGGTTATGGGATCGAAATCGGGTGCAAAGGTACGAAATATTTTCGAAATATGCAAATAAAAAGTTCTACTCAAAGATTTCGAAACATTTCGAAAGGTCTTTTTATGGCGCACAGAAGATCATAAGAGGCTTATTTATAAGCAGTTATGTATGTACTCGCAGAAATGTGCTTTTCAGCATATGAATAATATGTATATTATTTGCGAAAAAGTTGTAACTTTGCACCCGAATTAAATTCGATGCACTATGAGAAATACCTTACTCATCTTAGCAGTTGCGGCTTTGGCATTCGTATCGTGCGCAAAGCAAGAGTCTAATGAAACCCAATCGGAGTATTCTTCTCCGGTAGATGGCATTCTGTTGAAGGATTTCAATCCGACGGTAGTGGACAATGTCCCTGTGACGTATATCGAGCGTGCGAAGTTTGATATTATCGACATGCACGCTCATGATTACGCAGAGACGGAGGAAGAGATTGCACAATGGTGCAAGACGATGGATGAAGTGGGCGTACTGAACACGGCAGTGATGCATTGCTCGTGGATTGGCAGGCCGTTTGAGGAGTATGTAGCGGCTTATGGTCCGTACAAAGACCATTTCCGTTTCTGGTGCTGCTTCGACTACACGGACATGAGCGAAGAGGGTATTCAGAAGGCTTGCGAGACCCTGGAGCGTTATCATGAGATGGGCGCTATCGGTGTTGGCGAGCTGGGCGACAAGGGCGAAGGCGATACGTACGCTCGTCCGGGTGACGGAACGGGAATTCATATTGACGATCCGCGTATTCAACCGCTGATTCGCAAGGCCGGTGAGTTGAAGATGCCGATCAGTATTCATATCGCAGAACCGTACTGGATGTACCTGCCGATGGACGAGACGAACGACGGATTGGTAAATGCGGTAACATGGCATGTGGATACAACGAATTGTTATGGTTATGACAAACTGATGGAGACCTTTGAGAACGCGCTTCGTGAGAACCCGGGTACGATCTTCATTGCCTGCCACTATTTGAATATGAACCATGACCTGCCGCGTTTGGGAGCGTTGTTGGATAAGTATCCGAATATGTATTTTGATATTTCCGCTCGTGTGGCCGAGTCCGCGCACACGCCGCGCGCGACGCGCGAGTTCCTTATTAAATATCAGGACCGCGTGCTTTTCGGTACGGATAATGGAATGGATCCGGAAATGTATCGCAAGATCTTCCGCGTGCTGGAGTCGAATGACGAGCATTTCTATATCCCGGATTACGGCTATCATTGGGCGCTGAGTGGATTTAACCTGCCGGATGAGGTACTGAAGAAAATGTACCACGATAACGCAGAACGGATTTTGACGGAGTATAAATAAACTAGAACCCTAGGGCCATAGAATCCTAGGATCCTAGAAAAATAGAACCCTATGAAGAAATATTCGTACATAGTATTTGGTCTTTTAATTCTCCTGAATGCTTGTTCGCCGAAGCCGGAGAGTGAGCGATTGATTTGTGCGGAAGCAGAGATGAGTGCTTTCCCTTATAGCGAGAATGGACTGAAAGTGAGCAAGCACCAGACGGTGACGCCGATAGAAGGCGTAGCGGGTCTGGAGGTTGTGGAGACCTATTTCGTGAACGAAGGCAAGCCGGTGACGGTTAAGGCGTATGAGCTTTGCCGGACGGAGATAGAGGCGCAGGATAGCGTCGTTTGGTCGTTGCAGCCGAGCAGCACTTCTGCCCGGATGGACTGGGTGCTGCCGGTACAAGAGGGATTTGCGAAAGAGAACTACTTAGGCATGAACAACTCCGACTACGGAGGAGGAATCCCGGTAGTGGATCTCTGGCAGAAAGACGGCGGCATCGCGATTGGTCTGTTTGAACCGGTGCTCCGCATGATCTCCATGCCGGTTGAATGGAAGCGGTACGACAACAAAGTGACGATGGCGTTGCGTTATGATCTGCCGGAACCGGTAGAGTTGGAGACGGGCGATACACTCCATTGTTTCAAGGCATTCCGCTTACGCCATGAGGGTGATTATTTCAACGCGCTCCGTATCTTCTCGGATTACATGCAGGCGAACGAAGGTGTGGAGATGAAGCCGAGTGAGCCGGAGGCGTTTGAGCCTGTCTGGTGCGCATGGGGCTACGGCCGTCCGTTTAAGATGGATATGGTTTTAGGTACGCTGGACAAGGTAGCAGAACTCGGATTCACGTGGGTGGATATCGACGACGGCTATCAGATCGCGGAAGGCGACTGGAATACCAACGAGTATTTCCCCGGCGGCGATGCGGACATGCGTCATATCACGGACGAGGTACATAAACGCGGCATGAAAGCCAAGTTATGGTGGGCTCCGCTGGCAGCGGATCCGGATACGAAACTCGTGAAAGAACACCCAGAGATGTTGCTCAAGACCGAAGAGTGGGCACACGAGTATATCACGTGGTGGGACAGCTGGTACTTGTCGCCAGTGAATCCTGCGGTTGATGCATACACGACGGATCTGTTGGATATGTTCCTGCGCAGATGGAATTTCGACGGTCTGAAGATCGATGGCCAGCACCTGAACTGCTGTCTGCCGGATTATAACGAGGCTTCGGGTCTGGAGAGCGCTTATGACGCTCCGGAACAGATGCCGAGTTATTTTGGCAAGATCTATGAGCAAGCCCGTGCGATGAAGCCGAATGCCGTTATTCAGGTTTGTCCGTGCGGTTGTGCGGTGAACTATTTCCTGATTCCGGAAATCAACCAGGCGGTGGCTTCCGACCCGATGAGTTCGCGTCAGGTTCGTATGAAACGTAAGGCATATGCGGCGATGGCTCCACAACTCGCTTATTACGGCGACCACGTGGAGCTGACGGACGGCGGTAAGGATTTCGCTTCGCAGATTGGTACGGGTTCGGTCATCGGAACGAAGTTCACGTGGCCGAAAGACAATCCCGATTGGACGGAAGGCCCGTTCCTGTTGACGGACGAGAAAGAGGCGCTGGTTCGCAAATGGATGAAGATCTACAAGGAGAACAATCTCGCCCGCGGCGAGTATCTGAACCTCTATACGTGGGGCTTTGATTACCCGGAGGCGCATGTGATCCGTCAGAACGGAGCACTGTATTACGCCTTCTATATCGATGATGATCCGGCTTTTGACGGCACGTTGGAGCTGAAGGGTCTGGATCCTGCGAAGAGTTATACGGCTATCGAGTACGCAGCGGACGAACCGCGTGAGTTCGAGGTGAAGGGTTCGGAGCCGAAGATAAATGCTCATTTTGAGAGAAGCTACCTGCTGAAAGTAGTAGAAAAATAACAAACAATTAACTAAATAACTAATCCTATGAAACGATTTCAGACAATCTTTCTCAGCCTGATCGTGGCGATGTCGGCTTTCGCGGATATCCACGTAAAAGGTAAGGTTATTGACGCCGACAATTCGGAACCGATGATCGGTGTGAGTATTCTTGTAAAAGGATCAACGATTGGTACAGTAACCGATTTGGACGGTAATTTCGAGATGTCCGTTCCGGACAAGGCGACGTTACAGCTGTCTTACATGGGTTACAAGACCATTGAGATTCGCGCGGTGGACAACATGAATATTATCATGGAGTCCGATGCACTGCAGCTTCAAGAGGTAGTATCGCTGGGTTATTCGGCGGTAAAGAAAGCCGAGTTGAGTTCGGCCGTTGTTTCCGTATCAGCAGATGCTTTAACCGATGTAACGACCAGTGACGTCGGAACGATGCTGCAAGGTAAAGTGGCAGGATTACAGGTCAGCAGCTCAACCGGTCAACCGGGAGCCAATGCGGAGATTCGCATTCGTGGTACAGGTTCTATCACCGCAGCTAGTGAACCCGTCTATGTAGTCGATGGTGTCATGGGTGGTTCCTTTAACCCCAACGACATAGAGACCATCTCCGTTCTTAAGGATGCCGGTGCAACGGGTATCTATGGTGCTGCCGCAGCCGGTGGCGTAATCGTCGTGACTACCAAATCCGGTAAGCGCAACGAGAAGCCCCGTATCAATGTGCGTGCCACAGCCGGTTCTACGCAACCATTGTTCGGCAATTTCCGCCTGATGGAATCTGAGGAGTTGTACTACTACCACCAGACGATGTATGACAACGACCAATTCAAGACCCAGCGTCCGATTGAATTGCTGGACAGAAATTGGCGTCACGCAAAACTACTACATCTCTGTAGCAGGTGGTGGTCAGAAACTCGGATACTATGCATCGTTTGACTACTACAATCAGCAAGGTACGTTCCTCAATACCAAGTTTGAGAAGTTCTCCGGTCGTGTGAACCTGAATGCTGAGATTGCCAAGTGGCTGGACATGAAGGTAGCAACTTATTTTGATAAGTCCAACTCAGAGAGTTATGCTTCATGGCGTATGATGGATGATGCTTACTATAAGCTGCCGTGGGATAACCCATACGACGCAGATGGTAATCCTGTATATATAGACACCAATAAGAAACGTCCGGATACCGGAGGTGTTTGGTATTCCCGTAACGGTTGGAACTCGCTGCACAATGCCCAGTACGATTACTCCAAGGGCGGAGGTTTATCCATGGGAATCGATATGCAACTCAATTTCCATATCACGGATTGGTTGACGCTTCAATCCAGCAACCGTTTCTCACATAGCAACTCCAAATGGAACCTGTATGAGGATCCTCGTACCTTTCATCCGGAGCATCTGACCGGTTATCTGGAGAACTCGTTGGATCAATCGAACTCGTTCGGAACGACGAATATTTTGAAGGCTCAGCATCAATGGGGAGCTCACTCTGTTAATGGCATGGTTGGCTTTGAATACGGCGTTTGGAAAAGCGAATACACCGTTGCTGGCGGTACTGGAATGCCGGCAGGCGTAGATGCCTTGAATGCAACGGCGGTGCCTTATGAGACTTCCGGCTATTATGTTCCGGGAGCCAGCTGGGCTACTTTCATTCAGGCCGGTTATGACTATGGCAAACGCTACTTCATCAATGCTACCTTCCGTGCAGAGGCAAGTTCAATCTTTGCGCCGGGTAAGCGTGTGGGTTACTTCCCATCTGTAGCGGCAAGCTGGCTGATTAGTAATGAAGAGTTCATGAAAGGACAGGATGTAGTCAGCTTCTTGAAACTGCGTGCCAGCTACGGCATCACGGGTAACAACAATATTCCGGCATACCAGTATCTGGCAACCTACGCCCTCAATGCAGCCTATAACAATGTCACTTCAGCAATCCCGTCTCGTTTGAGCAACCCGACACTTTGCTGGGAGACCGCAAACATGGCGGCAGTAGGTATTGACCTTACCTTCATCAACCGCTTTGACATGTCAATCGATTTATACAACACCGATAACACGGGTCTGCTCTTGGACGTACCGGTAGCTCCTTCTACCGGATTCCAATACGTAACCAGAAATGCAGGAACGGTACGTAATCAAGGTATAGAGTTCCGTTTTGATGCGCAAGTACTCAAGATTAAGGACGTTCGTTGGGATATAGGTTTCAATATCGGCTTCAATAAGAACCGCGTCATCTCGTTGCCGAACCATACTCCATTCCCGCAAGGCTACAACTCTACTCAAATGGTTATGGAAGGTCATGATATCTACACTTGGTACATGAGAGAGTGGGCAGGAGTCGATCCTGATAACGGTGACCCGCTGTGGTACGTAGTGGACGGTAACGGCGATTATGTATTGGATGCGTCCGGCAACAAGACCACGACCAATGACTACAACGCTACGAACCCCCATGCCGTGGGTAAGGCCACTCCGTTGTTCCAAGGCGGTTTGAATACGCAGGTTAGTTGGAAGGGCCTCTCGTTGAGTATCAATACTTGCTTTACTTACGGAAATAAGATATATAACGCTACCCGCGAATCTCTGGATTCCGATGGAGCATACCCGGACTTCAACCAATATTCGATGGAGAATAATAAGTTCGGATGGCAGCGTTGGGAGGCTCCCGGCGATGTAGCTACTCACCCGAGGGCCGTGCTTTATGGAAATAACCTGTCTAACAAAGTATCTTCCCGTTATCTGGAGGATGGCAGTTTCTTCCGTTTGAAAAACATTACTCTCGGCTACGATTTCTGCGCTACGCTCATTCCGAAGAAATACATGCGCAAGCTCCGCGTTTATATCTCGGCTGATAATATCGCAACAGCTACAAAGTTCTCAGGTATGGATCCGGAGGTAAGTATCTCGACGAGCGGAGGCAATACGGCAGGTATGTATGTTGACCAATACCCGGTTGCACGCAATATCGTAGGAGGTATAGAGATCGAGTTCTAACGAATTATTTTAGATTTAAGAATTTTGATTTAAATTTGAAGAATATGAAAACGAAAGCTATATATCTAACCGTTGCACTCGGAATGATGCTCGGTTTCAGTAGTTGTGATCTCAACTACTTCCCAAGCGATGAGCTAAACAGTAACGCGTTACTTTCATCAGACGATGGTCCGGTGAGCGTCATTAATGGTTGTTATGCCATGATGAAAGAGGAATACGCCTATGTAGATCCTTATGAATCCGGCAATACGTATGTACGCCATTATTTTCAGATGGCAGAGTTCCCTGCAGACAATACTTGTTTGTCAGGAGAAACATCCGACCATTTGTTCCAAGCTGCTTGCTACAAGAATTTTGATAATATGAAGAATACCAGCCATTTATGGTGGATTTCATATAAGATCATTTTCTCGGCAAATACGGTCATAGAAGGTGTCAAAGAAGGCGAATCCGCATCGAATGATCAGATTTTGGGCGAAGCATATTTCCTTCGCGCCATGATGCATTTTAATCTGGTTAATCTTTTCGGTAAACCGTATGTCATCAATAATGGAAATAATCCCGGTGTTCCTCTTCGCGTCAGCACGAATACGGAAGAAACCACCCGTGCTACCGTAGCAGAGGTGTATAATCAAGTTGTTGCAGACCTCCAGAAGGGAGCAGAGTTAATGACATCAAGAGATGGTAAATTCAACCCCGGTTATGCAAGCAAGGACGCTGCTCTCGGTCTGCTCTCGCGTGTATATCTCTACATGGGTGAGAATCAGAAAGTGCTGGATGTAATTGCTACAATGAGCGAGCCGACATCCAATCTGGATGGAGACTATGAACACTACTTCGCTAACGCTTTAACAAGCAAAGAAACCTTGTTCGCTTGCGTACACACCGCTATTGAGAGCCGCGGTTCAGGTAGTATCGGCTCTATGTATAACGGCGACGGTGGAGGATGGGGCGAAGTATATCCAAGTGCTCCGTTGATGAACCTCTACGAGCGTTATCCGCAAGATATACGTATGAAGTATATCGTTCCGGTGGTAGAGACCGATACTCTCCATTATGCTAAATGGATCGGAAAACCATCCGTATTCTTCCCTTATAAAGCGGAAAACAAAGCGTTCCGTAGTAACAAATGGGAAACACTTAAAGAGGATGCCGGAGGAAAGTATTGCGAAATCGGAGGCACACGCTATAACATTAAGGAAAAAACCGTCAATGGCGAATATACCGAGTACTACGTTACCTACGACGGAGAGGATTGCGCAGCTCGTCTGTTCAACTATTTCCCATCAAGACGAGAGGATAATCCTATTATGTATATCACCCGTGCAGAGGCCAATGCAAAGTTGGGTAACACAGCAGCAGCTTTGGCAGATGTTGACGCAATCCGTACGCGTGCCGGTATTCCTGCGGCAGGTATGTTCTCCGGTAATATGCATGGTTATACAGACGTGTTGGACATCGTTTTGGACGAGCGCCGCATGGAGCTGGCTTGGGAAGGACATCGTATGTTTGACGTATATCGTAACCGTCGTACTATGGACCGCCGCTTCCCGGGTATCCATCCGTGGGAAGAGATCGAATATACAGCGGACAAGATTCAGTACCCAATTCCGTACGTAGAGACGTCCGTTAGTCATATAGAGCAAAATCCCGGTTATTAACCGTGATTAATAAATCAAACGTTTTATTTATTAATTTTTAAATTTCTAACAACATGAAAAAAATTCTTTTTGCAAGCGTGATTGCTTTCATGGCAATCTTTGCAACGTCCTGCAAGGACAAGAATGCAGGTGATGCTCCGAAGGCTCGTTTCACCTATGCTGTAGAGGGCTTAACTGTAACTTTCACCAACCAATCAGTGGATGCAGAGGCTTATGCATGGGACTTCGGTGATGGTAGCGCTGTCTCAGCAGAGGAGAACCCTGTTCACGAGTATGCTGCAGAGGGTTCTTACAAAGTAACCCTGACAGCAAAGAACAAAGCCGGAGAGAAAGCTATTTCTCAAACTGTAGTAGTAGAGAAACCGCTCTTCAATCTTAAGATTGATGGTGACTTCGCAGATTGGAACAATCTTCCTGCTGAATTATTAGCAGAGGCATCTGTTGATGATTGGGCTTATTTAGAGAATCTTTACAAGATTCGTTTCATCTCCGATCCTAAGAAAGTGTACTTCTACATGGAGTTTAACGGTGAGGCTGAGGAAGGTGTTAATATCGTAGGACCGATCGACATGATGATTGATATTGACGGCGATGCAGCAGTAGGTATGGACACTTGGCTTTGGAGCCCGTCAGGTGTTGATCTCCTGATTGAAGGAAGTCCGTATCCTGATGATGATCCGGAATTTCCGAGTGCAGGTTATCAGGATGCAGGCGTATTCCAATGGATAGGTGGCACTCCTGATGAATGGTTGTTTGATCCTCTGGATATCTCCGGTGCCATCGAAGCATCTGGAGTTGTTGAGGTTCGCTCTGGGGTAAAGGCATTCGAAGGTTCTATCCTTCGTTCCGCTATTCCTGGTCTGAAAGCGTTCAATGTGGGTGTGTTCACTTCTGATGCTGGTTGGAGTGGCGAGACGGGTAGTCTGCCTCAGATTAACATCAGCCCGGACGATGGCTCTAATAATCCGCAACCGATGTTGCAAGTTAAACTGAACTAATCATCTTATTTGTCGTAGGCGACTGCCCTTCGGGGCAGCCGCTTACGGCTGTTTTTTAATAATGCCTTCTTATGAAGAATACGTTCTGCTATATTGTTCTGTTAGCCGCGGTTCTTTTTACTGCGTGTGAGTCACCAGAACCACAACCACAACCTCAGCCTCAACCTCAACCGATTGATGATGGTATGCTCCATCGCTCATTATCTGTTTCTGATGAGTTGTTCAACAATCCCGAACGTGGGTTCCATAAAGCATTTGAATGCCATAGTAATAGTATTACGCCTTTGACGGAAGGAACAGTGAAGGCATTTTATAATGCCGGATATACACTCATCCATATTGATTTCTATATGGAGGATTATCGTGATAAACTCATCGAAGAGTCTTATCTGGACGCAGTCCGCAAAAGCATGCAAGCGTTACGTCTTGGCGGCTGCAAATGTGTGCTTCGTTTTGCCTATACTAATAGCGAAGATCAGAGCCCGCGAGAGGCACCTGAAGATTTCGTTCTCCAACATATTGCACAAATCAAACCTATCCTGCAAGAATACGCCGATGTGATCTTTGTGATGGAAGCCGGCTTTGTAGGTGTTTGGGGAGAATGGTACTATACCAGCGATAAATATACCGGATTCAAGCAGAATCCTGTTACTGACGAAGATTATGAGAGCCGTCGCCATGTGCTCAATGCCTTATTGGATGCCCTGCCGCAAGAACGAATGGTCTGCGTCCGGACGCCGTTGTTTAAATTGAAATGCTTGAGAATTTCGGCATCTGATACAATCACACGTGCGGAAGCATACAACGGCTCCGCAAAATCCCGTGTGGCTGCGCACGATGATGCTATCATGGCAAATAGCTCTGACTTAGGTACTTTTAATTCTGTAACACGCCCCTACTGGGAAGCGGATACGAAATACACTATCTATGGTGGTGAATCCTGCCCTCCCGGATCGGAAGCATCATGTGAAAAGACATTAGACCAATTTCTAAAGATGCATATCGGATATATCAATAATGACTATTATCGACCTACCATCTCGAAATGGTTGTCTGGAGGTTGTTTGGATCAGATTAAGCATGAGATAGGTTATCGCTTTGAGGGAAGAGAAGTAGCCACAACGAAGAATCCGAAATCGGGAGAAGAATTGAAAGTCAAATTGTCGCTGGTTAACGTGGGCTTTTCCTCTCCGAAAAACCCGCGAGATATAGAGATGATTCTTGTCAATACGGCGAATGAGAAAGACCGCTACGTCGTTGTTCCTGATAACGATCCACGCTTCTGGTTTACGGACGAGATGCAATTCGTGGAGGCTACTTTCAGCCCGAAGCAGGCAGGTACATATAAACTCTATCTTAACCTGCCAGACCCGAAACCCAATCTGCGCAATAACCCGCGTTACTCCATCCGTCTTGCGAACGAGAACTGTTGGGATGAGACAACCGGATATAACTACCTGACAACCATAACTATAGAATAATATGAAAGATAAACTCTGGCTTCTTTTTATCCTCATTACTGTTGTTACGTGGGGTGTATGGGGTGCTTTTTCCGGCTATCAGATCCAAAACGGAATCCCTGATACCGTAGTGTATATCCTCTGGGCGTTGTCGATGGTGCCGTGCGCCATCGTGGCGCTCTGTATCAACAAGGGCAAGTTCCTGCACGACGCCAAATCGGCGCTGCTGGGCTGTACGGTCGGTCTGTTAGGTGCCGGCGGCCAGCTGGTGCTCTTCAAGGCGCTGACCCTCGGTCCGAGTTATATCATCTATCCGTTCATCTCCATGTCGCCGGTGATTGTCATCACCTTGGCTGCTATCTTCCTCAAGGAGAAAGCGACCCGCTGGCAGGTGGCAGGTATCGTGGTTGCGCTGATAGCTATCCTGCTGCTCTCTCTCGAGACAGGGCAGGAGGGAAGCCCCGTTAGCGGATGGCTGTGGATCCTCTTGGCGATTCTCGTGCTCTTCGCATGGGGTATCCAGGGCTTCTTCATGAAGTTTGCCAACAACTCTATGGACGCGGAGTCGATCTTCGTCTGGATGGCGCTCTCAGGCTTGGTGCTGATCCCCGTGGCATGGTATATGAACGGCGACGCAGCAGCTTTCTTCGCTGCGCAGGAGTCGGCTTCTACCAGCCTCGGCTGCTTCGGCATCCAGATACTCAATTCCATCGGTGCGCTCACACTTGTCTATGCGTACCGTTACGGAAAAGCCGTTATCGTCTCTCCGATGGAGGGTCTCTCACCGATGGTGACGGTCCTGCTGTCGCTAATCATCCTTTCCGTCATCCCGAACCCGCTACAGATAGCCGGCATTTGTTGTGCCGCTTTCGCTATGTACGCGTTGTCGAAATAAATATTGCTATGAAAAAGGTCTTAGGAATTATTTTATTGTTGACATGTATCGATTTGTGCCATGCCGCACCTCAATTAGTGTATTACGGTGATACATTGGAGTGGAATACCGATTGGGTAAAGAAACAATGCGGTACGCTGGATATCTCCAAAAACATCATCGAGGTCTCCGGCATAGCGTGTTCCCGCGTCACTCCCGGATATATTTGGATGCAAAGCGACGAGACTGTGAAATATATCATCGCAACCGATGAGAAAGGTGCGGAGCGTGCATGTAAGGTGAAGTTCACCAAGTCGATTCGTTGGGATTGGGAGGATATGTCCGGTGGTGTGTACAACGACACCAACTACCTCTTCATCGGTGCTTTTGGAGATAACGAAGAGACAGATGGTAATTACTCGGTGGTCTATTTCCCCGAACCGGCGATAGATCCGGTTAACGCCCCCGAGATAACCGTCACGCCGCAGCAGATCAAGTACGTTTATCCGGATGGTAAGAATCATAACAACGAGGCCATCATGTACGATAACCGCGAGCAGATGATCTATATCATCACCAAGGTTTACTACAATGTCTGCCAGGTCTTCTCGCTGCCTTTCCGCCTGGACTACGGCGATGAGACCCAGACGCTCACGTATGTCTGCGACCTCGGTGTGAAATCGGACCTCGGCTATAGCGAGACCAACAAACCCTTCCAAGGTTTCCACCTTGTCACCGGCGCAGATATATCGCCCGATGGAAAGTATATTCTTATTAAGAACCATAATAATATCGTTGCTAAGTATTGCTGGGTGCTGCTTTGGGAACGGCAGGAAGGCGAGTCGGTGGCTCAGACCCTGACCCGCGAACGCCATCCGCAGCCCCTCAAATGCTATAACGTGACAGAGTGGCAGGGAGAAGCGATTTGCTGGCTCGATTCGACCACTTTCTACACCACCTCTGATGCCGACGACGGCAATCCACCGATCTATAAATATACGAAGAAATCTTCGCAGGGCGTGGAATCCGTTGCTACTCCCGGTCGCGAAAATGCACAACTCATCATGCGGGACAATGTCATTTATGTTCGCGCGAAAGACCGCCTCTATACCATGGACGGCCGCGTAGTGAAGGAATAATTTCCGCTGTGAAGTATCTAAAAAAGCGTCCTCGTGGCGCTTTTTTTGTGCCATTTCTTGCATATCTCGAAAAAAATCACTACCTTTGCACCCGCAAATACAAAAGCATATGAAAAAGTTTTATTTACCTTTCTTCGTTCTCGCTCTGTCGGCTATCTGCCTTTCCGGTTGCCGCAAGCACGAACAAGACCAACAATCCTTCCAATACAACGTGGATAAGTTTTATGACCTGGAAATACTCCGCTACGACGTGCCGGAGTTCGATTCGTTGAGCCTGCAGCAGAAGCAGCTCGTGTATTGCCTTTCCGAAGCAGCCCTCTGGGGACGCGACATCCTTTTTGACCAGAACGGCCGTTACAACCTCCGTATCCGTCGTGCGTTGGAGGCGCTCTACCTCAACTATCCGTACGACAAGAACACGGACGAGTTCGCCGCCTTCGAACGCTACCTCAAACGCGTCTGGTTCTCCAACGGCATCCACCATCATTATTCCGAGGATAAGTTCCTGCCGGAGTTCTCCGAGGAGTGGTTCGTCAACGCCTGTGCAGAAGCTGGTATCGCCTATGACGAGGAGATCATCCCTGTGATGTTTGACCCTGCTATCATGGCGAAGCGCACGACCGCGCAGGATGGTGTGGATCTCGTCCTCTGCTCCGCCGGCAACTACTACGGCGAAGGCGTCACTCAGGCGGAGGCGGAGAAATGGTACGCTCTCCACAAAGATGACAGCCCCGAACCGAAATGGATCGGTTTGAACTCACAGCTCGTGAAGAACGACAACGGCGAGATTGAGGAGCGCGTTTATAAAGTAGGCGGACTCTATTCCGAAGCCCTCGAGCATATCGTCTTCTGGCTCAAAGAGGCGCTCAAATATGCGGAGAACGATGCCCAGAAACTCGCCATCGAGAAGATGATTGCCTTCAACGAGACAGGCGACCTCAAGACCTTCAACGAGTACTGCATCGCCT
>ONTT01000035.1 GCA_900320865.1 uncultured Bacteroidales bacterium | reverse complement strand
TATGCAAGACTCTTTGTCGGCAAGCATGGCTTTCTCAAACGCCATATCATTAAGTCCATAGTAATAACTCAACGTGTCTCCATTTGCAAGAAAACAATTTGCGGACTTCTCATACATATCATATGACAGTTGGAATTCTCCCGCCAGATGGCAGATGGAGCCCATATTGCTATATACTCTTCCTAAAATATGGTAGTCGCGCGTGCGGGAGTGGGTGGCGTTGATGAAGCACTGCATCGCGTTCTCCGGATCGTCTTTCGCGCGCAGCAGCTTGCCGTAATGGTAGCAGGCATGGGCATAAGAAGATGAAAAATGAAAGGAGGAAGATGAAAGGAATCGATAGTCAGAGAGCGTCTTGTAGGCTTGCGCGAGGGAGAGGCTATCGCCTTCATCTATTCCATACATCTTCCCTTCTTGCCATAGGCTGTCTGCCTGCGCCACGACGGCTTCCGCCTCGTGTATAGCACGCGACGAACAGCCCTGTCCGACCATTCCGGCCAGCAACAACAATACTATGTATCCCCACCGCTTCATATCAAATCAGCCACAAAAGTACAAAGATTTTTTGACATGTGCAAATAAATGCCCTATTTTTTTGAGCAAGGATTAGAAACAGACAAAAAAAACGCCCATTGTTCCACGGACGCTTTCTTGGTATAGCATGGTACATTTTTGCTTAAATTTTTCCCTAAAAAGTACCATGCTTAAAGTGTTGGCATGGTACATTATTGCTTGAAGTTGTTCAAAAAAGTACCATGCTAAATGCGGCTGCAAAGGTACAACAAAAAAACTCCCGCAGCTTCACAGTTGCGAGAGTCCCCAATTACATGAAAAATTTTTACAAAATTCGGGTGCAAAAATACTGCATTTAGCGCATATACACAATGACAATTTCGAAAAAAATAGTGACAAAAAAGGACGAATTAAAAAAAATCCATAAAAATTTGCATATATGCAATATTTTTTGTACTTTTGTGCCCGAATTTGAAAGTAATTATCAAAATGAATATAACGAATAATTTTATTGGAATGAAACAGATCAAGGTATTTTGCATGGCCATGCTGGCAATGCTGGCTATTGCATGTAATCCGATTAAGACAGAGGCTACAGTAGATGTAACCGTAGAAGATCAGAATGAGAAGCCTGTAGCAGGCGTGATGGTAGGACGTTTTAACAACTCCTCATCATCCTATCTGCAAAATGCAGATGAGAAGCACGAGACCAATGCCGCCGGAGTAGCTCATTTTGAGTTGAAGACGCTCGAGGATCTCGGTCCTGCCGGTTATGATGACGAGGGTGCTTACTTCACCTTCCGTGCATTCGACAAGCAAGATGAGCCCGCCAGCGAGGAACAACGTATCTGGGTAGAGCCGGGCGATAAGAAAGCGCTGGTTCTGAAACTCAATCCGACTGACCAAGGCGGAGGCGACGAATAGTAATATGACGGAATTAGTTAAACGAAGCCTTAGCGGCGCAGTATTCGTAGGATGCGTAGTGGGTTCTATCCTCTGGAATCCCTACGTATGCTGCTGTTTATTCTTTATCATATGCCTGCTGGCGATCGATGAGTTTAACCGCTTGATGCAGTCGCCTCGTGCGCTGCGGATGTTCTCGCTATTGGCCACCATTGCCCTTTGGCTGGTGGTGTTCTGCTTCGCCTGGCGCAATCCGGAAGGGGAGCGGGAGTATTTTTCCATCGGGTTTATCATGAGTATCGCGTATTTGCCGATCGTGGTGATTACGCTGCTGGATGAGATATGGAACCACTCGGGCGACCCGCTGAAGAGTTGGGGTAATTTCTTGATTTCTCAAGTGATGATTGCCCTACCCTTGGCGACGCTGATGCTGCTCTATTTCTTGGATAAATGGTTGCTGTTAGCGCTGTTTGTGCTGATTTGGGTGAACGATACGGGTGCTTACTGCGTAGGTAGTCTGACGGCAAAACGCAAGAACGGGAATCATAAAATGATACCTCACGTGAGTCCCAAGAAGAGTTGGGAGGGTCTGTTTGGCGGCTTTGCCTTTACGATAGGTGCTGCCTTCATCCTCCATCGCTTCGGCTGGTTCGACGAGATCGTGGTAGGTCAGTACGGTAAGATGATAGCTGCGCTCTTCGGCTTTATGGTGAGTGCCTTCGGTACGTTAGGCGACCTGATGGAGAGTCTCATGAAACGGGCAATAGGCGTGAAAGACTCCGGAAACTTCCTTCCCGGACACGGCGGGGTATTAGACCGATTCGACAGTATCTTATTAGCGGCTCCGATTGTAACCGCTTTAAGTTATATATGCTACTTTCTTGCGCCTCTGTTCTGAGTAGATTGCCTTTAGGCGTGCATTATTGGTTCGCCGATTGGATCCTCTATCCGACGATGTACTACCTCGTACGTTATCGGAGGCGGATGGTAGCGAAGAATATCGCCGAGTGTTTTCCGGACAAGAGTCCGGCGGAGCGCAAGACGATGGCCAAGGGGTTCTATCATCAGTTCTGCTACACGATCGTGGAGAGTATCTACGGCTATCGCTGTTCCGACGAGGAGATGCGGGAGCGGGTGCAGTTCGAACCTATGGAGGAAGTGAACCGCTTGGTGGATGCCGCCGGAGGCGGAATATTCATGTTAGCGCACTTAGGCAACTGGGAATGGATGGCGTCTGTGCAGCAGTGGGTGAGCCCGGGCGTAACGGAAGTAAATGTGTATCGAAAGCAGAAGAATGGCGGTGCGGACAAACTGATGAACGCCATTCGCAGCAAACGCGGAGGGGTTTGTATCGAGAAACAGCGGATATTACGCGAGTTGGTAAAATACCGTCAGGAGGGGAAGCCCGTGACCATTGGCTTGATAAGCGACCAGAAGCCGCGACCGGAAGTGACGCGCACGTGGGTGGATTTTCTGCATCACGAGACGGGGTTCTTGGACGGCGGCGAGATGATCGGCAAACGATTCGGCTATCCGGTGTTCTATGCCTATATCACGCGCGAGAAGAGAGGGTATTACCGCTGTGCGTTTCGGGTGCTGGCGGCTGAGCCGGGTAAGACGGCCGAAGGCGAGATCACACGGACGTACGCCAAGGCGCTGGAGCAGAATATCCTGGAGCAGCCCGAACTATGGCTTTGGAGCCACAACCGATTTGCGTATTGCAAACAATGAAATGTAGTGTAATCATATTAAACTGGAATGGCGCAGAGATGCTTCGGACGTATCTGCCGTCGGTGGTGAAGTCGTTAGTCGAGAGTCGAGACGTCGAGTTGATCGTGGCGGACAACGGCAGTACGGATGAGAGTCTGGCGGTGCTGAGCAAGGAGTTTCCGAGCGTGAAGACCATCGTGCTGGATCAGAACTACGGATTTGCCGAGGGGTATAACCGCGCCATAGATCAGGTGGACAGCGAATATGTGGTGCTGCTCAATTCGGATGTGGAGACACCGGAAGGATGGCTTACTCCCCTACTCGACTATATGGATGCGCACCCGGAGGTGGCAGCCGTGCAGCCGAAGATCCGCAGTTGGCGAGACAAAGCGTATTTTGAGTACGCCGGTGCTGCCGGAGGATACCTCAGTTGGTTAGGCTATCCGTCCTGCAGGGGTCGTAAATGGGGACGCGTAGAGAAAGATAAAGGACAATACGATACGATCGCCGAGGTGGATTGGACCACGGGCGCTTGTATGTGCGTGCGTACGCAAGTATATAAGGAGTTAGGCGGCTTGGACGCTTCGTTCTTCGCTCATATGGAAGAGATTGACCTTTGCTGGCGGATGCGCAATAAGAAATGGAAATTGGCCTGCGTGCCGCAGAGTACGGTGTATCACTTGGGCGGCGGGAGTCTGAGTTACGACAATCCCCGGAAGACGTACCTCAATTTCCGCAATAATCTCGTGATGATCTATAAGAACCGGCGCTTCCCTTGGTGCGTGCTGGCGATACGCTGCGTATTGGATTATGTAGCGGCGCTGCATTTCCTGCTGCAGGGCAAGAAAGGAAGCGCCAAAGCCGTTCTCGAAGCGCGACGGGATTATAAAAAGATGCGAGTTAAAAGTGTAAAGTGTAAAGTGTAAAGTGTAAAGTGTAAAGTGTAAAGTGTAAAAAGATATGGGATTTTTTGGATTATTTAACAAAGAGAAGAAAGAGACACTCGACAAAGGTCTGGAGAAGAGCAAAGAGTCTGTGCTCAGTAAGATCGGTCGCGCCATAGCGGGTAAGTCCACTATTGACGACGATGTACTGGATAACTTAGAGGAAGCGTTGATCACTTCCGACGTAGGTGTGGAGACCACCCTGCGGATCATCGAGCGTGTACAAGAGCGTGTGAAACGCGATAAATATGTGAATACGAGTGAACTGAACGCCCTGCTGGTGGACGAGATCGCTTCGTTACTGCAAGAGAACAACGTAGCCGACGTACCTGATTTCTCCGCGCCGCTGCCAGCTAAGCCCTACGTGGTGATGGTGGTGGGTGTGAACGGTGTAGGTAAGACCACTACCATCGGAAAGTTGGCATACCAATACAAAGCGGCGGGGAAGAAGGTCTATTTAGGTGCAGCGGACACGTTCCGCGCAGCAGCCGTAGAGCAGTTATGTATCTGGGGTGAACGCGTAGGAGTGCCGGTGGTCAAGCAGCAACAGGGTTCAGACCCCGCTTCGGTGGCTTACGACACCTTGCAGTCCGCCAAAGCAAACGACGCGGATGTGGTACTGATCGACACCGCCGGACGTCTGCATAACAAGATCAACCTGATGAACGAGTTGACGAAGATCAAGAACGTGATGCAGAAAGTGGTGCCCGACGCACCGCACGATGTGATGTTGGTGCTGGACGGCAGTACAGGGCAGAATGCCTTCGAGCAGGCTCGTCAGTTCACCGCCGCCACCCAGGTTTCGTCCCTGGCTATTACAAAGTTAGACGGCACGGCCAAAGGTGGTGTCGTGATTGGTATCAGCGATCAGTTTAAGATTCCTGTTCGTTATATCGGTTTGGGCGAACAGATGACAGACCTGCAGGTCTTCAACCGCGTAGAGTTCGTAAAATCATTAATACAAAGTTAAAAGTTAAAAGTTAATAGTTAAAAGTTAATAGTTAATAGTCGAAAGTTAATTAAAATCTATATAACATGGGCAAATCATTTTTAAATCCAGACAAAGTTCATCAGGTACGCTTGGAGTCTGACCTGTTAGGTGAACTGGAAGTACCCTTAGAGGCGTACTACGGTGTACAAACACAACGCGGAATCAACAACTACAAGGTTTCGAACCTGAAGATGTCTGATTTTCCGGAGTACATCATCGCCATGGCCTATATCAAATTAGCCGCCGTAGAAGCCAACCATGAGTTAGGCGTCATCAACGATGAGATCTACGCCGCTATTGCACAGGCTTGCCGCGAACTGATTGATGGTAAAATGCATGACCAGTTCCCCACCGACATGGTTCAGGGAGGTGCCGGAACAACGATTAACATGAACGCCAACGAAGTGATTGCTAACCGTGCGCTGGAACTCATGGGGCATCGTCGCGGCGAATACCAATACTGCTCGCCGAACGATCATGTCAACTGCGCGCAGAGTACCAATGACGCCTACCCTTCTGCTTTCCGCTATGCGTTCATCCGTATGAACCGCAGTATGGAGGCCGAACTGAAACAGCTTATTGATTCGCTTCATAAGAAAGGCGATGAGTTCAGCGACTCCATCAAGATGGGTCGTACCCAGTTGCAGGATGCTGTACCTATGACGAGCGGACAGGAGTTCCATGCGTTCGCCAACAACCTCGAAGAGGAGATCGCGAACCTTGAGCGTAACGTGACGCTGCTCTATGAGATTAACATGGGCGGTACGGCTATCGGTACGGGTTTGAATGCCGCTGCAGGCTATGCCGAGTTGTGCATCAAGAAGATGTGCGAACTGACCGGCGAACCGTTCGTATTAGCCAGCGACCTGATTGAGGCTACTCCTGATACAGGTGCGTACGTCAGCTATTCCGCTTCGCTCAAGCGCTTGGCCGTTAAACTGAGTAAGATGTGTAATGACCTGCGTCTGATGGCTTCCGGTCCTCGTTGCGGCTTGCATGAGATCAACCTGCCGCCGATGGCTCCGGGTAGTTCCATCATGCCGGGCAAAGTGAATCCTGTTATTCCGGAAGTAACGAACCAGGTTTGCTTCAAAGTGATCGGCAACGACACCGCTGTGACCTTTGCTGCCGAGGCAGGTCAGTTGCAACTCAACGTGATGGAACCGATCATCACCGAGTGTATCTTCGAGTCCATCACCTGGTTGCAGAACGTGATGAAGATCCTGCGCACGAAGTGTATCGACGGCATCACCATCAACCGTGAGCATAACTTAGAGACCGTTAAGCACTCCATCGGTATTGTCACCGCGCTGAACCCCGTCATCGGCTATAAAGCATCCACCAAGATCGCGAAAGAGGCCTTGGAGACCGGCAAGAGCGTGTATAACTTAGTGCTGGAGCACGAACTGATGAGCAAAGAACAACTCGATCAACTCTTGGACCCGAAGAATATGCTGGAAGCACATTAATTAGACCGCTTCGCTCAAAGAAGAAAGAAAAAAGAAGAAAGAAAAAGGTGATCAATGTTGAATTGACCACCTTTTTATGCTTAGCGTCTTACGCTACCGCCTCCTCGGCTACCACCGCCGCCACCGCGACTGCCGCCTCCGTAGGAACCTCCTCCACCTCGGCTGGAGCCACTATAGGTGCTGCCGCTACTGCGAGAGCCTCCGTACGAGCTGCTGCTACTGCTTCGGCTGCTACCGTAGGAACTGCTGCTGGAACTGCGAGAGGGCGAACTGCTACTGCTGCTCTTCGAACCGCTATAGGTGCTACGAGAAGCACTGGTACTGCGGCTATATCCTGAACTGCCACTCGTGCTGCGTGTAGCTGCAGACTTCGAATAGGTCGAACTGCTTGAACTACCGGAACCGCGCGATGCAGAAGTACTGGTGCTGCGGGTAGAACCGCCGGTACTACGCGTGGATGCACTGCTTGCCGAACTGCGGGTCGTCGTTACCGTCCGGCTGCGCTCTGTAGCCGATGCACGAGAAGCGGATGCACTCTCTGAACGGCTGGTACCACCTGCACGAACGGATGCGCTTTGTGAACGGCTAGCTGCTGTGTTCGAACTGCCATAGGTGCGACCACTGGTAGCGGACTCACGAACCGAACTTGCGCCTTCGCGACCAGCTACAGCTTGACGTGCACTACCGCCGGCTTGCGAACGAACACTGGTACCACGAATCTCACGTGCGTTTACCAGACCTGCGTTACGGCGCTCGAACGAACGCTCCGGATTTGCTGTAGCATAGTCTCTACGACTTACACCGCCGCGCAACTCATGATAGCCGTAGTAAACGTGACGTCCCGGACGGAAAGAGCACCAGTGGTGGTGATGATGCCATGCATAGCAGTGATGCCAGTACCAATCGTGTGCCCAACAGCTATGAGCGTACCACCAACCCGGCCAATAGCCCCAATACCAAGGACTATGCCAAGCATACCATGCGTCGCTCCAGAACCAATCGTAGATAACAGGACGGTAAACATATACCGGCTCGATGATATAGTTGGTACCATATACGTACTCATCGCCAATTACCTGAACGGAAACAACATCCGACTCATCCTTCTCTACATAGATCGAGGCAACATCCTGATAGATATCCTTTGCGAGGATCGCCTGCAGCACGATCAGACGCTTGTTGCCTTCACCCGTTTCTACCACGCGCAAGTAATCTACTTCACCGTCTCCGTTGAGATCGAGATTACAGAAAGCGCTGTCAGGGTTGTTGAGCATCGTCTCGAACTCTTCCAGGTTCTTAGCCTCTGCAAATAGCTTCGCTACAACCTTCAGATCGAGACCCTCAGAGATGTCAGAACTGTTGGCCGAAACCGTGATCGTTTCGTCTGCCCATAGCGCTGCACTCATCAGCATCAGCGCCATCAGAAGTGTAGTTAATCGTTTCATAATTGTAATGTTTTAAAGGGTTATTATAACTAGGGCTCCAGGAAAACTATGGTCATAGGGGCCTAGTTACTCTTCATTGTTCAAATACCGTGCCAAACACTATACCAGTTTCAAATCGTGGTGCATTTTTTCCTTTTTTGTTAGCATATAGCGTCTGTTCCATTTATTAGGCGCTATCTCCAGCGGCACGTTCTCCACGATCTCAATGCCGTAACTCTCCAAGCCTACGCGCTTGACGGGATTATTGGTCAATAAACGAAGCTTATGAGCGTTCATTTGATTCAAAATCTGCGCGCCGATGCCGTAGTTGCGTTCATCGGGACGGAAACCCAGGTGTATATTTGCTTCCACCGTATCTTCTCCCTGCTCTTGCAACTTATACGCGCGTATCTTATTCATAAGGCCTATTCCACGACCCTCTTGGTTCATATAGACGAGGATACCCTTTCCTTCGGCCTGGATGAGTTGCATGGCTTTGGTGAGTTGTTCGCCGCACTCGCAGCGCAGGGAGCCGAATATATCGCCCGTCATACAACTGGAGTGTACACGGCATAAGACCGGTTCGTCTTTAGTCCACTCCCCTTTGGTGAGCACTACGTGCTCGAGACCCGTCGTCAGGTCACGGAAAGGCGTTAACATAAACTCACCATGTTGCGTAGGAAGGAACACTGTCTCGCCGCGCTCCACGAGCGAGCTTTCACTAATCACCTCTCCCCTTTCACCTTTCACCTTTAACCTCTCACCTTGATTTAAGCGGAACTCAATTAAATCTTTGATGGTGATGATCTTGAGGTCGAATTCGCGTGCTACTTCTTGCAGTTGGGGCATGCGTGCCATGGTGCCGTCGGCATTCATTATCTCGATGAGGGCAGCTGCCGGATAGAGTCCGGCTAAGCGCGCCAAGTCCACACCGGCTTCGGTATGTCCTGCCCGCTGCAGCACACCTCCTGCTTTCGCATAAAGCGGGTTGATATGGCCCGGTCGACCAAAGGTCTCGGGTTTAGACTTCGGGTCCGCCAAAGCGCGTATCGTAGCGGCTCTGTCGGCCGCAGACACACCTGTGGTACAACCTTCGAGTTTATCTACTGTCACCGTGAACGGTGTACCTAACATCGAGGTGTTATTAGCTACCTGGTGCATCAGGTCCAATTCCGCACAACGCTGTTCTGTAATAGGGCAACAAAGGACACCTCGTCCGTGCTGCAGCATGAAATTCACCTTCTCCGGGGTGATCTTCTCTGCCGCGATGATGAAATCGCCTTCGTTCTCGCGATCCTCATCGTCCACCACAATGACGAACTTACCTTCGCGGAAGTCCTCTAATGCTTCTTGTATCGTGTTTATTTTCATAAGCTTTTCTTTTGTTGTTTCACTTGGTGAAACCATTTTGACTCTTGCACCTTGTTCACCATCTTCTTCCACGCGATCACCCATGCGTCGGGGTTAAAGAGCGGTGAGTCGGTCGCGGCTTTGTAGGTAAGGAAGATACCCGTAGGCAGCAGCACAAACGAACTGAGCCACATACCCGCCCAACAGGGCCACAAGGCCTCACGCGCCATCTTATATCCCGTGTTATCGATGATATAATAGATAATAAACAGGATGACCGAGATCACCACCGGTGCGCCTAACCCACCCTTCCGTATGATGGCTCCGAGCGGAGCACCGATGAAGAAGAAGATGAGGCACGCAAAGGCCAGCGTGAACTTACGGTAGAGTTCTATCTCATGCTTGCGTACATAGCGCTCGGTGTCCTCTAACAAGATGGCATTGTACTCAATCTGGTCCCTGTAATTACGTGCTTTCTCCTGCGCTATAGAATATACTTGTTTCTTTCTCGTCAGCGAGAGATGCGCCCACAGTGAGTCTAAATTATAGCGCTCTACATCCTCCGAAGAGAGTGTGACCGGAAGAATAACATCTGTTCGCGTACCTTCGCGACCAAAATAACGCTCTTTGATCAGTTTGTCACTTTGTTCTTTACAACGCGCATCGGACACATGTTCGACCGAGTCGATAGAGTGCAACAATTGCGCTACATTCTTACTTACATGCTGGTCATCGAGGATGGATTCGTCATAGCGATTGAAATCGGTATTGAAATCGATGATGAGTCGTTTATGACTGAACGTCTCGCGCCGATACGGTATATTTTGGGTGGTACGGGTGGCACGTTGTTGCTTCTTATTGAGGTTCTCAAAGGCTTCGCCGTTGATAAGATCCAGCACCAAAAATTGTTTATCCGTACTGGTGCGTAAACGCCCTGTATCGGCTACCATCACCTTCGCATCCTCAAATCCGGAAGAATAATCATAGATCATCAAATTCAGCAGGTCACCGTCTCTCGTCTTATTGCGCACATAGATATTATATCCGTGTATCTCATCGTAGAACTCCCCTACCGGTATCTGCAGTTCCGGACTCTTCTGACGCAGGGAGAAGATGAGTGCCCATAGTTTGGCTTGCGACTTAGGCAGCACGTTATTGCTGAAATAGAACGCCCCGACGCTGAGGATGGCAACTGCAATGGCCAAAGGACGTAAGATACGGAACAGGGATATTCCCGCGGCTTTCATCGCCGTCAGTTCGCTTTTCTCCGCCAAGTTACCAAAGGCTATCAGAGAACTGAGCAAGATAGCCAAGGGCAGCGCCAGAGGTACTACAGAAGCCGTAGCATAGATGAAAAACTCTGAGAGGACGCCGAGACTGATGCCTTTACCTACCAGGTCATTCACATGCATCCACATGAACTGCATGAGCAGGATGAAGATTGCAATGAAGAAAGTAGCCAAGAAGAGCCACAGAAAATTCCGCAGCAGATAGATATCTATTTTCTTAACTACTCTCACCTATGTCGGGTACACCTTAACCTTTCAGATTCTCGCTGACAAAGATCAACGGAAGCAGGTCTGCTGCGGAGTCAAAGACAAAAATCTCATCCTCGCCGTACAACAGCACTTCCATCTTACCACCATAGCGGTGCTCGGTCTCCAGCATCACTTGACGGCATGCGCCGCAAGGAGAACCGGGTTCCTTGGTGAAATGGCCATCGGTATAGCACGCAATAGCCAAACGTACAACAGGTTGATCCGGATACTGAGCGCCGGCTGCAAAAAGAGCAGTACGCTCTGCGCACAGACCACTCGGATAAGCTGCGTTCTCTTGGTTCGCACCGCGCATCACTACGCCGTTCGCTAATTTCGCCGCTGCTCCTACATGGAAATGGCTGTACGGGCAATAGCTATGCCGGATTTGCTCCTTTGCGATAGCTACCACTTCGCGCTGTTCTTCAGACAACTCGTCCCACTGATAGGACTTCATCTTGGTTTTCAATTGGTACTCTTTCATATTGATCGGGTTAAATAAATTTATATCGTGTCAATAAAATATTTCTGCTTTCGATTAAACATCGCGATGCCGACAAACAGCAATATCGC
>ONTT01000032.1 GCA_900320865.1 uncultured Bacteroidales bacterium | reverse complement strand
CGGCACGCCGCCGTCCAAGAGCGGTTTGCCGAACAGCGGATTCAGTCCGTACGAGACACCCGCCGCCACTCCGGCTGCAAAGCCGAGAACTGTTTTCTGTTTCTGAGTCATATCAATGGTTGCGCGATATTGTCAAATTCATCAATCGGGGCTGCAAGACAATCTCGGCGTCTCCTTCCAAAGCGACTGCAAAGGTACAACTTTTTTGCGAGATATGCAAGTTTTATTGCGATTTTCTCAAATTTGCCGGTTAAGGCTTACCCCCTGGAGAAAGAAAAAAGAAATGAACCAAAAGAAAAAAAAAGAAAAATAATAAAAAACTTCATTTTGTCCCCAAAATGTAAATAAAAGGGGACAAAATGAGTCAAAGAGCAGCTTGCGCTGCCCTTGCTCAATTGCGGAAGATGTGCCCATCGACCTCGGTGTAATCGCCACATCGCGGTTACTATCCTCGTATTACTTCTTTGAAAACTGTTTCTTTAGAAGTCGCGGTACATCGCTATATTGGACACCAACCATCATAGTGATGGTCTTCTGCATGATAGCAAAAGAAAAAGGAAGTGATCCGAATGGGTCGCTTCCTTTTGGGGTGAACTATGGCTCTTTGTTTGAGCCACAACGGTTATTCCATTACTTTCCAATCCGGGGTGTAGGGAGCGGAGGGTGAACCGAGGCGGTCGTCGTTGACAAAGGGGAAGGTCTCCTTGGCCTCAAAGATACGTTTGAGGTTCGGGGAATAGAACTTCAATTGGACATCCTCTCCTTGCGCCGAAGGCGAGATATAAAGGTAATAGAGGCCGTCAATATAGTTTTCCGATGTGGCCACTCCGCAGCAGTCGTTGCCGATAAACGCCGCGAGGGTTCCTGCTTGTTCGGCGAAGGACACTTTGACGATGACCGTCATGGAAGAGGTCATGTCGTTCTCTACCGTGATCATCCAATGGGGATCCGGCGTATCACCCGGGTCCACAAACGGATCTGCTGCCTCGCAGCCTGTAAGAGCGATAAGGAGCAAAAGGCCTACCACAACCCTCCCTGAGAGGATGGAGAACTTAGAGTTTTTTACCTGTGACATCATATTTCTCATTGTTTCGGATTATTACTACGTGATCGTTTTCGATGACTTTATAGACACCGGTATCATCGGCCGGACGCAGAAGTACCGGTGCTTTGAGAGAGCCGGCGTGGGCGTTCGCCGTATAACGAATCGTTCCTTCTTCCGGCGTTAAACTCTGTCCGTCCAACTCAAAGCGCAGTTCGCCGACTTGGTCGCTCTGAATGGTAAGGAAGTAGTAGGTCTCCTCGCCAATCGTGAGCGGCGTAGCTTTCGCCGCCATTTCCTCGCCTACGAATACCTCTAATCGATAATCGCTAATCGCTAATCCTTCCACTCTTGCTATTATTGTCATGTTGGTAGCTGCTTGTGGATTGGAATAGAGACCGGCTTCGCCTGCCAGACCGTTAGCACTGACAGACCGCTTCTGTGTTAGACCGCTTGCGCTGCTAGGTGAGTTAAAGAAGCGAATCTTCACGTTGCCCGGTGCCAAGCGGCGGAGGAAGTATCCTTCGCCCGGACGGAGCGAAGTAAGGTCCCCTACCCACTTCTTGTCTTCAGAGAAGTACGCGAAGCGGTTATGCGCCTTGATGAGGTCGCCTTGCGAAGCATGGTCGTAGTAGTCGCCGAGTGCTTTCTGAAGCGGCGTCGCTTCGCGGAGCAGACAGGGCAGTGCGCTCCACTGACCGTTGCCGGCAACCGTGACATACATCGAGTCGGCAGGCAGGTTATTTCCGCTGATATGCATCGTGTTGCCGTCCCGGCTATAAATCATATAGGTGTAGATATAGCGCAAGTAGTCGAAGTCTCCCACGAATCGGCCCAAGGAATCGGAATAGACGGTGAAGTTACGCGTCGCGGGGTTCTTGATGAGGTCGCCTTCCATCCAGGGTTGATCTGCCGTCATGATCTTATCGATCTTCGCTACGTATTGACGGAGGTCGAGGTTGAAGGACGTCCAGTTCCATCCCGCATTCAGTTTGATGGTCTGCCGCTCGTTACCATTGGTTGTAAGGATGACGAGTTCGTTGTCTCCGCAACCGTACACTGCGCCGTGCGCAAAGACGATGTCGCAGTTCGGGGAGAGGTCATAGACTTTTCCTGTGGAGGCTTGCCACAAGCGGAATTGGATCGGCTTGCGGTTCATCTTATCATCGCCGAAGACGGTGAGGTAGATTCTGGACTTGTTGGTCACATTGTCGAAGTCCACATTCGCCATACCGACGCACTCATTGTTGTAGAGGGCAATGACTTTGTCCTCCGGGTCGGTGTCAAAGGCATCGCCGATCATGACTTGTCCGCAGAGCGACATGTTATACGGGAACTTGCCTGTTTCGGGTTCCTCGTACGGGCATTCGGTCGTTACTTCTACCTCGATGAGGAGCGGTTCGGACAGTCCTTGATCGTCTGTCAGATAGACCACATGGTTATGCAGACCGGGTTTGAGAACTTCCTTGACGGTGAAAGTAACCGTCTTCTCATCCTCTGCTTCGAGGGTACCTTGTGCGGGCGAGACGGAGAGCCAAGTAGGCAGGTGATCGATCGTATATTGACGCGTCATACC
Organism: uncultured Bacteroidales bacterium; assembly: GCA_900320865.1. GTDB lineage: Bacteria > Bacteroidota > Bacteroidia > Bacteroidales > Paludibacteraceae > Colicola. Next base: position 11,236 of record ONTT01000032.1, on the reverse strand, counting down.
GGTTTGGTTCATTATAGTGGTCGTGTTACGCGCTACGGAAGACTGTTCATAGTCGGTCACGATCTGCAATGAGCGCCCGCCCCATACAATGCTGTTGAGGTTAGCATAGACGGTCTGCATGACAGGCGACGGCAAGCGGTTGCCGTTGAGGTCTTCGACGTCACGTACGGTGAGGTACATCGTGCGTTTGTTGATCTCGCGCGGCTGCGCCTTGATATTGATGAGCAGTTCGGATTCCTGATAGGTCCAGTTGAACGGCAGGTTGGTGAGCAGTCCCCGGTCTCGTACAGGCGCGAAATTGCTCTTGTCCGCTTGCATCGCGAGGTCGTCAACAAGCATAGGTTGCACTTTATTCACCACATTGCCGTTGGCATCGCGGAATATGCGTTGGTTATCGGGCGAGAAGACTTGCTCCATCACGCCCGACGAATTGCGCTTGACGCATGAGAAAGTGAGGAGGTTGATCAGACCCATTTCATCGCCGTTAGGAGTTTGCTTGCCGAACTCGGCGATGAGTTCAGCGGGCAGGGCCTGCTCGAAGAGACACACATCGTCGATGTTTCCTTCCAGACCGTCCGCGAGCCATACGGACGTGCCGGAGAGCGCGCCGAGGCCTATCGTCGGGAAGTTGAACTTCAGTTGACCGTCGATAGAGAGAGAACCGGCGTTATAGGTCTTGCTGACGACGAGCACGCAGTGGTGCCAATTGCCGTCGGTCAGGTCGGCAGAAGCGAAGGCATCCACGTCGTCGGCCGTAAAGCGGATAGCCCCGTCGCTGAACGCGAGCTGCATGGTGACAGAGTCACCCATTGCGGTGCCGAAGAGCGAAATGTTATCCTGCTTGGCATTATCGCTCCGGAACCAGCACATGAAGGTGTAGTCCTCAGCTTCAGTGCGCGAGAAGAGGGTCGGCTGCAAGCGTACTTTGCTGCCGTCGGTAGCAAGTGAGATACCCTGCGGGTTGGTCCACGAGAGTCCCTTGGCGGTAAGTGTAGCACCGGAGGCGAGATCGTCCATCGTGTTACCCTTGCTCTCCGAGAGCGGATAGTATGCCAGCAGTCCGTGCTCATAGCCGGTGAGGCGACGCAGGTGGGTGTTGGCTATCTCAGCGGGGCTGAGTGCTTTCGTCCATAGGCGCACCTCCATCATGTTACCATGGAAGGGGTTCTCGCCCTTCAGTCCGGCACCGAAACGCAACGGAGCTGCTTCGTCCTGCAGTACCCAACCGATAAAGTCATTATTGGTGATATCCTTCGTGCCGGCATAGAAACGGATGGAGTTATCGAACAGCCCATAGGACATGATAACCCGTGTGAAGTCGGTGGACGACAATTCGTCCATTGGCTTGGAGAGGTACTCCTTATGGCTTCCGTCGGACTCGGTAGAGAGTTTGAGTCGGTTGTCAGCCGTGAGGCTGAACGTGAATGACTCCTCCTCGTTACCATGTGCAAAGAGAATCATCTCGCGTCCTTTCTCGGCGGGTTTGATGAGCATGTCGATGGTAAGATCGGTGATGGCCAACTCACGCGAAGCCTGGCTGGCGGCGTAGTGGTCGGCCTGGCCGTCGAAATAGAGCGAGGTGGTCTGGGTGATGCCGGTGGCATTGGTCACACCGAGCACCTGGAAGTTATTATCCTCGTCGAGCCAGTTGCCGGCGATCGGTTCGCTAAAGCGCAACTTGATATCTCCGTCCAGTTTGAGGATACCGTTAGCGGGCAGCGGTTTGCCGAAGAGCACCGGCGGGCGCGTATCTTTGATACCACTGATGACGGGCGAGGACTTGGTGACGAAGCCCGATCCGTAGCGGCAGAAGGAAACGGCACGCAGGTCGTAGTTGAGTTCCTTCGGGTCGCGCTCGCCGTAGAAGCGGAACGGCGTGATGCGTCCGTTCTCGATCATGGCTTTGTTACCCGTAGCTCTGTTGTAGAGGCTGTCGTCCGCGAAGAAGGAACACTGGGTTACCCAGGCATCGTTGTTCTCCGTGGAGAGCTTGTATTGGAACTCGATATGGTCGAAGTTCTTATGGTTGATATCAAAGCCGTCGATAGTGACAGGCAGATAGTAGCCGAGCGAGTCACGCGCCGAGAGCGTATTCATCACCCATTTGTCACGCGGATAAGCGATGTTTACCGGCGAGGACTCCGGCAGATAATGCACGGAGAACTTGAGCGAACTGTATATCTTTTCACATGCATCGAGGCTGAGTTGGAGCTCCATATCGTCGTAGTCATCGGCTTGTCCGCGATAGACCTCCATGGTCTTGACAACGGGCTGTCCGGCCACGAGATAGAGCGGATAGCCTGCTGCGATAGGCACGCCGTCGATGAATACTTTCGCGCCATCGGGATTGCCGCCCGCGAGCGAGAGATGCATGTATTCGCCGGACTGGAAAGCACTCTCCATATCCGCATTGTTCATCAGCGTGAGGCGGAAGATAGCGGGTTTGTCGGATGCTACATTGGTCTGCTCGTAGGTATTGATTGCCATCTCCGGTTTGGCTGCATAAAGCGTACCATTGCCGATAATGGAGGTACCGGCATTGTAGAACTTGGTACGCTCTTCGCCCTCGTGCGGACAGTAGGAACTACCGCCTTCGGTGTAGAAGACATAACTGCCGTAGCACAAGGAATCATTCTCCATTTTGGTTTCCTCACGAGATATTGCCGAACCTTTGTAGAAGACGCTGTCCAGATTGGCTCGGAAGACGGAAACGGAGATGTCTCCGTGCGGGTCAGGCGAGAGGGTAAAGCCCACTTTGCGGCTGACTACTGCCTCGTTCGAACGGAACTCGTCGTTAGTATAAGAGAGGATAGGCTCTAGTATAACCTTCCATTTGGCTGTAGAGGTTTTTCCTTCCAACTCCTCTGGCTTCCAAAGTCCTTGATCGATCATATCATCGCTAAACAAATCCTTCACGTAATTGGTGAAGTTTTCGTCAATGATTTTGCTTACCGATTCACCGATAGCCTTACCTGAACTTTCCCAGAAACTTTTCATATTTTTCAGATTATCGAGTGTTAGGCGCTCTGCCACAGCTGTTCCGGTCTGTGACAAATTGTACAACCACAATCCTTCCTGCGGCATGACGGTGTAAGAAGCGCCGTAAGCATAGTTGTCATTGCGGGTGTATGTATTATTGCCGCTGACAGAGTACGTGCCGAGTCTCTGTCCCGACATACGCGCCATGACTTTCTCCTTCTCGTTGTTGGAGATGATGGTGATCCATTTCATGACACGTTTGTTGATGGTCGCCACCTCATCGGGGAAGGGTTGCTCTGTGTTTTCGGGCGTGATCATCTCGTAGTCCGTGCTTCTAAGTGTATCGGCAGCTACAATCGTCTCCTGTACTCCTTTATACCAATATACCGGAACGCCGCGCTGGGTAGCTACAGCCTGTGCCGTTTCCCGATCGGGGAAGTTCTCCAGCAAGTTCAGACGCTGCTGTGCGAGCGTCGGGATGACCGACTCGAGGATATATTTCTGCGAATAGATGAAGGTATTGTCTATCGCTGACCCGATGACGGATTTCTCACCCGTGACGAGGTAGAACTTGTGTCCGTCAGCATCGGTACCTTGCGCCAGGAGCTTGATGGCTCCACCTTGATAAGCGGTCTGACGTGCCTGCCAGAGACTATCAGAGATGACGGAAACAGATTTCGCCAGACCGGTAACGATACTACGTGTCGCACCAAGGTACACATCTGCGTTAGCGCCTACTCCTGAATAGGAGGAACTCGTCGCTATACGCGAAGAGGTGGTAAATTCATAGCTGTACTTGTTCGTCCAATCCCATTCCCAAGTGAAGGGGATAGAGAGGGTGATAGCACGATTGGTCTCAAAATCCGATCCGGCATACGTACCAGCGCCTGCCGGGGCCGATACGACACCGACACTCTGGGTCAAACCGTCGCCCCATTTGAGACCAATCTCTGCACCAAACTCCCAATGGGTATGAGAACTATAGCCGAACTTATAGGTACTACCCTGCTCGAGCCATGAGCTACTGCCCATTCCACCCGGGTCACGAACGATATCGAGCAGTACTATATCCGCTGACGAAGAGCGAAGGGTCTTGTTGCGTACCACATCTCCGCTGACGAAGGCTTGGAAGAGGTCGGTCTCGACGGTGTTGCCTTCGGTCTGGAGGGCAGCGCTGACGCTGCGCAAAGCAGCCACACCGGAGTTAGTGAAGTCGATATTGTCACTCTTGAGCAGAACAGACGTGTTCTTGCCCTCATTGTCGAGTTCGTAGGAACGACTCTCGGTAGCCGAATGGAGACCATTGCGGATGGTAACTGAACCGCTGCGGACAGGCACGCGGTCGATGATACCGGTCTGTTTGTTGTTATTATAGCAGTATTCCTCATACGCCGATACCATGAACTGGTACTGGCGATTGTACATGAAGACAGGATAACCCAAGGTATATATGGCTTCGCCGTTCTGCTCGGTATAGAACGACAGGTCGTATGTCATACCATCCATGTCGGTATATTCGCCCGTTTGCTCTCCATATCCGGCTTTCTCCATACCATAGAGGAGCTGGGTCATCTTGATCTGGATCGGCGCACGATAGATGCGGTCGTAAACGGCGTTATAGGTGATCGTGCTGTCGTTGTAGGTATCGTAGATATGATTCAGCGGCGCATTCGTCAGATCGAAGGTCTCGCTGCCCGTACCTGTGGGGAAGAGAGTGGCATAGCCGTTGGCAGTTGCCTGCACCACTTTGTACTTCACCGGGAAGAGGTCCGCCGCATACTCACCCGTCGCGACATCCGGACGGATGATGATACGTTTCTGCTCGAAGAGGATATCCGTACCTTGGATGGATTGCTGCAGCGTATCATGCGTCAGGTCGTCCGGATCATGGACGATATGGGCGGTGTTGTCGCCTTCGAGCATGAGCACCAGTTGAAGATCATCACCGAGGTTGTTCTTACCCAACCCGAAGCCGTGCTTGAGGTCTTTCTGGTCATTACCTCCGGCTACTCGTCCTACAAGGCGCACTTTGGTCGCGTCATAGAACCGCACGCCGTCCAGCGGTTTGACGAGCGAGAAGGTCGTATCGCCCTCCGTCACAAAGAGCCAACCGTCGTTCTTAAACGTATGCCCGGGTTTGGCTACTTGCAGACGGCAAGGCATGGACATAGGGATGACCAGTTCGAAATTACCGTCCGTACCGGTGCGATAGATGATATTGCCCCGGCGGATGGTATCGCCGTTGAGAATGAAATAGGCATCAGCTACCGGGATGGTCGAGAGGTCGTAGAGCACGCGACCGGTCAACCGGACGGAACTGGTATTGACGAAATGAATAGCCTCCGCGATAGGGTGACTCGCATCCAGTGCTACGGTCGCTACGCCGGAGGAGGTGTTGTTATAACTGAAGGTACCGTATTGCGAGGTAGGTGTGACGGTATAGATCGTACCCGTTGTGAGATCATAACTCAGGCTGTCGAACAGATAAGCACCCGTGGCATCCGTTGTGAGGGTCGCCAAGGTCTGCCCATTCGAGGAGAGAATGACCTGTACACCCGCCATGCCGGTGTTGTCCGGCATTTGGATCATACCGGATATCTGTCCGAAGGGCGAACGCCAGCCTTCGGCAGTCTTGTAATTCGTCGAAGCATTGCCATTACAGGTATAGTACGCCGTGACGGTATACTCGTAGTGCTGATCGGGCACGGCGGTCTCGTCGAAGAAATAGTTATCCTCTCCGGTATAGATGGTCTCAGGAGCCTCGGTGGAGCCTTTGATCACACGCTTGACCACAAACGAATCGACTGCCGTCGAGTTGACGGTCCATTGAAGTTGTACACCGGACTTGAGTTTATCGCGGGCGTCGCCCTGCGAAGCCGTGAAGGACGTCACTCTTGCCGCTTCCGAGACGTAGAACTTCGTACCGTTGATGGCTACAGGCCGCAGATAGATAGAATCCGGGAGACGGAGGGTGGCATGGGTCGGGTCGATTAGTACTTGGTAACTATAATGGGTACAAGGCGCATCGGCTACATCGGATATATGCGCCATCCAGCTACCGTCCTCCATGCGGACGATGCTGTCTTGCGGCACGATGATATCCACGCTCTGACCGGTCTCCTGCATATTGCGGCGCAGGATAAGACGCGCGGTACGATCCCAGGTACAGCGGCCGTAGTCGCCGTTGAGCGCACTCAATTTAGGATACAGAAGTGCCTTGATCTCCGAGGCTTTAGCGGCAATAAGACTATCCTGTGCCGGAGAGAGCTCCGGAGAAATCGTTTTCCATTTATTCGTTATCCTCACGTGCGGCCCATTGGAAGGGTCGGTCGGAATGTAAGTGAACTCTATTTTATCACAGTTGTCGCGGTTAGCGTACGAGCTGAAGTAGGTCGTGGAAGTATAGTAACAATCATAGAACCTTGTGGGAAAGACTGCATCGTCGGTCGCGATGAGATATTTCACTTCACCACGGAAAGGAACGCGGTGCTTGGTTTTGCCGGGTGATGCAGGCTTACCCGGATACGGACCGTACGGCTCCTGACCATTCGGATACTTGATGTAGATATATACCTGGCACCCGTGTGGTACAAGATTACCATTCTCATCTATCACCTTGTCATTATATTCGAGGATATAGTTGTGACAGCCGTCATCGACGTAGCTGTGCGCATTCTCGTAGGTCAGTTCGCATTCATCCAGCGAGAGGGGACGCGGACCTATTTGCATATTATCGATAGCAATGGAGAAATGCAGCTTTTTGTTTTTCGCAAAATCGGGGTCAATGGTATAGTTCGGCTGCTTTTGCTTGAGAGGCGCGAGATAGGTCGTTTTGTAGAGCTCGTAGGACTTAGCGAAATCATGGTTCCACTCCCAGATAGCGGACGAGGTACGACGTACACGATAGTACACCGGAGCGGACGGTTTCTTCAGTTTCAAGGCCGTCAGCTTCAGATCAACCGATGCCACGGGTTTATTCTCTGCATCGTACACCGTATAGTCTTCTAAGGTAGCATATATCCGGGTATCTATCGTATCGGTTCGCAGCTCTGTGCCGTTCCACGCGACGCGGTTGTCGTCCACAAACTGATAGAGGCTGTCGGTGGTTTTCATCGGCAGCAGTCGAACGGTTTGGGCATCCGAGAAATCACTCTGGAACGCACGCTGTATCTCGAAATAGTCGCCCTGAATCAGATCCTTGGCCGCCGGATATTTGGTACTCCAGGTGATTACACTTGCGCCGGTATAGCTGCCGTATTCATCCTGCTGCGCCGTTGCCTGAAAATCATAGATACGGTGGTATGCCGGAACATGTACGGCATTCGAATGAATGGTCTCCATGTCTCCGGTTTCCTCGTTGCGATAGACATTGAAGGTGGCATCAAACGCGTAGTATCCCGAGTCGGAAGTAGGTACATACATCGTACCGCTGTTCTCCTGAATTTGCACCGTTTCACTGGAAAGCGGATGGGTATAGGATATCGGTTTGGCCTGCGAATAATAGGGAATAGCCGCCAATCCGCGTCCGGTAACGCCCGACTCATTGACCATATACAGATACGGCGTATAGAGTTGCGGCGCCGCCGTGTTATCACCACCGGTGAAGGTGGTGGAGAAAGTGAAGAGCGGATTGTAGTCCGCACTTGAGGCACTCTTGGTACGAATATCGGTTTGAATAGAGATCGTGAATTTCTTATTATTGAGCTCAACAGGCGGATACCAATCGAACTCCAGGATCGTCACGCGCTTGCAGTCGTCATCCGCCACCTGCTTGAGGTCGATCATAGTATAATCATCGGTACGGTCGATCTGCAAACGATTACCGTTGTACTCGTTGGTAACTATAATCACGCCGCCTTTGGACTCAGAACTATTGGCTTTCTTATACATCTTAACGGACGCATTACCACGGTCATTGTCCTGACGGTTGACGCCATACGCAGGACCGCCCACGTACATAAACGGCTCCACAGACTGTCCTTTGACTTGCCAACGGATCGTCGTGAAGGTGGAGTCCAAATGATAATCATTGATTCGTCCGTACGCCCATACCGGGATCTTGAAGTGAATCGAATTGCGGCCGTTGCTATAGACCTGGTAGTGACGCTGCACCTCCAGATAGTCATTGGCTTTTACATTTACCGCCATTGTCAATAGTGCGGCTATAACCATTAAACGGGTAAAAAATTTCATATTTTTTTGTTTGATTGTTATATATCTATATATCTCTGATCCGGATTTACCAACCCTTCTTATTTGATTTATTGTGTATGTCATTCAAAAATTTGTGCAAAAGTATTTTTTTTTTTGAAATATGCAAATTTTTCTCCCCAATTCGTCCGGAATTGTGCATTTTGAAACAAAAATCCCGCGTTAGGGATTGGAAGGAGCTACAAAAATTTGGAATACACTTTCGAAGGGTCCCTTTAGGGGAGGAGGTCGAAGGTACAACTTTTTTGCGAGATATGCAAGAAAATTCACAAAGTGAGATATATTTAATTGAAGAATTTTACGTAAAAATACACTCAAAATGAATTTTTTTTACGGTTTTCCTTGTTCGTTCCCCCAAAAAGTAGTATCTTTGCAGCGGATTTGATTTTTACGTTGTGTAAATCAATACTAAAATAATGATATTATTATGAGAAAAATTCAGATTCTTTTGGCGGCTCTGGTAGCCGTAGTGATGAGTAGTTGCACGTTCAAGACGGAGGCTACGGTAGATGTGGAAGTAACCAAGAACAACCAGCCGCAGGCAGGTGTCGTAGTGTGGAAAATGCACTACAAGGGCATCGGTGGAGTACAGTACAAGCAGAACTATACCGCCTCTGCCACGACTAACGCTGCCGGCGTGGCACATTTCGACCTCAAGTCGCCGGATGATTTTGCACCGAGCAGTGTCGGAGCACAGGACGAGGAGACCTTCTATTTCGCAGTCTTTGACGCCAATGAAGACTTGCTCGGTTATGTCGCCCAAACGGTGAAAACAGGCGACAATTTGACCGTCAAACTCTCCCTTGACGAGCAACCGGACTAACCGAGTTTAATCACGTTCAATACTATTACTAACCATTTAAACAAAATCATTATGAAAAAGATTATTGTTGCATTCATGGCGCTCTGCGCTGTTATGACGGGATTTACATCCTGTGAGAAGAAAGCGGATCCGGCATCACAACCCATCGCCGGTCACACCTATCGTTATGAAGTTACGGATGGTAGCGTAACCGGCTATGTGCAGCTGACGTTCCACCTCAATTATAAATGTACGTACGAGAGCCTCGTGCCGCCCGCTACGGAGAAAACTGTTCAGTCGCTGCTGGTATGGGAAATGACCGGCAATGATATCTCCGTCAAAGCTGCGCAAAACACCAATATGCCGGGTGTGGAGATTTACCACGGCGTATATGACGCTTCGGCGAATACCATTGCGCTTACTATAACGGACAACCCCTCTCAGGAGCCGGTGACTCTGAGTTTGTACCAATAAGCGCAGCATCGTGCCGAGACTTTTTGCTTTCCTTGCAAGCCTCTGGCGCGGGAAAAGTTTCCGATTATTAAGATCCTAAAAATAAGGTCTGTTTATGATATATTCGTAAATACCTTATTTACAGCGCATTATAAGATAGTTATCGGAGACAAGTAAGGGTAAACCAAGAGGCCTGTGCTATGCAAGTAAGAGTTAACACCTACTCTTTTGCATAAAAACAATTGCCGATTTTTAAGATTTGGGCGTATTGTTCTCTCTTGCTTTACCCTTCAAATTCCATACCCCCTCATATATAGTTACAAAAGAGGCGCACACGTAGTAATCGCTCCCCTTGGGGATAAGACATCTATCCCCTCTTTTGTAACTGTTTTTATTGTGTAATTACTTTTCTGCGCTATTTACTGCTTTTCCGTCTGTTACAATCCCGGCAAAGGCTTTGTCCACCTCTTTGCGGTCTGCGTTCAAGGACTTGGCTACTTCACCTGCCGATACCGGCTTGCCTGCTGCACGCATGGCGTTCTCTTTAGTACAATAATACGGGTGCAAAATTACAAAAAAATCCCACATAAGCAAGTTTTTGTGGGATTTTTTTGGATTAGAAGGAATGATTTGATTATTCAATTGTCTTGATTATTTTAGCGGGATTGCCAGCAACGACCACATCGTCAGGGATGTCGTGGGTGACGACCGAACCGGCTCCAACAATCACACGGTTACCGATGGTGACACCCGGACAAACGATTACTCCGCCGCCCAGCCAGCAGTCATCTCCTATCCGTATCGGCAGACCTGTTTCTATGGTCTGACGGCGCTCCAGATAATCATGCGGATGGTCGGGGGTCAGCAGTTGGCAGTTGGGGCCGATGAGCGTGTGAGCGCCTATGGTAATACCTCCTCCATCCAAGAATACTCCATTGAAATTAACCATTGATCCCTCGCCGATAGTGATCCTATTGCCGTGGTCACAGTGGAATGGCGGACAAATAATCACTGAGGGATGCGCGTCAGGGATAAGGGCTTGGATACAACGATGTAACTCGTCCATGTCCCATGCGCCGCATTGATTGAGGTCTCGCATCGCATGATACGCCCGCAGGATATTCGCCTGGACCTCCTTGTCCGTATAATCATACGGCAAGTTATGAAGCATTTTTTCGTATTCTGTCATCATTTTTTCTTGGTATATTTGGCTTTGACGATTTCGTATGAGTTACGGATGAGGTCTTTTGTAAGCGCGTCCGGCGAAGAATGCGGGTCAAGACCGATCCAATGTTTGGGCGACTCGTTATAGGGATTGCCGATGCAATCGTATTGTGCTTTCAGTTCATCTATCCGTTCAGGCTGGCACTTGAGTGAAATGACCTGAAAATCATTGAGATCGAAAAAACAGAACATATGTCCGCAGACATAAAAGACCAACACTCCTTCGCCGTTCTTGAACTTGGTAAAGGGCACTTTCTCCTCTACATCTGTGCCCAACGAAAGGCAGTATTCGCGAATCTCTTCGACGTTCATAAATGAGGCCATTTTGTTTGTGCGTGCAAAGGTACACAAAAAATCCCACATACGCAAATGTATGCAGGATTTTTTTGTTTATCGGATGATTTTGTTATACAATCATCTTAATCAGCTTGGCAGGATTGCCGCCGACGATGGTATTTCTACGTCGGTCGGAAAGAATTACGCCTCGAACTGCTGGCGATGTTTCATAATCGTCGGCAGGTTCTTAGATGCCCATTCAGTCAATTCCTGCACAATAGGCACCAGTTC
>ONTT01000006.1 GCA_900320865.1 uncultured Bacteroidales bacterium | reverse complement strand
TTATGCCTTCGTTGAAGAGGGAACGACCTATAACTACAGCTATACCTATAACGTGGATATAGAGTTCGGTATGGTCCTCAACCTCGGTTACGGTGCTGAAGCAACTATGACGATGGGTACGGTAATGGGAGGATTAGGCGCAGGTATGTACGCAGGATATGTGGTGGACTACAGTAGTATCATAACTGCCCCTATTCCTATCTCCAGTAATTACCATTACCGAAAAGGCGGCACATACACCTTCAAAACCAACCAGCGTATTCAGACCGATAACGAACGCTATTTCGTGGACCAGACCGGTAACGGTAAGTATTTCGTAGGTCAGGATGCCGATGTCTATATCGGTGCCATACAAAACCTCTATTTCGGTATAACGGACGCGGTTAAACCGATTGACTCGCTGACGTATGTTACGCTGGCTCCGCAATTCACTACCGGAACGATGCGACTTATCTCTTCCGGACGCGATGCACAAGGGAGACCCTGGTACCTCGTTATCGGTGAAGAGACAGAAATAGGCGAATATATCAACTCCACCTTCGTTTATACACACGATTACATCGAGAACACATTGCTCCCGCAACTCGTACAAGACCGAAAAGACCTGCTCCTCACCTGCGACAGTACTACCGCACGTGCCATCGCGGAGGCTAAAGGTAAACCGGTCTATTGGAGCCGTGTACAACCGACGGACAGCACCTTTGCTTCCGACTCAAGCTATGTGATGATGATCCCTACCGGAGCCGTTAAAAAACAATATATTGACGAAGTAGATGCTATCAACCGGCAGATCATCAACTGGGTTAGCAAAGCGTTTATCGCCAACGAAACCGAGAAGATAGAAGCAATCTATGGGCCTAACAAACAGAAAATCGGTACTTGGGCCGTCAGCGGCGGTACGCAAGTATCACACACCGAGGAGTATGACTACAGCGCAACCTATATGAAACGGATTGACTATCCGGGATTCTCGATTAGTACCAACAAAGGCCTTGGACGCGACCTCGCACAATCCTTCGGAAGTGCTGTCCAGGATAAACTGACCAAGCTATTCAGTAATAACAGACCCGGATTAAATGTTCCGATGGAAATCACCTCGCAAACACCTGCCGCTAAAATCAGATATGACTTCAAACCTATCCTGGACTTTGATTTTAATTACGACCCGAACCACACCACTACCCATACGAAGAAAACCGGTTTCTATCTGGAGCCTGATAACTTCGGACATGAGGCTGTCAGTGTCTATCGCGTCGTGAAAAAGAAAGAAGGCTTTAATGCTGCTTCGGAAGATATTCGCGAATTCATTACGACGAACAGCAACGTCGGTAATCAATCCGACAACACGCCGGATAGTCTGTATGGCTCGTACGTGTACTTCCTCGAGGGCGGTGCTTCGCGATGCCCGTACGAACCGGCTTATAGCACAAGATGGTACACTCCGGAATTACCGCTCTCTGCCGGTACATTGAACCTCGAGAACCAGAAACTGGATATCAACGTGCACGAGCGCGGTAACGTTCCCGCAGACCAACCGGCTGTCTTTACCCTTACCCTGACCAACGAGAGCGAAGGAGACTTCGGTGGTGCTGCGGCTCCTATCACCTTCTACCTCAAACAGAAAGAAGGTTCTAACCCCCACGGCGCACGGCTTATCATTGACGGTATGCCGCTCACGGGAGATGGACGAGCTATTAAGATAGCCCATAACGAAATCATCAAAAAAACGCTGCAGGTGTACGCAGGTGAAGGCTATGACTATGAGAATATCGTACTCGAACTTGCCTCACCGTGCGACCCGTACAACAAAGTGGCTTGTACGTTCTCCGTACACTACCTGCCTGTCTCATGCCCCGTGAACATCACTACGCCGCACGACAAATGGGTGATGAATACTATCTCATCACAAGACTCCGTAGGATGGTATCTGCCGGTGACGATTGACGGATTTGATGTCAACTACCGCGGATTTGACCATATCGAGTTCCAATACAAACTCGCTACCCAGTCTGATGACGCTTGGGTTAACCAGTGCAGCTATTACTACGATGACTCGCTCTATAACGCTGCTTCCGGCAATAAAGCGATGATCACTTCCGGCCGTATTGAGAACATCCGTTTCTACGGCGAACGTGACCCAATGGAGCAGCAGTACGACCTGCGTGCTGTCTCGTTCTGCCGCTACGGCAACGGATTTATCAGCAGATCATCAACGGTATTGACCGGTATCAAGGACACACGTCCTCCACGTGTCTTCGGTCAACCCGAACCCGCCAACTCGATACTCGGAGTAGGGGATAACTTAGTCCTGCGATTCAATGAACCGATTGCCGGTAACTACCTCGATGAGGATAATAACTTCCAGATCACCGGCATCACCAACGAGACAGGTATCACTACCGGGACCTCGCTTGTCTTCGATTATTTCACGGGAACTTATGCCGAGACGAAGGTCAACCGTAGCCTCTCGGAGTCTTTCTCTATCGACCTGCTTGTCAAACCGACCGAGACAGACCAGGACGAAGTCTTCTTCATGCATGGCGACGGAAAAGACCTCTTGCTCTTCGGTAAGACCGGCGATAATAAACTCTGGCTCTCCGTAGGCAACGACGTTCTCGTCAAGTCCCGTAAGCTGGATGCACTGATGACCGCCTTCACCCGCGTCATCGTCACCTACGACCACGAGACCGGACTCGTTCGTTTCTACGCGGGAACCCAGGAGGTGACTGATCCTGCGCGCAACACACCGATCTTCTTCGAGCATCCTATTACTGCTCCGCTGAATTTCGGTTACGGATACGTCGGAGGTATGTTAGAGGCACGTATCTGGACAAAAGCCCTCACGCCAGCAGAGATAGCGAACACCCATCTCAAGTACCTCACCGGCTTTGAGCGCGAGCTGCTCGCTTACTATCCGATGAACGACGGCGACGGCGAGGCGCTTACCGACAAGGCCAACGGCGCTACGCTCTTCCTGCATGGCGCTACGTGGAACTTCGAGAAAGGTATCTCCCTTCATATCCCCGCTACCGACTCTGTCGAGCTGGCAGGAGACCTCCTCGCGCGTTCGTCCATCCAGGATGAGACGCTTATGTTCTGGTTCAAGACCAACTCCCAGTCCGGCAACCTCTTTACCGCCGCTTCCGGCTTCCGTCTTGCTATCGAGAACGGCAACCTCGTCCTTTATAGCGAAAATCAAAAATCTCAAATCATAAATCTCAAATGCGCCGAAGGCGCTTGGCATCACCTCGTCCTGACTATCAACCGGGTGTATAATAACGTCTCCCTCTTCTTGGATGAACAGATGGTACTCACGGTTCCTGCGGCTACCTTCGGTAGTATCAGCGGAAGGATGGTTCTTGGCGGCGGCGGATTCGAAGGAAACATCGACGAGTTGGCTGTCTTCGAGCAGGCGTTGCCTAAGTCCTTTGTGGAGAACTACAGCCATATATCCCCGTACGGCGATGAGATGGGTCTGATGGCGTACCTGCCGTTCCAGGAGGCGAAGGAGAATGAGTCCGGCATCATCGAACTGGTCTTCTCCGTCAACGACCAACGTCAGTTCAAGACCTCCGATGGTAAGATCCTCCATAAGGAAGTACCGCTCATTCCCGTAACCGGTAACCCCTCGCCCATCTCCTCTCTTGCTGACAAGGCCAACTCCGCGCCTGTCCGGACGCAGGGCTTGCTGACCAAACTCAATTTCGATTGGTCGTTCAACAACGACGAGCTGCTCATCAACCTCAATATGCAGGATAAGGAGATCAACAAACAGACGATTTACATCACCGTCCGTGACGTCGAGGACCTCAACGGCAACCCGATGGCATCGCCGGTTATGTGGACCGCTTTCGTCGATCATAACAGCCTCAAGTGGGAGGACGATGACCTCGATCTGCATGTCCTCTACGGTCAGGAGACGGCACATACGGCTTACCGCGACTTCCAGATCATCAATAACTCCGGCAAGCGCCATCAATATACCATTGAGTCCCTGCCGGATTGGCTCTCTGTCGATAACGCTTACGGCTCAATCGAACCGATGCAGGATAAGGCCATCCGCTTCTATTACAACACCGAGATGCCCGTCGGTCAATACATGGATATCGTCTATCTGACCGATGAGAACGGTCTCTCGGAACCGCTCGAAGTGGAATATACCGTCGAGGCAATACCGCCGTACGACGAGATCAACAAAGGTCTCTACCCGCTTACCATGTCTGTCTGCGGACAAGTACGAATGACGCAACAGGGCGGAAGTACCGTCGTGGATTCAGACCCTGACGACCGCGTCTATGTCCTCTATCGTCATGAGTGTGTAGGAATGGCGAATATCGAGTATGACAACCTCTCCAACTCCTCTGCCCTCTTCCTTACTATCTACGGCAACGAGGCGATGACCGGCAAGCCGCTTACCTTCCAGTTATGGCAGGCTTCGACCGGCAAGACACTCATCCTCTCCCCGGATCGTGACATCGTCTTCCGCTCCGGCGATGTGATTGGATGCAGCAACGAAGAACTCGTCATGCTCGTCACCTCCGGATCGGAGACACAGAATATAAACCTGCAGAAAGGATGGAGCTGGATCTCTACCAACCTCCGCCTCAATCCTGCGTCCGCTCCGCTGAATAAAGTGATGACGGTAGCCGAACCGTGGAAAGAAGGTGACCTCATCAAGAACCCCGAGAGCCGGCAGTTTAGTACCTATTCCGAGGTGATGGATATCTTCATGGGTACCCTCTCCGCGTGGGATTATACCCAGACCTATATGGTCTATTCCGCGCAAGATAATATCCTTCGTCTCAATGGAGAAAACCTCTTGGAGTATGAGATGAAACTGACCTTCCGCGGCAGTTCAGACGGTTCCGGTCAGTGGAGCCCGCTGCCGTTCTTGCTCAACCGCAACACCTCAGTCGCAGAGACCATGGCGAGTTATTACGAATACGCTACTCCGGGAGATATCATCAAGAGCCATGACGCTTTTGCCACCTTCTCTACGGATCGTAAATGGATAGGTAACCTCAAGACCATGCGTCCCGGCGAGGGTTATTTCCTCCGCCGTCTCGCGCCTACGGATGTCACCGTTCCGTTCTATAACCAGCCCGCAGGCGCAGCCGCACCGAAACGGTCTGTCATGCAGGATGCCCCGGCAGGCTTCCATGCTTCCTCTGCAACCAACATGACGATGATTGCCATGATTGATGATGGAAATGGTGAGAATGGTGAAAATGGTGTTTTGAAAGTTTATCTCGGGGACGACCTCGTCGGCAAAGCCGAGCCGATTGACTCGCTGTACTTCTTGACGATTCAGAGCGATCAGATCGGTGAACTTCGCTTCGAGACCGAGGACGGTACGCCGCTTGCGAGCCCGATGCCGATACGCTACGAGGCAGATGCTCATCATGGCTCATTACGGACACCTGTTATCCTCAACCCCGTAACCGGTAACCCCTCACCCGTAACCCTTCCTTACAAGATCATCGAGGACGACCACGTAGTAATTATTCGAAACAATGAGAAATATAGTATCGATGGAAAGAAACTTTAAGAACATACTCCTGCTGCTCCTCATCGGGGCGGCAGGCAGCGCTTCGGCTTGGGAGACTTGCGGAGATAATCTGCAATATGAGGTAGATGGTACGACCATACGTTTCCAGTCTCCTAACCCTACGGATGAAGCGACGATTCAAACAGCGGCGTTTAAGGACAACACGACCATAACGTCCGTGATTATTCCCGAAAATGTATGGCAGATTGGTTCTCAAGCGTTCTACGGATGTACCAACCTGGCAACGGTGGAACTGAGCAATGTGCGAGACATTAGTACGAAAGCTTTTGAAGGATGTACGTCTCTCGATAATGTAGTCATTCCGCCTACGGTAACCAATATCGGCGAACATGCCTTCTATGGCTGTTTGGCGCTACATGACGTACTGTGCCGTCCTTATGCGGTACCCACGTTAGGCACCGATGCGTTTACCAAATGCAATCCTCTTGTAGAATTGGGATGCTACGCCGATTTGCAAATCTGCGTACCCGCCCTTGGCACCTACAAAAACGCGATCAACTGGAGCAACTATTACGAGAATTTCGTACTGACCCAATGTGAATTCCTTGACGAAAGCGATGAGCAGAGTAATACAGAGGCGAAGATTAACGCTTACAGATATTCAGCCCTCACTTCCGTCACGCTCTTCCGTACGCTCCGCAAGGCAGGCTGTTTCAATACCCTAACCTTGCCGTTCAATGTATTCGACTTGGCAAACTCGCCCCTTGGCGGAGACAACGTAGAGGTCTATACCTTCACCGACGCTGCTGTGGAGAATGGAACGCTGGTCTTTGACATCACGAAGGTGACCACCAACCGCCTCGAGGCAGGTGTGCCCTACCTGATCCAATGGGACAACACCGGCGAAATAATGACGCGTATGTACTTTACTGACATAGACGGTTGGGACGATGACAACACCGCCGAGACCACGAACGGTACAGGAGTAACCTACCATGGTTTCTACGGCAAGACGCATATCAACGATGATACCGAAGGGGAGCAGCATCTTAACCTCTTCTTAGGCGGCGGAAACCAGCTCTACTGGCCTAACGACGGAGACAACGAGTCGGCAAAGATGCTCGGTTTCCGTGCGTGGTTCCGGATCAACGACTCGTCCGTCAGCGGAGCACCTGTCCGTCGAGGTATGCCCGCTACGCTACGTATCGTCGCTACTCCTACGGCTATCAATGAAACGGCTGCTGATCCCTCTTCCCTTCAGGGAGGAGAAGGAGGTAGGCTCGTTCTGCGCAACGGACAATTAGTAATCATCAGGAACGGTCAGACGTTCTCTTTAAACGGACAGAGACTATGAGAAGAATCCCCTATACCCAACCGCGTACAGAGATAGTCTCTGTACAGACCCCCTCCGCACTCCTCTCCACCAGCGGCGGTCGTACTACGCCTATCGTCGACGGAGAGAGTCAGACTAAAGCTTGGTAAAGAATTTAAATCGATATCGTTATGAAGAAATTTTTTATTTTCGCCCTATGCTCGTTGAGCATGGTAATGTTGGTACTCTTCTCGGGTTGTAAGAAGGACAAAGAGCAAGCCCCCGAGACGTTTGTTTCCGATAAGACGCGTCCCGTTTGGACGGCTCCTGAGAAGTCTGATATTACCTCCTCTATGACGGCAGTAGTCAAAGTCGATCTCAAGGCGCAATACCCGAGTATCGCTGCGGACTTCGTTCTTAACGAGAATGACCTCCTCGGAGCTTTTGCAGAAGAACAATGTCTGGGCGTAGCCCAACTGCAAGAAGGCTACTTCTTTCTCTACATCAACAGTCCGGCAGAAAGCTCGTCGCAGGTGACGCTCCGTTATTATTCGGCATTCTACAAGAACCTCTTCGAGGCAAAAGATGCTTTCCCGTTCAAGAATGACGATATTCTTGGTACCATCGCTGATCCTTATATCCCTTCGCTGGTTGTCGTTGAGTAACTCCAAATATTTTTAGTAACTTTGCCACGCAAAGTTTTGTGAAACGACAGAAAAATAAATTTACTTTTGCCAAGAGTTCTTAGCATATTGTTATCCTGTCTGCTGATAGCCGCATCTATGCTGGCTGAGGACAGTTTGCCTATCGTGGAGATGAAGGCAGACCGGACGATGATTTATCCCCAGCGCATGGCGTTGGAGGGTGAGGAGTCGTTATTGGATGTGCTGCAGATGATGCCGGAGCTGATGATAGCCGGTTATGAAGATCTGATCACCGATTACAACCTCCGCATCGACAACGTGCCGGTTAACGGTGACGTACGGTTGGTGTTGAGTCAGATGAAAGCCAAGGACATCGCGAAGATCCAGGTCTGCACGAATACGGGTGTAGCGAAAGGGACGATCGGTATGGGACATGTGCTGGATATCAACATGGCGATGCCTGCGGATACAGTGAAAGGATTCGTGGAAGGACAAGGCGGTTTTGGTAAAAAACAAGAGGGTAACGGAACGGTGAATGTGCTGTATGGGAGTGCGCGGACCGACCTTTACGCCAATGCGTCGTATCGTTATCAGAACGGACATAAGGAGTATGTGACGCTGCACATGACGAATCGTTTTGATGCGCGGAATAAACTGCTCACCTATCTCACCCAGCAATATCTCGCGCTGCCTGCCGGTCACTCGCAGAAGATCATGGGTCGGGCACGCTATTTCCATACGTTTAACGAAGCGGGTACGGAACTGCTGGTGTTAGGCGGGTATCAGTATGCCAGTGATCAGGTGCACACGAACCAACTGCCGATGTTTGTACTGGAACTGAATACACCGCTGCCGGTGAAGGGGTTGGATCTGATGGCAGGCGTGGAAGGGGATTACCAGATGACCCGGCAGAAAGGAGCAGACCGGAGCTGGAGCGTTTTCAACCATGATATCTATCTGCAACTCACCTATGCCTTGCCTCATTGGCGCTTTACGGCAGGACATCGTGTGATGTTCTACAACTACCGACTGACCGACTCCACAAGCGTTCAGAAGCGGTTCGATGTGCGTAGCAACACGGATGCCAATATCATCTACGTGCCGAACAGCAGGCATCAGATTCAAGTGGGTTATTACCGCAAATACTACAACCCTGCTTACCTGGTGGAACCGGCACTGGCCGACACCTTGCTTTGGGAACGGGATATCAACCAGTTTAAGGTTGCTTATGCCTACAGTACGCAGCAACTGACGATACAGCCGGAGGGCAGTTTTTATATCGTGGAAGGCGCAGAGAACTTCGGAGAGATAGGAGCGTCGGTGTATTGGAAGACGAAATGGGTGACACTGACCGGCGGGGCGAATCTGTATATCGCGAAAGACCGGGTGTTTGCATCGTTACGCTGTGCGCCGACGGCTTATCTCCCGCGCCACTGGCAGATAGGTTTGCAGGTGGTGTATTTTACCAAGCAGTCACCGATTCGGGCGTTGTACGGGACCCCGGTGTACGGTTGTCTGAGTGTGAACAAACAGATTGGTTCGTTCCTGAACATCGGTGCGGAGTGGCATGACATGTTCGACCAACTGCCCGAGGCAAAAGTCAACCGACATGCTGCTACTATTAAAGTGCAATATAGGTTTTAATTGGAAATTAAAAATTAAGAATTAAGAATTAAAGCGATGATAAGTGTTGACTTGAACATGATTCAGACGGCCGGCATCGGTGCTTTGGCGCTGATGGTCGGTATGGTATTAACGCGCCATGTGGGTTTTCTGCAGCGCTTCTGTATTCCTTCACCGGT
This sequence comes from uncultured Bacteroidales bacterium, assembly GCA_900320865.1. GTDB lineage: Bacteria > Bacteroidota > Bacteroidia > Bacteroidales > Paludibacteraceae > Colicola. Next base: position 97,345 of record ONTT01000006.1, on the reverse strand, counting down.
GAGCGGCGGTATCCTCTTCTCATTACTGGGATTGGCGCTTTACAGTTGGTTCCATATCGAACTCTCTTTTGACCACACGCTCCAAGATACTTTTATGCTGGCATTCTTCACGAGTGTGGGTTACCAGACCGATTTCAAAGTACTCAAACAAGGCGGTAAAGCGTTGGGTATCATGCTGGTGTTGCTCGTGCTGATCATCACGCTACAGAACCTGATGCCGTGGGGTATCACTAAACTGATGGGTGTCGATTCGCTCATCGGTATCGCTGCGGGCAGTGTGTCCATGACCGGCGGACACGGTACCGCAGGCGGTTTTGCAGGGGTGCTGGAACAAATGGGTCTGCACGGCGCCGGAACGATAGGAATGGCTGCGGCTACGTTCGGCCTGATAGCCGGTTCGATGACCGGCGGTCCGCTGGCAGAGTTCATCATCCGTAAGAAACTGACTCATGAACAGAAGCAGCCGAAAGATGCGGAGATCGACCCTGCCATGGCGGGTATCGAGAGTGACGAGGCATCTCCCGAAGGACGCGCCAAGCGTATGAGTTCGAACGAACAGGAGTTCCAGCAGTATGCGAAGGCGAGTTATTGGATTCTGCTGGCGATGGCCGGCGGTACGTTGCTTAGTTGGGCGCTCGCCAAGACAGGCATCACGTTCCCTGCCTATTTCGGTGCATTGATATTAGCGGCCATCATGCGCAATACCATCCGCTTCATCCCGTACAAGGAAAACGGAAAGTGGGTGAAAGGAGAGAAGCAGTTTGATATGGAGCGCATCATCAGCGTGGGCAATATATGCCTGTCCATGTTCCTCGGTATCGCGATGATATCGTTGCGGCTATGGGAACTGAGCAGTCTGGCGTTACCGTTGGTGGTGATTCTGGTGTCGCAGATAGTAATGATGATCCTGTTTGTCTATTTCGTTGCTTTCCCGCTCTTGGGCCGCGACTACGATGCCGCTGTCCTCTGTGCCGGTATATGCGGCTTCGGCTTGGGCGCTACTCCCAACGCCATGGCGAACATGAGTGCGGTGTGCTATAAATACCACTATACGGTCAAGCCATTCCTGATTGTGCCGATCATCGGTGCTATGTTTGCCGACCTGATCAATACGGCCATTATCACCCTCTTCCTGAATTTAATGTAATGTTAGAAGACTATATCATAAATGACCGGATTCGGTATGAGAACCATGAGCTTGCTCACGCCTCATTATTATCCGGGGGAGGTGTATTTTAAGGACGGACATGTAGAAGAGTATGCAGAACTGGAACTGCCGCGCGTCGGAAAACACAAATCGGGCGGCTCGATGAATGAGTCGCCCGTGTGTTTTTATGATTGTAAGCCTTTTTGCAGGAATTGGAAAAGACCGATGTACATTATGCCATTTTCATCCGTCCATGGAGCTATGTCATCACCTACGATAACCACCTTCCGAAAACTGTCATCTATCCGTTTCAGAGATTGCAGTTCCTGTTCTTGTTTAACCTCATCGTCTATCCGGTATGCCGATTGAATGTAATACTTCTCTTGACCGTTTGTTGCAATAAAATCCACTTCATACTGCGTTTGTTGCTGCTTGCCGTCTTTCATCTCACGCACTTCCACAACACCCACATCCACCAGATACCCGAAAATCCGCAAATGGTTATAGACGATATTTTCCATAATATGCGTCAATTCCTGCTGGCGAAAGTTCAAACGCGCATTGCGCAGACCAATATCCACAGAGTAATATTTCTTAATCGATTCAAAATACCTTTTTCCTTTGATATCATAGCGTTTGACGGACTCAAACAAGAACGCATCTTCCAAATAAGAAAGATATTTTTCTACGGTCTCTCGATCGGCTTTCTGCTGCTTGACCGATTGAATGGTGTTAGCTAATTTGGTGGGATTATTCAACGAACCGACAGAGGAACAGAGCACATCCGCCAAGTTCTCCAACAAATCCTCATTACGCAACTTATGACGCTCTATCACATCCGCCAAATAGGTCTTTTTCCACAGGCGTTGCAGGTAATTCACTTTCTGCTCGGCAGAGCCGTGGTTGCGTAATCCCGGAAGTCCTCCGTATGTGTAATACTCTTTCCATAGTTCGTTCACCGGTTCCGTCCTATTCGTGCAGAACTCACCAAACGAAAACGGATATACATGAACCTCATCGCCTCGTCCGCGGAAAAGCGTATTGATATCCGAACTCAACAGATGGCTGTTACTGCCGGTGATATATACATCCACATTTGGTTTGGCATTCAGCCCGTTTACCAAACGTTCAAAACCCGTTACCTCTTGTATCTCATCGAGCATCAGATAATAATTATCTTTGTCTTGTATGCGTTCGTAGAGATAGGATTTGAGAGCCGAGACTTCCAATAAATCTTCGCGCATATTCTCGTCGTCCTGATCAAAAGACAAGGCGATAATATGGTCTTTCGGCACACCTGTCTCCACTAAATAATCGTAATACACGTGCGATAACAACCAAGACTTTCCGCTACGTCTCGGTCCTGTTATGACTTTTACCTCACCATTGTTGCGCCGGGCAATCAATTTGTTCAAATAAATCTCACGTCGAATGTAATCCATAACGCATCTATGTTAAAAACGCCGCAAAGATACTACTTTTTTTTGAATTGTGCAAATGTTTATCCGTATTTTTGTGCAAATTTGCATTAAATAACGGTTTTTATGGCTATTTATTCGTATTTTAGTGCAAACTTGCATTAAATTACGGTTAGAAATCTTCATCCTCCGCGGAGAGAAGATCTATAATGCGCAAGGTGCGCTGGTAAAGTGACCAAGTAACTAAGTACCAAGTACAAAGAAACAAAGCGGGCGGCTCGATGAATGAGTCGCCCGTGTGTTGTATTAATAGTAAATATACTTTAGATTTTTGCAAATAATTTTGCATATTTCAGAAAAAAGTTGTAACTTTGCAGCGCTAAATCAATAGACAGATTTATGGAGCAATCGAAGAAAACGGGTTTTAATTCCAAGTTAGGAGTCATTTTAGCTGCCGCGGGCAGTGCTATCGGTTTAGGAAACATCTGGAAATTTCCGTACGAAGCGGGTCAAAACGGAGGTGGTGCATTTTTGTTAGTGTACCTCCTATGCGTTATTCTCTTCGGCATGCCGCTCTTGATGACGGAGATCCTGATCGGTCGCAAGGCAGGCAAATCGACTTTCTCTGCTTTCCGCGCTATCAGTGGCAATAACCGCTGGCAGTGGTTAGGGTGGTGGTCGGCTCTGACGGTACTGATCCTCACGGGGTTCTATTTTGTGGTGACGGGCTGGTGCGTGAACTATCTCTATGAGGCGGTCGTTAACTCGTACGCAGGCATGGGCACGGATGAGCTGCTCACGCATTTTACCGCCAATATGTCGAATGCTCCGAAGATGCTCCTCTGCGCTATCATCCCGGTGTTGTGCACCGCCGCTATCCTGTGGTTCGGTGTCAGCAGCGGTATAGAGCGGCTGAGTAAGATCCTGATGCCCCTTCTGCTGATCATGATGAGTTTGATGGTCGTCCGCGTGCTGCTGTTAGAGGGCAGCGGAGAAGGACTCAAGTTCTTCTTCTATCCGGATTTCTCGCATATCACGCCTTCGGTCTTTATGGAAGCCGCCGGTCAGTGCTTCTTCAGCCTCTCGGTGGGTCTCGGTCTGATGATCACATATGGCGCGTATATGCCTAAAGAGCAGGATGTGACCAAGACGTCATTCCAAGTCATCCTCCTCGATACCTTGGTAGCCGTCTTGGCAGGTGCGATCATCTTCCCGGCGGTGTTTGCGTTTGGTTTTGACCCGGCGGAAGGTCCGCAGTTAGTCTTCGTCGTCCTGCCTGCTGTCTTGCAGCATATGTCTTTCGCATGGCTCAGCGGTGTGGCCTTCTTTACGTTGCTCTTCATCGCTGCGCTCACCTCGACGATTTCTCTGATGGAGGTGATTGTGACGAGCATTATGGAGATGAGCCGCGGTAAACTGAACCGCCATCAGAGCGTGCTGATCGCTACTGCGGTAATCTGCGTTTTTGTGGCGATTTATGTACTCTCCATGACCGGCGTATGGAGCGGTCTGCAGATATGCGGACATAACCTCTTTGACTTGAGCGACACCCTCGTTACAACCTATATGATGCCATTCAGCGCGTTAGCGATGTCGCTGTTCATAGGGTGGTTTATGCCGTTCCAAGACAATGACTTGGTACCACATAGCCAAAAACGATACAAACAGTGGCTTCGTCCGGCATTCGTCTTCGCACTCCGATGGATTGTGCCGATAGCTATCGTGCTCATCTTCCTGAACGGTCTCGGCATATTTAAATTATGAAACGATTTAAGTATATCCATATCTTAGCAGCCCTTTTCCTACTTCTCGGTATGGGAGTGCAATCTTACGTGTCCTATAGTAGGGCGCTTTTCAGTTTGCAGGAGAAGATGGATCTTGAGACGCAGATTGCGCAAGAGAAACTGCAGTTTGAACTATACGATGCGCTGGATGCCAGTTCTCAGATAGCAGACAAAGTGAAAAAGTGCCTGGAGCACCCGGATGAATTGTACGACAAGACAAGCGAACTCCTCAACCGCTATCCGAATTTTTATTCTTGCTATGTAGTTTTCCCGCCGTATTATTATCCTGAAGAAGGGAAGTGGTTCGGTTTGACATCCTATCGTACGAAGGATTCGATTATTTCCCGTCCTTTTGGTAATGCAGAGCATGATTATTTTGAGCGTGAGTGGTACAAAGGAGCCGCACAAAGCACTGAGGGTTATTGGAGTACGCCTTATAGGGATGATGATTTTGATGAACCAATCTACACCTATTCAAAGGTCATGCGGGATGAAGAAGGAAAACTGATTTGCGTCATTGGCATCGATTTCAGTTTGAACTGGATACATAATCTATTAGAGCATTTCAAGCCATTCGAAGAGGCGGTGTTTATGCTCTATGGTTCCAACGGGACTCTTTTGGCAATGAGTAACGGAGCACCTGCGGACGGGTTTGGCAATAGTTGGATCATCACGAGCAAGACCCTTCAACCAATCAATATCAAAATGGTGACTGCCGTTCCGAAACGTCATATTATTCAATCTCTCAGTTTAGGCACTTTGTTGCCGTTTGGCGTGTTTGTGTTAGGCATCTTTGTGGTCGGTTTGCTGATTCGTAGAATGACGCGTGACGAGCGTGATAACGCCCGCTTGGAAACGGAGAAAGAGGTGATGTCCCACGAACTCGAGATAGCCCATGACATCCAAATGGGTATCTTGAAAGATGAGAACGAGAAAAAGAAAGCACAAGCCAACGGAGATATCGAACTCAATACCCTTTTAGTCCCCATGCGCGAAGTCGGAGGAGATTTCTATGACTTCCATCGCGAAGGAGACGAACTATGGTTCATCATCGGCGATGTGAGCGGCAAAGGTGTTCCGGCAGCTATCTTCATGAGTGCTGCAGTGAACCTCTTCCGCGCTGCTGGTGTACGGGCTAACTCGCCTAAAGAAATCATGCAGGAGATGAATGCGGTCCTCAGCGAAAACAATCCTTCCCTGACTTTCGTGACGGCTTTTGTCGGCTGTCTCCGCATCCCGACAGGTGAACTGATCTACTGCAATGCCGGACACTGCGCGCCGATTATCAGTAGTCAGGATTCAGTTTTCAGTATTCAGATGGAGCCGAATATCCCGCTGGGATATGACGGCCGGTATTCGTTTGTGGAGCAAGGCTGCATGATTGGCGAAGGAGAGAAAATCGTTCTTTACACTGATGGCGTGACCGAAGCGCGGAACAGCGAGCGAGAGATGTTAGGACTTAAGCGATGGTCGGAGATCGTAGCGAATAAGGAGGATATGTACGGCGCTATTAAAGCTTTTATAGGGCAGGCCGAACCAACGGATGATATCACCCTCATGACGATTCGAAAGACAAGCCCCGTCCAGCCTATGACGCTGCGCGTGCCTTGCCACGAAGACCAATGGCCTGTCCTGCGAAAGGCAATCCATACCTTTGGATTATGCAACGGTATGGACAAGAAAGGACTCAAAAAACTCGAAGTGGCAGCCGAAGAAGCAGTCGTCAATATTCTGCATTATTCCCGGGCAACAGAGATAGAGATGGTACTCAGCATTCTTAGCCTACAAGAGGCACGATTATCTCAGCATTCAGCATTCTGCATTCAGTTATCGGATGACGGAATCGCCTTTGACCCCACGGCGCATGTGCCCAACGAGAAAGCAACCGACGAAAGACAGGTAGGAGGGCTGGGTATCCATCTCATCCGACAAATCGTTGATGAACTGCACTACGAGCGGAAGGAGAATAAAAACATCCTGCGGATGGTTAAATCGTTAAATCGTTAAATAAACTTTTACACCATATGAAAATCAACATTATTCCCAATGAGAAAGAGACTCATGTTTGCCTGATCGGCGAACTCGACACCACGGTTACCACAAACCAAGTAGAGGAACTGAATCAAGTGTTGGCGCTTGCCGACAAAGCGCTGGAGATCGATTGTGAGGAACTGGAGTATATCTCTTCTGCCGGCTTGCGGTTCTTCATGCAGCTCAAACGTGAGTCCGAGGCCAAAGGCGGCTCCATCCGCATCACCCACCTCAATGAGGACGTGAACGATATCTTCCGCATGAGCGGTTTTCAGAACCTTTTCACGATAGAATAATATGAAACACTTAGTCGAATACTTCAAAAAACACGTAACTGAGCGGCCGAATGACATCTTCTGCATCGCAGGTGACAAACGGATCACCTTCGCCGAGGCAGACCGTCTGTCGGACACCCTCGATCCGCAGTACGTCACCCGTTGCGGCGACAATGTGGCAGCGTTCATCGTGCCCCGTAACGAACAGATGGTACTTGTACCTCTCGCTATCGCCAAGGCCGGTCTGACCGCTATGCCGCTGGACGGATCCTATCCCGAAGAGCGACTGAAATACATGCGGGAAGATGCCGCCAAGTACGACGGCGACGAGGCTTTTGTGCTGCTCTATACCTCCGGTACAACCGGTATCCCCAAGGGCGTCATGCTCAGCGAAGCGAACATCCTGGCATTCCTGGATTTTCATATTCAGGCAATAGGCTTGACTCCGCAAAGCAAGTACGCCACCTACGCCGGTTACGGCTTCGATGCCTTCCAGATGGACCTCTGGTGCTGCGTCAAGGCCGGTGCGACCATCTGTATTGTGGGTGACGAGATCCGTTTTGACCTGGAGGGGCTCAACCAATATATCCAAGACGAGCACATCACTCACTGCTTCATGACTACGCAGATGGCAACGCAGCTTGTGCTCAATTATCCGGACATCCCGGGCTTGCAGTGGCTCGGTACGGGCGGCGAGAAACTTATCAGCCTCGATCCGCCTTCGTATAAGTTGATGAACTGCTATGGTCCGACGGAGTGCACGGTTTATGTCAGCAGTTTCTTCGTGACCCAAAACGAACCCAATATTCCCATCGGCAAAGCCAATACGAACGGTACGCGACTCATCGTCGTGGGGCAGGACGGCAAAGAAGTACCGACCGGTACGGACGGCGAATTGTACGTAGCCGGACCGCAGGTGTCGCTCGGATACCTCAACCAACCCGAGAAGACCGCAGAAGTCTTCGTCGATTGGAACGGCTTGCGTTGCTACAAAACCGGCGACATCGTTCACTACCGCGAGGACGGCAATATTGAGTTTGTCGGCAGACGGGACGGACAGGTGAAGATCCGTGGTTTCCGTATCGAGCTCAAAGAGGTAGAAGCCATCATTCGTGAGTTCCCCGGTATCAAGGATGCTACCGTGCAAGCCTTCGACTACCCGGATGGCGGTAAGTTCATCGCCGCGTACGTAGTAAGCGACGAGAAGATCAATATCGACGATCTCAATGCCTTCATCGCCGACAGCAAACCGCCCTACATGGTGCCTGCGGTAACAATGCAGATTGACGCTATACCGCTCAACCCGAACCAGAAAGTGGACAAAAGAGCCCTGCCCAAACCCGAGGCACCGAAGCCCGAAGTGGAGGAGGCTGTGGCTGCGGCTCCGCTCAATGTCCTCGAGCAAGAGCTGCATGACATCATCGCGAAGATTGTCAATATGGAGGAGTTCGGCATCACGACCGACCTGCGTTATATGGGTCTCTCCTCTATCGCTGCCATCAAGTTAGCAACCCAGATCTTCAAGCGTTTCGGCGTCCAACTCGATGCCAAACAAATGACCAAAGGCATCACCCTGCAAGCCATCGAGAACGAGATATTAAAAGCAAGGCTTTTAGATGAAAGTAGAAAGACAAAAGACCGTCCTTCGGACTCAAAGCCCCTTTCTACTTTGAGCGGTAGCGGTCTTTCTTCTTTGAGCGAAGCGGTCTCAGCTCCCTTGAGCTTTGCTCAACTCGGCGTCTATTTCGAATGCATGAAGAACCCCACCTCCACGCTCTATAACGTGCCGATCTGTATTCAGATGCCGTTGGACGTAGAGGCCGACGCATTACGGCAAGCGGTGCGCAAGGCGGTGCTCAACCACTCCGAACTCTTCGTGCATTTTGCGACTCAGGAAGCCGATGTCATCCAGACCATCGACGAGCAGATGATGAACGAAGCAGCTGTCGACGTACCCGAGAAAGCGCTCGAAGAGGCGCAGATGGATGCCTTCAAACATGAGTTCGTACATCCGTTCAACCTGCAGAAAGACCTGCTTTTCCGTTTCGTCATCGTGCGCACGGAGAAGAATCTGTATCTGTTGAGCGACATCCACCATCTCGTGTGCGACGGCGCGTCGTACGACCTCTTCATCCATGAGATTTGTGACCTGCTGGAAGGCAAGGAGATCGAACCAGAGATGTGCTCCTATCCGCAGTTCGTGGCGGAGCAGAAAGCTGCGCAGGAAGGCGAGTCCTTCAAGGCTGCGCAAGCCTTCTTCGCCGAGCGCCTCACCGGAATAGAGAGTGTCACCGAGATCCAACCCGACCTCACCAACGCCCTGCCGCAAGGCGAGAACGGACGCGTCTGCGTACCTTTCGACATGCCTACGGCGGAGAAATATGCAGCGCAATTAGGCGTGACGCCGGCAGCTGTGCTCCTTAGCGCCGTCTATTATTCCTTGGCACGTTTTGCAGGAACAGATGATGTCTGCATCACCACCATCTCCAACGGACGAAGCAACCTGCGGGTGAACAACACCATGGGAATGTTCGTCAACACCCTTGCGCTGACTACGAAGATAGCGAACCAGACGGTAGAGGAGTTTGTTAAAGAGAACGCGCAGTCCTTCGAGCAAACGCTCGCGCACGAGGATTATCCGTTTGCACGCGTAGCAGCGGATTATGACTTGAAGGCGGAGATCATGTTCGCTTACCAGATGGGCGTACTGAGCAACTATAGCGTCTTTGGCAAACCCGTTTTCGCCGACGAGACCATGGAGCAGAACGTGCCGAAATTCAAGATCGCGTTCTATATCATGCCGATGGACGGCGTGCCGAGTATTGCGGTCGAGTACGACAACGGATGGTATAGCGAAGCGCTGATCACCAACCTCGCGCAGTCGGTAGCGAATGCCGTGCTGGCTTTTGCGGCGAACACTAACGCTCCTCTGCGTGCTATCTCGCTTCTTAATAAAGCGCAGACAGCGGTGCTCGACTCGTTCAATCAGACGGAGGTGCCTTATGACGACACCCAGACCATCGTCTCGCTCTTCCGTAAGCAAGCGGCTGAGACGCCCGATAATCTCGCGGTCGTGTATCACGATGTCCGCCTCACCTACAAAGAGGTCGATGAGCGGACGGACGCCATCGCTGCGAAGATATATGAGGTGCTCAATCACCAATATCCAATATCCAATATCCAATGTTCGGATATTAAATCCGAACGAGTCGTTTCCATCCTCATCAACCGTTCCGAATGGATGGTGGTCGCTTCGTTGGCGGCCCTCAAAGCCGGTTGTGCGTACCAGCCGCTCGATCCGTCTTATCCGGCAGAGCGACTGAACTTTATGATGAAGGATGCCAACGCAGCGCTCCTTATCGCCGATACCGACCTCCGTCCCATCGTCAATGAATACGAAGGACCGGTTCTGCTGACAAAAGATCTTTCTACTTTGAGCGATAGCGGTCTTTCTACTTTGAGCGATAGCGGTCTTATAAATCCACAGGATTTATTCATCCTCCTCTACACCTCCGGCTCCACGGGCGTACCCAAAGGCTGCCAACTCGAGCACCGCAACCTTGTGGCGTTCTGTCATTGGTACCATCGCTATTATGACCTCCATGCCGGAGACAAAGTGGCGGCGTACGCTTCCTACGGTTTCGATGCGAACATGATGGATATGTACCCGGCGCTCACTTGCGGTGCAGCAGTCTATATCATCGGCGAGGATATCCGACTCAACTTGCCGGATCTCAATCATTATTTCGAAGCCGAAGGCATCACCCATTCGTTCATGACGACCCAGGTGGGCTATCAGTTTGCGCAGAACTGCGATAACCACTCCCTCAAGCACTTGTCTGTGGGAGGAGAAAAACTCGCGACTATCGCGCCGCCGGCTAACTACCTGCTTCATAACGGGTACGGTCCGACCGAGTGTACGATCTTCACGACGACCTATCCGATACACGAGCAGGAGAAGAATATCCCTATCGGCAAACCGCTGGATAACTTCCGGCTCTTCATCGTTGATAAGGACCTGCACCGTGTGCCTGTAGGTGCTACAGGCGAGCTGCTCGTCTCCGGTCCACAAGTCAGCCGAGGTTACCTCAACCGTCCCGACAAGACCGCCGAGACCTATATCGACTGGAATGGTCTTCGCTGTTACCGCACCGGTGACGTCGTTCGCTATCTCGCAGACGGCAATATTCAGTTTGTCGGACGGCAGGATGGTCAGGTAAAGATCCGCGGTTTCCGTATCGAACTCAAAGAGGTTGAGGCGGTCATCCGTGAGTTCCCGGACATCAACGATGCTACCGTACAGGCCTTTGATTACCCCAACGGAGGTAAGTTCATCGCGGCATATATCGTCAGCGACAGCAAGATTGACATCCAGGCACTCAATGCCTTCATCCGTGATCGCAAACCGCCGTACATGGTACCGGCTTCGACCATGCAGATTGATGTCATCCCACTGAACCAGAACCAGAAAGTGAACAAACGTGCCCTTCCGGCTCCGCAACTCACCGACACCGACCGCGACTACGTAGCTCCGGCTAATGACAACGAGAAACTCTTCTGTGACATATTCGCCTCCATCCTCAATCAGGATAAGATAGGTGCTACGGATAACTTCTTCGAACTCGGCGGTACATCTCTTATGGTCACCCGTGTCATCATCGAAGCGGACAAAGCCGGCAAGCATGTCGCTTACGGCGATATCTTCACCCATCCGACGCCGCGTCTCTTGGCGCAGTTCCTGTCCGGTGACACGGATGAACAAACGGCCAATGACCAAGAAGCAGCAGCCTTCGATTATACGGGCATTGATGCGATTCTGCAACGCAATAATCTCAATACGTTCCTGCGCGGAGAGCGTCAGGAGTTAGGCAATGTACTGCTCACCGGTGCTACCGGTTATCTCGGTATCCACGTCTTGCGCGAACTCATTGACTCGGATGCCAAGACCATCACGTGTCTTGTCCGCGGAAAAGACCAGCACGATGCGCAACGACGTCTGCGTAACTTGCTCTTCTACTATTTCGACCGACGTTTTGATGAACTCTTCGGTTCCCGCCTCTTCGTCGTTAACGGCGATGTGACAAACGTTTTCAGTAATCAGTTATCCGATATCAGTATTCAGACAGTCTTTAACTGCGCCGCGAACGTCAAGCACTTCTCCAAGACCGACGACATCGAACAGGTGAATATCGGCGGCGCGGAGCGATGCGTGGAGTTCTGTCTCAAGACCGGTGCACGACTCGTACATATATCCACCACTTCGGTCGGAGAGATTTGGGTCGATCGTGGCGATGGAAAAGCGGTGCCCGAACTCTCGGAGCGTCTCCTCTATTTCGGCCAGTTCCTCGATAACCGCTATATGCGGTCGAAGTTCCTTGCCGAACGTGTCATTCTCGAAGCGGTAGCTCGTCATGGACTGAACGCTAAGATCATGCGTGTGGGTAACCTCGCTGCGCGTAGCTACGACGGTGAGTTCCAGGCGAACTTCCAGACGAATAGTTACATGGGACGACTCAAAGTATTCTCAACCCTTGGCTGCTGTCCGATAGACGAATACGACTCGCCGGCAGAGTTCTCACCGGTGAACGAGACCGCAAAGGCAGTCGTACTGCTTGCCTCTACGCCGAAGGAGTGTAACGTCTTCCAACCCTTCAATAACCATACCGACCTCTTGGGCGATATCCTCGCGGGCTTTGAGAAGATAGGCAAGTCCATCCGTTACGTGGAGGAAGACGAGTTCCAGCAAGCGATTCTCGAGGCCAGCAAAGACCCGAAGAAAGCCAGCCTCATGTCCGCTCTCTTGGCATACCAGGACATGACGCATGGACAGAAGGCGGTTACTATCGAGCGTGATAACCGCTATACCTCCGCAGTCCTGCTCCGTTTGGGCTTCCATTGGTCTGCACCGGATAGCGCGTATGTCAATCGGATGCTAACCGCAATCAGCCAATTAGGATTCTTTGATGAGTAAATGAGAAAAGGGAAGTAATACTTGCATATCTGAAAAAAAAAGTTGTACCTTTGCGCACTTTTACAAAATGAGATATGAAGAAAAGTACCAATCTTTTGTGGCTGGTCATGCTGGCTCTCTGCATGAGTCTGAGTAGTTGTGTAGATGACTCGGACGTGGTCAATCCCGGTGAAAAAGACCCGGACTTCAAGTACATTATCGTGATGAGCGACATCCACGTAATGGCTCCCGAACTGCTGGAGAATAGGGGCTCTGCCTATGAGAATTATCTGAGTCAGGACCCCAAGCTCTTGGAATACAGCGGCGAGGTACTGGAGTATCTGGTGGGAGAGACGCTGCAGCGTAACCCTGACCTGGTCATCATCCCGGGTGACATGACCAAAGACGGAGAATTAGTGAGTCATCAGCTGGTGGTGAGTATTCTCGCAAAACTGCGCAGTGCCGGCATACCGGTAATCGTAGTGCCCGGAAATCACGACATCGACAATCCGGAGGGATATTACTTCAACGGCGACAACACACGCCCCGCGGTGCGCACGTCGCCGGAGCAGTTCGCGGCCCTGTATGCTGACTTTGGCTACAACCAGGCTTATGCCAAAGACCCTGCCTCGCTGTCTTACGTCTGCGAACCCCTGCAAGGTCTGGTGTTGCTATGCATCGACACCGATAAGTATGAAGAAAATCGCTTCATTGATAAAGGCGACACGGTAAACTATAACCAGACTTCCGGTCGCATCCGTCCGGCTACGCTGACATGGATGCTGGCTGAGGCTGATAAAGCCCGTGCCGAGGGGAAGCAGGTCGTGCTCGTGCAACACCATAACATCGTACAGCACTACGATGCACAAGGAACGCTTCAGGGCGCCTACCTCATCGATGACTACGAGAATGTAGGCAAGCAGCTCATGGAGCATGGCATACACATGGCTTTCACGGGGCACTCGCATCTGCAAGACATTGCGCAGTATCGCACGATAGCAGACAATGCCCAACCCGACAGCCTGATCGATGTGGCTACCGGATCCACCATCTCTTACCCCAACCCCTGGCGCACTGTCAAGGTGAGCAATGACTTCACGGAGTGGCATATCAAGACCGAGTACGTGATGACCATACCTTCGCTCAGTAATGTGAAATCGACGTGCTACAAAAGCCTTTACGACAATTTCATGGGAGGACTTGGGTGGCACATCAAAGATGGATGGAGCAGCATCAATCAATTACGCTATCAGCTGGAAGGCATGGGCGTACCACCGGAATTCCTGCCTCAAACACCCGAAGAAATGACACAGATGTTGACAACATACCTCGGCGATCAGTTAACCGGAATCTTCATGATTTATAACGAGGGCAACGAATGGAAGAATCCGCAAGCATCCATACTGGAAAGCCAGTTGAAGAGCAATATGGAGCAAATGTTGCGTGACAGAGCGGCAACGGTCGGCTTGGATGAAACGCAGACCGAAGGGATAGTCTATACTTTCAATGACATGTACAACATGTATATGGAGCCGGGAGTAAAGAGCATGGTGACCGATATCAACCAGTATAACAACCCCGATCCGAGACTGCAAAGCAGAACGGACGACCTCGATGTTGTCTTGCTTTTAGGCCGATAGGATCCGTCTTTCTATTCCTCTCTCTTTTCGCTTGCCAACACCGCCCTCTGTCCGCCCGACATTAAGCAGGAAGTGATGGACTATGTAAACTCCTGTTTGTACGAATTTTTCCACAAAAATACAGATACTATTTCCGTACTTTTTTAAGGTAGGTCAGAATAGGTAAATATCTGAATAACAGCAAGATGGTACGTACTTTTTTCGGAAGGTACGTACTTTTATGTTGCATAACATATAAACATGTTTGTGCATGTGAAAAAAAAGCAGTAACTTTGCCGTGCAATTTCAACATTGCAATAATTAAACCAATAATATTGTTTAACAAAAATTTAGTATCATGAGAAAGATTTTCTTCTTAGTCGCTTTCTTAAGCGCAAGTATCATGAGTTTTGCAGACAAGGTGTATGACGTGAACTTCGCCTTGGCTTCTCAAGGATCGAGTGCTACTGCCTCTTCCGGTACGGCAGCTAATGCCATTGATGGCGATGAAGGCACCCGTTGGGAGAGTGCGCAGACCGATGACGAGACGTGGACCTTGGATATGGGGCAAGCCCGTACGTTCAGCCGCATCAAAATCCTTTGGGAAGGTGCTTATGCGAAAGAGTTCACGCTGAGTATCTCCAATGACGGTGAGAGCTGGAGCCCCCTCTATGTAGAGACCAACCTCACGCAAGCCGGTTGGCAGACTATCGATGTAGATGAGACAACCGCTCGTTACATCCAGTATCACGGCACGAAACGTGCTACCGTTTACGGACAGTCGTTCTGGGAGTTTCAGGTATTGCTGCCGGGTGTGAGCGTGCTGACGAAGATCGAGTTGAGCGCACAGGCTGTAGCTAAAGTGGCAGAGGGCGTTAGTCTTGCTGCTCGCGCGCTGGACCAGAACAATGCCGAGATGTCTGTGGCTCTCTCCTATGAGATCACTCCGGCGGACGCAGGTGCAGTGGTAGATGGTAAGTATGTTCCCGCGAAGGTGGGTAACGCTTCTATCGTGGCCAAGAGCGGTACGGTTAGTTCCCCGGCTATTGAGATCTTCGGTTACGAAGGGACCAACTTAGCGCTGAGTACGAATATCGTAACGGACAATAAGATTGTTGCACAGGTTGCAGAGAATCCGAACGGAAGCGCCAATGACGCTTTCTTTGCCGTAGATGGCAACGACGGTAGTGTATGGCAAGGCAGTTTGACCAACGGTACTGCCGAAGATGAGACAAGCCGTACTTTCGACGCTTGGTTCGTAGTGGATCTGGGTGCTAACTACAGCATTGACCTTATTACTATTCATTTTGAAGGTGCGTGCGCGCAGGATTATCACGTAGATTTTTCGGAGAACAATACCGATTGGGTATTGGGTTACAACCATATCGGCACTGCCGGTATCAACGGTCGTACGGATATGTTGAGCACTAAGTTGGATAACAATAACAAAGTACGTTACGTCCGTTTCTGGAGCACGAAAGCCGGTACGCCGTGGGGTGTGAAGATCTTTGAGTTCCAAGTCTTCGGTCGCGAATACGTGGCATCCGACGACACCGAGAAGCCGGTGATGGGAAACGCCACCTTGGTAAGCAAGACATGGAACAGCGCCATCATAGCTGTTGATGCAACGGACAATGACGAGGTGGCCAAATATCGCGTGGTTGAGACGAACCACGGCATCGATGCCAAGTATGTGGCTAATGATGGCAAGATCACGATCACGGGTCTGCAAGGCGCAACGACATATGCATTTGTGATTACCGCTTTTGATGCAGCGCAGAACGAATCGGAGAATAGCAAGACGGTAACCGTTACCACCGATACACGTGTGACCGTTCCTACTGCAGCGGCTCCTGTTCCTGAATGGCCTGCTGCACAAGTGAAGAGCATCTACAGCGATGCCTATACTTTTGCGCCCGCTTCTTTGAACAGTTACAACGAGAGCTGGTGGAACAAGCCGAACATGACCGAAGAGGCTATCGGTGAGGACCATTATCTGCATTATGATCTGTATCGCGATGGTATGATTGGTGCGCAGATGGCAGAGACATCTGTAGCCACGATGGAGAAATTCCATATCGATGTGTTTGCATCGGCAAGCGGCAGCGTGACTTTCCGTCTGATCTGCGCAGGTGATGCAGAGGCTGTTAATCAGACGAAACAGACACTTAATTTGGTGGGTGGCAAGTGGAACTCGTTCGACTTTGACCTGGCTGATTTCTCTGCTGACCACAACTGGACGCGTTTCTTCCAATATGCTATCGAAGCTTATCAGGCTGGCGGTCTGGTTGGAGAGCACATCAGCGTCGATAATATGTATTTCTACCGCACGACCGAGTTGGTGGACACCGAGGCTCCGAAGAACGTGAAAGGCGAGGTAGCTGAAGTCGGCTATTTCAGCGTGACACTGGCATTGAGCGCAGAAGATAACAGCGGTGCAGTAAGCTTTGTTGTGAAGGACGGCGACAAAGAGGTGGCTAACATTGGAGGAGCCAGCGGTGCTAAAGTGAACGTGGTAGTGAATGGCCTGCAAGCGAATGCAGATTACAGTTTTGCTATTATCGCTAAAGATGAGAAGGGTAATGTCGCTGAGGCTATCAACGTCGTTGCTAAGACACAGGCCGCTCCCGCGCCCGCTCCGAAACCCAGTTTCACGGGCAAAACGGCGGTAGCTGTATTCTGCGACGAACTGGACGGCGCACCGGCTATCAATATCGGCGGCTGGGGACAGAGCACTCAAGTAGCATTCGGTGAACTGGCTGCAGGCGACACAGTACAGTATATGAGCAACTTCAACTACCTCGGTTGGGAACTGACTCCGGCAGTTGATGCAACTGGTATGGAATATCTGCACTTGGATATCTACAGTACGAGCATGACTTCTATCAAGGTTACTCCGATCAGCCCGGGTCACGAGCAAGTGATCGAGAAGAGCCTGACGAGCGGCGAGTGGACTTCGCTGGATATCGCGCTGAGCGAGTATGCGGCTGCCAACATCGAGTGGAACAATGTCTTCCAGTTCAAGTTCGACGGCGGTAACGGTGGTGACTTCTTCGTTGATAACGTCTATTTCTACAAGAACCTAGGTCAAGGCACTTCCGTTGTCAACAACGAGATAGGCGAAAAGGCAATCAAGATGATCGAGAATGGTCAGTTGATCATTATTCGTGACGGCAAACGCTACACTATCACGGGCGTACGCGTTAAATAAGGTACAAAAGATTTCCGGGTATGAGCCGTTGGGTCGGCTCATACCTTCAGTCGCGTTCGGCAAGGAGCTTGCAAGGGTTGATACCGCTCCGCTAAATCAACAGGCAACTCCTGCCTCCGCTCTCCCCCAAAATATAAAATTTTAGGGGACCCCAATAAAAACTAATAACAAACAAATCTAATAATGAAACGAATTCTGACAATCTCCGCTATGGTCATTATGGCGCTTGGAATGTGGGCGCAGAGTATGACTGTGACGGGCGTGGTGATGGCTCAGGACGAGCCGGATCCTGTGATTGGCGCGAACGTGATGGTAAAAGGCAGCACGGTAGGTACAATCACGGATTTTGATGGTAATTTCGAGTTACAAGCCAAAGCGGGCGATGTCCTGCAGGTTAGTTTTATGGGTTACAAGACCCAGGAGGTGAAGGTGACGAACGCGGGGCCGATTCGCGTGACGCTCGTGCCGGACAACGTACAGCTGCAGGAAGTGGTAGCGATCGGTTACGGTACGATGAAGAAGAGCGATCTGACCGGTGCTGTAACGAGTGTGAGTGCGGACCAGTTGCTCAAAGCTCCTGTATCCGGTTTGGACCAGGCCCTTCAGGGTCGCGCAGCCGGTGTGACGGTGGTCAGTGAGTCGGGACAGCCCGGCGAGGCGGCGGTGATCCGTATCCGCGGTATCGGTTCTGCTCTTGCCGGCAATGACCCGTTGTATGTGGTAGACGGAGTGATTGTAAGCGATATCAAGTGGTTGTCGCCGAACGACATCAAATCAATGGAGATTCTGAAGGACGCATCGGCCACCGCTATCTACGGTAGCCGTGGTGCGAACGGTGTGATCTTGATTACTACCAAATCGGGTAACGAAGGCAAAGTGAACATCTCGTTTGATGCGTATTGGGGATTCCAGAATCGCTGGAAGAAGCTGGATGTGATGAACTCAAAAGATCTCGCCGAGACAGAGTTACGCATCGGCGCGATGCGTGATGGCGCTACGCAGATATCCGATTATAAAAAATACGGTTTTTCACAGTGGTTGCGCGATTATAAATTAGGTAGTTCGGTATTCTATCCGACCAATTTCGATTACGCAAATCAGGAGACGGATTGGCAAGACGAGGTATTCAAAGCTAACGCATTTATGCATAGCTATAACTTGTCGTTCGACGGCGGTAGTGAAAAAGGTCACTACGCGATGTCGGCTTCGTACTATGGTCAGGAAGGAACGATTATTGGAAGTAACTACAAACGTTTTACGCTGCGTTTGAATAGCGATTACGTAGTACGCAAATGGTTGAAGATAGGTGAGCATTTCTCGTTGATGTCCAGTACGGGACGTAACGCGATGAACAATAGCAGTTCTGCCGGTGCATCCGTTATCTCTGCTGCTTTGGCAATGGCGCCGTGGGATCCGGTTTATTATCCGCAGGGAAGCGTGAATCCGGCGGGCGAAGATTTGAGCGGACGTTATTCCGCAGGTTCGAACTTCAAGAACGTGACGAACCCCTATCAGATGGTTTATAACGGTGAGCCGAATAAGAAAACGGAGCGTTTGGTAGGCGATATATTCTTTGAGATTACGCCGGTAGAGGGATTGACGATTCGTCCGTCGATCTCTGCGAACTATCAACTTGTTCGTGAGCGTAACTATACTGCGCCGAATACATACACCAGTTATAACTATATGGAAAAGAACTTCCTCTCGTCCAATATGGAGCGCCAGTTATCGCTGCTGGAAGAGTTGACCATCACCTATGCCCGTCAAATCGGTAAACATAACTTCAGCGTGATGGCCGGTCAGACTTGGGAGGAATGGAACCAATACGGTATAGGCGGTTCGGGCGCTACAATCCTTAATCCGATTCCGAGTAACTGGTATCTGCTTAACACTAAAACAGACAAGGATCCGGCCGGTGATTGGGTGGCACGTGTACGCCGTTTGTCATTCCTCGGTCGTGCATTCTATAACTACGACAGCCGCTATATGATTACGGTTAACTTCCGTGCGGATGCATCGAGTAAGTTCACCAAGAACCCGTGGGGCTTCTTCCCTTCGGTGGCATTGGCTTGGCGTTTGAGCGAAGAGCATTTTATCAAGGATAAAGATCTCGATTGGTTGGATAATATCAAGATTCGTGCTGGCTTCGGTCAAGTAGGTAACGAAGCCGTTCCGTCGGGTTCGTTCGTAGCCGTGATGAATCAGGGAAATGCTCTGAATACCGGTTATCCGCTGGGTAATAACAACAGCGAGGCAACTCCTGGTGCGGCCGTGTTGACTCAGGTAAATGAGTCCGGCAAATGGGAGACGAACGAGCAATGGGATGCCGGTGTTGACTTTGGTTTCTGGAACGGAAAGTTGAGCGGATCGTTTGACTTCTACTGCCGCGACACGAAGGATGCACTCCTTTATGTGGTAGCACCTGCGCACGTGGGTAACCGTGTTAAGATGATTAGTAACGTAGGTAACATCCGCAACATGGGTGTGGAATTGACGCTCAATCATGAGAATAAGGTTGGCCCGGTACATTACAGCATTGGAGGTAACTTCTCGTACTTGCATAACGAGTTGACGGCATTGAATGGCGGTTCACGTCTTCCGGCTGATGGCTATGTAATGACCGACTACGGACTGCCGCTGCGCGCTTTCTGGGGTTATACGTATGAAGGTGTATATCAGTCCGATGCAGAAGCATTGGCTCATTTAACGGCCTATGACGCAAAGACGATTCCGGTACATGCTGGTGATGCGCGTTATACCGACTTGAACAACGATGGTAAGATCGATGATAATGACCAGCATTATATCGGTAACCCGTTCCCGAAGATTAGTTACGGTTTGAATCTCGCCGCCGATTTCTACGGGGTGGATATTCAGATCTTCTTCCAAGGCGTAGCGGGAATCGATGTATATAATGCCGCCCGTATGCGTCTGGAGGGCGACGGTTCCTCCAATGTCTTGGCTTCGTACATGAAGGACCAGGTATGGGTTGGTTATACGGAAGGAGTATATAATGCCATGATTGCCAAGGGTCTCAATCCTATGGATTTTGAGAACCGCAATGGTACCATTCCTAATCCGCTGGGTTCGGCATCCAATATGGCTGCTTCTACCCGTTTCTTGGAGGATGCCAGCTACTTGCGTCTGAAGAATATGCAGATTGGTTATACGCTGCCGGAGCATATCACGAAGAAATTCTACTGCAACCGTCTGCGCTTCTATGTAACGGCATCGAACCTGTTCACCATTACCAAATACTCGGGATATGATCCGGAGGTAGGTAACAGTATCGATTACGGAAACTATCCGCAGAGCCGTACGTTTACGTTTGGTTTGAATGCTAACTTCTAAAAGAAAGGGGATAATTATGAAGACTATTAAAAATTTATCGGTACTTTGTATCTTGTGTTCTGTCCTCTCTCTGACAGGATGTAAAGACTATTTGACGGAGATTGAGCCGGGCACGACGTTGTTGAGTGATTATTTCACTTCTACCGCTGCGGCTCAAGAGAACTTGGTAGGTTGCTATGTGCCACTAATGTGGGAGTATAACGCGACCTATTGCTCCGAGTGGTTTATCGGCGATATCGCGAGTGACGATGCGCTGAAGGGTGGCGGTAGCACAACCGATATGGCGGACGCATACGATTTCGAGAACTGGCGTACGGAGTCGAATAGCACGCTACTGCACGACTTCTATATTGCGCAGTTCCAAGGTATCGCGCGTTGCAACCTATCCATCAAGTATATCACGAATATGCCGGTAGGCATCGATGCCGATTTTACGCAATCGATGAAAAATCGTCTGTTGGGCGAGGCTTATTATCTGCGTGCATACTATTATTTCCGTCTGCTGCGTGTGTTCGCCGGAGTACCTCTCGTAACGAAAGTGGTGGATAATACGGATGATTGGCATATGCCGCGTGCTTCGGTAGCTACGATCTACGATCAGATACTGGCTGATTTGGAGATGGCCAATAAGTATCTCTGGGTAAAAAGCGCCTATCTGCCTGCCGATGCAGGTCGTGCAACGAAAGGTGCAGCGCAGGCTATGTTGATGAAAGTGAACCTCTTTATGGGTTCGCCGTATTGGCAGAGTTATAATCCCAGCAAGTTGGCTGCGCAGTGCTTTGCGGATGCAAAGGCTTGGGGTGACTCTATCATTGCTTCCGGAGAATATGATCTCTGCCCGAAGTATGAGGATAACTTCACTATTGAAGGCGAGAATGGTATTGAGTCCGTCTTTGAGATCCAGTATGCAGAGGTATCGTGGGGCGACTACACATGGGACTATGACTGGAAAGGTTTTGGCCGTACTGCCGGTAGCTTCACGCAGATTCTGACCCGTAGCCGCTCGAGTAAGATCGGTGGCGGTTGGGGTTTCAACCATCCGACGCAGAACCTGTACGATGAGTTCGAGGCAGGCGATATTCGTCGTGAGGTAGCGATTCTCAACCCTGAGGATAGCCTCATCGAGACACCGGCGGTAGAATATTATCTGGGCAACAAACTGCTGAACAACAAATACGCCATGTATCGCGACTCGACTTATGCGGGTGCAGGCTTCGGACAATGGGGTATCCACGCGAGCCGTGGTCCGCTCAACAACCGTCAGATCCGCTATGCGGATGTGCTGCTGATGCATGCCGAGGCTTGTCTGGGAACGGGCGATGCAGGAACGGCGAAGAACGATATCGACCGAGTGCGTGCCCGCGTCGGCTTGGCCGGTGTACCGGTGGCTGATGATGCCGCTTTGCGCCACGAGCGTCGCTGCGAATTGGCGATGGAAGGTCATCGCTGGTTCGACCTCGTTCGCTGGAAAGGCGTAGCAGGCACAGGACTTAAACAACACATGGATGCGTACAAGGCTACCGAGACAGCGGACGCCCAGAGCCACATGCGCGAGTTCATCTCCGGCAAACACGAGATATTCCCTATCCCGTATGAAGAGCGTATCCTTAATCCCGACATGGATCAAAATCCGGGATACAACTAATTTAATGAATAATTAACAATAATATTCAACTAGGTAAAACTAGATTAATTAACCTTTTAAAAACTCAACATTATGAAAGCAAACAAATTTTTTGCTGTAGCGCTGGCAGCGCTGACATTAGTAGGCTTTAATGCTTGCAAACAAAAAGAGCAACCCGAAGCGCTGAAACTGGATCCGACTTCGGTAACGCTGAAAGTAGCTGAAACCGCAACTGTTACTGCAAATGTAGCAGTAGTATCTTGGGCTTCGAACAACGAGGCTGTAGCAACCGTAGTTCCGGGTAATGACGGTAAGAGCGCTCTTATTACTGCCGTAGCAGCAGGTAATGCAATTATCTCCGCAACTGCTAACGGTGAGACCAAGACCTGTGTCGTTCTCGTAGAGAAGGGTGAAGATCCGAGTGGTGACAAGAAGATTGAGGCAAAACGTATTTGGCCGGTTATCCTGGATGGCGTAACAGCGGAGAAGTATGCAAGCCTGATCGCAGGTGACTTCCGTGTAAATGACGTAGATAACTTCCTTTATATCTGGGCTGCTGGCGAGACCTACAACGCAGGTGACGGTACAGGAAAGAACTTCTTTGGAAATACGGAAGGATATATGGCATTGACCGTTGCTGCTCCGGCAGGTTGGTCGGGTGGTGGTTTCTGTATTACGAATACAGAGTCTGTAGCAGCCGCTCAAGTTCTTAAAGAGGCAGTAACCGCTAATCCTGATAAGTACTTCCTTCACATTGCTATCAAGGCTGCTAACGATGGTACACATCAATTCTCTGTATTTGATGATGCTGCATTCTTCAACATTGGAACAGAGAAGATTGATAACAAGGGTAATATCATTGGAAACTTTGAGCGTGATGGTGAATGGCATGAGTTTGATGTGCCTCTGTCGGCATACACAGCAGAGATTGCCGGATCAATCGTAAAATCTGGTATGAATATTTTCTGTATTCGCTCGGGTGCAACTGTAGGTGCTCAGCTCAACCTTGATGCTGTTTACTTCTACGAGAAGAACTAATTGTATCTAACATTGCTTTGGGGGAATTGGTTTTCCCCCATTGCTCTATTAAAACATTTTTACTATGCGTAAACTCAGAAATCTGATTCTTTGGGCTGCAGTAGTCCTATTGGCAGCTTGTGATCCGAATGGTGCTTCCTTCACGTTAAGCCCCAATGTATTGCAACTAAAACCGGGTGATATGCAAACGGTTGAAATTGTTGGTTCGGCATCCAATGTAGAGTGGACATCGTCGAATCCGGATGTAGCCACCGTTTATTACGGCGTAGTTACGGCGCAAGCGATTGGTAAGACAATTATTACTGCCAAAAGCGGCAAACAAGCTGCGACATGCGAAGTGTTCGTAACGGGTTCGGATGGTGCTACCTTACGTATCACGCCGGCCGTGGTAAGTCTAAAACCGGGCGGGACCTTCCAATTCTCATACGGCAACGCGTACGATCTGGATGTGACGTGGAGTAGTAGCGATGAGAGTATTGCATCCGTAGATCAGACGGGTTTGGCAACAGCGCACAAAGCCGGCAATGCTACTATTACGTTGGCGACGAACGTAGGTTCGGTTACTGCATTAGTAGCCGTGGAGCATACATGGAGTGAGTATAAACTGGTTTGGAGCGATGAGTTTGACGGTAACGCGCTCGATGAATCGAAC
This sequence comes from uncultured Bacteroidales bacterium, assembly GCA_900320865.1. GTDB lineage: Bacteria > Bacteroidota > Bacteroidia > Bacteroidales > Paludibacteraceae > Colicola. Next base: position 73,245 of record ONTT01000006.1, on the reverse strand, counting down.
TGGACACCGCAGATAGGCGGAGGTGGTTGGGGTAACCAGGAAGCGCAATACTATACCTCTCGTCCTGAGAATTTGCGCGTAGAGGACGGATGTCTGGTGATTGAAGGTCGAAAGGAGCAATACGAGAATAACGAATATACCTCGGCGCGTATCTATTCGAAAGGTAAACGCGAGTTTACGTACGGTAAGTTAGAGGCACGTATCTCGTTGCCGGCCGGTCAGGGTACGTGGCCTGCTTTCTGGACCTTGGGCAATCGTGGTAGCTGGCCTAATTGCGGCGAGATTGATATTATGGAGCATACCGGAAGTGTACCAAATCGTATATTTGGAACGCTGCATACAGTGAAGGACCGTAGCGGTAGTCGCAGTAGTCGAGCCTATACAGGAATTGAGAATATTGAGAACAATTTCCACGTATATGGATGCGAGTGGACATGTGAGGAAAAGAACGGAAAGGATGTGATTCGCTTCTATGTGGATGACATCGTTTATTCGGAGCAAATAGAAGAGGTGATAGACAACGACGAGTATTGGCCGTTTAACCGTCCGAACTATTTCATTATTAATCTGGCTTTAGGCGGAACACTTGGCGGCAATATCGACGATGCTATCTTTAATAACCCGTTATTGATGAAAGTAGATTGGGTTCGAGTATATCAACGCGATGAAGTGGAATAAGATTATAGGATGGTTGGCATGCGCCGCGTTGGTAGCATGTAGTCCGAGTGAGCCTACGGTTCAGAAAACAGGAGCGCATATGGCGCGTTCTGCAAAACGAGGCGTGGCGTTCAATTTCAATTATGTATCGGACCTGCCTTTATTAAGCCCGTATATCACATGGGATTATAACTGGGGAAACAACACGAATGAGAATGCGGCCTTGTGGTTCGACGCCAATGAGATTGATTACTGCCCCATGTGCTGGAATGGCAACTATAGCACGGATAAAATTCGAGCTTATGTGGCGGCGCATCCGAAGACAAAGTATCTGTTGGCGTTCAATGAACCGAACTTAACGGATCAGGCGAACATGACGCCAGCAAAAGCTGCTGAGTTATGGTCTCCGGTGGTAGCACTGGCAAAGGAACTGAACCTGAAGTTGGTTTCTCCGGCGATGAACTACGGTACCTTAGCGGGTTACAGCGATCCGATTAAATGGCTGGATGAGTTCTTTGCCCAACCGAACGTAGATATCAACGATGTGTACGCCATCTCGGTGCATAGTTACATGGCTTCGCCCAGTGCGGTGCAATCGTATATGGAACGATTCCGCAAGTATGGCAAACCGGTATGGGTGACAGAGTTCTGCGCATGGGATCCGCTACCGGCATCGGCAGAGGTGCAGATGGACTATATGTGTACGGTGTTGCATTACATGGAGAATGAGCCGTTGGTGGAGCGGTACGCATGGTTTATTCCGCGCTATACGAATAAGAACAACGACCCGCATATGCAACTCATTACCAATGAGGTGCCGGGTGAACTGACGGATGCCGGGAAAGTGTATTGCGGTTTCTCGAGTTATGATACGCAGACCTATCTGACGACGGAGTGGATTCCGGCCGGAAGTTATTGTGCGGCGGAAGGTACGGCTCCGAACGTCCGACCCAATACCGATGCGCAAGTGGAGGCCTTGGAGTTGCCATTGATGATTAAAAATATCGGAGCGGGTATGACGCAGGAGTACCGGGTATGCCTCCAGAACCAAGCAACCGCTTTTCATATCCGAACGGCCGGTTATACGGATGCCATGCTTCGCGTGTACGTGGATGGAAATGAAGTGGTGACCACTACGATAGCCCGTACCGGAGGTATGGATAACTGGGCAACGACTTCGTGTCCTTTGGCTGAGGCCCAACAACCGGTAAGCGGGATGCATAAAGTGAAGTTGGAATGGTTGTCCGGCAGTATGTTGTTTTCTGCATTTAGTTTAAAGTAAAGACATATAATTCTATGAAGCATCTTTTCTCTCTTTTGACCATATTATGTCTGGCGGTGAGTGCTATGGCGCAGGTGGATATCGATTCGTTTGATAAGAATCCCCGGCAATGGGATAATATATCGTGTTCATCGGCGATCGTAGATAACCCGTATCAGACGGGTTTGAACCTCAGTTGCAGATGTCTGCAGATTGTTCGTGCACCTGAGTGTGATAACTGGTCAGGGGCTATTTATACATTGCCGCAAGCCGTGACGGGTTATAAATACGTGCACGCGCTCATGTATCGCAATAACAGCCACAAACCGAACCTGAAGGTGACGGACAATGGAACGAACCTCGATATTGCGCCGATGACGAGTATCGTAGCCAATACATGGCAGGATGTGGTATTCGATATCAGCGATAAGGCGCAAGTGGATTTTATTTTCTTCATGGCGGATCGGGAAGAATTAACCGAGGATGCGGTGGTGTATATCGATGATGTCATCTTATCCAACGATGCCACACCGCGGACAACGCCTGCTAACGCGTGTGGAGGAGAATCGGGGGAATACGTCTTGGTGTGGAACGAAGACTTCACGGAAGTCTCGCTGGATGATGCGGTATGGAATGTCGAAGTGAGCGATGACGGCGGCGGTAACAACGAGTTGCAGTACTACTGCCAGAAAGGGGTGACCTTGGGTGTCGAGCCGCAGACCGGCAAGCACTGCCTCATCCTCACCGCCACCAAGGAAGATTACAACGGCAAGAGTTGTACGTCCGGCCGTGTGAACACGAAAAACAAGATGTACTATACGTTCGGCAAGATTGAGGCACGCATCCGCTTCCCTCAGACCGCCAACGGTTTGTGGCCCGCGTTCTGGCAGATGGGCAATAACTTCGATGAGGTGGGTTGGCCCCGTTGTGGCGAGACCGATCTTATCGAGTTAGGCCATCAGAACGCCTTTAGGACCAATGTCCAGGATCGCTATTTCAACGGTGCCATGCACGTCGGTGCCCGCTGGGATGCCGTATGGAGCGAAGCCAATAGCGTTACCTGGGATTACTCGGTGGAGGACACCTTCCACATCGTGACGATGATCTGGACGCCGACCTCGATCGACATGTACATGGACAAAGATGCGTATCCGAATAAAGGAGCGTATTTCCTTGCGGACCTGAAACCGAACGATGACCCGAACTACAACCGGCAAGTGATTTTCGGCAAACCGAACTTCATCATCGCGAATCTTGCGATAGGTGGCGTTTTTACGGGCATCTACAACATCAACAGCATTACGGCCTTGGCTGGCGGACCGCGGTCGATGTATATCGACTGGATACGTATCTATCAGCGCGGAGATGAAGGCGAGTCGTTCCATTGCCCCTCGGCCTCCGACCCCATAGAACCGGAGAGAACAGAGAACAACCTCTCCCCGACCCTCCCCTCAAGGGAGGGAGAGAAGGTGCTTCGCAACGGGCAGTTGTTGATCCGCCTTGGAGAGAAGATGTATGATATAATGGGAAAAGAGGTGACGGTTAATAACAACGTTAACAGGTAATGCCTCCGTATTGCCTCCGAGATGCCTCCGAGATGCATCCGTATTGCCTCCGATAACATGTATGTTAAATAGCTGAAAATCAATGAAAAAAGTCTTTTATCTTTTGTCTTTGAGCGTAGTGGTCTTTTGTCTAAGCTCTTGCGCGAAGAGCGAGTGGCAACTTGTTTGGAACGATGAGTTTGACGGCGAGAGCCTGAACGAAGCGTATTGGAACGTAGAGGACAATGCGCGCGGCGGAGGTAATGCAGAGTTGCAATACTATGCGCCGAAGAACGTGACGATTGAACGTCATCCGCTGACAGGCGAGAGCTGTCTGGTGCTGAATGCGCAACGCGAGGAATATGGCAATCGGCCTTGTACTTCGGCACGTCTCAATACGCAGGACAAGGTGACCGTGGAGTACGGTAAGGTGGAAGCCCGTATAGCATTTCCGTACACGGCAGACGGTCTTTGGCCGGCGTTTTGGATGTTAGGAAATAACCTTGCGACCAACTTAGGCGATAACGACGACGTGGATAAAAGGTTGGCGGAATTGGCGAAAGAGGGTAGAGTCGTTTGGCCGAAATGCGGTGAGATTGACATCTGCGAGATGGGGCATCATACCGGTATTGAACTCGGTATACAGGATCGTTATTTCAACGGTGCGTGCCATTGGGGTGAATCGTTTAATAATGGGGCATATCCCAATTACGGACAGTTCAACACGTCGGAATATCCGGTTCAAGGTGATTTTCATTTGTTTACGTTGATATGGACGGAAGATACGATTGCGATGTATTTGGATCGGGATCAGTATCCGGATGTAGCGCCGTATTTCCAGTTATCGCTGCGCGGCAAAGAGGTCAATGAACCGGGACATTATTTTAACCACCCGTTTTATCTGGTGCTGAACCTGTCGGTTGGCGGTTTCTTCCCGGATATGCCTGCAGCCGAGAAATATCCGAAGGTTATCCCGAGCGATGACCCGTCGTTCCTCAAGGTGACTGCTCTGCCGGAAGACGGCACTCCTGTTAAAATGTACGTGGATTATATTCGCGTTTATAAAAAACGTTAAATAGTTATGAAACTATCTATTCGAGAAAAATTTGGGTACAGTTTAGGTGATACTGCGTCTCACTTTGTGTGGGATTTGGTCAATTTCTGGTTGATTTTCTATTATACCGATGTGCTGGGTATCAGTCCTGCATGGGCTACAGCTATCGCTATTTTAGGCACTATCATGGACGCAGTAATGGATCCTATTGTAGGTATCTGGGCTGACCGCACGAACACTCGTTGGGGAAAGTTCCGTCCCTTCCTGTTATTCGGCTGTGTCCCATTTGCATTGTTCGCTTTCTTGGCGTTCTTTGGCCCGGACCTTCAGGGCAACGCGTTGATAGCTTATATTTTACCGATGTTTATCGGATTGCGCATAGTGTATGCCATCGTGAATATCCCGTACGCTTCTTTGGGCGCAGTGATGACGGATGATTCGATTGAGCGTGCAGGACTTAATTCCTACCGATTTGTAGCGGCCAACCTCGGTCAATTGATAGTTTCCGGTTTTGCGTTGTATATTGTGTATTATCTGGGTTCGCATGCTACGGGAATGGATTATTCCATTATGGCAGATGACACTGCGCGTAAACTCTTTATGGAAGATGCCGAGGTGAATAGCACCCTCGTTCGAGCTTCGTATATCATCGGTTTCAGATATCTGGTAGCTATCTTCGGTTGTGTCGGAATTATTCTGTTTCTAATCACTTTCTTTACGACTCGCGAACGAGTTTCTCCTCCGAAACGTCAAGATGCCCACCTGGGACGCGATTTCAAATATCTGTTTAAGAACCGTCCATGGGTGGTCCTGACTCTCGTCGGTATCGTATCATTTATCATGTTCGCTATCCAGAATATTTCGGCTACTTATTATTTTAAATACTTCTTGGGAGCAGAATCTAAAAGCCAGATATTCAATATCTTGGGTACGGTTGCGTTGATTATTGCTATCCCTACAACCAAGCCGCTTGTGAAGAAATTCGGAGCTAAACAACTCTATATTGTTTGTTCGCTTTTGTCCGGTTTGTTCTTCTGTCTGCTCTATTTCGCAGGAACAAATTTTGTGCTGATCAATGTGTTCAACTGTTTGGGCAAGATTGCATATGCTCCTGCTATCTCCTTGCTTTGGACGATGTTGGCGGATGCTGCGGATTATGGTGAGTGGAAATTCCAGCGCCGTACGACCGGACTTTGTCTCTCCGCAGCCGTTTTTGCGCAGAAGATAGGTTGGTCTATCGGAGCTGCGTTGTTTGGTGTCGTGATGTCAATGATCGGTTATAATGCTGATCTTTTGACGATGGACCAAATCCAGCATACCCCGTTAATCATGAATACCTTCCATTGGATGTTCGGTATTGTTCCGGGCGTGCTTTATGCGTCGTGTGCTATTTTCCTTGCGTTCTATAACCTCGATAACGAGACGATGGAACAAATGAAGAATGATTTAGCTGAAAGTAGAAAGTAGAAAGTAAAAAGTAGAAAGTAGAAAGTAAAAAGTAAAAAGTAGAAAGTAGAAAGTAGAAAGTATGGTACAGGGACAATTTATATCAATCAATGGAGAGCGATTCTATGAGATCGCCAATTACGACGAGATGCAGCCCTTCTTCATCTCGCTGGCTTCAGACACGGATTTATGGATGTATCTGTCTTCGACTGGTGGATTAACGGCTGGTCGACGTTCACCGGAAGAAGCGCTTTTCCCTTATTACACAGATGATAAGATAACCGAAAGTTATGAGTTTACGGGCCCGAAGACGGTAATTAAGGTGAAGGGAGAACCGTTTCTGGTGAACGGAGACTTACTTTGGAAGCCCTTCTCCTCGCAGCAACAGGATGTGTTCGTGTTGTCCCGTAAGATTGCAAAATCAACGGTGGGCAACCAGATTGTGTTCTGTGAAGAGAATCATACACTCAAACTGCGTTTCTCTTATATTTGGGCACCTGCAGGCAAACATGGTTGGGTGCGTCGTGCAACGCTGGAGAACTTAGGCAACCGAGCTACAGAGGTCTCAATAGACGATCGTCTGCAGAATGTGCTGCCGGCGGGCGTAGAGCGCAAGACGCAGAATGAGTTCTCAACCTTGGTTGACGGATATAAGAAGACCGAACTGGTGCCCGGAACTTCGCTGGCGCTTTTCCGCATGGAGGCCATCTTGGTAGACCGTGCAGAACCCTCCGAATCCCTCACATGTAATACCGTCTATGGATTAGGATTGCCAGGTGCAAAGTACGATAAAACTCCTTCTAAAGGAGTACGCGGAGCGTTTGTAGCGGAGACTTCTCTTTGTCTTCCGGCTCATAGTTCGCAGACTTGGTATAATGTGTTGGATGTAAACAAAGATGCGGTAGCTGTGCATGAGTTAATGCATTTTATTACGCAACCGGATGCGATAGAGGTGATTGAGGCGGCGATGAGAGAGTCGACTGAGACGCTGAAACGTATAGTAGCACGGAACGATGGTGTGCAGGAAACGGGCGATGAAGCGAACGATGCGCGGCATTTTGCGAATGTGCTGTTCAATACCATGCGCGGTGGGTATTATCTGACGTACCCACCGAAAAAAGGCGAAGGTGAGGAGGATTTGCCGCTCACTTTCGGACGTCGGCATGGCGATCCTTCTCGTCCCTGGAACCTGTTTAGTATCCGTGTGCAGGACGAAAAGGGTAATCCGGTGGTGGCCTATCAAGGGAACTGGCGTGATATATTCCAGAACTGGGAAGCCCTATCGCTATCCTATCCGCTGTATATCAATCATATCATCGCAAAATTCCTGAACTCCTCTACGGCGGACGGTTATAATCCTTATCGTATCTCCAATGAGGGAATCGATTACGAGGTGATTGAACCGGAAAATCCGTGGTCGAACATCGGTTACTGGGGCGACCATCAGATTATCTATCTTTTGAAACTGCTTGAAATCAGTTATAACCATCGTCCGCAGGAGCTGCAGGCTTTACTGAACGAGCGCAAGTATTCATTTGCGAATGTACCGTATCGTTTGAAGTCATATGCCGCGATTGTGGCTGACCCTAAGAATAGTATTTGGTTTGACGACGAGGAGCATAAACGTATTCAGTCACTCCTCCCAACGCGCGGAGCGGAGGCAAAGATGCTGCTGGATGATAATATGCAAGTTCGTCTCACCACGATGGCAGACAAGTTGCTCATTACTTTGTTGACGAAATTGTCGAACTTCGTTCCTAAAGCCGGCATTTGGATGAATACCCTGCGTCCGGAATGGAATGATGCGAACAATGCGTTAGTGGGTTACGGTGCTTCGATGGTGACCTTGTGTTACATGCGTCGCTACGTAGCATTCCTGCAAAAGTTGATTCAAGAAGACGTGACGATAGGTGTAGAAACCTTGAATTTCTTGCGTTCTATCCGCCGTGCTTATCCGAACGGCAATACCAAGCAGTTCCTCGATATCGTCGGTACGGCCGGCGAGTCATACCGCGAAAAGGTATATGCCGGACTAAGCGGGAAGACCGAAGTACTGGAGAAAGAGGAGTTACAAGAGTTCTTGGACGCTACCTTGCGTAAGATTGATGAGTCGATTCGCGCGAACAAACGTGCAGACGGTTTGTATGAGGCATATAACCTGATTAAGTTTACGGATCAGGGCATCGAAATATCTCATCTCTATGCGATGCTGGAAGGTCAGGTAGCTGTTCTCTCGTCCGGAATCCTCAGCGGAGAAGAGGCGGCCGATTTACTTGATGCGATGCGTAATTCTGATTTGTATCGCGAAGATCAACGTTCGTATATGCTTTATCCGAACCGCCGTCGCAAGACGTTTCTGGAAATGAATAACCTGCCGGAAGCGGCAAAAGAGTTGCCCGTTGTGCAGAAATACCTCGGTTCAATTCTGAAGCAGGACTGCGATGGAGGAATCCATTTTGATGCCAAATACCGCAATGCCAATGCGTTACCGGAAGAGTTGAAAGATCTGTATGAGCAGGTGTTTAACCATCACGCTTTTACCGGGCGAAGCGGTACCTTCTATAAGTATGAAGGTCTCGGTTGTATTTACTGGCATATGGTTTCCAAACTGCTATTGGCAGTTGGAGAGAATATTCAACGTGAGGCAGAAGAGAACCCTTCCCCTCAGGGCAAGGTATTGGATAGGCTTGTATCTCATTATTTCGCTATCCGCGAAGGAATAGGTTCGCACAAGAACCCGGCCGAGTATGGTGCGTTCCCGTTTGACCCGTATTCGCATACACCGTCCATGGCCGGTGTGCAACAACCGGGAATGACCGGACAGGTGAAGGAAGATATCATCAGCCGGTTCTTTGAGTTAGGCGTTTCCGTTCACGACGGACAAATCACGTTCTGTCCGACCATGCTGAAAGATACGGATTTTGTGAACGGAGAGTTGCGCTTTACGTATTGCGGCACCGAGATTATATATAGTAGAAAGTCGAAAGTAGTAAGTCGAAAGACATTCACGCTCACCAAAGAGCAATCCGCACATCTCTTTGCCCGTGACGGCGAGATCAAACAGTTAATTATAGAGTTATGAGAAATACAATCTTTTTATTCGCGCTCTGCGCGCTGAGTGCCTGCACGGCGAAAGTGCCTTCTGCCCACGTGTGGCTTACCTCTGAAGCCGGAGACAAGTGTGCCGAGAAAGAGGCGGTGTTTTTCCACAAAGGTGCCGTTGACGGCGCAATTAGCGTTGATCTCAACGACCGTAGGCAGCAGATCGACGGCTTTGGTAACTCGATTACTGAGTCGTCGGTGTTCGTGTTGGCATGCCTGACACCCGAGCAACGCCATGCGGCATTAGAAGAGATGTATGGCGAAGAGGGTGCTAATTTCTCTGCATCGCGTACAGTAGTAGGCTCCTCGGATTTTGCTCTTAAAGGTCATTATTCGTTTGACGACGTGGATGGGGACAAAGCTTTGGATTACTTCAGTATGGATGTGCACAAAGATGGCTTTACGAAGGAGGAGTATCCCCAGATTAAGGACGAGCAATATGACATGTGGCAATGCCTACATGAGATAGCAACTATCAAGTCCAACCAGAAAGATCATGAATGGCGGCTGGTGGCATCACCATGGACGGCACCGGCCTGGATGAAAGACAACAAACAATTTTTCGATAAATCGAATCGTTACGGCGGTGCTTTGCTGCCGGAGTACTACGATGCTTTCGCGCGCTATTATGTGAAGTACTTGCAGGCGTATCGCGAGTCCGGTATTGAATTCTGGGCTATCACGCCGGAGAACGAGCCGATGGGCAATGACGGCTCATGGGAATCCATGCACTTGTCGCCTGCCGCGGAAACTGCGCTGATAGGCCGCAACCTCGGACCGGAGATGGCGAAGAACGGTTTTGGCAATGTGAAGATACTGGGCTTTGATCAGAATACGTTTGAGGCAGCCCCTTATACAGCTGCCATTTTCAGCGATTCCTTGGCAAACGCTTATACGGATGGATCGGCCCTTCACTGGTACGGATCGACCATCAGTTGTTTCCCCGATGTGCTGGATTCGCTTCATGCGGCACATCCCGACAAGCGTTTGATTCACACCGAAGGCTGTGTGGATAACTTGGGTCGAGAGGGTTGGCCCGGCGTATCGGATTATGAAGGATACAAAGAGTGCTGCTGGTTTGATAACGACAGCTTCTGGTGGAATCCGAATGCGACCGATTGGGCTTATTCGACGCCATGGTGGCCGGAGTGGCATCCCAAGTATGCTGTCGTTCACCGTTATGCAAGTTATATCATCGACGGTCTCAATCACTGGCTGACGGGTTACATCGATTGGAATGCCGTGCTGGATTCGATTGGAGGCCCGACGCATGTGAATAATAACTGCGGTGCAATGTTGATGGTTGATTATGAGAATGAGAAACTCTATTTCACTCCCTATTATTATGTGCTAAAGCAGTTTAGCCGCTCGATGCGACCGGGTGATGTGGTATTAGGTGTTTCGGAGTGTCCGGATCCTGAACTCCATCTCTGCGCCGTGGCTAAGCAATACGGTTCGTATGCCATCAATATGCTCAACACCGGTGCTGAGAAAAATTTCCCGCTCCAGATAGGTGAGTACGTAGCGAATATTAACATGCCGGCCAATAGTGTCGAAACCATTATCGTGAACTTATGAAAAAATCTATCTATTTAACTCTGGCTGCCTTCATGGTTAGCTTGTTTCTGCATGCCCAAACGCCGATATCCGTTGGCAGCGGTTCGTACGCTTCCATTGTCCCTTTAACCAAGAGTCATACCTCTGAGCATGGCGGATGTCAAGCCTATCAGATGGAACATCGCCGGCTTTATGTGCCGGACTCGTTATTAGCGCGTCTGGGGGCAGCCAATGGATCCAAACAAGGATTAATGGCGTTGCCGACCAATGATTGGTGGACTCATGCCTTGGTGAACGAATGGACCGGTAAGATTTGGTTTTATCCCGGTTGGGCTGAGGCCAAAGACGGAGAGTTGACGATAGGGTATCCTACATATTGGGAACCCACCGGATGCGAGATGAAATGGGATACTCCGCTGTTGGTGACTTTCACGAATACGGCGACCGGCAAGAAAGCCAATTTCCAAGAGGCACTTGTTGATGCATGGTCGGATTTTATGATGTCGTTTATCATGCAGGACGGTGAGGCATGGGTGCGTGTGACCTGTATGCACGGTTCTCCGATTGTTTGGATAGAAGCCTCGGGTATCACGATGACTACCACGAATCCCGATGCCACCAAATACGCTGTATTCACGCAGGGCGATTTGTTAAGTATCGCTTTGCTGACAGAAGGATTGAATCAAGAGGCTTTTGCTCCGTACGCTTTTAAGATCCCGCGTACGACACGGATTGACTATCATTATGATGCGAATAAATCCACTTTATCCACCTCTTTCCATGTGGACAAGTCGGTGATAATGGGATTCCTTCCTCATCATTATTACAGCGAAGAGGGTTTTGGCACACCGGTTTTGCCGATCTATCAACCTACTTATCAGACGCCTCGTGGTCAAATGCGGATCTTCGAAGGCAAAGACTTCACTTTTACCTATCCGGTACATTCGTTTTTACCTTTCTTTCCTGCTCCGTTAGAGTGGAAGGAAGGATTCTCGGCTACGCGGATGGCGGAACTCAATAGCGATTATGCGAAGAAAGGTTCATTCGGAGGGGATACCTATTGGGGCGGCAAAGGCCTGACGCAGATGGCGCATTATATGACTTTTGCGTTGCAAATGGGCGATACGGCTACGTTCCGCATGGCTAAACAGCGACTGAAAGAGGTGCTGATCGATTGGTACACCTATACACCGGGTGAAGAGCGGTATTACTTCGCTCGCTATCCGCGATGGGGAGCGCTAATCGGAATGGATCCATCCTATGACTCCGACACCTTCAACGACCATCATTTCCATTATGGCTATTTCGTTTATGCTTCGGCTATCCTCTGCATGCTGGATGAGGATTTTCGCGATAAATACGGTCCGATGGCTCGTGAGGTGGCGCGTGACTATGCCAACTGGCAGCGGTCGGCAGATGAACCCTGGTTCAGGACTTTAGATCCCTACTGCGGACACTCTTTTGCCGGCGGTTTGGGAAATCAGGGAAACGGCAACGGACAGGAATCGAGTTCAGAGGCCATTCAGGCCTGGGGTGGAATCTGGATGTTAGGCGCTGCGCTGCAGGATCCGGAGATGCTTGAGGCGGGAATCTTCGGCTATACCCTTGAGACCCGTGCAACGGCGGAGTATTGGTTCGACCGCCAACGCAGAAACATCGATTTTACAAAATACAAACATCCCTATTGCTGCAATTTGACGATGCAAGGAGTAGGTTGGTGGACGTGGTTTTCCGGAGATCCTGTTTGGATGCATTCGATACAATGGCTGCCGATATCCCCTATCCTGACCAATCATTTCTGTGAAGACATCCCCTTTACCAAATGGGATTATACCGAAATGTACAAGAGCAAGGAAGTCGGAAACTACGAAGCCGCCAGTGGTGGTCTGGGTGACGAGTCGGGATTAGGTAATGTATGTCTGTCTTACCTCTCCCTCTTCGATGCGGATTCGGCGGTTCGTGTCTGGGACAAAATGGATAAGATGGGCAAAGCGTTAGCAAAGAATGCCGATACGGGAGGTATCACCTATTGGTTGGCGCATTCCCACAAGGCGTTGGGCGAGAAACGATACGATATATATTCTAACCATCCGATGGCTTGTGCTTACACGGATACGGTCAGCGGGCGTACTACGTATGCCGTTTATCACGTAGGGGTTGCGCCGCTATCGGTTCATTTCTTCGGGGCTGTTGATACGACGGTTACGGTGCCGCATGGACTGACGCTTATCTGTGGCAATCAGAAGCGGACGATTACGACGATCGAGGACGAGAAGGAAGAAATAACACCCGATCCGATGGCATGGGATTTACCGTATCCGAACTTAGCGCTGCATAAACCGGTAACGGCTTCTTCGGAAGAGAACGCCGGCTGTTTGGCAAAAAACCTGACAGACGGCGATGTGAAAACACGATGGGGGTCGGTGCATAAAGATAATGAGTTTGTCGTCGTTGACCTTGGACAAATGTGCTATATAGATCATATTATTTTGCGTTGGGAGGCCGCTTATGCATCGCAATACGAGTTGGCGCTGAGCGATGATAACAGTACATGGCGCACCGCCGTCCTCTCTTCCGCCGGAGGCGTGGAGAAAATCCAAATCTCAAATCTCCAATCTACAATCTCTAATCCTTCCAGAGGAAGGTATATTCGTTTGACCGGAGTAGAGCGGGCTACGCAATACGGCACTTCGCTCTATGAGTTGGAAGCCTATGGTCGTCCGCTGAGTTGCGAGTCGACGAGTGTGTTTGCGATTGCACTTTCGGCAACGGATTCGGTGCTTTTTCCTGGGCAAACAACGACCTTAACGATCACGGCTTATGACTGTGCAGGTAAGGTACTCTCTGTGAAGAACGAGACGCTGAGTTATTCGCACTATGGCCTGTTTACAGAGACACGTACGATAGACGGTTGTTCCGCTTCGTTGACATTTGTAGTGCTGGAAGCGGAGCAAGTGGCGAATGCGAAGGTAGAGCCGAAGGAAGTAACGATGCCCCTGGGTACCACGCAGCAGTTCGTCGTGTCGATTCTTAATCAGTTCGGCGAGGTGATGGACACATGTAACTCATCCTACCGCGCGACGCAGGTCGGAGATTTCGAATTGATCTTCCCTTGCTTCGAGCAGGAAGATACTGCCCTTGTGCATGTACAGTCTTTCGATGAGGTCAATCTGGCGTTGAATAAGTCGGTTACCGCTTCGGGATATGAGAACGATGGAACCAAACCGGTGAAGGCGGTGGACGGAGACCAGAATTCCCGTTGGTCCAGCCGTCATCAGGACAACGAATGGATTGTGGTGGATTTAGGCGATTGCTATCAACTGACCACTGTTAAACTCTATTGGGAAGCCGCTTATGCAACGGATTTTGATGTGGAAGTGAGTGAAGATGGCGAGCAGTATACGATAGCGAAGTCTATCACGGGTGCAGAAGGCGGTGTGCAGCCGATTGATATCCGGAAGGGCAATCAGACTGTTGAAGCACAGTTCGTTCGAATTTACTGTAAAAAACGCAATACAGGCTATGGTTCTTCCTTGTGGGAACTGGAGGTGTATGGCGAGGCACTTTGCGAAAAAGAAGAGACGGCTATCGAGTGGACGGACGGTCATAAGGATGGCTCCAATTACAAGTTTATTCGGGATGGTCAACTGTTTATTCGTTTGACAGATGGCACGATTTACAACGCATTCGGAACCCTTCAATAGTGCTCCCAAGTACGTGAAACGGCGAAAAAGGCGTCTTAGGACGCTTTTTTTGTTTTTTTTCTTGCGTAATTCAGAAAAAAGCAGTACTTTTGCAGCCCGAAAGACAAGATAGACAAACAATCAAAACAATATATCTATGAAACCATTAAACGAAATGACTATTGCTTTAGCAAGTGACCATGCAGGCTTTGGTCTAAAATCGATGATTCACCTGTTTCTTGAGCGTGAAGGCGCCAAGGTAGTTGATTTCGGCTGCAACTCAATGGATAATTGCGACTTTCCGGATTTTGCACATCCGATGGCAACCGCAGTGGAGAAAGGCGAATGCGATTTTGGTATCGGTTTTTGCTATACAGGCAACGGAATGAGCATGTGCGCGAACACGCACCCTCATGTACGCGCAGTTGTTTGCTGGGAGACACGCATGGCGGAGAATGCACGTCGATTCTTCAATGCCAACGTACTCTGTTTGCCGGCAGGAAGTGTAGCTCCGGACAAGGCATTGGATATTATTCATGCATTTGTAACCACCGCTTATGCCGGCGGCGAACGATATGAGCGTCGCAATCATCATTTGGCTAATCCCAATAAATACCGGATTGAGAATGGTGAATGGATTTTGGAAAATTGATAATTAAGAATTGATAATTGAAAAATTACAATTGATGAAAAATTTTGACGTTAAAAAATATATTTTAGCACCGCTGACAGTTGCAGTTGTGCTATTCATGTGGTTCGTGCCGGCTTCTTTCTTCGGCATAGATGGATTGACGGTAGTGCAGCAGCGCACGATTGCTATTTTCTGTTACGCAGCCCTAATGTGGATGTTTGAGATCATCCCGGCCTGGGCGACATCTGTGTCCGCGATTGTATTTTTGCTAATCGCCGTTTCCAACAAAGGTTTGACCAACCCGGATATGGGCTCTTTGGTGAACTATAAGGAGTTGATGGCAGCTTTTGCCGACCCGGTTATCATGTTGTTTTTAGGTGGTTTCGTATTGGCTATCGCTGCGAGCAAAGTGGGGCTGGATGTGGTCTTGGCACGGGTTATGTTGAAGCCTTTTGGAACAAACCCTAAATGGGTGTTGTTAGGTTTTTTGACACTAATTAGCGTAATGTCCATGTTTATGTCCAATACCGCAACGGCAGCCATGATGCTGGCCTTCCTGGCTCCTGTACTTCGCACGCTGCCGGTAGATGGCGGTGGTCGTGTGAGCCTGGCTATGTCGATTCCTATTGCTGCGAATATTGGCGGTCTGGGAACGCCAATCGGTACTCCTCCGAACGCGATTGCGATTGGTCAGTTGGCTTCTATGGATATTAACATCGGTTTCGGCGCATGGATGGTTCGTTTTGTGCCGGTAGTGATTATCATGATTCTTTTTGCATGGTGGTTGCTGATGTTCCTTTTCCCTTTCAAGGCAAAGGATGTAAAGATTGTCATCAATCCCGATGAGCATCACGAGATGGATTGGAAATTCTGGGTTGTAACCATTACATTTATTGCTACCATCCTGCTGTGGATGACTGGTGAGTTGACTCACCTGAATTCCAATGTGGTAGCGCTGATTCCTTTTGCGGTCTTTGCATTGACCGGCGTGTTTACTCGTGACGATTTCTCAAAGATCGATTGGCATGTGCTGTGGATGGTGGCCGGTGGTTTCGCCATCGGAACGGCTCTTCACAAGACTGGTCTGGCAACTGCGTTGGTGGAGTCCATTCCGTTCGGCAGTTGGTCTGTCATCGCCGTTTTGATTATTTCCGGTTTGTTAGGATGGTTACTCTCCAACTTTATCTCTCACTCGTCCGCAGCGAACTTGCTTATTCCGATCTTGGCGGTTGTCGGAACGGCTATGAGCGAGCAGTTAGGTGCTTTCGGCGGTGTGACCACTTTGTTGGTCTGCGTTGCTGCTTCCACCTCGTTTGCTATGCTTCTGCCGATCTCCACTCCGCCGAATGCCATCGCTTGTTCAACGGGTTTGATCAAGACCAACGATATGGCGAAAGTTGGACTCATCCTCGGTCTGACAGGTATAGCTCTGGCTTATGCCGTGTTGTTGATTTTCCCATTCAAGTAATATGAAACGTATCGTATCCATATGCTTGCTTTTCTCGCTGCTCTCTGCGTCTGTCATGGCGCAAGAGACGGCGACGAAGCAGCAGAAAAAAGAGGCGGTAAAGTCGCACCTCAAGCAACATTTCAAACCCTACGGATTTATTCGTAACTATTTTGCTTTTGACTCCCGCGAGTCCATCTCAGGAACGGGCGATTTGTACAACTACCAGCCTCGTGACAAAGTCTGGAATACCGATGACCCGGCACTGCGCGAAGATCTCAATGCGGTAAGTACTTTCCGTTTCTTAAGTCTTACGACCCGTGTCGGACTGAATATCGTGGGTTACAAGTGGCGCGGAACGGAGTTCTCAGGAAAAATAGAGGCTGATTTCTATGCTGGATTGAGTACCAAATCGGGTTCACCCGTCTCCTTCACCGGAGCTCACTCGGTTAGTGGTGTGGCGCAGTTCCGACTTCGTCAGGCATACGTGTCTTTAGGATGGGATAGTCTACCGATGTTAGGTGGTAAAGACTATGCCCGCGTTGATCTGACACTGGGTCAGGCATGGCACCCGATGGCAGCTGATTTATGCGATGTCATATCTCTTGCCTCCGGTGCGCCTTTTGGTCCCTTTAACCGTTCTCCGATGGTGAAGATGGATGCGCGCTTGGGCAAATATATCACTTTGACGGCCGCGGGTATCTGGCAAATGCAGTACTTGTCCACCGGTCCTTATGCGCAGTCGGCCGACTATATGCTGTATGGTAAGACGCCCGAAGCGTACTTGGGTTTGAGCGTGCATCACAAGGGCTTCTTGATGCGTGTCGGAGCTGATGTGCTGAGCATTAAACCCCGCAATCTGGGTAAAACGGTGCCGACTCCCGGAGATACGATAATGGTTACAGTCAAAGACCGTCTGACCACAGCCTCCCCCTTCCTATACCTGCAATATAAAAAAGGCGAGTTTTCCATCAAGGCAAAGACTATCTTTGCAGAGGCAGGTGAGCATATGAACCTCAATAGCGGTTATGGTGTGAAGGCCAAAAATGCCGATGGCTCGTGGGAATATACTCCGCTGCGTAATTCTTCGTCATGGATTAGTATGGTCTATGGAGGCAAGGTAGGCAAACAAGAGGAGAAACATCCGCAAAAACTGCAAGGTATTCTGTTCGCCGGATATATCCAAAACCTTGGGACAAAAGAGGATTTGTACGATGGCAACAGTGATGGCAAGCCGGATAATATTTTCACGCCGCGTCCGAGTAATATGAACCGTATGTGGCGTCTGTCACCCACGCTGCTTTATACCGTTGGCAAGTTCCAAGTCGGACTGGAGTATGAGGTAACCTCGGTGCAATACGGCAAGGGAGGTACATTGGACCTGCGCGGAATAGCACAGCAAGACCTTCACTGGGTTACAAACCATCGTGTGCAATTGATGACCAAGTATAATTTCTAATGTTCTCTGCGAGAAAAGGAATGAAAAGACTGCTTGAAATAAAAAATCTACATGCCTCAATAGGGGGGAAAGAGATATTGAAGGGGGTTAACCTCGTTATAAACGAAGGCGAGGTACATGCCATCATGGGTCCGAATGGTGCGGGTAAGTCGACCTTATCGGCGGTTTTGACCGGTAATCCGGCGTATGAAGTGACGGCAGGAGAAGTGCTTCTGCACGGAGAGAACCTGTTGGCGATGGAGCCGGAGGTGCGTGCCCGTGCGGGTGTGTTCCTCAGTTTCCAATATCCCGTTGAGATCCCCGGCGTGAGTATGACGAATTTCATGCGCACGGCGCTTAATGAGAAGCGTGCATATGAGGGCAAAGAACCTATTTCCGCGAAGGAGTTTCTGGGCTTGATGCGCGAGAAGAAGAAACTGCTGGAGTTACCGGATAAGTTAAATAACCGATCGGTGAACGAAGGTTTCTCCGGAGGCGAGAAGAAGAAAAACGAGATCTTCCAGATGGCGATGTTAGAGCCCTGTTTGTCGATATTGGATGAGACGGACAGCGGTTTGGATATCGATGCCCTGCGTATCGTAGCGGAAGGTGTTAATCGTTTGAAGACACCCGAGAATGCCTCTATCGTCATCACCCACTATCAACGTCTGTTGGATTATATCGTGCCTGATTTTGTACATGTGTTAGCCGACGGGAAGATCATCAAGACCGGAGATAAAACACTGGCGCTGGAACTCGAAGAACATGGATACGATGGTATTGCATAAGGGCGAGGTCTTCGAGCGCGTCTTCGTTAACGAAGCAGTCGATCTTCAGATTGACCAGGAAGCAGGTTCGCATGTGAAGATTCATGTGATCAATGCGCCGTTTTCCATCACGGTCAATCAATTGGAAGAAGGTTGCAAAACGGAGATATATGGTCTGGAGCACTTACATGGAGAGGAGAAGGTGATCGCCGAGACGCATGTGAAGCATGCCGTCGGAGGCGGCACCTCGAATCAGTTGATCAAGTTCGTGTTGGATGACCATGCTCGCGGACATTTCATTGGCGACTTGAAGATTGCTCCCGATGCGCAACAAGTGGAGGCGCATCAGACGAATCGCAACCTCTTGCTATCGGAGGATGCGGAGATGCGTACCCAACCGCAGTTGGAGATCTATGCGGACGATGTACAAGCGACGCACGGTGCTTCTACCGGTCAATTGGACGAGTCGGCCCTCTTCTACATGCAGCAGCGCGGTATCGGAAAACAAAAAGCGCGCCAACTGTTGGTCGGCGCGTTTATGCGAGAGATCGTAGATTCGATTGGTGATTCGTATTCAGATATCCGAGAGCAATTATTGAACGCGATTGATGGCGTAATCGAGTAAGGAGATCAGACTCTTTTTTTCATCACAGTCACGGAAGACCGATAAGGCTTCTGTGGCTTGTTTTTTATACTCCAGCATCCGTTGCACGGCGTATTCGTCGCCGTGGAAACGAATGACAAAAGCTTTGATCTCCTCGAGCACACGCTTGCGGTCCTCCGGCGAATAGCCGTCTGCCACCAATTGCTCTCCTTTCATCCGGATCTCTTCTGCCTCATCCTTCGGTGCACGACGCAGGGCTTCGATGAGTGGTAAGGTGACCTTGCCGTCCTGCAGGTCACTCATGGTAGGTTTGCCGATTTCCTCCAAATCGCTATAATCGAAGATATCGTCTTTAATCTGGAAACAGATCCCTAAGAATCGTCCGTAGTCGCGTAACGCAGCGCGTTGACGCGGTGTACAGCCGGCTGACTCTGCTCCTGCTTCTGCGCAAGCCTGGAAGAGTTGTGCGGTCTTTTGCTCAATGACTTGGAAATAGCGTTCCTCATCAATCCACATCGATTGGCCGACGTGCAGTTGTACCATCTCGCCGGAAGAGAGACTCTTACCGAGATTAGCAACGATTTCCAGGATACGGATGTTACGCACTTCGGCCGTCAGTCCGATCACTTTCGCGAGCATGTAATCGCCGATGAGCACAGCCACCTTATTATTCCATTTCACATGTACGGCTGCGGCACCTCTGCGCGTATCGGAGCTATCCACTACATCGTCATGCACCAAACTCGCTGTATGCAGCAGTTCCAAGGCTACGGCCGAGCGAAGCGTCTTATCGGTAATCGGATTGCATAACTGTGCGCTGAGCAGTACAAGTAACGGGCGCAACTGTTTGCCGCGACGTGCGCCTACATAACGAAGCACCTCCTGCTGCAGTTTGTTATCTGCGCGCAGACTTTGCTCCATGAGTCGCTCGTATTGCTTCCATGCCTCCGCGATAGGTTGGCGAATGTCGGATAAGATATTTACCATAATTATGTCAATTTTTCCACCTGAGTTAATCGATTAGATTGATGAGCGTCAAGGCCGTCATCGCTTCTACTACCGGTACGGCACGTACGGCCACGCAGGCATCGTGGCGACCTTTTACACCGGCCTTTGGAGTAGAAGGGGTGGGCTTGAAAACGCAGCGGAAGACGATGTCTGTTCCGTCGGAAATACCTCCGGCAATACCTCCCGAGATATGGTTGATCTCACTTCCCTTTTTACCGACACCCTCAAAGCCCGTACCGTATTCAAAGCCTTTACAGGCATTGATGCTAAGAATGGCGAAGGCCAGTTCTGCCTGCAGTTTATGGAAGATAGGTTCTCCCGTACCGGCCGGAAGACCATGAATGATGCACTCGATAACACCACCGATAGAGTCTCCTTCGCTTTGGATGCGCTCAATCAAAGCCGAGAAAGCATCCGGGTTCGTTTCCTCGCCTACTTGGATGAGTTTAGCCTGAATGGTAATTCCTTTGGCCGCTAACTGCTGTTTGGCTATCTCGCCGGCCACCACCCGCGAAGCGGTCTCTCGTGCAGAGGCTCTACCTCCTCCCCGCCAATCTCGGATGCCGTATTTGATTTCATAGGTTTTATCGGCGTGCCCGACGCGGTAGGTGTGCTTAAAGGCTTCGTACGCCTCCGGCCGCGCATCGCGGTTACGAATGAGAAAAGCAATCGGAGTACCTAAGGTGATGAGTTCGCCAGACGGATCCTTGGCGATAACACCCGAGAGCCACTCGACTTCGTCGGGTTCATTCTTTGCTCGTGCGGAAACTCCGGTAACCTGTAACCCGTAACCGATGTCCCCTTTCCCAGCCCGTCGGTTCAATTCCTCACGAATCATTTCTATGTTGATAGAAATGCCGGCAGGAACACCATCCAGCACACCTCCTACCGCCGCTCCATGCGATTCACCGAAGCTGGTAAAGGTCCATTTATCGCCAAAAGAATTCGCCTCCATAGGTACTATATTTGCATAAATCGGCTGCAAAATTACTAAAAAGTTTGCATATATGCAAAAAAAACACTATCTTTGCAGCGTTTTTTAATACGTATGACAATGAAAAAAGCAATAATTGGTATTTTCTTAGGTGCAGTTACGGCGCTTTCTGCCGTAGCGCAGCAGTTGCCGAACAATCATTTTGAGAGTTGGCCCGAGACGTATAATGGCGATTTGCAGCCGGCCGCATGGCATGGATCGAACGTATCGCAGATAGGTTTGAAGTTCACGTTCTTATATCAGAAGCCCGGTCGCAACGGCGGGTATTGTATGTATGTGGCAGATCGTTCCGTAGGTGCATTAGGTATTACGGAGGTGGGGCCGGGTTATGTTACTTTGGGTCAGCCTTGGCAGTATCTGAAGGGCTTAAGCGTGAAGAGTGCTACGGCGGGTACGGAAGGTGGTATTGCATGGAAATACCGCCCGGATACGATGTCGGTTTGGATTAAGCGTACGGGTGATCATACGGCGGATGAGGATTTTCATCTCTTGTATTACTCTTGGCAAGGTACAGCGAAGAGTGGTCAGTACAAGAATAAAGTAGAGAAATGTACGTCTACCGAGCGTATCAATGAGGAATCCGATATTCGTCAGGCTACCGATGGCAATGAGTGCGGTACAGACCAACCGGTGAAGCAAGTGGCGGAAGGATGGTACCGTGCGCGTGCGAAGTACAGCACCTGGACACGGATTAAGGTGCCTATTTTCTATATGAATGACGGTCGTCCGACGATGTGCAATGTGATCTTCTCTGCGGGTAATTATCCAGCTTTCCGCGCGAACAACGGATTGTATGCCGGTAATGCCATTTATGTGGATGATGTGGAGTTGATTTATTCGTCGCGCATCGATCGATTAACGATTGATAATATCGTATGGTCGGAGTTCAATCCGGATAGTGAGGCGGTTCAGATCTATCGAATCGATAAGAAAGACACCCGTTCGGACTTTACGTTCGCCGGTTTCCGCGGTATTGGTTCGTTAACGAATATCAAGGGTCAAACGGTGCAGTTCAAGGGACGTAAATTGGATAAGCAAGAGATGAGTGTGGTGCCCGGTCAGGTGAATGGTAAACCGTGGGAAATTACCGTGAAGGCGGAGGACGGCAGTTCGACGCATACCTATATGATCAAGGTAGTGCGCTAAGGAATGGTAGAGAGGAGAGAGACAATTGGATTTAGGTAGTTTTAATACGATTGATTGGATCGCGTTGGGTGTAGTAGGTGCGCTGTTCTTGATTCAACTCTATTGGTACAGCCGTTATCTGGCCGCTCCGGCAAGACGGATGCGCAAGGATAAGAAAGCGAAAGCCAAGGGGCAGGAAATCGAAGAGCAACAAGAGTTACCGGGTGTAACGGTGATTTTGGCGGCGCATAATGAATGCGTGAACCTCTCGAATTACCTGCAGGCCTTGTTGACGCAGGAGTATCCGACGTACGAGGTGATCGTGGTGGATGATGGTTCGGAGGACTCGACGCGCGACGTGGTAGAGCAGTATATGCATCGTGATCCGCGATTAAAGATGACCTTTGTGCCGCATGAAGCGCGGGTGGGTTCAACCAAGAAATTAGCCATCACCCTGGCTGCTAAGGCAGCTCAATACGAATACCTGTTGTTAACCGATGCGGATTGTGTACCGGAGAGCAGCAGTTGGATTCGCGAGATGATGAAGGGTTTTGACGCAGAACAAAAGGATATCGTGTTGGGCTTCAGTCCGTATTTTGAGGACAAAGGGCATATTAACCGATTGGTGCGCTTCGACACCTTGTTTAACGGATTGCATTACTTAGGCGCCGCGTTGTGCGGACATCCGTATATGGGCGTGGGGCGTAATCTGGCTTATCGCAAGCGTTTGTTCTTTGAATCGGGTGGTTTTTCGCATCTTATGACCAATAAGGCGGGTGATGATGATTTGTTTGTGAATCATGTAGCGACGCGTTCGAATACGGCCGTTGTGCTGAGTAGAGAGAGTTATATGTGGTCCACAGCGAAACAGACGATGAAAGAGTGGTGGCAGCAGAAACGCAGACATCTATCGGTTTCGCCGGCTTATATGACAAGTACAAAGTGGCGTTTGGGTGTAGAGCCGATGACTCGTGGGTTGTTTTATGCAGCGGTGCTGTTGATACTGGTAGGATACGGATGGCAGTTGCTGAAGGCAGGAACGATTGATTGGTTAAATCCGGGTTTCCTGGTACCGGCTGTGGCATTAGGCTTATTCCTTTTGCGATGGATTATTCAAACGACGATCATCAATGTGTCGGCACGTCGAATGGGGTTGAGACGCTTCAGTATGATGAGTGTACTATGGTTTGATATTGCTTTACCGCTGGTGAACCTCTGGATGTTGGCGGTACCGTTGAAAAAGCAATATAAATGGTAGTTAAAAGTTGAAAGTTTAGAGTTTAAAGTTTAATTATAATTAAAACCTCTCGAGTGGCTTAGAGGGCATCCCCTAACGAGGACTTCGTGAGTCCGAGTTAAGAGCGGGTGCATCCGAGTACTTACTACTAAAACGGAGTTTTGGTACACGTACGAGGATAGCCACACGCGAATGGCAGAACAGAAACAATTATCGATTAACATTGCGCAAGATAAGGCGCAAGGTGTATTTGCAAACTTAGCGCTGATTGCGCATACTCCTACGGAGTTTGTATTGGATTTCGCACAAATTATGCCGGGTATTCAGCAGGCTAATGTAGTAGCGCGCGTAGTAGTAACGCCGGATCAGGCAAAGAAGATTCTGGGTGCGCTGCAGAATAACATCGCTCAATACGAGCAGAAGTTCGGTACCATAGAGCCGATAGGTGGTCCTGTCAAAGGCAGTACCCTTCCGTTGACCTTTACCGGCGGTGAAGCTTAAAATCAAAAATCAAAAATCAAAAATCAAAAATCAACAATCTAAAATCTAAAATATTATGAAACAATTCCCTGCTTCGCAGTTAATCATCAATGCGGATGGTTCTGCATTTCATTTACATTTGAAACCGGAGTTCTTGGCAGACAAGATTATTTTGGTGGGTGACCAAGACCGTGTAAACATTGTAGCTTCGTTCTTCGATGAAGGTTCTATTGAGTGCGACGTTCAGAGTCGTGAGTTCCATACCATCACCGGTAAGTATCATGGCAAACGTATCAGTTGTATCTCAACCGGTATCGGTACAGATAACTGCGATATCGTGATGAACGAGATTGACTCGTTGGCGAATATCGATTATAACACCCGTACGGAGAAAGAGCAAAAACGCCAGTTGGAGATCGTTCGTATCGGTACATGCGGCGGAATGCAGGAGGATATTCCTCTGGGTACGTTCCTCGTAAGCCAGAAGTCGATCGGTTTCGATGGTGTTCTGGCGTTCTATCACGACCGTGACAAACTGTCTGACCTCGGCTTTGAGAAAGCGTTGGTTGACTTCATCGGTTATCCGAAGAAAGCGGCTGTTCCTTATATTGTTGCGGCTAATCCGGAGTTGGTGGATCGCATCGCGAAGGATGATATGATGCGCGGTTGCACGATTGCGGCTAACGGTTTCTATGGCCCGCAAGGACGTAACTTGCGTGTGGATATCGCTGTTCCGGATATCAACGAGAAGATCTCTGCGTTCCGTTATGAGGGTCAACGCATCACCAACTACGAGATGGAAGGTAGTTGTATCGCCGGTTTGGCTCTGCATATGGGTCATAAGGCCATGACGGTTTGCTGCGTGATAGCACAACGTAAGGTGGAGGCAGCGAATACGGACTATAAGCCGCGTGTAAAAGAATTAATCAAGACTGTTCTTGAGCGAATCTAATTCAAATCACAAATGCTAAATATAAAATCTCAAATATTGCTGCTTTGTGCGGTAGTGCTTTGTGCCTGCCAGCCAAAGCAGCAAACTTCTTTCCAGTATAACGTGGATAAGTTTTATGACCTGGAGATCCTGCGCTACGATGTGCCGGAGTTCGATAGTTTGACGCTGCAGCAGAAGCAGTTGATTTATTGCTTGAGTGAGGCGGCGCTGTGGGGACGTGATATCCTGTTTGACCAGAACGGACGTTACAACCTGCGTATCCGTCGTGCGTGCGAGGCATTGTATCTCAACTATCCATACGAGAAGGGTACGGCAGAGTTTGAGGTCTTTGAGAAGTATCTCAAGCGCGTCTGGTTCTCCAATGGAATCCATCATCATTACAGCGAGGATAAGTTCTTGCCGGAGTTTACGCAAGATTGGTTTGTAACTGCTTGTGAGAAAGCCGGAGTGGAATATGACGAGGCGATCTTGCCGGTGATGTTCGATCCGAACGTGATGACGAAGCGAATGACTGCACAAGACGGTGTGGACCTGATAGCAGGTTCGGCTGGAAACTACTACGGCGAAGGTGTGACGCAGGCTGAGGCCGAAGCATGGTATGCGGCGCATAAGGACAACAGTTCTGAACCGCTGTGGATCGGTCTGAATAGCCAACTGGTAAAGAACGAGAACGGTGAGATAGAAGAGCGCGTTTATAAAGTAGGCGGTCTCTATGGCGAAGCGCTGGAGCATGTAGTCTATTGGCTCAAAGAGGCGCAGAAATACGTAGAGAACGACCAGCAGCGTGCGGTATTGGAGAAGTTGATCGCCTTCAATGAGACGGGTGATCTCCAACTCTTCAACGAGTATTGCATTGCATGGGTGAAAGATCTGGAGAGCCGTGTGGACTTTGTGAACGGTTTTACGGAGACCTACACCGACCCGCTGGGTATCACCGGTACATGGGAGTCGATGGTGAACTTCAAGGACCTGACGGCGACCGAGCGTGCACAGTTGATTTCGGAGAACGCACAATGGTTTGAGGACCACTCCACAACCGATCCGAAATACAAGAAAGAGGAAGTGAAGGGCGTGAGTGCCAAAGTCATCACCGCGGCTATTCTGGCGGGCGATTGCTATCCGGCTACGCCGATAGGTATCAACCTGCCGAATGCGAACTGGATTCGTAAGGAGTACGGTTCTAAATCCGTGACGATCGACAACCTGATGCACGCCTATAACGAGGCTGCGAAAGGCAACGGTTTCAACGAGGAGTTTATGATCGACGATGAGATTCGTGAGATATACCTCAATTACGGTGCTCAATGCGGCGATTTACATACCGACTTGCACGAATGTGTTGGACACGGTAGCGGTAAACTGATGCCGGGTGTCAGCAAGGATGCGCTCAAAGAGCATGCTTCGACGATAGAAGAGGCCCGTGCGGACCTGTTCGGCTTGTATTATCTGGCGGATCCGAAACTCGTAGAACTGGGCTTACTGCCGAATGAAGAGGCGTTTAAGGC
The DNA here is from genome assembly GCA_900320865.1 of uncultured Bacteroidales bacterium. Classification (GTDB taxonomy): domain Bacteria; phylum Bacteroidota; class Bacteroidia; order Bacteroidales; family Paludibacteraceae; genus Colicola. The sequence continues at coordinate 46,753 of ONTT01000006.1, read as the reverse complement.
CGGATATTATCAGCAGATGATGAATGGAGCCATGACGCAGTTGGTTCGTATTGAGCCGGGTAAGGATGTGGAAGAAGCGCACATGCGCAACCGTCAACTGATTGCTAATTGGGTACTGGCGCATGTGACGCCGGAGAATCCGGAAGTAGAGATCATCGAAAAAGACGGCAAGCACTACCTGCGCGTGAACGACTATCAGGGTCTTCGTCGTTTGTATGGAGAACTGTTGGCTGAGATTCAACGCATCACTTCCGAGGGCGACTATCCGGCATCCAAAGAGATGGTCGAGACCTATGCAGTAAAGGTCAATCAGGAACTGCACAACGAGATCTTGGCTCGCTATGAGAAACTGAACTTAGCGCCATATAAGGGTTTTGTCAATCCGGTTTATACGGCTATTCGCGATGCAGAGGGCAATATCACGGATGTGACGATTGATTTCACGGAAGGATATATCGATCAACACCTGCGTTACAGTCGCGACTACTCGCCGCTACCCGATGTTAATTGATAATTGGTAATTGGTAATTGGAGATTCAACTTCCGATATCAAAATCTATAGCGAATAGAATTCTTCTATTGCAGGCTATCCATGGAGATCCGCTGATGCGGGTCTCTACGGGTATGCCGGATGATGTAGTCGTACTGCACGATGCCTTAGAGGCTTTGCAGGAATATCAAAAATCAAAAATCGAAAATCAACAATCACCATTAGTTCTTCATTTGAAGAATTGTGGTACCGCTTTGCGGTTCTTGCAGGTTCATTTGGAGCAGTGTTATCCGGGCGAACCGATCGAGTTAACGGGTGATGAACGGCTGATGGAGCGCAAAGGCAAACTGACCAGCCAGATAGACTCTGCCCGTATACTGCATGGTTTGAATGTACCGGTTCAGGAAAACGAGAGCCCCTACATCACCATGTCTCGCGAACTCGCAAAGAATTATTCAATATCCAATATCCAAGATCCAATTGAAGCGGATTGGAGTGCTGCGGCTTTCTGGTATGAGTATGTTGCGATTCATGGCGGGGTACTGTTATTAGAAGGTCTGAAGCGCGAGACGCTGCAGGGCGATAAGATGGTTGCGTCTTTGTACAGCAAATATTTCGGCGTGATCACCTCGTATACCGATGAAGGGGCGAAGATATATAAATCGTCCTTCCCGCTGAAGTATGATAAGGTAAGTATTGATTTCGAGAACATACCTGATCTCTATCCGGCGATAGCCTTTACCTGCGAGCGGCTCCATATCACCTTAGAGGCGACCGGAACTTCCCGTTTGCGGTTTAAGGAGTCGAACCGCTTGACGGCAGTGCGCTTACATGAGGTACGCAACGATCACCGAATGGCGATGGCGCTGATGTGTGCAGATTTTCCGGTGTCAAAAGAAGAGCAAGGGTGTATTGGAAAGAGTTATCCGGCTTTTATAAAGTATTTCGAGCAGGTAAAGAGTCTAAGCCCGAAGAAGGAGGAGAGTGTTCCGCAGCCTGAACGCGAAAAGAAGGCATCGACAAAGTCTATTTCTATCGGACATATTACACCCATCAAGGGCGTCAACGATGAAGGCAAAGGGAAAAAGTTTGCGTTAAGCAAGCTGATTCATGGTACAGATACGGAGTATCTATGGTTGCATGACGATGATATAGTGCGGCCGCAAGCTTCCAGAGGAGAGTGTAAATTGAAGAAGGAAGATCCGGATCTCATTATCTTGCCGCTTCGGATGGAGAGTGAGAACGCGAAGCCGAGTTTGTTGGAGCAACTCCAGATAGCCGAATACGCAGCGATACAGGAATTGACGATGCGTACGGCAAAAAAGGACCAAGCTATCATGTGCTCTGGTGCGAACCTGATTGTAAGAAGAGAAGTGTGGTTGGAATGCGAGAGTGAGTTGCACCCGGAGATCCCGAGCGGGGATGATATGTTCCTGTTGGAAGCCGTGAAGCGGAAAGGATATAAGATCGGTGTGATTGATGAAGAGGAGTATACGGCGATAGTAAGACCGGCGACCAATTGGAGAGCATTCTGGCGGCAACGGATGCGCTGGGCAGGAAAAGCACCGCATTATACGGATAAAGATATTTTAGATTACGGGAAATTTATTGTGGTAGCGAATGTGCTGCAGCTCTTGTTCTTCCCGATCATCTTCATTAAGTTCCCGTACGAGTACGGCCTGATAAAGGCAAGGATGAGTAAAAATCACCAATCACAAATCACAAATCACAAATTATTTCTAACAGCCTTGCTATTAGAAATCCTCTATCCCTTTTATTTGTTGATTTGCCTGATCGGCGGAATGAATAACAAAAAGGAGTGGTAAACGAACCACTCCTTTTTTTTATTTATGCGCGTGTTGCGCGTGTGTTACGCACGTGCACGACGTCGACGATAGCAGAAGAAGGCATATACTGCAGCAAGCAGCACCATCAGCGGCCAAACGACATCTCCTACCGGGGTCGGATCGTCTTCTTCGTCTGGTACAGGATCCGGACGACCGCCCGGATATTCGCCGTCATTGGTCATTTTTGCCCGACGGATAATTCCCATTTTTTGATTCACCACTTCTTCCGCTGTTGTAGCACCAACAGCCGTGATGGCATTCGTAGCCAACGGAATATATATGGCACCGGTGTACGACGCTGTGGTGGACTGAATACCTCTGTTGCTACTGCTGCTGGTCGTAGCGAGCACACCTATGCTGCCACTTCCGCCTCCTCCGATAGAATGCGGCGTAGCGCTGCTTGTCTGATGGATATGGAAAGTAGAGGTACTACTCATGGATTGATTCGGGGTTACCGAACGATAAACCATCGGGGTAGAGGGTACCTTATGATGCAGCAGGGAAGTAGCCGACGGGCGCGAACCGGATAGCGTAACGGTAGAGTTACTATTAAAGGTAGGCGCGGAAGTAACGGCTACTGCACCGGGGTGCACTTCGGTAGTTGCGTTGCGGCTTTCGCGGAGCAGGTACATTACCAGCAGAACCCACAGGCCGGCAACAAGAACACCGACACCAATCAAAATGTGTTTGTGACGTTGCGATATGGCACGTTGAACTGGACTCATCATAGCTTTCCTTTCTCATTAAAAGTTCAACATTTGTTTACCTGTAATATCGTATATCGCAGCGCCACGCTGGATGTAAACGTGGCCGTTGATAAGTATCTTCCGCACCATATCATCCGGGGCTCCCGAAGGATCGATGAGATCGGTAGTTACCTGCGGCGCTCTTCGATTGAGGATTACATTGAGCGAGAAGCGTTTATTGGTATAAACCTGCTTGTTCGTCGTGATGGTATAGGACTCATTCAAAAGATTAGTAGTCGTACCAGTAGTCTTATCATAGAGATATACGGCTTCTACTTCATCAATCGGGTTATTCTCGTTGAGTGCGAAAGTATACGTACCCGCATCGCGAATATAAACACCGACCGGCAACCAAGTATTCTTTGCTACCGAGTCGCTTACAGCCTGGAATGCCAAACTGAAGTCAGGTGTCTTCATGTAAATCTGAGGACGCTCGGTATAGAATGTGGTAAACTTCTGGAGGTCGTAGCCCGGTAAGTAGTCATCTGTGAAATCAGGACGAATACGCAGGCTTGTCTCATCGCTCTGGCCATTACCGGAGAGCGTAACACCAACGAAGATAGAAGCATCCTCATCCTCCAATTCTGCTTGAGCTGCCAAATGACGAGCCGGGGCGGATATGATACGATGGCTCTGGGTAAATTGGAACTCACCTGCCGCTTTTCCTTGAACGAAATAAGCAACGAAAGGATCTAATCTGCTGACTTCATCCCATTTCTTCTGATCGTATGTTTTCGTGGATGGATTATAAATAGTGAAGTACTCATTTGTACCATCCATGTATACCCATTCACCCGGATCTTCCGTAGTTCCCTTGTTATATTTCAGCCATCCGGCTTTAATTTTATCGCCTTCCATCGGAGTCATCGCGCATACATAAGGCTGAGCGATGAAGTTCCAGTTCCAGTTGTTTTTGGTAGCTGATCCTTCATGAAGTTCGATAGTTACTCTATCCGTATTATTGATCTTCACATTCTCGGCTGTCGTAACGTTTGAATAACCAATATCCATCGGGAAGATCAGTTCGCGCAGTTTCTTGGAATTAACCATAATTTGGTAACCTTTCTTCGTATAAAGGGTAGCACCGGTAACATCTGTCCAATGACCGGGAACACCAGCTGTGCTACCCGAGTTGGCACGTGTTGCTGCATCGTACTCTTGAATCTTAAATCCATCGCCGAGTGTAGCAGCATCGCCATTCGACCATGTGATATCTGCGATGTTACAGTTGTATGGCAACGAGAAGAAGTATGCATCATCGTTGTTTATACGACGGGAAACATATACTTTGTTATCCGGTGTCTGTAGGTTTCCTTGCAGTTTAGCAACCGGAACTTCTTCTCCTTGAACGCGGAACTGTACGGATGATACGTGATATGTATGCGGAGCCGGTACATGCAGCGTTCCATTCGGATAAACCATTAAGTTGTGAACAGTAGGCTGATCACCGGTAGACCCGTCATCTGCTTTGGTTAAGGTGGCATTTCCAAGCACAACAACGTCGCAGGTCTCGCATGCAGTTTCACTACTGAAGATAGCATCGTTTGTAGACTTCTCTCCCGAAACGATAATCGGCACTTTGTATTCTAATTGTTCAAGTACCTGAGTTTTCTCGGAGTTGGTGACGGTAATCTTCAGATAGTCGCACGCCAACCCGGCCAAACCACCTTCAACGCAGTTTTCGGGAGCGATACCCGGACCACACGGATTAATATGTAGGACAGTAAAGCCTGTCGTTTCGTCATATGTAGCCGTAAACTTGGTATCTGCTACCTCAACGTATTGCTGACGATTCTCATTATAGTTGTAACCTCCAACAAAAGAGAAACCATCCGCAGCACTATTGTTATCTTTCGCATAAACCTCACATCCGGTACCAGTACCGTTGGAGTATTTCTGCACATGTTTCCCATACCATTCATCACACAAGGTGCTGAAAGTGGCACCAGAGCCGATGTTGCCGCTAACCGCCTTAGAACCATCCAGGACAGAGAACTTGCGCACTAACAAACAACGGTTGGTAGAGATACCAATTACATCTGTGGTGTCTTCAATGCTCTTGCCGGAGTTGCAGTTCCATCCTGATCCATCGCCCCAAGAAGGATTTTTGGTCGGATAAATCGAATGCCCGCTATCATCCATCGCACCGATGATATCAATAGGTTTCCAACCTTTTCCCCATGTAGAAGAGTCACGTTCCAACAAGATAGCCTCGCGTCCTCCGAAACAGAGAGCGTGATCACCATTATCTGCCGCATAGTTATATGGGATAGGTATCCAGGTGCTCATATCCACCTTATCAGCAGCAGATTCAAGAATAGCGTTATCTCGATGACAACCACCAGAAGTAGACGAGGGCTGCCATGAATAGATGATTAATTCTTGGCCTGTCGGAAGGGTGGCGCTTCTTCCAGGATGACTAACAGGGTCCATTAAGGTATCCAAACGAATGTAACGATCTCCGTAAGGTGCACTACTGCCATAAGGAATATGAATACGCAAACCACTAAGATCGATGTCGTGACCTGTTCCATTGAAGAGAGCTACGAGTTTGACGTTCGACGTGGACTCGAAGTACTTCGAGAAGAAGATATCCGTTGCAGTATTACCCGTTCCGGTCGTTACTTCTTGCTGCAGCGTAGCAGAGGTAGAACCTCCGAAGTTGTGATCCAAATAGATATTGTTATTGTCATCTACTTCAACAACTTCAATCTGAGATTTTTGCCAAATAGCGTACAGGGTAATCATCGTTCCTGCCGTTTGTGCCGGTACGGAAGTTAATCCGACAGTGGCACTTGGGTCAGTGTTCCAACCTATCTGTGCAAAACCAGGAGATGAAACGTAGTTGTTAGACGGAACAGCGAATGCGGCGTCTTCCGGAATACCGGTTGTGGCGGATGGAATTTCCGAACCCACACTTAAAGGTTTTCCGTTCGCGTTGTAACTTACAGACCAAGTAGTAGGAGCGGAGCAGGTAGATATATATCCGGTTGCAGCGGATGTACCGCCTGTAGCTGTGAAGACAATATGAATGTTGGTCGTATAACGAATCGTTACATCCCAGTTATAAATAACGAAGAATGGATATCCACTTGTGAAATCTATACTTGTACCCGGTTTTACTGTCGAGCCGGAGAAGATATCAAATCGAGCATCTAAAGCCGTTGCAGTAACATCAACTGCCGTAACGTTTCCTAAATCTGTAATATTATGAATGCGACTTGTGTAGCTATCGTCTGTCGCTGCTTTCCATTGTGCTTTACCTCCATTCAAGTACACATTTTTGGACTCCCATGTAACTTGGAAGGTGGCTCCACTGGCGTCTGTCGCGGTAGCAATCGAGGTGTGCTCGCCATCATTAGCGGAGTATCCGCCTCCAATGAAATCACTTGGTGTGATGTTGAATGCATACTCTTTACTACCTGCTACCGTTCCTCCGTTAGAGAAGACAGCATAATAGCGGGAGTCGGAATTCGGCTTTGTTTGAGCCGTAACTTTTGTACCGCTAATGCTGGTGGTCGGAGCTGATAAGCTTCCTTCCGGAGCAGTATACCAACCCATGAAATGCGGATACGAAGGATCACATGATGTAGGATCGGAAGGAAGAACAACTTTCTCTCCCGCATATACCGATGTGGTAGGAAGCGGATCGGAGTGACCGTCATCCCATGTAATCGTGTATTGCGGATTTTCACCCCACTTCGCATACAGAGTAATGTCTGCTGTCGGGGTAAAGGATGCTCCCGCAGTATAAGTCACACCGAGACCATCAGGTTGTGTGTTCCAACCCATGAAGCTGTAGTGCGTTTTCTCGAGATTCCCGGCTCCCGGAAGTGTCGTGCTTTCTCCTTGAACCACTTTAATTACTGCTGGCTCTTTTCCACTTGAAGCTCCATTCTTATCGAAGGAGATAACCCACTTAGGCACGCAGATAGCCGTTGTAGAATATACAGTTGTACCAGTTGAGTAGTTTACGACAAATGATGTAAATTGGGTGTTTGAACCGGCTTGGAATGTCGCAACACCTGCTGTAATCGTAAAATCTTTATCAGGAGATGATGTTACGGAAGTTACACTTGCCCCTGCTACCGAAATTTGAACAGTTCCAGCGGGTGATGTTGATGAGTATAAACGCCAACTATTATTTGCACTGTAGTATTTTGCATTATCTCCTTTGCCCGTTGTTTCAGTAATAGTAACGTCTCCGACCGTAAAAGGTGAATAACGCGTTGCATTTACCCATGAATTGGCAGTAGCAACATCAGCAATTGAGATGGTTTCGGTCTCATTAGAACCGCCGGAGAGGCTGGAAAATACAGCATAGTAGTCTTGTGCGCCGGAAACGGTAAAGTCAGAAACCCAGCTATATGCTGTTGTGTTGTCTGTTGGTAGTTCAGAAGTCCACCAACCTACAAAAGTATACCCATCGCAAGCAATAGGATCGCTCGGAGGAGTTGCAGCACTACCTAAGGCAACAGTTTCTTCTTTAATTTTTACACCGTTGTCAAAGAACTGTATTTTATATGTCGGGAGAGCCTCGAAATTAATACGAACAGTACAATCTGAAGAAGCTGTTACGTAAAATTTATTGCTATTTGCTCCTGTTCCACGAGTTACTGTGGCTGTACCACTTGTGACGTTATAGGGTTCACTGTCTTTTACTCGATAGCCTGCGGCGGGACTTGCTGTAATGGTGCTTCCCGTAATGGAAACAGTTCCCATCGTGTTGTCATTAGAGACAGCTGTAATATCATAGGATACTCCTTCTATAAATTCTACACAAGTAAAACCACAAGTGGCATCAATTGCGGCAGAAATAACATTTAAACCATCGGAGGGAGTCACGGTTACCGTGCTCCCGGTAGCTGATGCAGAGGCATTAGTCCACTCGCAACCAGCGAGAGTCGTTGCGTAACCACTACTTGTCGCCGTAAATACAATAGAAGAAATGTTTTTTCCTGATTTAGGCGTAATGGTTAATGTAGCGCCATTGTAAAAACGCGTACTGGTTCTTGTAGAAGGCAAATAGTTATTTGCGGCTGTACTAGAACCACCCACCGTCATTGTGGCGGTGCTATTAGAACTCCAAGTTACAAGATCAGTTGTAGCACTTGCATACGAAGAAGTACTGAGGTCGTAGGAGCACCCTCCGCCACCTCCGCCGCCAGAAACAACCGTAATGGCTTGAGTGGTGGACTTGCCGCCATAAGTGATGGTCACAGAAGTGTTACCTGTTGTCAACGCTGTAGAAAGGGATGGTGTAAATGTGAAGTCACTTGTGTGCCCTGCATAACTCCAATCCGATGTGGACGCATCGCTATAGGTACGAGTGATAACCAATCCTGTCGGATCGAAGTTCTCTCCTTCAGTATATGAGGTCTTAGTCGGTGCGGTCTTTACAGCGATAGAGGAAAGTGTCGGAGTGCCTCCGCCGCCTTCTCCATCGTCATAAGTGACAGAAATGCTAGAAATAAATATTTTCCCTTTTGTCCCAGATGACTGACTTACCGTAAATGAGTGACTTGTGCCTGAAGCTGATACTGCTGTACCCGAAGTCATTACGTCGCCTCCATTTAACAACGTACCATTGTCAGATGGGCTAAAGGAAATTGTTATGGATTGGAGTGTGCATCCGGAGGCCGCCGTTATGGAAAGCGTTGCACTTTCATTCGCATATAAACGCCAAGTTCCAGGGGATGCCGAATAATACTTACCCGTATTTGAACCTCCACTTACAGAAGCAGATATTTTAGAATCGAGAGAGCAAGAAGTGTATTTTGTTCCGTTGGTCCAAGAATTTGCAGACGCAATTTGAGCTATTGTTTTACTTGCAGTCTGATCCGCTCCCCACACGCTCGTGCTGAACGCAAGGCAAAGTAGGATAATAGGCAAAACACGGAGACGAGACGGATTCGAGATGGAATCGAGATGTTGAGAAACCGATGTCTTGGTTTGATTAGATAAAAGGTAAATATTTTTCATATTAATTGGGTTTATATATCCATATTTATTATACACATGCGGCGCGAACGCGGGTACGTGCGGGCACGTCATGCAAAAGAGTGTGCAAAGGTACAAAAAAAATATGAAACCTGCAAATAAAATTGCAAATTTTAACAAATTTCAACATTTTTGAGCGAACAAAATTATTAACGATAAATTCTAAACCCGTATTTAGTCCTACTTGGGTCTTACTTGCCTCTTACTAAAGTCCGTTTAGCGTCTTACGTTCTGTGACGGAAAAGAATACAAAAAAATGCACACGGTGAAGTGTGCATTTTATCCATAAAGCGGACGTTGGATGATTTATCCGACTACTCCGCTGAAGCCCATGAAGGCCATCGCCAAAAGACCGGCTGTGAGCAGCGCGATCGGCGTGCCCTGCATCGCTTTCGGAACTTTATTGAGCGCTAACTGCTCACGGATACCGGCGAAGAGGACGAGTGCCAACGCAAAGCCGAGTGCCGTAGCGAAGGCGAAGAGTGTTCCGGAGAGCAATCCGTACTCTGCGCCTGCGGGCAGGCTGGCCAGCAGTTTCTTCTCGTCCGCCACGATGATGGCTACACCGAGAATACAGCAGTTGGTGGTGATCAGCGGCAGGAAGACGCCGAGGGCCTGATAAAGCGCCGGACTGATCTTCTTCAAAATGATCTCGATCATCTGCACGAGGGCCGCGATAACGAGGATGAAGAGGATAGTCTGCAGGAACTCTACATGCCAAGCCTTGAGCAAGATCTGCAGCAGATAAGTAACTATCGTAGCTACGGTGAGCACAAAGGTCACCGCTGCGCCCATACCAAGCGCCGTGTCTATTTTCTTACTTACTCCCAAGAACGGGCAGATACCTAAGAACTGGCTCAAAACGATATTGTTAACGAATATCGCCGAGACGAATATCAAAATATAAGGTAACATAAGTCAATATTTGAAATTTGATATTTGAAATTTGATATTTAGTTACTTTTTCTGCAGTTTGTTCATGATGGCCATGAGGTAAGCGAGGGCGATGAATGCACCCGGCGCCAGGACAAAGATGAGGGCTGCGAAGTTATTCGGGAAAATCTGGAAGCCTTCGAACGTGCCGATGCTGAAGATTTTACCGGAACCCAGGATCTCGCGGCAAGCGCCCAGTAAGGTGAGTGCCAGCGTGAAACCAAGACCCATGCCGATGCCATCGAGTGCGCTGAGGCCTACGCTGTTCTTTGCTGCGAACGCTTCGGCGCGACCGAGAACGATACAGTTCACTACGATCAGCGGGATGAAGAGTCCCAGCACCTCGTAGATAGACGGCAGGTATGCCTGCATCGCCAGTTGGACGATAGTCACGAAGGTAGCGATGACGACGATAAACGCCGGGATACGTACCTTATCAGGGATGAGGTTCTTGAGCAGCGAGATCACGATATTCGAGCAAACGAGCACAAACATCGTAGCCAAGCCCATGGACATACCATTGATGGCGCTGGTGGTTGTGGCCAACGTAGGACACATACCTAATACCAGTACAAAGGTCGGATTCTCCTTGAGAAGTCCGTTGGTGAGTGTTTTTAATCCGTTACTCATGACTTACCTCCGTTTCGTTGATTTGGGTAGCACCGGTCGTAGCTTCGGTCGTCGCATCTACTGCCGGTTCTGCGGGTTGATTTTTGAGTTGGCTGGCGCCGGTCACTGCCTGCACCTCGTCCTCTTTGAAAGCGAAATACGCTTCGCGGATAGCCTTGAGGAAAGCGCGAGACGAGATGGTAGCCGCTGTGATAGCATCTACATCGCCGCCATCCTGCTTTACCAAGAGTTCGCCGCCTTTGCGACCGCGGATGTCCTGGTTGCCTTTTTCGGTCTTGAACCAGTTGGAGATCTTATCGCCCAAGCCCGGCGTCTCTTGATGCTCGAGCACGGTATAGTTGATGATCTCGCCTTCGGGGTTGAAACCGACCATCAGTTTCTGCTCTCCGCCGAAACCGGTACCGCTGGTCTCAACGGCAGCGCCGATGAACTGACCGTCTTGGTGAATATTATGAATGACCCATTTCTTATCGTTGCCTTCCTCTGCGAGGATGGTGTCGGACGTGATCTGAATCTCTACGGTTGCTTCTGCGTTCGGGAGAACAACCTCGCGGATAGCCGCCTGACGTTTCTGATTCTGCTGGTCGTCGATCTTCTCTTTGGTCAAGGAGTAGATACCGGCCAAACCGGCTGCTGCTACCACGGCGATCAGCACGAGGCTCAGCACCATATTCAGGAATGTACTTTCTAATTTCTTCATAGCCGGTCCTCCTTATTTACGTTTTTCTCCGAACCGTTGCGGACGGAACTTGTTCAACAATGGAACGCACGCGTTCATAATCAGGATAGCGAACGACATACCTTCAGGGTAGTTACCCAGCAGACGAATCACCATCATAATGATACCGATGCCGACACCGAAGATGATCTTGCCCCACGCGGTCATCGGGCTGGTGACATAGTCCGTCGCCATAAAGAATGCACCGAGCATCAAGCCACCGGTGAGCAGTTCGTAGGCTACGAACGAACCCGTCGAGATTGCTTCGTTCGGTACTCCGCCGAACCAGCTGACACACGCCGCGAAGAGGGCTACGGTAGCGATGATGGCAACAGGGATATGCCAAGTGATAACGCGCATAGCGATGAGGAAGATACCGCCGATGATCAGCGCGAGGGCGCATACTTCACCGAGCGAACCGCCCATAGCACCCATCAGCGAATCCCATAGGCTCGGCAGCGCATTCGCGGTGTCTACTGCTTCAGAACCGTTACTCAAACCGATCAAGTGCTTGAGGTAATAGAGCGGGGTGGCACCCGTTTGGGCGTCTACATAACTCGTCTCGAAGCCGTTCGCAACCGGCCAGGTCGTCATTTGCTGCGGGAAAGAGATGAGCAGGAACACACGTCCCACGAGAGCGGGGTTGAAGGGGTTCTGGCCCAATCCGCCGAAACTCATTTTGCCTACGCCGATTGCTATGAGTGCACCTAACACGACGATCCACCAGTCGATGTTCGACGGCAGGTTGAAAGCCAGCAACAAACCGGTAAGTGCGGCCGAGAGGTCTCCGATCGATTTACCGCTCTCCTTCAGCAGGAAACGGCTGATGAGCCACTCGATGAGCACGCAGGCCGCTACACTGACAGCGGCTGTGATGAGTGCTCCGATGCCGAATTCCAGCACCGATACCACATACGCGGGCATCAGCGCCAAAATGACCAAGAGCATATTCCGGCGGACACTATCGCCACTATGGACGTGCGGAGCCGGAGTTGTAATAAAATTTGACATTTTATATTGGTAATTTGTGATTTGTAATTGGTAATTTATTTTTTCTCGGCAGCAGCGGCAGCAGCACGTTCGCGGAGGATACTGCCTACTTTCGCTTTACCCGGACGGATATGATCGAGCAGACGACGATGCGCAGGACAGGTGAAGACGCAGCAACCGCAGTCGATGCAGTCCATAATATCGTGCTTCTCGAGCTCATCCCACATCTCCAGTTCCTGCAAGCGGCTCAGCAGATACGGCTCGAGTCCCATCGGACAAGCCTGCACACACTTACCGCAGCGGATACAGTTCTCTTCTTCTGCGCGCTCGCACTCGGCGGCATCCAAGAAGAGCAGTCCGCTGAGGCGTTTATAAGCCGGCATATCTTCTATATGATCCATCGCGCGACCCATCATCGGACCGCCGCCGATGATCTTACCCGTGTTCATCGGGATACCGCCTGCGAACTCGATCACTTGCTCGATCGGTGTACCGAAACGAACGGAATAGTTACCCGGTTTCGCTACGTTCTTACCGGTGACGGTCATCACGCGGCTGATGAGCGGTTTGTTCTTCTGTACGGCCTCGTAGATAGCGAAGATCGTAGCTACGTTATCTACTACGGCGCCTACCTCAATCGGTAGCGCACCGCTCGGCACTTGACGACCGATGCAGGCGTCGATGAGCTGTTTCTCACCGCCCTGCGGATAACGCAACTTAAGCGGCATTACCTCGATACCTAATTGGGCGTTCGCCAACTTCGTCATATGCTCGATGGCTTCGGGTTTGTTATTCTCAATACCGATGATAGCGCGGTCCACTTGCAGGGCCTTCATCAATATCTTGATGCCGACGATGATCTCTTCGCCGTGCTCCAGCATCAACTGATGGTCGCAGGTCAGATACGGTTCGCATTCTACGCCGTTGACGATGAGCACTTCGGCCTTCTTTCCCGGAGGCGGCAGCAGTTTGACGTGCGTCGGGAAACAAGCACCTCCCAGACCTACGATGCCGGCTGCGGCGATCTTGTCGATGATGGCTTTCGGCTCCAGTGTACACTGGTTCTCGAGTTTGTCGGAGCGGTCGATCTCCGGCAACCATTCATCGCCTTCTACGTCGATATAAATGGCCTGACCGGGTGCACCCCATGCGTCTTTCCACTCACCGATCTTGGTGACCGTACCGCTGACCGGCGAACAGATGTTCGCGCTCACGAAACCACCGGCTTTTGCCAGCAGTTGGCCTACTTTCACTTTCGCTCCTGCTTCTACAACAGGTTGCGTCGGAGCACCGATATGCTGCACAAGCGGAATGATCGCCTGCTTGGGCAGCGGGCACTCCGTGATGCGTTGCAGCGCGGAGAATTGTTTGTTATCACGCGGATGAACACCGCCGATATGAAATGTCCTCATTATTTCTTCATTTTAACATTTACACATTTAACATTTGTTCATTTCTTCTGCGCCAACGCGACTAAGTTGGGGAACACGGCTCTCGGTGTAGCGAGCGCTTTGATCTTCGCAGCGATCACCGGGTCGAAGCCCGGAGCGGTCTCCCGCTTATCGGGAGAAGCGGCCTCCGCCGAAGAGGGCAATTTGTCATCACTCGGGGTGAGGATGCGTTTTACCTCATCCATCGTGGGTTCACCTCCTACAGGGCAAGACAGCCCTTCAATACCTCCCGCTTTGACACATGCCTCCGCGAAATTACGGCAGCCGGCAAAACCGCAACCGCCACAGTTCGCACCGGGCAAAACGGCCTGCACCAGGTCAATACGGGGATCTTCCTCTACTTTGAAGAGTTGGCTGACGACGTAAAGCAGCACGGCGGCTACAAAACCCGTCACTCCCAAAACTCCCATGGAAATAAGAATCAGTTCCATATACTATTGATAATTTTTAGATTTTGCGTTTTTTACAGTTTGCGGGCGGTGAAGCTGAACTGCTTCTGCAGCTTCGAGCGGAAGAGACGCAACACCAGGAAATACAATGCCATGGAGGCCAGCGAGATAGAACCGACAACCGCTTCATCCAGCGCAGTAGCGATATCCAGGATCGTTATCACCGCAATCATCACCAGGAACGGAACGATGTACGCCAATAACACAGCCTTCCATGCCAATTGCTCCCTTACCTCCACTTCCACGCGGTCACCTGCGTTCATCGGCTCCAGCATAAATGCGTCCATCTCTTTTTGCTGACTTTCAGAGGACATACACATACTTTTCGCCTTGCATGCCGCACATGCACTGGTCTGCAAAATAACAATGTGCGCCATCTTGCCCTCCGTGCTCAGCACGATTCCTTCATGTCTGATTAATTCCTCCATAGCCCAAAAAAAGCGTGCAAAGGTACGAAAAGTTTTTTATATACGCAAGTGCGCGCGAACATTTTTATAAAAAAAGTAGGCTTTTTAAAGAAAAACACAAAAAAATCAACTTTCAACTTTCAACTTTCAACTTTTTATTGTACTTTTGCATGCTAAATTTGTGATAATATGCCCCGAACCGTATCAAAGTTAAAAAATAATGACATCGATGAGCGTAGTGCAGAACGCTCTATCCGTGTGGAGAAGGAGAGTTGGTGGATGACGCTGAAGCACTATGCGATGGCACGCGAGACGCGAATGATTCTCGGTGTGCTGTTGCTGTTGTTCTCGGTGATCGCGCTGTTGGCGTACGTGAGTTTCCTGTTCACGGGCACGGCCGATCAGTCGGTGCTTTCGCAGGCCTATGCGGACCAAGTGGCGAATCGCCATGAGATTCGTAATATATTGGGTCTTCCGGGTGCTCGCCTGGCGCGTTTTCTCATTGACGGTTCATTCGGTTTTGTCTCTATTCTGCTGGTGCTGATGTGTGGTACGTACGCTTTGCGTATTATGCATGTATTAAAAGACATCAAGGCCATTAAGATCTTCTGCACCACGGCTTTCTGGGTGCTTTGGGGTTCCATCGTGCTGGGTTTCATTCAGCAACTGGCCCATATCGGCGCCTTCCGATGGGGCGGTCGTTTCGGCGATGCAGCAGCCCTGAAGATGGAGAGTTATGTACACATCACCGGCATGGTATTGATCTTAGCGGCCGTACTGGTGATCTTCCTTATTGTTACCGATCCGAAGTTCATCGATCGCTGCAAAGCCTTTGGCTTCTGGTTCGTCGGTTTGTTTAAGAAAAAACCGAAAGTGGCGGAGAATGGTGAGAATGGTGAGAATGGTGAGAATGATGAGAATGATGAGAATGATGAGAATGATGAAGTGACGATCGATATTCCGTTGGTAGACGAGGAGACCGAAGAAAAACCGAAAACGGAAGGAGATGAGGACAAAGTGACCTTTACCATTGAGCCGGTGAGCGAAGAGGAGTCGGACGAGTCCGTCGAGGAAGAAGGGGAAGAACCGGAAGAGGAACCGCTGCCCGATGATGGCGGTCCGACCGACGGTACGCTGGCTGACCTGCTGGAGAAAGAGAAGAGTCAAGAGACCAAAGCTGAGAGCGGAAAGAAAAGAACGAAGAAAGAACCGGAACTGGAGATCGAGGATGTGAACGAAGATGAGTTATACACTAAGGATCCCGATGCGCTGTTGGCGAAACTCGGTCCGTACGATCCCCGCAAAGACCTGGAGTTCTTTAAGTTCCCGAGTCTGAATTTGCTCAAAGTGTACGACAACGAGGCGGCGCCGGTGATTAACGAAGAGGAGCAGCGCGCGAACGGAGCACGAATTGTAACGACCCTGCGCAACTATGGCATAGAAATTGATAGTATCAAAGCAACGGTCGGTCCGACCGTAACGCTCTATGAAATAGTACCGAAAGCAGGTATCCGCGTGGCGAAGATCCAGGTGCTGGAGAACGATATTATGATGAGCCTGAGTGCTACGGGTATTCGTATCATTGCCCCGATGCCGGGTAAAGGTACCATCGGTATTGAAGTGCCGAACGAGAAACCTCAGGTCGTTTCCATGCACTCGGTGATCGCGTCCAAGCGTTTCCAGGAGGAGCAGAAGATGCGTCTGCCGATCGCCTACGGCCGAACCATCACGAATGAGGTCTTTATGTTCGACCTCGCCAAGACGCCGCACTTGCTGGTAGCCGGTGCTACGGGAACGGGTAAGTCCGTTGCCATCAACGCCATCATCACGTCGCTGCTCTATAAGAAGCACCCGGCGGAGTTGAAACTGGTGATGGTGGACCCGAAGATGGTGGAGTTCGCGCCGTATAAACCGCTGTTGAAACATTACTTGGCGGCGATGCCGGACACCGATCCGGAGCAGATCGTCATCACCGACTGCGACCGCGTCATCAATACGCTCAACTCCCTCGTCATCGAGATGGAGAACCGCTACAAACTGCTGATGGATGCCGGCGTGCGTAACTTGGAGGACTATAACGACAAGTTCGTCAAACGTCGCCTGAACCCGCATAAGTTAGTGGCTGACAGCCTGCATCACCAATATCTGCCTTATATCGTCATCATCATCGATGAGTACGGCGATTTCATCATGCAGGCCGGCAAACAGGTGGAGACGCCTATTGCGCGTATCACCCAGAAAGCCCGTGCGGTAGGAATGCATATGATCTTGGCTACCCAACGTCCGTCCGTCAACATCGTGACAGGTGTCATTAAGGCCAATATCCCGACGCGAATCGCGCTGCGTACGCAGAGTGTGATCGACAGCCGTACAGTGCTGGATGCCAAAGGGGCAGAGCAGTTGATCGGTCGCGGAGACTCGTTGTATGCCGGGAATGCCAGCATCACCCGTGTGCAGTGCGCGTTCGTCGATACACCCGAGGTGGATGAGATCGTCAAACATATAGCCAAACAGCAGCGTTACTCCGAACCGTATCAGTTACCGGAGTATGTAGGTGAAGGCGGGGAAGGCGAGGCACTCGCACCGGGTAGCGTAGATATGAAACGTCTCGATCCGATGTTTGCGGATGTGGCCCGTTACGTAGTAACCAAACAAGAGGGTTCGACCTCGCGTCTGCAACGTGCGTTCGAAATCGGTTATAACCGCGCCGGTAAGTTAAGTGACCAACTCGAAGCCGCCGGTATCGTGGGACCGAACAAAGGACCGAAGGGACGAGACGTCTTGATTCAGGACCTGGATCAACTGGATAAACTGCTCGAAGAGCTGGGAGTGAAGTAAAGTTTAAAGTTTAAAGTTTAGAGGTGAAAGGACTTTTAGTAATATTATCTGTATTGAGTTCGTTTCTGACTTCGTTGGAGCAGAAGACTTTGAAGGCGGACTTTGTAGCAACGGTGGCTGAGACCGCCGATGCGCCTATGAACTATCCGGGCTCCATCACAATGAAGGGCAAACAGTTCCGCCTTTCGATGGGTTCGATAGAGGCGGCTTTTGACGGACAGACGATGTATATGTATTCGGCGGAGACCGATGAGTTGAACCTCACTTCGCCGACCGATCGGGAGTTGATAGAGTCCAACCCGTTCCTTTTTGCACTGGAGATGGCCCAACAATGCGAAGTGACCGAACGTGCATCGAGTGACGGCAAACAGACCATCATCACCTTGGTGCCGCGCGAAGAGACGCTGGGTATTAATCGATTTGTGCTCAAAGTGCAGAACGGTACCTTACTGCCGCTGCAGGTAGAGGTGCGCGAAGGAACGAAGACATCCACGCTGACTTTGATGGGGCCGTCGTTTATCACAACCGAACCGAAGTATGTGTTGGAGCCGGAAGAGACGACGTTTGTGAATGATTTGAGATTTTAGAGAAGATGGAAAATAAAGTAAAATGTTTGATTATTGGTAGCGGCCCGGCCGGGTATACCGCTGCTATCTATGCATCGCGTGCGAATCTGGCACCGGTGCTGATCGAAGGACCGCAGTTAGGCGGCCAGTTGACCACTACCACCGAAGTGGAGAATTTCCCGGGCTATCCCGACGGCGTAGAACCCTTCACGATGATGGATGATCTGCGTCGTCAGGCAGAGCGCTTCGGTACGCAGTTCGTCTCCGGTATCGTCACCAAAGTAGAGTTTGCCGCTCCCGTAACCGGTAACCCGTCTCCCGTAACCGGTAACCCGTCTCCCGTAACCCATAAAGTCTGGGTGGAAGATACGGACCTCTACGAAGCAGACGCGGTCATCATCGCCACCGGTGCATCGGCCAAATACCTGGGTATCGAATCCGAGCGCACCTATCGCGGTCGCGGCGTGAGTGCCTGTGCTACCTGCGACGGTTTCTTCTATCGCAAGAAGACGGTTGCCGTAGTAGGTGGAGGTGATACAGCCTGCGAGGAAGCGAATTACTTAGCCGGCTTGTGCGAGAAAGTATATATGATCGTGCGCAAACCCTATCTGCGTGCCTCGGAGATCATGCAGCAACGCGTGCTGAATAACCCGAAGATAGAGGTGCTCTTTGAGCATAATACCCTCCAGCTGACGGGAGAAGGCAAGGTGCAAGGTGCTGATCTGATCTATCGCAAAGGCGAACCTGATGAGGCAGTGAAGCATATTGAGATTGACGGTTTTTTCCTGGCTATCGGTCACCATCCCAATACCGAACTCTTCAAGGATTACATCGCTCGTGATGCAGAAGGGTATATCATCACGCATGATAATAGCACACAGTGCTACCAATCATCAATGACCAATAACCAATCACCAATCCTCCCTGGTGTCTTTGCGGCCGGAGACTGTGCTGACCCGCATTACCGTCAAGCTATTGTAGCAGCGGGTAGTGGCGCGAAAGCAGCGATTGAGGCAGATAAATACATCAAGAGCTTATAAACAAACAAACGCCCGGATGGACGTTTGTTACTAAAAAAAACGCCCGGATGGACGTTTGTTTTAAGTGGAGCACAGGGGACTCGAGAAAGTGGAGCACAGGGGACTCGAACCCCTTACCTTAACGATGCGAACGTTACGCTCTACCAGATGAGCTAGTACCCCTTTGAAAATCGGCTGCAAAGGTACTGCTTTTTTCTGAAATACACAAATTTTTTAGTAAGAAAATTGCTTTTTGTACATATTTTTTTAAAACTAAATATCTATTCATTATGTTTGAAAAATTGATCAGAGGCGCGGTGCTGTTTACAGCAGGCGTAGCCGTAGGAGCTGCAGGAGCTATGTGGCTCATGTCGGATTCCGGAAAAGAAGTGCGGGGCGAATTGCGCAACCTTGCTTCGCAGGCAAAGGACAAGGTTCAGGAGTGCTGCGAGAAGATGAAGCAAGAGGTGGAAGCCGCTACCAAAGTCGCTGAAAAAGATCAACCTGCCGCTAAGGCATAAATGCGTACTACTATGGAAAAGGAAAAGAATGAATTACAGGACAAGACCGAACAGATCTTGTCGGAAGTAGAGACTCTGGCGAAAGCGGAATACGAAGTAGCCCGTTTGAAGATGATAGACCACTCCAGCCGTCTGGTAGGTTCGTTGCTGCTCACGATCTGCATTATTCTGGTGGCCTTCGCGGTACTTTCCTTCTGTGCTGCGGCTGCCGTCTTTGCTTTGGCGCTGTGCGTACCTGCGTGGGCGGCATGCCTGATTGTGGGAGCCGTTTATCTGCTGTTGATTCCTGTGCTGATTCTCTGCAGCAAAGCGCTCTTTGTCGATCCTATCGTGCGCAAACTGAGTGGACTGAAGAATAGCGAGGAACTGCAATTGGAATCCCTTCGTGCCGAAGGTCGTGCGGCGGTTCAACGCGAGCGCCTGAACGGCTATGTGCGTTTTGCCAAAGCGATGTACAATCACTATGTGAATCTGGCGCAGACAGCTTGGAATTTCATCCGTGGTTTGTTCCGCAAATAAACCGCTATGCTTTCTCGTATATACGGCGTGTTATTGCCGTTCTTTGTCAGTTTCCTGCTGGCATACCTGCTGGATCCGCTGGTTAACTTTGTGCAGAATAAGTGCAGAGTGAAGTTCCGTGGACTATCGGTAGCAATTGTCCTGCTGCTGTTTGTCGGTTTGCTCACGCTGTCCGTTTATCTGCTCATTCCGGCTATCGGGCGAGAAGTGAAATCGGCTGCCGTAGGAGTGGAGCAGTATTTTGCCGGTTTCGATGCGGACAAATATTTCACGCCCGAACAACAGGAGAAGATCCATAGCACCCTTGATGGACTGAACTTGGAGTCTGTGTTATCCTATCCGGAAGTGCGGGATGCATTGAAAGATCTGGCTCCCAAAGTGGGTGGATGGATCACCGGCGGATTGAGTTGGTTGGCGGAGTTGGTTGTGATCTTCATCAGTCTGATGTACCTCATCTTCCTGATGATCGATTTCCCGAAGATTCGGGCTAACTGGATTTACTATGTGCCGGTGAAGTACCGCGATAAAGCGCGCGTGCTTATGCGCGACGTGAACCATAATATGAACGCCTATTTCCGCGGACAGGGACTGGTTGCGCTGATCGTAGGTATCCTCTTTGCTATCGGTTTCTGCATTATTGGTATGCCGATGGGTATTGCGATGGGACTCATCATCGGAGTCCTCAATCTGGTGCCGTATATGCAAGGGCTGGGTATTCCGCCTTGTATCCTGCTTTGTCTGGTTCAGTCGGCGCAAACAGGCCGACCCATATGGCTCACGCTTCTTTGCATGGCGCTGGTGTTTGTCATCGTCCAGACTTTACAAGATATGGTACTCACTCCTAAAATCATGGGTAAAGTGACAGGTTTAGGACCTGCATCTATCTTACTCTCACTCAGTATCTGGGGTGTGCTGTTTGGTATAATCGGTATGATCGTAGCTTTGCCGCTTACCACGCTGATGGTATCGTATTACAAGAACTTCGCTGCCAAAAAAGAGGTGAAAGCTCAAACACAAGAGATTCCTAAACAAGAGTCAAAAACAAAAAAGAGGCGCTGAGCCTCTTTTTTTGTGGAGCATGGGAGACTCGAACTCCCCACCTCAACACTGCCAGTGTTGCGCTCTAGCCAGATGAGCTAATACCCCCCCGCTTACGCTAATACTCGCGTGACTCGCGACCCTGTCGCTCGATAACGCTACGTATTGCGCTACGCTCTTAGCTCGGACTATCGTTTCACTAGCAGTCCTCGCTAGTTTTTAATGACCGATTAAAATGCTAGCGCAGCGATATTTTAATCGGAGAGGAGGAAGTGCGGCAACCACACGAGTTACAGAGTAACGAAGTCGTTGTAAGCCACTTCCGACGAGTGGAGCTAACGGGATTCGAAAAATGCACTTGTGCATTAATCGTACCCTTTAGGGTTAAGAACCCGGGTGTGGATCCCTTTAGATCCCCGGAACAGCCTATAGCTGTTGCGGTGTGGAGCTAACGGGATTCGAACCCGTGTCCAAACAAGGAATACTTACGCTTTCTACACGCTTATCTTGGCCTTGATTTTCGTTCGGCAGCAAGACCCAAGCCACCAACTACCGACTTATCTGCTTTGTTTTCGACCTCGCATCGCAGCCTGCGACATCTATTCTGTGAATTTCCGCACCGCTATATCCGAGCGATGTCTCGTTCAGACGCCTTGCATCCGAAAAAGGCTAATCTACTATACTTCGATTAGGCAGCGAGAGCATACTCATAGTTGCCAGTTAATTTTTTGAAGCGAGATTAACGAGCGTGCTTCATTGCTCGGCGTGCTTACATAACCATTCTACCTGCTGTCAAAACCAAATAGCCCCCTCGCTTACACTAACACTCGCGCGACTGCGGGCTCTGCCCTTGTATAGCGCTACGTGTTGTGCTACGCTCTTCCCAAAAATTAAAAATTTTCGGGAGCCCTACTTGTCGGCCTCCGCCGGAAGGGGCAAAGTACCCCTAATGGCGAAAAAGCGTGCAAAATTACACTTTTTTTTGCATATATCAAAATATTTTTGTACTTTTGCACGATTTTTTACTAAAACGGTATAGAATGGCAGTAGAGATTCGTGAAATACGTACGCGCAAAGAGCTGAAGCGCTTCATTGAGTTTGCGAACGACTTATACAAGGACTGTCCGTATTATTGTCCGCCTTTGTTCTTCGATGAGATGAATTGCTTCACTCCCGAGAAGAACCCGGCTTTGGAGGTAAGTGAGTTCCGGTTATGGATGGCTTATCGCGATAACAAGCCTGTAGGACGTATTGCCGGTATCATCAATCATCGTGCGAATGAGAAATGGGGTTTCAAGCATGTTCGTTTCGGGTGGTTCGACTTCATTGATGATTTCGAGGTGAGCAAAGCCCTGCTCGATACGGTGGCTGCGTGGGGAAAGGAACACGGCATGGATGCCTTGAACGGACCGGTCGGATTCACGGATTTTGATCACGAGGGTTTGCTGCTGGAGGGATATGAGTACCTGGCGCCGATGGCTTCGTTGTATAACTATCCGTATTATGTGAAGCATGTCGATGCCTATGGTTTGAAGAAAGAGGTCGACTGGATTGAGATGCAGATCCACCCGCCATTGGATTGGACGGAGCGTCAGGAGCGCCTTTGTCAGGTTATCATGCAGCGCGCGAAAGTGCATCCCGTCAAAGTGAAGAATGCCCGTGAGTTAGTGCGTCGGTTCGGTACATCGTATATGGATATCATCGACCAGGCTTACCAGCGTTTGTATAACTTCCAGCCGATGACGGAGCGCCAGAAGAACTATTACAAAGATATGTACTTCCCGATATTGAACTTCGACTTCGTTTCATTAATAGTGAATGAGAAAGACGAGTTGGTCTGCGTCGGTCTGGGTATGCCGGATATCTCCAAAGCTCTTCGTAAATGCGGTGGCCGGCTCTTCCCCTTCGGATGGTATCATATCCTGAAAGCGCTGAAGGCAAAGCCGATGGAGGCCTTTAACTTCCTGCTTATTGCCGTTCGTTCGGACTACGAGAACAAGGGTCTGAGTCAGTTGTGTCTGCGCGATCAGATTCCGTATATCAACGACTATAAGATCCAACGCATGGAGACGACATCGATGCTGGAGACCAATCGTAATATCATCGGGTTCTTTGAGCAGGTGCCGCACAAGCAGCATAAACGTCGTCGCGCGTATATCAAACCGATCTAACAGGTGAAAGGAGCGAAGTTATATCGAGCCGCCTTGCTGGCGTTGAGCAACTATGTGAAAACGCACGGCATGCGTCCTTCCTCGGTCCGTAATATGGTGCTGGAATTGATATGCCAGTTACCGCAACCCTTTACGGCTCAGCTGTTGGTGAAGGCGTGCGAACCGGAACATATCTCGGTGGCTACGGTGTATAATGTGCTGGAGTTGCTGGTAGACGCGCAGATACTGCATGTGAATAACAGGCAGCGCGGTAAAACAAATAATGAGTACGAATTGATAGTCCTTCCCCGCCCGCGCATGCAAGTCGTATGCTTGAAATGCGGCCGTGTGACGGATATCCAGGATAAAGCCATCGAGCGGTTGGTGGAAGAACGAAAATATACCAATTTCGAAATGCAGCGTTTCTCGCTTTTTATCTACGGCGAGTGTAGAACCTGCAGACGGCGCAGAAAAAAAGAATAAGTTTTGGCCCTGTAGCTCAATTGAATAGAGTGTCAGATTCCGGTTCTGAAGGTTCTGGGTTTGAGCCCCAGCAGGGTCACAGAAGCTCGCGCCGCCAGGCGCAAGGTAGAACCTGCCCCAGCAGGGTCACAGAAAAATAGCAGCCTCGATGGCTGCTATTTTCATTTTTCATTTTAATTTGATATCTACAATAATCGGATCGTGATCGGCGTAGCGATGCAAGCTCTTGTCTTTCATCTTATACGCGCCGTGTTGGTAATACCAGTCGGCATTCACATGCCAGGGACGCACGCGTATGATCTGGGTGCTCATAGACGGGTTGGCAAAGCAGCGATCCAGGTATCCGGCTTCGCCTTTGAAGGAATAGGAGTAGTCTGCCGCGTGTCCCAGAGGTAACATATCCGCATAGCCTGCCCGCACGATGGCTTGAATAGGTCCCTCCTGCGTATAGCAGTTATAGTCTCCCAATAACAGGATGTCTGCGTCTTCGAAACGGGCTATAGCCTGCGGTAACATCGCGAGCAGACTGTCCGTGTTCTGCATGCGTTTGAGGTGGGTGTCGTAATTGCCTCGTCCTGCTCGTTTGGACTTGAAGTGGTTGAGACCGATGATCAGTTTTTCTCCGGTTGCTATCTCTTCAAAACCGACTGCGTACATGCGTGCGTAGTAATGAGAACCGGTGTCCTGATAGGCCGAAAGCGGTTCTTCATACGGGCGCACGCGCTCCTTATTGTATATAAAGCATCCGCCGATACGATCCATGTCCTCCAGCGGCAGGGTGATATAGGCATAGCGTTCACCGTTTCTGTTCAGTGCCTCCAGCAGCATCTTCGGCGCTTTGGCGCCTACCTGCATCTCGCAGCATGCAATGATATCCGCATGCATCGCTTGCAGACCCGCAACCAACTTCGTGGTCTTCAGCGCTTGTTGCGCAGGAGTGGTTTTCTTATGCGCATAGCCGCCTAAGTCCGCGAAGTAATTTTCTATATTCGCGCCTACGACACGCAGTTCCCCTTTCTTTGGTCTCGGTAAACGGTCCTGCGGCAAATGTCGTGTGCGAACCGACTTACCGGTCACCAGTTGGCGTTCTCCGCTCACACGAGCCTTCAACCCGCGCACGATATCTCCGGTCCGCACCTTATAATAACTGTTACGCAGGTGTACACAGATACTGGTTTCCCGGTTATGAGCCGCCAACTGATAATACATCGTGCTGTCTCCGTCCGCCAAACCAATAGCTCGCTCCTCCGGACAGAAGAGACGCTCCGGAGCTAACACCAGCGAGTCATAAAAACTACCGCACACAACGAGTGGGGTAGTTATCTCCACGGTTTGGTTGGTATACTTGGTCCAGTCCGATTGAAGTTGCTCTAACGAGACGCGCTCTACCGAGATGATGGATGCGCAACAGAATGCTAAGCAAAACAGAGTAAGAAGTTTTCGCATGGTATTTCGTTTTTTAACAAAAAGAGACATTCAGCGAATGTCTCTTGGTTGCGGAGGGCGGGATCGAACCACCGACCTTCAGGTTATGAGCCTGACGAGCTACCACTGCTCTACTCCGCGATACTACACCGCTTTTTTCAAACGGGACTGCAAAAGTACTGCTTTTTTTTGACATATGCAAATATTTTGACAAAAAAGTGATAAAAAACTACAATTTTTCAGTCAAATCTGCACTTTCTTGGGCAATAAACCGCTGGTAATATCGAAGAATCGTGCTGCGACTGCAATGTAGCTGGTCGCTGATTTTTCGCATCGAATAGCCTTGCTTTAACATCCTCCGAATACGCTGCTCTTTGTTGCGCAGTTTGTAAGTTGACTGTGATGACCGGGCTCCTTTGGGGCGACCCAGGTGTTTCCCTTCGGCACGAAGACGTGCCAAAGCCTCTTTGGTGCGTTGCGAAATCAGGTTACGCTCTATCTCTGCCGATAAGGCAAAAGCGAATGCCAGTACTTTCGACTGAATATCGTCCCCTAAACGATAGTTGTCTTTAATCGTCCAGACCCGGCATTCTTTTTTCATGCAGAGACTCAGTATCTCCATAACCATGAATAGCGACCTGCCTAAACGGGATAACTCGGAGCAAATGATGGTATCTCCCGGACGAACCTGTTTAAGTAACTGACCTAAACGGCGTTTACTGTACGCACGAGTGCCACTGATGGTCTCTTCTATCCACCCGTCAATACTCAGGTTGTTGACTGCGCAGAACTGTTCTATCTCATAACGCTGGTTCTCGACCGTCTGCTTCTCGGAACTTACGCGAATGTAACCGTAAATCATATGCAAAATTAATAAAAAATTTTGATATGTGCTAATTTTTTTGTAATTTTGCGGCGTAAATCGAATTTTTATGAGGAAAATCATCGTAATGGCGGAGGAAGGCGAACTCAGTTTGCTGGACAAAGCAAAGGAACAATTGGGCCTGGATCTGAGGGATGCCCAACTGATTTATACCGGTGTCGGAGCTATCAATATCATTCGCAGTCTGGCCGGATTGGACCGTGATGCGGAGGTGTATAATATCGGATATGCCGGTAGTGCCAATTTCGAAATCGGTACATGGGTGGAAGTGACCGAAGTGCGTCTCAATCACCCGAATGTCACCTATCCCGAACCGGAGTTGCATCTTTCACAAATCCCCAATCAAAAATCACCAATCAAAAATCAAAAATCAAAAATTATAAGATCCGTTTGTTATACCAATACGGATTTTGTCCTGGCTTCGGATTATAAAGACTGCGTTTTTGATATGGAGTTGGCTTTCATCGCCTCGTTGGGGTTCAAGCAGTTGCATAGCCTGAAGTACGTGAGCGACAATCTGTCCTTGCATACGTATCACGATTTAACCCACGGCGTGGAATAATAGACGATTTATGACGACTGTCTTTTTAAAACCGAAGAAAGAAGAATCGCTCAAGCGTTTTCATCCCTGGGTGTTCTCGGGTGCTATTGCCCGTGTCCTGTTAGACGCCTCGCATAAGGGGGACGCACCCGTGGAGGGCGAATTGGTATCTGTGCGTTCGGCGGCTAACGAAGTCTTGGGCATCGGTCACTGGCAGATTGGCTCGATAGCCGTGCGTATTCTTGCCTTTGGGGTCGAACAATTGCCTTCCGATTTCTGGTGCGAACGAATTCATGCCGCCTATAAGGTGCGTGAAGCGATCGGGTTGATCAGGCCGGATAATAACACGTTCCGTCTCATTCACGGTGAAGGTGATTTCCTGCCGGGACTGATCGTAGATGTGTATGCCGATACGGCAGTGGTTCAAGCTCATTCGATAGGCATGCATGAGAGCCGGAATGAGATCGCCAACGCACTGATGAGCGAAATCCCGCAGGTGCAAAACGTCTATTATAAATCCGATGATACCTTGCCCTTCAAAGCATCGATAGAAGGCGATAAGGTAGGCTATCTAATCAAAAATCAAGAATCAAAAATCAAAAATCAAAAATCAAAAATCCCCAATTCAGATGAGTTCTGGAGTGTGGAGAACGGTTTGGAGTTTCGCATCGACTGGCTACGGGGACAGAAGACCGGGTTCTTTGTGGACCAGCGGGAGAACCGCGTCTTGGTGGAACGCTATGCGAGCGGAAAAGATGTACTGAATATGTTCTGCTATACCGGTGGCTTCTCGTTGTATGCGCTCCGCGGAGGAGCCAAAACGGTGGATTCGGTGGACGTGAGTCAGAAAGCCATTGACCTCGTCAATATCAATGTAGCGCGTAATTTCCCGAACGACCCGCGCCATCACGCTTATGCGGCCGATGCGTTCGATTTCCTGAGCGAGAAAATCAAAAATCAAAAATCAAAAATCACAAATTATGACCTGATCATCCTGGATCCCCCTGCTTTTGCCAAGCATCGTGATGCCGTTAAGAATGCCTTGCGCGGTTACCAGCGTATCAATGCCAAAGCGATTGAGAAGATCCGTCCGGGTGGTATCTTGTTTACCTTCTCTTGTTCGCAGGCGGTGGATAAAGAGGCTTTCCGGCTGGCGGTCTTCAGTGCGGCTGCGCAAGTGGGACGCAAAGTGCGTATCTTGCATCAACTGCATCAACCGCAGGACCATCCTATCAATATCTACCACCCCGAAGGCGAATACCTCAAGGGCCTCGTCCTCTATGTGGAATAAATCATAAATCCTAAATCCTAAATCCTAAATCAAAAATCAAAAATCCCAAATGACTCTCGTTTGTTTTGATACAGAGACTACGGGTCTCGACGTGCAGAAAGAGCATATTATCCAACTCTCGTTGGTGAAGTTCGATACGGATAACTGGCAAGTGATCGACCAACGGGACTGGTATATCCTGCCGGAAGGCGAGTTTTCTATTCCGGCGGAGGCCGAAGCGGTGCATCATATCTCGAAGGACTTTCTACTGGAGAATGGTGTCAGTCTGCGCGGCGTCTATGGAGAGTTGACGGCTTTCACCGATGGCTGTGACATGTTGTCCTATAATGGCAACGGCTACGATGCGCCGATCCTTTATTATAACCTCAAGCGTCTGGGCTTGAAGTTCGATTTTGAGGACCGCACCTGGTACGATGCCTTAGTGCTGGAGCGCATTCATACGGCCGGAAAAGTGGATGAGAACGGGGAGCGTCTGCATAACAACCTGACCTCCGCTTACACGCGTTACTATGGTCATCCCTTCGAAGGAGCACATAACTCGCTGGACGATGTGATGGCTACCATCGATGTCTTCAAAGCGCAAGTAACTGCACACGGCTGGGAGTGGGCGCAACGCGAAGAGTTTGGTTTTATCTCTTATGACCGCTGGCTCTGCCGTAAAAACGGAACATACGTCCTGGCGATGGGTAATTCGAAAGGTATGTCCTTGAATATGGTGGACAGAGGCTATCTGGAGTGGATTGTGGATAAATGTCCTACTACCGAAGAACAGACGCGCGAGATCATCAACCCTTTTATCGGCCGATATACCTCTCCTTTTACGCCTAATCCGTCCCGCGGCAAGCGTCGCACGAAAGGAACGATAACGGATGCAGATCTATGTCTTTTCTGATGCATATGAAGCGTTTTTGGCTATTTGTAGGGGTGCTGTTGTTTTCGTGGACGGTCTATGCAGACAGTCTGCTTTCCGGTTCTGCCATCAGCGGGGACGGCTGGAAAGGTCTGGACCTGGGCTCGAAACATGTCATCACCATCGTGGGATGGAAACCCACGAGTACTTCTACGGCCGATTTGGGTATGTTTGAAGGTGCGAACAGGTCCGATTTTATGGATGCTGTTCCGCTGTATATGCATGTGGGGGAGTCCTCGGCAAACCAGATGAACTACGCCCATGTCAATTGTTCCCGAGGGTTTCGCTATGTGCGCTATCGCAAATCGGACCTGAAAGGGGAATATAAGATCGCGGCTCTTGAGTTCTGGGGCGAAGCAGGAGCAGGAGATGACTCGCAGTTCGTCCAATTGACCAACCTCCCGACGGTAGTCATTCATACGAAAAACAATCAGGAGCCCTATGATAAGGAGCACGAGATCGATTGTTATATCTCCATCATCTCCAATGACGGCAAGTCCGTCCTTTCCGATACGGCTACGGTGCGTCTGCGAGGCAATGCCTCTAAGGACTTCCCCAAGAAACCTTATCGAATTAAGTTTGAACACAAGCATCACGTACTGGGTTCTCCGGCGAATGCGAAGAAATGGACGCTCATCAATAACTACGGCGATAAGACGCTGATGCGCAACCAGCTGGCATTCGAAC
The DNA here is from genome assembly GCA_900320865.1 of uncultured Bacteroidales bacterium. GTDB lineage: Bacteria > Bacteroidota > Bacteroidia > Bacteroidales > Paludibacteraceae > Colicola. The sequence goes on along the minus strand of ONTT01000006.1, from coordinate 17,221 downwards.
TGAGTCGCCGTTTCGGCATGCCCTATACGCCCTTCTGCACCTATGTCGATGTGATTCTTAATGGGGACTACAAAGGCTGTTACCAGCTCTGCGACCAGATAGAGGTGCGTAAGAACCGCGTCGAGGTGACGGAGATGACTACTGCGGATAATAGCGGCGAAGCGCTTACGGGCGGGTATCTCATTGAGGCCGATGCTTATGCCGGGGACGAACTCTCTATGTTCTGGTCTAACAAAGGAACTGGGGTCACAATCAAATCTCCGCAGGAGGATAGTATCACTTCGGAGCAGGCTGCTTATATCGCCAAGCAGTATAATACGATGGAGATGAACTGGAAGAAGAACCTTGACCTCAATACCTTCCTGCGTCATTTCCTGGTAGGCGAGGTGTCCGGCAACACCGATACCTATTGGAGCATGTACCTGTACAAACAGCGCGCGAACGATACGCTGTATGTCGGTCCGTGTTGGGATTTTGACCTCGCCTTTGAGAACGACAACCGCACCTATCCCATCAGTCATCTAAATGACTATATCTATCGTACGAACGGTAGTACAACGGGCTATCTGAAGACGCTGGTGAATAAGATCGTAGTGGAAGATACGCAAGCCAAACAGCAGTTACTGGCTATCTGGTCGCAGGTGCGTAAGGCCGGTTTTACCGAAGAATCCTTCATCCGGTATATCGATGAACAGGAGGCGCTGTTACAGCAGTCGCAACGGCTCAATTTCATCCGCTGGACGATTCTAAATCAACGTGTTCACCAGAATCCCAAGACATATGGTTCGTATGCCAAGGAAGTAGAGAACGTGCGAAACTATATTCGCTATCGGATACCCTGGATGGATGAGAAGTTAGGCTTCGATGCGTCTTCGCTTGATGTAATCGTAACGCCTGCTGAACCCGAACCGGCAGAAAAAATACTGCGCGATGGACAACTCATCATTCTCCGAAATGGCAAAGAATATACGGTTACCGGGCTGCAAATTCGCTAATTTGGCGTTTTTTCACTAAAAAAATGCGCAAATATTTGCGTATGTCAAAAAAAAGCAGTACTTTTGCACCCGCTTACCAAAAATAGGAACGGGCAAAGCCTTTCGGGGCCCCCGGAAATCTGCCGATTTTTGGGGAGAGCGAGAGCACGGCGAAAATTCATATGAGTTACGTAGTAACGAATCGTATTGAGCCGTCGCTCGCGCGACGGCCGGTTGGATGAGCGACTTAGTCAGCGGTCTGCAAAACCGTATAGAGCGGTTTGACTCCGCTACCGGCCTCCAAGCCGCCCGAAAATGGGCGGCTTTAATTTTTACATTTTGATTCGTATTTTGGACGAACTGATCAAGGACATAACGGAACAAGAGTACAAGTACGGTTTCACTACCGATGTGGAGACTGAAGTTGTACCGGCAGGACTGAATGAAGATATCATTCGGCTCATTTCGGCGAAGAAGAATGAACCGGAGTGGCTCCTTGAGTTTCGTCTCAAAGCCTTCCGTAAATGGCAGACGATGTCTGTGCCGACTTGGGCACACCTCGATATCCCCGAGATTGATTTCCAAGCCATCTCCTATTACGCCGCTCCCAAAACCAAATCACCAATCACCAATCACCAATCACAAATCGCCAATGACCTCGATCCCGAGATCATGAAGACCTTCGATAAACTCGGTATTCCTTTGGAAGAGCGGGCTGCTTTGGCAGGGAACATGGCGGTGGATGCCGTGATGGATTCGGTGTCTGTCAAGACTACGTTCCGAGAGACCCTGGCGGAGAAAGGCATCATCTTCTGTTCGATCAGCGAGGCGGTGCGCGAGTACCCCGACTTGGTGAAGAAATACTTGGGCTCTGTCGTGCCGCCTACCGATAATTTCTATGCCGCTTTGAACTCTGCGGTCTTCACAGATGGCTCCTTTGTCTATGTGCCTAAAGGCGTTCGCTGCCCGATGGAACTGAGTACTTATTTCCGTATTAATGCAGGGAAAACGGGTCAGTTCGAGCGCACATTACTCGTAGCGGACGAAGGAGCGTATCTGTCTTATCTGGAGGGGTGTACGGCGCCTATGCGTGATGAGAACCAGTTGCACGCAGCTATCGTCGAGATCGTCGTGCATAAGGATGCCGAGGTCAAGTATTCCACTGTGCAGAACTGGTATCCGGGTGATAAAGAGGGTAAAGGCGGTATCTATAATTTCGTTACCAAGCGGGGTATCACCTATGAGAACGCGCGCCTCAGTTGGACGCAGGTGGAGACCGGTTCGGCCATCACGTGGAAGTACCCCTCTTGTATCCTGCGGGGCGATAACTCTTCGGCGGAGTTCTACTCGGTGGCGGTGACGAACAACTACCAGCAGGCGGATACCGGTACGAAGATGATTCATATCGGAAAGAACACGCGCTCGCGTATTATATCCAAAGGAATCTCCGCCGGTCATAGCCAGAATGCGTACCGCGGACTCGTGAAGATGGGTGCGAACGCCGTCAATGCGCGTAACTATAGTCAGTGCGACAGCCTCCTGCTCGGCGATCAATGCGGAGCGCATACCTTCCCCGATATGATCATTTCGAACCCGACTGCCACGGTGGAGCATGAGGCCACGACCTCGAAGATCAACGAGGACCAACTCTTCTATTGCCGTCAGCGTGGAATAGGTGTCGAAGATGCGGTAGGACTCATCGTCAGCGGCTATGCCAAAGAAGTGATGGATAAACTGCCGATGGAGTTTGCCGTAGAAGCACAAAAACTCCTCCAAGTCACCTTGGAGGGTTCTGTAGGCTAAATCACCAATCACCCGGAGCGTCCTCAGAATAGACCGCAGCAAAGCTGCTCAAAGTAGAAAGACCGCTTCGCTCAAAGTACATAAAACTAAATAAAAACTTGGAGTGTTTTAGGAGCGTGGCTCCTTGTTCAAAGAGTTACCAAAATCCCCTTGTGAGTAAACTCCCAGATGGCTTTTACTAACTCTTCGTACACTCTTCGAGTTAAAGCACTCCAAGCGATAAACATAGATAAAGCACGTCCTCTACAGATGTTCTTATACACGAAGTAACAGCGTTGAATTTATTTAGTTTTATTGCTTTTGAAGGCTTTTCCCGCAGGGACGGGGTTTGGGGATAAAAACTATCGCGTTGAATTTATTTAGTTTTATTGCTTTTGAAGGCTTTTCCCGCAGGGACGGGGTTTGGGGATAAAAACTATCCGAAAGCTTGCTTGCGAGGAGTTTTTAGCCACAAAAACTGGAAAGCGCAGAGCGCTAAAGCATTCAAAAGGGTTTATTTACTTTTATTTACTAACCCATAAATCCTAAATCATAAATCACCAATCCTCTAATCCTCTAATCCTCTAATCTTATAGTCTTCGCCTGGATAGGCGAGTTCAGGAATATCGATGCCGATTGCGCAAAGCGGTCGGCATTTTCTGTGGTCAGATAGGTGCACGTTCCGCCTTTGGATAACGGTTCGCGGTACTCCGGATGACGAGTCAGATAGTCTCTCAGGCTCTCTGCCTCTAATTCGCCCTGCGCGATGGTTGTTATATGCGGCAGTTCTTTGGGAGCCGGGAACTCCGATTCGCCTATCTCCTGCCGATAATTCAACCACTCGTCAATCCGGTCTTTGAGCAACGGATAGTGCGTGCATCCGAGAACGATGGTATCAATCTGCGGATCTTTGGCCAACAACTCGCGCAGGTACTTACCGATGAAGTATTTCGCACCGGGTTCATTATGTTCCCCGGCTTCGATAAGGGGTACCCACATCGGGCACGCCTGTTGCGTCACCACCAACTCGTGAACGCTTTCATTCTTTAACTCTTTCACTCTTTCATTCGCTATCTTCTCCAACTCGAGTACATAGGATTCAGAAGAAACGGTCGCAGGCGTAGCAAGAATACCCACGTGTCCTGTCTTCGTGATTTCCGGCACTGCCTCCACCGTCGGCCGTATCACTCCCAGGACATTAACCGGTTTCGATCTTTCGTCTTTGAGCAAAGCGGTCTTTTGTCTTTCTACTAAATAAGTCTGCTGAATCGTCCTCAGCGCCTTTGCCGAAGCCGTGTTGCAGGCGAGGATGACAAGGTTACAATCCTGCTCAAAGAGATACTTGACTGCTTGCAGCGTATAGCGATAGATGACGTCGAACGAGTGCGTACCGTACGGTGCGCGCGCGTTATCGCCTAAGTAGATATAGTCGTACTCGGGGAGCGTCTTGCGAATCTCCTTAAGAATCGTCAAACCTCCATAACCACTGTCAAAAACACCTATCTTTGCCATGTTGTTCAAATATTTAGTCCGGAATAATTTCTACGCGGCGGTCCTTCGGCGACGCCGGTTTATTGTATCGATACGGATGCGAAGAACCGAACGACTGTATCTTCATCCGGTCGCGTGAGATACCTTTTTGTTCCAATAGTTTCGCTACTGCCTTGGCGCGGCGAAGTGCTAACTGCTTGTTGTAAGAGTCTTTTCCGATCTTGCAGGCGTGACCGTTCACCTGAATCTTCAACTCCGGGTGCTCCAGTAGCATCGCTATTATTTCGTCAAGGATATCTTCGGGTTCCAATATCGGCGTATAGTCATCGAAATGGAACCAGATCGTCACTTGGGATAGCAACTCGTCCAATTCCGCATGCACACCCGTGAAGGTCGGTGTTTTAACCACCACGCGCTCCACCGGTTTCTCCACGATTGTTACGATGGTATCGTGGATATAAATGGTGTCGTGTATTTCGCGAACGGGCACCTCGTCCGGATAGCGTTTCGCTAATTTTTTCAGTTCGCGAATGCGGTCTTTATCGAACTTGCCCGGCCATATACTGACACCTATTTTGAGCCCGGCAACCCACGGATGCAGTGTACCTACCTTATCGGTCCCGATCAGTCCGCGGTATTCGCTCATGAAGGGGTAGTTGTACGTGCTGCCGGAGAAACCAAGCGGTGTCCGTGCATCGCGCTTAACAGCCGAGAAATCATTGATCATATATTGTGCATAAGCGGCAATGAAGAGTTCGCTGCGGCGATTCAAACGGATTGAAGTACCAATCTCACCATATACCTGCGCATTGAGGAGGTTCACTTTGTTATTGATGCTCTCTTCCTGTTTGGTGGTTAAGGTCTCGGTGCCGAATCGTCCGGGCAGGTCGGTGATGGTCAGTTGCCATTGTTCGTACCACCCCATGTGGGTCACAGAACCCGAGGTATGCGCGTAGGAGGTAATAACCGGAATAGCCAAGTTTACTCCTGCTGCGGCATGCAGACCGGCTTTGCTGCTGTTGTCTGCAAAATAACGGAAACGCAGACCGATAGGTATTTGTACCAGATAACTCTGTTGCTTCTCACGCCAGTTATCGAAGGTCGTGCGGTGCGTATAGACCTCACCCATATAATCGGTGATGGGAGTCCCGTCTGCTTGTTTGGTCCATTCCATCGGTTCGGTCAGCGTAGCAGAACCGCTGAGGCGCGTGAGCGACACACCCGTCTGCAAACCCATATACGGTTTGAAAAACCATGTATATCCGGCCCCGAAGGTGAACGAACCGCCGATAGAAGTCTTGCCGCCCTCCAAGGCCATGCCGAAACTGCTCACTCCCCCTGCACCGTAGATGTCAATATAGTGCTTGATGGGTTTCTCCTTGATTTTTTTCTTCTTCGCGGAAGAGGGTTCTGCTGCGAGCATCCCGCCGCATACCAAAATGGCCAGGCCGATCACCACTGTGCGACGAATGATAGATGAAATCGTTCTTCTCATGGTCTCTCCTCCTGTCCCATGGCGTTATACATCTTATCGCCTACGATGATGAGCAATCGCCCGTTACGCAGCACTTTCGTGCCCGGTAACCTGTCGCCCGAAACCTCTTCAATGCCTTGCAGCGGTCGCATCTCGTAGATGCAACTATGATATATCTGACCATCTGTCCCGGTCATCACCACTTGATAATACCCGTTCAGACCCAGGTATTCGTAGTAATACTGTCCCGTCTCGCCTTCGATCGCTTCTCCGTTCTTATACCATTGATAAGCAGTAAAGGTCAGTTCCTCCTCCCGACTCTTACCGCTGTTATCCACGAAGACCACATCATTGCCTTTGCGATGAACGAACCCGTCCAGATCAATAGTGAAAGTGATCGTTTGAGGTTCACTTCGTTTGCAGTCCTCCGAACTGGAGATAGCGGCGTAGAAGGTGAACGTCATGCTGTGCGAACCAACCGGCGTACCGCTTGGCAAAGCTATCTCGATCACCTTCGATGCCGGCAGCACCGCCTCTATCGAGTCCTTAAACCCGACCGCCTTGGCACTCTCGCTGAACCGCAAGTCGAAGCGGTCGGGCGAGCCTTTCTCTATCGTGTATTGCACTTGGAGAACCGAGTCCGTCTCGCATACGGAAATTGTCGGCTCGACCTTCACTACCGGCAACGCAATCACTTGGCATTGGAGCGTCACGGTTAACGGGCATCCTTCGGCAGTCATGTCGTCGATCTCTACCGTCTGGTCGTCTTTGGCTAAAACGAACTGCCCTGTGTGCCCGTCCGCGTACTCGTACGTACAAGTATAAGGTAGATCCTTCGCGCACACTTTGACAGGAATAGTCTTCTTTTCCGACCGGCCGAACCGCCACATCGCCGAGTTCGCGGAGTGTTTCCATTCGGTCTGGCAAACCGTGTTCTGTACTGCGCGATGAATGAAGACTGTTACCGGAACGGATAGCCCGTACGAACTGAGCGAGATGGTCGTATCCAAAGTAGCAGCGTTATGGTGAATGGTGTCTAATAACGTCGTGTCCGCGCCGCCTTTATAGAGCAACCAGCAATAGACGAACTTGCTGCCTGACTCACCGCTGGCCGCTTTCGACTCCCGGATGTCCATCGGGATATCGTCAATGTTGCTCGTCTCGGAGCAGATCTGTTCGTCGATCGTCTTGATCGCTCCGGCTTCGTACTCTTTGTAAACCCGGATATTCACTTCTCCGTCGGAGGTGACCCAGTCCATGATACCGGTGTTGTCTTTCACTTGGCGCTGGAAGATATAGGTCCGGTCGTTCTCCATCGGCATGTTTTCCAGCAGAAAAGCCAGCGAATCGTTCCCGGCGACAGGTGTTCCGTTGCAGAGCCAGCGGTAGGTGTATATCCCGTTACCGTCGCTTACGGCCTCCAGTTCATGGATGGTGTCCGGGCAGAACGGTGTACATAGCTGCCGCTCGAAAGTATCGATACGTCCCGGTTTGATGGCTTCGTACACATAGACGACATGCGGGTTCGGGCAATAGACAGGATTGGATTCGCAGGCTTGTTCGCTCACCTTGCGCTTGAAGGTGTATTTGCCCGGTTTGGTGAAGGTGAAGTCGAAGGCCGAAGTGTTCACCGGACTTCCATCGATATACACCGGATTCTTGATGTCTTCATTCGGGTCGGGGGCCAGCCATGTCTCGGTCTCCGGATCCCATGCGTTACGGGTCATGCTCCATGTGTAGCTGAATTTACCGCCGCCTCCGCTGGCGTCGCGCAGGCTCTCGATGGTCAGGGTCTGCGGTAACACGGCGTAGATGGTGTCCGGGGTTTCCACCAGCTCTCCCGGGTCGAATTCCTCGCGTACGTGCAGGTAGAGTCGTCCTATGGCTGCGTTCTTCGATCCTTTGGATACCGTCCATTCCGTTTTGCATTTATAGTCCTTCACGTATCGCCGGAAGGCATAATCTCCCGGAACGTCCGTAGGCATGAGCCAGTCTTTGTACGCTTCTTGCGTGAGGTAGACGGTGTCAAGGGGTTCGTATACGTCGTTCGCGCGGTCGATAACCGTGTCACGGATGATCATGTATTGGTAACTCAAGACCGGGTTTTTCTGTTCGTCGTCTTTACCGCCCGAAGCCTCTTTGCCACCGCTGTTATAGTTCTTGAATTTTACGTCCTCGGCATTCCAGCATGCCCACGTCTCACCGGTCACTACGCCGGCGTCGAAAACCTCATAGCCTTTGACGATGGTATATACTTGCTTGACGAACTCGCCGTAGGTCTGTGTCAGGATGACCTCTTGGTTTCCACAGGGGCGGAAGACTTGGGCTTTGTCGCCGGACGGGTCTTCTATCAGGATGACTTCCGGACTGGGGGAATACCATTGTCCGACTCCCAAGTTGTTCTTCAGGGTCTGTATCCAAATGGTTTTACGCGGTTCGTTGCCTTCCTTCGGGGCACCCACACCTTCCGCGCGTTCGATAGGACGGTTCTCGGCGTCCAAACCGATGGCAAAGGTGGAGAGCCATGATGCGGGATGATTCTTGAAACAGAGCAACTGGGGGTGGTATCCGTCGCCCCATTTCACAGCAGGGTTTTCGTAGAATGGACTGGTGTGCCGGCGAAAGATATCCGAGTTCTCGATGGCGTATTTCGTGTTATCGGTGAGGATAGGGTCATTGGCGCCATAGCCGGTGGCGTACATACGCGTCAACTGCTGGTCAAACACCACTTTCGTTAGTCGCTCTTCCGGTGCTTCGTTCTTGCCAAACAGGGCTCCTACGTGGTCCGATCCCTTGCAATAACCCACGTTATAGCAGTTATCGATCACGGCCGAAGCATGGTTGTAACCCACCAAACCGCCTACGTGATTGTTACCGTCCGTGATGATACCTGTGTTGTAGGCGTAGCGGATCGAACCGTAGTTCGTGCCCACCAGACCGCCGATGTTATCGCCTTTCTGCGCTACGATCTGCACCATGTTAAAGCATTCTTGGATCGTGCCGCGGTGAACACCTACGATCGAACCGATGTTATTCGATGCATCCGTCATGATCTTGCCTTGCGCCAGACCTAAGTTGTGGATATTGGCCTCCGCTGCGGTCTCAGCAATCAAACCGGCGCTGTTAATTGAGGAACTGAAGATATACAAGTTGTATATCACATGGTTGTTTCCGTCGATCTCTCCCCGGAACGGCATAGCCGTACTACCGATCGGGCTCCATTTGGCGGGTGTCTCCAGCGCCCCGCCCAAGTCCAGGTCTGCTGTTAACCGGATGGTTTTACCCGCAAAATCCTCTGTCTGACTCTGCACGGCTATCCAGGCTAACTCCTCCGCGGTGGCTATCGTATACGTGCTCCCGCTTAAGGTCGGCGCTACCGTACTGCCGTTCCACGGGGTCGCCGCTCCCCATGCCATGCAACTCATTAACATGGCTGCCAAAAAACTAATTCGAAATCGCATAGATTGTTATTATGGTGTTTGATTGTTTGGTATCACACAATTTTGCGCCGCAAAATTACTACAAAAAATTGGATTATACAAGGATTTACGCATTTTTTTTGCTGAGTGGAGTGGTTTTCTGGTTTCTTTTCCTTCTTTGCCTCTAACCGTTAATCTACCTCCGGTGGCGTTTTTAGAGGGCGTGCTCGAAAAAATAGGGAGACGGCAGAGCGAGACGGATGGGAAATGACCGTCCCACCGGGAAACAGGTGATTTGAGTCCGTATTGCCTCCGAGATTACTCTGAGACGCGTACGTATTGAGTCCGATAACATGTTTGTAAACCACTATAAATCAATTGGTTATAAAAGCAGAAAAAATGCCATGGTGTAGGGCGAAGAAGCAAGCATAGCAATCCCGCCTATGTACTGAAAACATAGAATTCTATTCTATTTCGCGAAAAAATGGTATGAAAACTTGCATATATCAATTTTTTGTTGTATTTCGGCACGCCCCTTCCCTAAATAGATTTAGGGTGGGTCCCTCCGAGTTTACGGCCGCATCTTGCGGGGCATATGTGCAACGGCGGGTGTTTTTTTGCAAAAACCCTCTATTTCACGCCCCGAGATATCTTCCGTATGCAAGCATCCAAAGCCATCTCTGTGCATAAAATAATAGAATAAATTCTATTTTTTTGCAAAAAAACACCCGAACGCTTGCATATGTGCAATTTTTGTTGTAATTTTGCACCGCAATAGTGCGTGAATGCGTTTGAGCAACATACATAACAAACAAAAATAATCATTATTAACTATTAACTTTTTCACTTTTTATGTGGTTAAAAGACTCCTCAATCGGTCGTAAGTTCATCATGAGCTTATCCGGCCTTGCGTTGGTGCTCTTCCTGATTTTCCACGGCTGTATGAACCTTGCCGTGGTCTTCTCGGAGGAAGCTTACAACACGATCTGCCACTTGCTGGGCGCTAACTGGTATGCGCTCATCGGTACCCTGGGTTTGGCGTTCTTGGTAGTGCTCCATTTCTGCTACGCTATCTATCTGACCATCCAGAACCGTGCAGCACGTGGTAATGACCGCTACGCGGTAACAGGTAAGAAAGAAGGCGTGGAATGGGAATCGGAGAACATGCTCGTGCTCGGTTTCTGCGTACTGGGTTTCCTGGTGCTTCACCTCTACAACTTCTGGTTCAGAATGCAGTTGGCAGAGATCACCAACGGCGCTACCACCGGTGCGTTCGATCCTCAGAACGGTGCGGCTTATGTAAAGGCCTTGTTCACTACTCCTGTTAGCGGACAGATCTATTGCGCGCTTTACCTCATCTGGCTCTGCGCGCTCTGGTTCCATCTCCGTCATGGTGTTTGGTCTGCATTGCATACCTTGGGTTGGAACAACCTCGTTTGGATGAAGCGCATCAAAGTGATCGGTGTCATCATCGCTACGTTGGCTGTACTGCCGTTCGCAATCGTTGTTTTGTATTACCTCGGCGTTGGCATCGGAATGCTCTGCGCTGCTTAATGATTTACGACTATGGCAAAGAAAGAAGAGATATTAGAGGCTGCTAAGAAAGTAGCAGGTAAAGCTGCCGAGAAAGCGAAAGAAGTGCTGGAAGTGGCAGCGGAGAAAGCTCAAGAAGCTGCTGTAGAACTGCAGGCCCGCGCAGAGAAGATTGCTGACCGCGCAGAAGTGAAGGAGGCAGTGGATGCAGCGAAAGAAGCGGCTAAGAAAGCCGGTCGCGCAGCCAAGGCTGCTGCAGAAGTAATGGCTACCCCGAGTGAGAAAGCTACTCCGGTCATTACCCCGGAGATGGCCAAGATCCCTGCAGGACCGCTGGAGCTGAAGTGGACGAACTATAAGAACCATCAGAAACTGGTGAACCCGGCAAACAAACGTCGTCTCGACATCATCGTTGTGGGAACAGGTCTCGCCGGTGCTTCGGCTGCTGCTTCGCTCGCAGAGATGGGATTCAACGTACTGAACTTCTGTATCCAAGACAGTCCGCGTCGTGCGCACTCGATCGCTGCGCAGGGTGGTATCAACGCAGCGAAGAACTACCAGAACGACGGTGACTCCGTATATCGTCTCTACTACGATACGATCAAGGGAGGTGACTACCGTGCGCGTGAGGCGAACGTATATCGTCTGGCGGAGGTGTCGAATAACATCATCGATCAGTGCGTGGCACAGGGTGTTCCTTTCGCGCGTGAATACGGCGGTCTGCTCGACAACCGTTCCTTCGGTGGCGCGCAGGTTAGTCGTACCTTCTATGCAAAGGGTCAGACCGGTCAGCAGTTGCTGCTCGGCGCATACAGCGCGCTCAGCCGCCAGATCGGTAAAGGCAAAGTGAAGATGTACACCCGCTATGAGATGCTCGATATCGTGCTCATCAAGGATGAGAACGGCGAACCGCGTGCACGTGGTATCATCGCTCGTAACCTCGTTACGGGCCGCATCGAGCGTTTCTTCGCGCATGCAGTAGTAGTAGGTTCGGGTGGTTACGGTAACACGTTCTTCCTCTCGACAAACGCCATGGCTTCCAACGGCTCGGCTGCTATGCAGATGTACCGCCACGGTGCTTTGTTTGCTAACCCCTGCTACGCGCAGATCCACCCGACCTGTATTCCGAAGCATGGTGATTTCCAGAGTAAGTTGACCCTTATGTCGGAGTCTCTCCGTAACGACGGTCGTATCTGGGTGCCGAAAAAACTGGAGGATGCCAAGCGTCTGCAAGCCGGTGAGATCAAGGGTCGTGATATCCCCGAAGAAGACCGCGATTACTATCTCGAGCGTCGTTATCCGGCCTTCGGTAACCTCGTTCCGCGTGACGTAGCTTCGCGTGCTGCCAAAGAGCGTTGCGACAAGGGCTACGGCGTCAACAACACCGGTTTGGCTGTCTTCCTTGACTTCAGCGAGGCTATCCAGCGTCTGGGCAAAGATGTCGTAGCACAAAAATACGGAAACCTCTTCCAGATGTACGAGAAGATCGTGGACGAGAACCCGTACGAGAACCCGATGATGATCTTCCCGGCTATCCACTATACAATGGGTGGTATCTGGGTTGACTACGAACTCCAGACGACCGTAAAGGGTCTGTTCTGTATCGGCGAGGCCAACTTCTCCGACCACGGTGCTAACCGTCTCGGTGCTTCGGCCCTCATGCAAGGTCTGGCGGACGGTTACTTCGTTCTCCCGTACACCATCCAGAACTACCTCTCTGACCAGATCGGTGTTCCGCGCATGTCTACCGACCTGCCTGAGTTCGCTGAGGCAGAGAAAGCCGTTCAGGACAAGATTGATAAGCTGATGGCTATCCAAGGTAAGCGTTCCGTAGATTCGATCCACAAAGAGCTCGGTCTCATCATGTGGGACTTCGTCGGAATGGGTCGTACCGCAGAGGGCTTGAAGGAAGGTATCAAGCGTATTGATGCGATCAAGAAAGAGTTCTGGACGAATGTCTATATCCCGGGTACGGCTGACCACCTCAACAACGAGTTGGAGAAAGCCCTCCGTTTGGCTGACTTCATCGAGATCGGTCGTCTGATGGCTGTCGATGCACTCCATCGTGAGGAGTCCTGCGGTGGTCACTTCCGCGAGGAATACCAGACACCGGAAGGTGAGGCTCTCCGTCAGGATGACAAGTTCAGTTATGTTGGCTGCTGGAAATATATGGGTGAGGACAAGGAGCCGCAACTCATCAAAGAGCCGCTTGACTACGAGTTCACGGAACGTAAAACCAGAAATTACAAGAACTAAAAACCATGTTTAATTTAATATTTGGAATATTTGCCCTCTGTTTTGGTTGTTACTCCTTGTATTTGTGGGTTGCCGGTAAGACTGAAAAGTTTGGTAAACTGGAATCCATGAAAAAAACATTTGGAGAAAAACTAGGTAAAACTATCCATATTATTGGATATGTAGTGGCACCTTTATTAGCGGGTATTGTATTTATAGTATTGTATCTTCTGGAAAATAATTTCATTAATCAATAATACATAGAACAATGGATCAGTATATTGATATAAAAGTTAGGGTATGGCGTCAAGCCGGACCTAAGGCGCAAGGTCATTTCGAGACCTACGACCTCAAACATGTATTCCAAGGTGCTTCGTTCCTGGAGATGATTGATATCCTGAACGAGCAACTCGTAGAGGAGCATAAAGACCCGATCACCTACGATCACGACTGCCGTGAGGGTATCTGTGGTATGTGCTCGATGTACGTCAACGGTCACCCGCACGGACCCGACAGCGCTATCACGACCTGCCAGCTCCACATGCGTAAGTTCAAAGATGGCGACACCATCACCGTAGAACCGTGGCGTAGCCGCGCGTTCCCCGTAATCAAAGACCTCATGGTCGATCGCGGTGCGTACGACAAGATCATGCAAGCCGGTGGATTCGTCTCCGTTAACACAGGTGGTGTACCCGATGCGAATGCCATTCCTATTCCGAAGCCGGTAGCTGACGAGGCGATGGACGCTGCGTCCTGTATCGGTTGCGGCGCATGTGCTGCGGCTTGTAAGAACGGTTCGGCTATGCTCTTCGTTTCTGCGAAGGTTAGCCAACTCGCGCTCCTGCCGCAAGGTAAGATCGAAGCAGCGGCTCGCGCGAAAGCGATGGTGGCTAAGATGGACGAACTCGGATTCGGTAACTGTACCAACACCGGTGCTTGTGCTGCTGAGTGTCCGAAATCTGTCTCGCTCGCGAACATCGCTCGCCTCAACCGCGAGTTCCTCGCTGCGAAGTTCAAAGACTAATGAAGAAGATCCTTCTGATAGTATGCGTGGCGGCTGCGTGTTTGGCGCAAGCCGCCACGGCGTTTCCAAACCTCGGTAATGCCCGTATAGTCGTTCTGGCGAATAACCTCCAGAACTACTATATCAACTACGACGAGTCCGACCGGCCTTCCTATGACGATGAACAAGGTCTCGCGCTCAAGACTCAACGGATAGCCGATATGATGATTGCCTCCAACGCAGACATCTTTGCTTTCTGCGAACTGGAAGCCAAACCTGTGACCCTCGATTATCTGGTGACAGCGCTGAATACGCAGTTGGGGCAGGAGGTGTACGCCGCGGTCTCGGACGGCATCAATGTGCAAACCGATTCGTATGACAATGCCATCAAGTCCGGCTTCGTATATAAGGTAGCGACGGTGGCACCGTACGGCTCTGACTACGCGACTACGAACGTCACCTACTACAAGAACGTCATGCGTATTCAAGCCTGGACAGAACTGGCTACCGGCGAGCGGTTCACGCTCTCGATGAACCATTTTAAGGCCAAGTCGGACGCTGCGTCACAAGCCAAACGTGTAGATAACGCCAACTGGCTTCTCTCCGGACTGAATACGTCCTACAAAGTGCAGGATACGGACATTCTTATCATGGGAGACCTTAATGCCGAGATGGATGAGGATTGTATTGCCGTGATCGAGGATGGAGGCTACACAGAGCAACTCCTTCGCTTTGATGCGAACGCCTATTCATATATCTATCAGGGTTCCCATGAGTTAATTGATCACGCTTTTGCTAACAGCACTATGGCGGATCAGATTACCGGAGCGGCTGTGTGGCATACCAACACCTCGGTCTCATTCAGCAACCGTTATTCGGACCATGATGCCGTGGTAGTGGGGTTGCGTTTAGGAGAGGATCAAGGAGAAAGTCTTGACCCAACTCCCTTCCCTTCAGGGGAGGGCCGGGGTGAGGCTTACAAAAAAATCCGCCACGGACAAATCATTATTATCCGCGGCGGAGTGGAATACACCATTACGGGGCAGCGTCTTTACTAATTGACGCGCCTGCCGGTAATATCGAAGGTCTTATTGTCGCGAAGGATGAGCAATCGTCCTTCGCGAATTATTTTACGCGCTGCCGGTTTGGAAACTACCGGGCTAATACTCTCCGTCGGACTATTGCCCTCAATCTGGAAGCATACCTGACTGATACGCGTGCCTGTACCGGCAGTACGTTGGATAGTGAAGGACTTGGCTCCTTCCGGTGCAGTCAACCGTACCATTTCTTTGGCCGCGCTGGAGATAGTATAGGTGGTGTTAGCGTTTCCGTTCCAGTGGTAGGCGATGGTGTTCTTGTTTTCTGCCCAATTCGGGATAGTGACATCGAACTCTACCGCTTCTATAGACGCAGCATAAGCAGAGAAATCAAAGATGATATAATCCGCATTCTTACCCATGTTGAAGTAGCCGGCCTCCCAGGTACTGCCGGTGTTATTGACCGTGATAGCCAATTGGGCAAAGTCCGTGGGGATTCCTCCGTTCACCACACTCGGTTCTGCGCCTTTCGCTAAGCTGACACAGCAGTCTCCATCAACGATGATAGGGTCGCCTCCTTCGCCTCCGCCTTCACCGCCGCCTTCTCCACCGCCGCCTTCGCCGCCACCTTCTCCACCGCCGCCTTCACCGCTATCGCAGGAAGAGGACACTTCGGCGCTGCTCGTGACGCTCAGCGTGGCACCTGCGCCACAGGTGCTGTTAACCACATAATTCTTTGCCGTTGCCGCACTTAATGCGTCATACGTGTATGTTGGAGCCGACACACTTCCGCTGTTGCTCGGTAAATTACCCGCGCAGTTGACGAACTTGCAGGAGTTGGTAGAGCCGCCATAGACACTCCAAATCTTGGACGCTTTATTTGCTTTGCCGGCAAACGTACAGCCTTCAAAATAGCATTTTGCATTCTCCGGACCAACGTAATAGTCGGCTACGGAGCTGTTCCAATAGCAATTCAAAAAATGCAACTCGCAGTTGCGGCATCTCGTCATACGCTGTTTGCAGCCCTCGTCCCACCAGCAATAGCCGTAGGTGATATTATATGTGCCATCAGCCGGTTTGTCGCTACTGCCGGAGCCCACAAGGTTGGAGAAACGATGGTCGTCAGAACCTCCGGATCCGCCGGCTTTGGGAGTTTTCAGATAGCGGAAACGACACCAGGTGACAGAGATATTATCGGATTTGCCTTTAATATCGAAATTACCATCCATGCCATCTTGGAAATCGCAGTGATCTACCCACACGTTCTTCGCACCATCCAAGGTCAGCAAATCCTTGCCGTCGCAGTCATACGCGCCCGGACCTTCAAAGGTAATATTGCGCAGAATAATATTCGAGCCTTTGAGGTACAAAATACCCGATTTGTCTTGCGTCTGGCTATTGGAGATCAAGCGTTTGCCGGGCAATGCCATAATGGTCAGATTCCCTTTGTCAGTACTGATCTGATCATCAATGGTGATGTTTTGCGTGATAATAATCACTTTGTTACTGCTCTTAAGGGCATTCTTGAAATCAGAAGCAGAGCTAACCAAAGTAGGTGTGACATTTCCGCCACCGGTCACATTCGTACCGGCGTAGCCCCATGACGAACTTGCGCAATAATTGACTGCGCTTACGGATGAAATCATCCCAAACAGACTAAAAACAAGTAATACCTTTTTCATATTTGAGTCAATTGTGTTCTTATTTATACATCGCCAAAGCGTGTTCTTCTTTGGCGGTCATCTGTACCTTTGTCTCCGGTGTTTTGTCTCCTTGACCGGTCAGATGTAGCACGCCGTGGATAATAATTCGCCGCAACTCATCCCCAAACGCCGCACCAACCATCTCTGCATTCGAACGGACGGTATCAAGGGAAATAAAAATATCGCCGTTCAAGGTCTTTCCTGCCGTATAGTCAAAGGTGATGACATCCGTGTAGTAGTCGTGCCCGAGGAATTGGCGATTGACCTCTAACTCCCGCTCATCGGAGCAGAAGATATAGTTGATGTTGCCCACACTAAAACCATAATACGCTGCTACCGCCCGAATCCATCGGCTCACCTTGTGCTCATCGAGCGCAGGCATGGCTATACTATCTGTCGTAAACACTATCATACTATCCAAAGAATATCGGGGCGATGGCAAAAGCCGCAATAGCTCCTGCTAAGTCTGCTAACAAACAACATGCCACGGCGTGACGCGTATCCTTGATGTTCACGGAGCCAAAATAGACGGCGAGTACGTAGAAAGTAGTGTCCGTCGTTCCCTGTAGG
>ONTT01000031.1 GCA_900320865.1 uncultured Bacteroidales bacterium | reverse complement strand
GCATCCGGATTGGTTCCCTTGGAATCGTTGTAATAATCCACGCCCCTCCTGGTGGCAACGAACTCAATCCGGTGCGGAACCGGGTTAAAACTTTTCACCACCGGAATAATCGTCTCCATCGGTACGCCCGCGGCCCTTGCAATCGCTATTGCCGCCATGACATTCTCTGCATTGCAGACGCCGACAAGCTTCATCTCCCGGACGCTCATCAGAGGAACGCCTTTTCCTTCTTCCGCCGCGAAAATCACTTCCCCGTCGAGATAATATCCGTCCTCAAGCCTGGTTTTCGAGGAGAAGAACACTGTCCTTGCAGGGCACCTGTTCTCCCCGAACTCTCTCAGCACCGGATCCTCGTAGTTGAGCACGCAGACCTCGTCCTTTGTCTGCCTTGCCGCAACAGCCTCCTTCGCCGCGATGTAGTTCTCCATCGTGTGGTGCCGGTTCAGGTGGTCGGGAGTGATATTTAGGATCGCCGAGACCGCAGGCTTAAACTCCTCCACGTTCTCCAGCTGGAATGAGCTGACCTCGGCGACGAAGGTCGGGTCATCCCCTGTCCTGTCGGCAATTCCCGCATAGGAGAAACCGATGTTTCCGACGACGTACACATCCGGGCAGAAGGCCTTCATAATCTCGCCGACAAGGGTTGTCGTCGTTGTCTTCCCGTTCGTCCCGGTAATAGCCAGAACGCGCCCCGGGGCCATTCTGTACCCCAGCTCGATCTCGGACCAGACCGGAACGCCCCTCTCCTTCATCGCTGCTACAACACCGGTGTCGGACGGCACGGCGGGACTGGGGACAACAAGGGAAAACTCATCATACCGGTCCTCCGGAAGCTTCCCTGCGACGATTTCGGTTTCTCCCTGATCTGCCTCGTCAAGAGCGCCGCGGATATCATCCGGGGTTTTCTTCTCATTCTCGTCTTGCATAAGTGCCACCTTCGGCAGACCACCATACTGCATATAATCCATTAAAGCACGCGTCATATCAGAAGTCGAATGAACAGACATGTACTCTTCGAAACTCAAGGGATGCACATGGACTCCCCATCCTCGACCACGAAACTCCGTGATAATATCTTTCGATAGGAATTTAGCGTTGGAGCCCGTTACATAGACATCCGCATTCTTAACCGACAAATAACTATTGAGCACATCTTCAAACTCACGAACCATTTGTACTTCATCCAATAAGATGTAATACATTTGGTCATCCACTAACAACGAATCAATGTGATGTAAGAGGTTGTCCGGATCACGTAGTTCACTATTACGCCTATCCTCCAAATTAATTTTGATGATATGATTATCAGCAACACCTTCGTGAACTAAAGCATCAGCAAAAAGGTTGAACAGCAGATAGGACTTTCCGGAACGACGTAAACCGGTAATCACTTTTATCATGCCGTTATGACGGCTTTGTAGCAGTTCTTGAAGATAAAAATCTCTCTTTATTTCCATGTTTGTTCGATATTTTTGTGGCAATACACACTTTTAACGAGTGCAAAAGTACTGCTTTTTTTTAATATACGCAAATTTTTATACAAAAAAAAATGACATAATCGTTTGATTATGTCATTTTGTGCGCAGGATGAGACTCGAACTCACACGATCTTGCGACCACTACCCCCTCAAAGTAGCGTGTATACCAATTTCACCACCTGCGCTTGGGGTGCCCAGAACAGGACTCGAACCTGCACACCTCGCGGCATGCGCACCTGAAACGCACGCGTCTACCAATTCCGCCATCTGGGCTCACACTCATAATGAGCAAAAAAAAAGAGCGGAAAACGAGACTCGAACTCGCGACCCCGACCTTGGCAAGGTCGTGCTCTACCAACTGAGCTATTTCCGCAACTTTTTGAACTCTAAAGTAAAGATCAATGTGCTTTGTTTTCGAAAGCGGGTGCAAAGGTACTGCTTTTTTTTGACATGACCAAATTTTTTGGCAAAAAAATGCAAAAAAAATGCATTTTTCTCATTTTCCTCGCGTGCGCGCGCCCGTCCCTTAGTAATAATAGTATGTAGTCCTAGGTAATCATAGGTCATCCTAGGTCAACCTAAAGTCTTACTAAACTCTTACAAAACCCTTACTAAACCCTTACTAAACCCTTACTAAACCCTTACTTTTTTTTTCTCTATGAAAAAGTTTGATTTTTGCTTGCATATATCAAAAAAAAGTTGTAACTTTGCAGGCGATTTAGGAGAGGTATCCACGATGGAAGAAAAGAGTCGAAAAAATCTCAGGTACTTTTATTACGAATACCGTTCGGAGGTAGTATTCGGATTGGTACTAACGGCGGCAGTGGTGGTGAGTTATATGCTCTCGCCGCTGATTCCTACGGATATCTTTCGTAAGTTCGTTTCTCCTTTTGAGATTAGCGCGGTAGCGGTGCTGTCAGGTGTCTGTGCCTGGTTTTTGGCTCGCCACCATGAGGGTATGCGTCAGCGATGGATTTCCGCATGGATCATGGGTGCGCTGACGTTGATTTTCATATATGGCTATTATATCCGCTTGCATGGCAATACGGTTCGCGAGGCGGCGGAGGGTCTGTTTAGCTTTGAGGGCTGGGAGATGGTGTATGGCGATATTATCGCATGGTTCTTGCTGGCTTATCCTTCGGAGTTACTCCGTCCGAGATGGTTGACTTGGCAAAAAGCCTTGACGCGTCTCTTGCCGGTGATTATTATCGGGGTGATAGATTATTTCGTGCCGTGGGATTTACGATGGTTGTTAGCGATAGTGCCTGTGATATGGGTGTGGTTGTTGCTCCACCACGTGCGGTCGTACCATAAGTACTGCGAGGATCACTTCTCTTCGCTGGAGGACACGGATGAGCGATGGGTGATCCGCTATTTGGTTATGATATTCGTCTTGGGAGGCTCGTATGGCTATCTCTGTATCTCGGATGAGCCGAACCGTATATTCACCCAGCAATGGTTGATGTTCTTCGTGCTGCTGTATAGTAACGAACAGGTTATCTTCCGTCCGGTAGCCTGGATTGAGCGCGCGGAGCAGAAAGAGGCGAGGGATGAAAATGACGAGGCTAGTGACGAAATTTCGAAAGTGATGGCGGATGTAAGCAGTACTTTACGAGCTGAATACCGCCGTGCTTTAGAGGAATGGATGGAGACCGAGAGGCCTTATCTGAAGGGCGATTTCCGGCTTTCGGATATGAAGCAGGTCGTACCTATAAACCGGACTTATCTTTCGCAGTTTATCAAGGAGGAATACGATTGTACGTTCTATCAGTTTGTGACGAATTTCCGCATCGAAGAAGCCAAGCGCCTCATGCGCGAGAGCCCGGATATGCGCGTGCAAGAAATTGCCGAACATTGTGGTTTTTCGTCGGCTACAGTTTTCGGACGAGTCTTCTTGCGGGAAACAGGACTTACGCCTACGGAATGGCTTGCGCAATCCGGTAGTTGATTCGACTTTAAAACAAAAAACACCTTTTTTTCTCGATTTTAAAACAATTTTTGCACGTGTCTCTTGCGTATGTGCATTTTTTTTTGTACCTTTGCAGCCAATTTTAACGAAATTTATTATAATCTGTTATGAATAAAGTCTGTAAAAATGAATTAAGGGTACGAATTCTGTTGTTGATTTCGGTAGTAATGTACTCTGTAGGAATGTGGGGACTCGGCTTTACGCCGACGGATGGTGGTCTGGTGGTTAACCTCAAACAGGGTGACCGTATTTTGCTGTCTGTCATGATTGATGATGACAACAATCCTGCCACGCCCGACGTGGAGTATTTCGTGTGTCATTACCCGAGTAAAACCGGAGGTCATTTCGGTTACACAAACTGGGATGATAAAGGTAGTGGAAACATCCTCAAGTTGTTTCCTCAAGATGCCGGAGTTACCGAGCCAGCATCTCCTTCAATCTGGATGATTGATGATCCTGTCCCGTTTCTTAAGAGTGGTACAAGTTATCCATTTGACGGTATCGGCTATACGATGTGGAGTACCAATCCCGGAGGCGATCCCTATACCTTAGTGTGTTCTCCTAATAGTACGTTTAAGTACCAAGGCTACTTGACCAGAGAGCAAGGCCATGCCAACATCTGTAACGCCATCTTTGTTGCACCGACCGACCGCGGCGATAAAGTTGAGACCTTTGACCCGAATAACACGATGGGTAGAGGTACTAAGTTTAACGGAGAGAAAGGTTATGGATTCTTAGGTATGCCTTACCGCGAAGTGTATTGGTTGGATATACCGCGTGGCAACATGAACCCTATGGCATATACCAATGCTTCGGTGGTTAGTTTCAATACTACCACGTCGGATTACAAGTACAGCAGCAACGCCGAAACCGCCAAGCCCGGCCAGGCAATGTATGCCTTCGCGGATAACAAGCACAAACCCACCCAACGTGTTATCTTCCGTCTCTATGTCTTGGACGAGCCTGTTACTTCTACTTGCGCGGATTCGTATTTCTTTGCATACGACGAGCAGGATTCTGTAAGGTATCATAGTGGCTATGATAAAGATACCAGCGCTTACACCCCTAAGCGTAAGATCTATACCATCGACCGTCTGGTGTGCATGGAGCGTCTTGGGGAGACCAACTACTATGTAAGCGATTATATGAAAGTGCCCGTACCTGATAATACGTATTACTATGTGGGCTATCAGAATAAGTATTGCCATACGGACCGAGGTGATGCATTTAACTCGCAGTTCAAGAAAATCGACTCCTTGAAGATTCACTATTTAGGTCTTCCGGCACCAAGAGGTGCGTACGGCCAGATGATGGTGGATATGACCAATACCGGTGAACAGAATCTGGGTGTGGAGTTCCAACCCGGTGGTTATTTCTTGCAGACTAATACCGGCCGTAATATCCAGTTGCGTCCGAGTGATGATTATAAGACCTGGACCTGCGAGGAGATGTGGCATATTACAAAGGAGTACGCTGCTTTGACTATCAAAGCGACGATGTTCACCGGCTCTGAATATGACGAACATGACCCGGGCGCGGATATCCCGGATTGGAGTGAGATGGTACGTGGTACGGATGTGCCTGTAGTCGGAGGCGGTAGTATCATCAACTGCGACGGTTGGGCACGTATCCATGTTGACAGTAAAGATCCGAACGGACATCTTGAGTTCGTGCCTGCGAACCCGGATCGGCATATTCATTATAATAATAACGGTTGCGAAGGCGATACTATCGCGGATCAGTATCCGATGCACGGCGAGACTAAAGTCGCCATTCGTGAACCGCGTCTTGTGAAAGGATTTACGTTCCATGGCTGGGCGGAGAATCCTGAAGGTACGGGCACCTTGCATCAGCCTGGAGACTCCATTGACCTGCCTGCAGGGACTACCACACTTTATGCAAAAGCTACTTATACCGGAACGATTCACGTGGCTTTGTCATTCTTGAAGGAAGACGGCAAGCGTTACTTCCTGACCCATCCGGGCTCAGCGGCTCCGCGTTACTCTCGTGCACGGCACATCGACGAATGGACCGATGCGTATCAGGGAATGGCGAATGCGGACAATGCGGACGATCGCTATATCAACACCTTCAAGGTGCTGACCCATCCTAATCCGTGTGCTGAGTGTGAGCCCAATGAGGTCGTTCTCGACCCGCGCCGCGAGATGCGTTATGGTGCCGTGGATTCGTTGCTCTTCTACGAGAACTTCGCTCCGGAAGATGAAGAATACCTCGGTCTCTATTATACTGCTCCGAATACGGTTTTGGCGAATACCAGTTGGGCAGGTCTGTTCAAATCGACGGGAACGGCTGGTCGAAACGGCTGGCCGGATTACACCGTGCAGGATGTTCAGAACGCCAAACTGTCCTCCACCCACTATCTGCATCGAGTGGCGGGTGTGTTAACACGCGAGGAACGCTCCAACAGCGATGCGCCGTGGGTTACGTATAACGCTGCTGATAACCAGTTTGACGGCGACGTATCGGAGGCAAACGCAACCGTCTTCCAGATATCCCGAGTACGTGTAGCGGATGAGCATTATGTGGTGATTCCCGATACGACTACGGAGTGGAACGACACTATCACGTTTGGTATTCACCATGACGAACATATAGAAAGCCCAGTGTGGTCCAAACTTATCGGAAAGCAGTTGATGGCGATGATGAAGCTGGACGACGACATCGTATATTTCCATCCGAACCCGAATAAGATTATTACGGACTATACTCAGTTGCGTCTGAATGCCAACTATCGTTTGGAGGAGAGTTTTGAATATATCCACGATGCACGTGTGGAGAGTTTAGGAGAAGTTGTGTCGGCAGAGGACAAACCCTCCATGAACGACCGTCTGGAGAAGAACTATTTCGGACGCCTCCTCACCAGCGGTTTGAATACCCCGATTGATGTCATTTATAATGGTGAATATATCGACATCGTCGATACCATACGTATTACGCTCCGTACCCTTGGACCGGTGAAGATCAAAGAGTACTATGGCCGTTGGAAAGAAGGTGCCCCGGGTCTGCATATCCGTCCCGACGGTTCGCGCTACCGCGATATTATCGTTCGTACCAAGACGGCTCACCATGGCGCAATAGAGACCAAACTGCTGCTCACCCCCGAGTATCCTATATATAATTTCAGCCCATTGGGAGGCGCAAGCAAACAACTGAACTTCAAGCTCGCAAAAGTTCTTTCCCGCCAGTTGCTTGATACCGATGGCAATGTATTGGGAGAAGAAGTATTGGATTCCGAAGATGTTACTTCTTCGTTGCGCTTGGGACCGGGAGCATGTTCGTTTACAAGCGATTCTCCTTCTTCCTCATATTTCAATGTGAGCAGTGAGCAAACCACCACCGACCATGCTGTTCTCATCACGAAAGGGGATAACAGTCAGGGCGTCAACTATGACACGCTTGTAATCAACTCTAATGCGACGGTGGAAGGAGTGTCCTATCCGGTAACAGGACGTATTCCTTTGATGCAATCGACGCTCGCGGACGCAGAGCTGATTTGGTCCGTTGTAGCAGGTGGGAAACGGTATTTCATTATGGCAGGTTCCGGCGGCCTCATCTTCCGTCAGTACGAACTTAAAGGTACTACGCTCTATAAGAAAGAGGACGGTAAGACCCAATTGGTAAAAGGGGCTTTAAACGCGGCGAATAGTGATACCAAGTATATCACGCCGTGGGAATATACGTACGTTGATCAGGCTGCTCAACAGTTGACGCTTCGAACGGATGACCCTGTAAGCATGGATTTCGTCATTAATGGCTCCTCGTTGCCCGACGTAGCGTCCACCGGCGCAGCGACTCTGACCTATGAGTATGTCAATACCTTTGTGAATGACAATGCCAACTTTGAGGAGCAAGTGAAACTCAAGTATGGCCTAAATAAATGGCTGAAGTTCGCTGTGACAGCCGATGTTCCTTCTCTGACTTTGACCGAAAACGCGGAAGAGGCTTCTGTGTTCTCTTGGGCATATCTGCAACGCGAGTATAACCTCCTCAACAACGGTACTTATCCGGACCAGGACGAGTTGGTGTTCGGCTATAATAGTACGGCCGGCGCCTCTGTTCAGACGCGTTATAAAGCGTACCGTATCTATTCGATGCTGCTCAATAATACCTTGACTTATTGCGGTCGGGAAGACGAGAATGATATTGCGGATCTTATCTCAGCCGGCAATGACTGGAAGACCAACTATGCTATCAACCTCATCTCCGACAGCCGCTTTAGTGCAGGCTCCAGCGGTTTGAGCAAAACGACGAATTCTGGTAACCTCATCACCACCGTTACCCCTGCCGGCGATAGTCCGACGGATATTCAGTACGGCGGCAAATATGTGAATATCGTTGATACGCTGGATGTACAGATCTCGCTGCAAAACGACGCACCTGACTATCGTTTTGGGGACAAATGGAGCAGCTTCACTTCGGTAGATGACGCGCATCTTAAGATTCCACTCATCAGGAAGACCTACCACGAATTGCCCTATGACTCCCTCATCTGTGCCGTGGAAAATGATGAGTATAATTATGCATTCCCGCCGGAGGTGACGAAGGATGTGAATGATACCCATACCTTTACGCTGACCACCGACCACCGTACCGGTACAAATATCTTGGATGTTGAAAACCAAGTAGTTGCCTTCGATACAGATACGGAAGATGATCATACCGATCTCATGGACTTTACCGACATAGACAAAGCAGAGATTCGTTTGGTAGAGGAAAATGGAAACACACCGGACTGGTGTGAGATAAGTGCTTTAGGCCCCAACACCATCACCGTCCGTTGTAAAGGAAATGGAATCCGTTCTCCCCGCTCTGCCACCCTCTATATAGCTTATACGATGGAAGTGAAAGGAAGATGGCGTTTTATCAACTTCCGCATACAGGTTAATCAGTTAAGCCGTTTCCAGTATGCCGGCAACCAAAACCTGGTTCACTCCAAAGGAGCGTCCGGCGCCGATTTGAAGGACGGTGTACAACAGGTACATGAGAATAAGACAATTCTCTATTATTACAACCCGTCCAACACAGCGCAATCGACCGACCAGCGTGTCGAGCTGCCCATCCGCGAGCGTAACTTCTACGGCTGGTGGCGTTGGTATTCGCTTCAGCCTGGCGAAGAGGATACAGATATCCCTGCGGCGAGATGGCAGACCGCGCCGACCAATAACGGTAAATGGAACTTCCCGTTCCGTATCATCGGTGACTCGGTTTGGGTGGACGAAAACGATCACTCGAAGGGCAAGAAACTCGTTACCCAGGGCCGCTATACCGTCTTCCATGTGCCTTCGGATGACTATAAAGCCCGTAAGGATCCTCCGTCCAAGGCTCCGATGGTTTATCCGCCTCAAAACAAGGCTGTTGAGACCTATGCAGTGGACCTCAGTGTCTATTACGACAACCTGCCGCTGTCCATGAAGAATATCAATCAGGTAGATATAGATAAACTGGATACGATGCAAAACATCATCGAGCCGACGCTCTCGCTGCGTGAGGTATATGAATTGCACCCGTGGACAGAGATGGCGGATATCATGGAGGGATACAAAGATACTATCGCTTCCGATTATCGGAACCAAAAGTATATGGAGGACCATGTGGTGATGGCACCTCTTGGGAATCGTCTGCTCTTGAAGACCGAGCAACGCTATAGCTATGACAATGTCAAGAAGGGTCAGCACTCGGAGTCACTTCTGGGTTACTATATGAAGGATGATAATTGGGCTTCCATGAGTTCAACTCCGGATCCTATAACCGGCATAACTCGCCAAGATACGATGATTTGGTGTGTCGGATGGGATGCCGAATGCAAATGGTACACCTATGACCCCAAGACGAAAACCTATACTCTCTGTACGCATACAGTCACGGAGGCAAATGACTTCCTGGACGTGCCGAAAAAGACGAGTATCACTGCCGGAAAGGATGCTGATACAGTTATATATTGTTTGCGCGCACGTAGTATAACATCACCGGCAGCAGGTCCGGATCCAGATAAACCGGTATTAGGAGCCTATTGGTTCAATATATGCCGCTATACGATTATTTACCATCGTCCTGACAAATATGGTCCGAAACTGGAGACTTCTGGCAAAGCCATCCTGACCAATGACGAGATAGAGCAGAACTTCGAGGTTCTGGAGCGTTTGAACTTCGATTATAACCAACCCGGTAAAGACTATACGGTTTATCCTCACCCGCTACCCTGGGCGGACGCTTCATACGGATTTGCGTATCCGCGAACGGCAGCCCTGCCCGATAACCGTCCGCATAATAAGGGCGGCTTGACGAACCTCGCGAACATGGGTGAGTATAACCTCATCAACCGTATCCCCTCTTTCGGTACCTATTGGCATAAGATGGAGCAGCACGGAGGTGCCGGAAACGGATATATGATCTTCTGCGACGGTATGTCCTCCGCCGGACAAGTGGCAGCACTTGAACTCGACACCACGCTCTGTGAGGGTCAGAAGATGTACTTCTCCGGATTCGTCGGAAACCCCGGTAACGAAACAGGTAAGACCTGTCCGAACTTCACGTTCGCTGTACAAGGTTCGTTGGATGGCTCCACATGGGAAGATATTACTTCGTATATGACAGGAGATCTTGCTCAATCCAACAAGTGGTATCAGATTTATTTCCCGATAGAGATGAACAAGGAATATACGAACTTCCGTGTGCGCGTCTATAACATGGCGGCGAACGATGACGGTAATGACTTTATCATCGATGATATGTGCATCTTCGCCACCAAACCGCCGTTGAAGGTGTATCAGGCGAACACGGCATGTAAGAACGAGAGCGATAACGACTCGCTTACCCACATCGTGCTCCGTGTGGACTATCAGGGCTTTACTGAGGAGATATATACCCTTGGAAACGAATTCTATACCGTCCAGGATATCTCGAAAACCAACGATACCACCTTCCTGAAATTGGAAGACGGCTATGACAATGAGGTTATCAAACATGCTATAGCTCCTTCCACAAAGGATACCATCTATGGTATGATTAACTTGCCGAACCGCCACTACACACCGGCAGAGGGTAATGATTCCATATTCCCGAACCTTCAAGATCTGGTGAATAGGTTTGAGACTACTTTTGACGCGCATGAGGATGATTCGTCCATACCTGTCTTCCGTAAGGGATACGTCTTTGAGCACCTCGATGACTCCATCCGTCCGGTATTCTATGTGATCCATTCGGCGAAGATGGCTGCGGACAATACGTATATCATCCACATGGCAGGAGCGTACAACCAGTTGCTTTCCAGTCAGTGCGCTTTGACCAGTACGCTGAAAGTAAAGAACCGAATGGTTCTGACGCTCAACGGCGATGAGATGCCGGAGAAAACAGTACAGAACATGTGCGCCAATACCCTCTATGACGTCTCGCTGCATGTTAAGGGAACCTTGCTTCTTGATAGCATCGCGCCGAAAGAAGTAACCGGTTCTTGTTACAACGACTGGCTGCTGCATGGCGATACCACGAAGGCTACCAGCGCAACTACCTACGGCTATGACTACGAAGATATCGTGAGGGTAATGCAGATTCTTCGCGCATCTGAATTGAATTATATAGATGATAATCCCAATCAGTTTGCCCGTTCGCTCGCCGTAGTAGATAGGGCCGCTATGAAGGATGTACAAAACGATTTGCACATAGAGATTACCAATGATGTCCATCCTTATACCATTCTCTCGCATTTGGTAAATTCCGGCTTCCTGACGCTTTATCAGGAAAATATGACTGTCGTCACGCCGGTGGATGACTCGATTAAATATACCATCTTCCCAATCCCCGGCACGGGATCCGAGGTAATGACGGATTTGAACGTAGAGGTATGTCCGACGCCGGTACATATAGCTCTCAAATCCAGTCTGGGACAAGGCGTGCCGTTGATCATCGGCGGACTCCACCGTTCGGAAGAGGAATCACAGTACCCGATAGTCGTTCTCGCTGATGCAGAACATGCAAACGCCGAGTTGGATATCCCGATCGACTCGCTGATGATGAGGCCCGGCACGGACGCACCGAAGGTGGCACTAAAGCAAATAACCTTCTTGGAAACCAATGATCCGGATTTCCATAAAGGTGTGGACAATATCTTACTCGTACCGGATAGGTCCTGGTACCTGGGTGAAAGCGTAACCGGTGATGAGAATACGGGTTATTACCGCAATGGTAACGATACGCTTGTCGTTGTGTCTGGTTCGGCTTTCAACTACCAAATGCGCGAAGGATATAACTATACCTTCGGTATTGAGATGATGACGTACACCGGTGAGTCCGGATGGGGGGGAATAGGCGAATGTCCTGTTGGAACGGTTCCGTTCGTCGTGAGCGTCGTGCCGGGTTACCTGCGCTGGGATCCGCTTACGTCAGACAATAGATGGAATAACCCCGATAACTGGATTGGTATCAATTCGTCGAATACCGCCCTGGTACACGAGGACGCACGCTTTGCGCCTCTGTCGTCCACCTATGTCGTTATACCGCCGATGACGGATGGCAGACCTTATCCGGTACTGCCGGACGCCATCCCCTATGAGGACTCAATCCAACAAGTGGGCTTCCAGTACAATAAGTGTAAATCCATCCGCTTCCTGCCGGGTGCTGCGCTCAGCCAGCAGCAACGTCTGGAGTACGATAGCGTGATTGCCGACCTGAGTATGCCGAACCAGAAATGGGCACTCCGCACCTCGCCGGTAGAAGGACTCCTCTCCGGAGACCTCTATATGTCGAACGCAGACCTGTCCGGAGAGACTTTCCCATGGGCAGTAGGACCGTTCGATGCTAATGGTCGTACCTACAAAACCGGTAATGCGACCTTCTGGCTCTCTCTCTACAGCCGTGAGGTGAAACAAATCCGTATGACGATGGAGGAGGATACCGCCTTTACCTCCGCTGCCGATTGGTCCGCTGTTACCAACGCAATGAATATGCATCTGAAACCAGGACAAGGATGGGCGGTTTATAGTCGAACGAACTCTGGTCACGCGAACGTGCGTCTGCCGAAGAATGATGACACCTATTTTTACTATGATAGCTATGGTAATAAGGTAACAGATCGTTATGAGCCGCACTTGCGTGAGGAACGTGCAAAGGTGAAAGATCCTTCAAACCCGGATCCGAGTACGGTAGGCAAGATGGCGTTCTACCCGGGCAAAGCGGCTACGAGCAAGAACTACACCCTGACGAACGAGACCGCTTCAACCTCCTTCATCTTCGGTAACCCCACCATGGGATATATCGATATCTTGGGATTCTTGGCGGATAACGCGGGAAACTTGAAGGGCGAATTCCGTTATATCGACGCGGAAGGTATTTGGCGGCCTAAAACGGGGGAGGCGGTTGTTGAACCCGATGTGATCACTTCTCTCTCGCGTTACTTGCCTCCGATGCACGCGATAGAGCTGAAACTGAAAGATGAAAAGCCAGCCGCAACCGATCTTACTGTGACGCTCAATACCAACCGTATTGTGACCGATGCCAGCCAGGTTGTACGCCCGGTACCTACACCTGATCCCGCACCTAAACGCCTAAACGGCGAAGCCATTCAACTCTCGAAGGGAATAATGACCGTCACGGCCGTTAACCCCGCTTCGCCGCGGTGTACCTCGCGTCTCTTGCTCGGTCAGGGCTTTAACGAAGCTGTGCTTAGCGGTGAGGATGCGGTACTGACTACGGTTAATATTGATAACTTCTCTATGACCAATGCACCGGCTACGCCGTTTAATATCTACGCGTTGGAGGGCAGTAGCGGACTGTCGATTGACCTGCGCGACGAGGTCGTGAATGTGCCGATCTCCTTCTATAATAGCGAACTGCCGTTTGAGCCGAACTCCTATCTTTGGTTCACCGGCGTCAATAATATAGACGGCGATCTCGTGCTCTACGATGCGCTCTTGGATATCGAGCGACCGATCCTCGATGGTATATGCCTCGAGATCGAGACGCCGGAGACCAGCCATATCAAGCGCTATTATATCCGCCGTCCGGGATATGTGCCCGGCCAGAATGGGGAGAACCCGGTAGCTACCGGATTTACCAACCTCGATGGCGAGAACACTACGGCGGTGAAATTTATTAAGAACGGACACGTCTTCATCCTCCGCGATGGACATGTGTACTCTATCTATGGACAACAAATCAGATGACGAAAGGGGGAAAGAAAGATAATGAAAAATAAGTTTGTTTTAATAAGGTATGTTTTGATGCTATGGATGCTGTGCGGCGCGAGCTACACGTTGTCCATCGCCTCTGCCTACGACCGGACCTCGCCGTCCGCGTCGTGGGGCTATCAACCCCTTCCCAGCGTAGCTTCGGCTTCCGGTATGCCGGTTAACGGTACTCCGGTGTTCTCCGGCACGTATTCGGCGGCTTCCGCTCAGATCGGCTCGTATGATAAACCGAACTATTTCTTCCGATCGACTTCGGCTTACCGCAACTCTTCGGATATAGGAGGCATGCGTATCACTAAGTCCGGAGCCGTGTTGATGCGGACTGATCCCTGGAGCGACGAACCGGACGGACCCGGTGTCGGAGAGGTTCTATTGCCGATAGGCGAACCGCTCATCCTCCTCTTCTTCGCCCTGGCGTTCCTCGGCGTCCGCTACTACCGCCGCCGCAAAGCCTAACGCCGCTTCGCGTAACTCAAAAAAGGTCATTTCTCCGGAAATGATCTTTTTTTATGAATATTTAATCGAAAATGCGGCGTTTCGGCGCTTAATGCGCCTTAGTCTAAACGCCCAAATTCGTTCTTTTGTGCAAGCCCAAAGCCCGCCTTTGTCCGCTTAGCCTTCGTCCGTCACTCGATAGTGCCGTCCTACCGCCTTATAAAAATGCTTGTTCTCGGTCGGCTTAGGCTCCCCGCCTGCCTTCCCTTTTCGAAGTGCCAAGTCAAGGCACTTCTCCATGCTTACAAAAATTCCAAAAA
>ONTT01000038.1 GCA_900320865.1 uncultured Bacteroidales bacterium | reverse complement strand
TCGTGTCGTGAGAGCCTTATTGCCGGTGATATAGATCTTACCCACCTTAGTCTTGGCCTTCTTGTCAATTCCGATCAGCACTTTGACATACCCGGGATGGTCGGTATCGTTGCGCTGGATGACGTGTACGTCCGCATTATGATACCCTTTCTCTGCCAGGTATTTCTTAATCACGGTCTTGGCATGGTCCTCCAAGTTCGGCGTCATCTGACTACCCTGACGAATACCTGCTTTTACTTCCACGTCCTCCTTCTCACTTTTCTTCAGACCCTCGTAGCGCACCTCGCTGATACGCGGACGTTGCTCCAGCGCAATAACGAGCCATATCTTGTTTCCCTCGATCTTCTTCGCTTTGATCTTCACGGACGAGAACAAACCCTGTTTCCAGAAACGCTTGATGGCTTTGGTGATCTGGTCACCCGGCACTTCTATCTTATCGCCTACAGCAAGACCGGAGAATCCTATCAGCACAAAATCCTCGTAGCTATCCGCTCCCTCCACTTCGATGTCGGCTATCTCGTAGGTCTTACGCGTCATACCGTACTCGATGTCCTGCGCCTGCAACGGCCCCAAGACAAAGGACAAAAGACAAAGGACCAATATATAAAATACTCTCTTCACTTTCAACTTTTAACTTTCAACTTTTTACTTGCTCACTTGTTTTGCCAAATCTTCTTTCGCGTTTCTGATAGTCCACAATGGCCTTGTAGAACTCTTCCTCTGTAAACTCCGGCCAGAGGCAGTCCGTGAAATACAATTCGCTATAGGCCAATTGCCATAGCAGGAAGTTACTGATACGATATTCTCCGCTGGTTCGAATCAAGAGGTCCGGATCCGGCAGTTCGCGCGTGGTCATCAAGGACGAAACGAAGGGTTCATCCACTTCTTCGGCACGCAGCGTACCGGCTTGCGCACGACGTACGGCCTCTTGCATAGCCGCCGTGATTTCCCATCGTGCCGAATAACTGAGGGCTATGACCATCGTCAGTCCTGTGTTACGACTCGTCTGCTCGATGCACCCCAAGAACTTCGCTTTCGTGCCTTCCGGCAGACGCTCGATATCCCCGATCGTCTGCAGACGGACGTTGTTATTCATCAGCGTCGGCGTCTCCTTCACGATGGTATCTACGAGAAGCGTCATCAACGCATCCACTTCCTCTTTGGGTCGATTCCAGTTCTCAGTAGAGAACGTATACAGCGTCAGATACTCCACACCTAATTTCGTGGCGGCTACCGTGATGTTATGTACCGTCTCCACACCCTGCTTATGCCCGAACATACGCGCCAGACCCTGTTTCTTGGCCCAACGTCCGTTGCCATCCATGATGATCGCTACGTGTCGCGGCAATCGTGCTTTGTCTATTTGTTCTAAATAACTCATATCAATAATTACAAATCCGGCATTCTTTCTTCGCCCGTGCGAACTCAAAAACAATACCTACGGTGAACATGCCCGTCAAGTCGCAGTTCATCCAGTTCCATCCGTTTAACTGATGTTTGTTGTCCAAGGCGTCGCGCCCTTCCAGGTTGTCCGCCATGTATATATTATGCTGCCATGCGATATTCAAACCGCACACAGTCGAGAATTTCCATTTAAATCCGATACCTAACGGTATATACGCCGCTACATTCGTCTTGGATTGATTCAATCCGTACATGCCCGCACCGATACCCAGGAAGATATACGGCGTATAGGGGCGAATGCGCTTATCAAACTTATTCGCACTCCCGAAACGGAAGAAGTTAAACTCCGCCATCACATCTACGTTCACCATCTGACTCTGCCACATCGCCTCCAACTGCTCCCCTTTTACGGTGTAGTCGTGCGCCGTGATGCGTTGACCTGAAGCCTTCACCTGCAGCGCCCAGCGCTTGGTGAACTTATACCGGAAATGCACACCGTACGCCTCCCGCGGGTACATGAAGATATGCGGCGCCGCATCACCCACATA
Source organism: uncultured Bacteroidales bacterium (assembly GCA_900320865.1). GTDB lineage: Bacteria > Bacteroidota > Bacteroidia > Bacteroidales > Paludibacteraceae > Colicola. The sequence goes on along the minus strand of ONTT01000038.1, from coordinate 9,207 downwards.
GTAACCGCAACCTCCCTGTAAACCTAATTCACAAAGGAAAGGCTGCTGTTCTTGTGCTTGCGTCTTCGGGACAAAGAGCGAGGATCCAAGAACCAAAACGACTATGTATAAATATCTTTTCACTAATCCACTAACCATTAACCGTTAATTTCCCGCTTTGATCAGAAGCCGGAACGCATCTGTCACTTTCTTCACACCCACCACCTCTATCTTATAGCGTTTCGTATCGAGTCGCTCGACCTGTTCCGCAGGAATAAGAATCCGTCGGAATCCTAATTTCTCCGCCTCGGCGATGCGTTGTTCCAAACGATTCACAGAACGAATCTCGCCCGCTAATCCCACTTCGCCGCAGAGACAGGTACCGGCATCTAAAGGCACATCCATGTTACTGCTCAGCACAGCCGCTAACACTGCCAGGTCAATTGACGGGTCTTGCACCCGCAGACCACCGGCTATATTCAAGAACACATCCTTCTGCAGCAGTTTGAATCCGATCCGTTTCTCGAGCACGGCCAGCAGCATATTCAGTCTTCGGCCGTCAAAACCTGTAGAGGAACGTTGCGGCGTACCGTAGGCAGCTGTAGAGACGAGTGCCTGCACTTCAATCAGGAAAGGTCGAACCCCTTCCACGGCCGCAGCGATCGCGATGCCCGATAGCCCTTCGCGTGCAGTGGAGAGCAACAGTTCCGAAGGATTGCTTACTTCACGCAAACCGTTCTGCTGCATCTCGTAGATACCAATCTCGGATGTCGAACCAAAGCGGTTCTTCTGGGCACGCAGGATGCGGTACATATACTGTTGATCCCCTTCGAACTGAAGCACGGTGTCCACGATGTGCTCCAGCACTTTCGGTCCAGCCAACGAACCTTCTTTATTGATATGTCCGATGATGATGAAAGGGATGTTGCGCGTCTTGGCGAACTCTAAAATTCGCGTCGCGCACTCACGCACTTGGGTTAACGAACCAATGGACGCTTCTACGTCCCCTGTAGCGATGGTCTGAATTGAATCGATCACCACGATTTCAGGTTCCAGTTCTTTCACCTGGTCTAAGATACGCTCCAACGAAGTCTCGGAAGAGAGGTATAAGTTCTCGGCATCACCGGCCAGCCGTTCGGCACGCAGTTTGATCTGCCGGACTGACTCTTCGCCCGAAGCGTAGAAGGTCTTCCGTTCGCCTTGCTGCATCAGCACTTGGAGTGCCAAGGTCGATTTACCGATACCCGGTTCTCCGCCCAACAGCACCAGACTTCCGGGAACGAGGCCACCACCTAAGACACGATTGAACTCTCCGTTATGCATGTCCAGCCGCATCTCTTCCGTTGCCATCACTTCCTGCAGACGTTTGGGTTGCGTGGAAGAAATCCCTCTACCCTTTCCACTCTCCACTCTCGACTTTCCGCTTTCAACCACTTCTTCTACGTACGTTCCCCACTCTCCGCACACCGGACAACGACCGAGCATCTGCGGAGCTTTGGCTCCACAGGACGAACAGACATATTGGATAGACAGCTTGGCCATTTATGATTTATGATTTATGATTTATGATTTATGATTTCAAATATCAAATATCAAATTCTCTTCCGCCAAAACGGTATTGTCAAATATCGGTTTGGCTTCCTCGAGGAAGAGACTATGGTCCTCAACGCGTGCGGAGTAATGACCTAAAATCAGTTTACCTACGTGCGCTAACGAAGCGATCTTCGCTGCATCAGCCGCCGTGGAGTGCTTCACTTCCTTACTGCGCGCACCGTGCTCTTGCAAGAACGTGGACTCATGATAGAGCGTATCGACGCCCTCGATGATCGGAACGATCTTCTCGCTATACTGAGTGTCCGAACAATACGCATAGCGTTTACGGGTCTCGTAGTCGAAACTACCGTCTTCGCGTTGCACACGATGAGTTTCCTTGAAGAGGAATCCGCATGTCGGCACCCCGTGTTTCAAAGGAATCGTCTCGACGCTCACCGTGCGATCCTCGAAGATTACGGCATGTTTGCGAGGGTTGATCGGGTGGAAGATGATGTCGTACAAGCGATCGTTGGCATGATAGTCCAGCAGCGGTTGCAGCAGTTTCTGCAGGTCCGGGTGCGCATATATATGCATGGGCTGCGTACGTTTGAGCATACCGAGTGTTGTCAGCAGACCGATCAAGCCAAAGCAGTGGTCCCCATGCAGATGGGAGATGAAGATATTATACAAGCGGGACGTATGAACGCCCAGTTTCTGCATCGTCAGCACTACGCCCTCGCCGCAGTCGACGAGGAACGACTTATCGCACAACTCGACCAACTGTCCCGAAGGAGAAGTTGTTTTCGTCGGCTTTGCACTCCCGCATCCTAATATGGTTACCTTTGCTTCACTCATCAAAAATCTAAAATCTCAAATGCGATTGAGTTTTTCTAAAACCCGATTGCCCAATTGAGTCTTCGTCTCTATATGCTCCAGTACGGCTTTGACGAACGAGTTGGACTCAAAGCTACCACGTACTTCTTCGAAGTCCGCTTCAGCTTGTTCGCGATCGCCATCCACGCCGAAACCTGTTTGACTATTAAGGTCGAACTCCTTACGAGCATCATTATACACCATCTTATCGAGGTTCACTACGGCTTCTTGCCATTCAGTTACGGCACGACGAATCTGATCCAGACTCACTTGCTCTACCGTGCAACCCCATACTTTCTCCAGTTTATCAAGCGCCCATGTCCACTCGTACGAGTAGTAGTTCGCGTGCATCGTTACGAGTCGTTCCTGAATAGCCTCCAAACTCAACTTACCCGCTTGGATATCATCCAGCAGACGGGTTACTTCGCTCTTCGGCGCCAACAGACCGGCCAGATCGACCCAGTCGCCCAAACCTATTGCACTATCGGGACGCAAGGCTGCGCGCACCTCCGCGAGGCTATGCCATTCCTGCTTCTCCAGACGGCTGATGAGACTATTGCCCAAGAACTTACGGATACCTATTGTATAGAGTTCGCGACCGTGCTTAAGCGACGAGTTGCGAATCTTACAGTTCTTATAGCCGTACACTTCGGTGTTCTCTCCGCTGAGCGCCTGCAGTTCATCCAGTACCTCGCGTCCCCGCCACATCTTCTGTACGGTATACGGACTGAGGAGGTTGAAATTGATCTGGTCTAACTTATGCGGATCCCTGCGGTTATCGCGCTTTGGCCATTTCTGCGCATCGCGGATGGTACCTACGGTACGCAGGTTCGCGCCGGGCACGAGATAACTCTCGGCATTGTTCTCTATCAGATACGAGAACGGCAGGTCGCTGGTATCGGCATGATGGGTATGACGACCCATCACCAGACTGAACGCACCCACCTTACTCGGCCAGAGCAGATAACTGTCGCTTGTTGTCTTCGCGCCGCGTTCCGCTACCCCCTGATGAATCGGACCCAATTTATACATATGGTTCGATTGGTTACTTCCCGAACCCGCATTTAGGAACGAGAACATACCGGCTATCAGCAGCGTACTCTTATGGTGCGTCACGGTGTACGGTCCGGCAAAGATAGCGCAGGCCTCACCGTGCATGCCCTGGCAGTTCGAGAAGAACAGACTCTCGCCCGCCGAATAGTGTTTGTCGAAGATACAACCCTGGCCCACGAAGCATTTATCGACCAACGTACTATCGCCTATCTCCACACCCGAGCAGATGATGAAATCAACGCATTTCACACCACTACCCAAGCGCACCGGAGCGGACTCATTGGAGTTGATCGAACCATTCTTCAATCGACTCACACCGATTAACTCGGCATAATCGCCGATGCGGACGTTCTTGATACTTCCGCAGTTGAGGATACGCACATGATCGCCAATATAACCGAGATCAGAAGCCTGCGCCTCGGCATAGGCATCGATCTGGCGCTCCAACTCATGAATCATCGCCGGACGATGACGATAGAGTGTCAATATATACGCCAGACTCGCACTCAGTTCGTTGAAGATAGGTATCTCACGACCACCGCCTTCATTCATCACCGGCACACGCACTCCATTACCGAAAGTCGTTTTGCCGTCTACGAGGATGGCATTGACGTTCTCGATGCAGGTGTTGGCGCCGATACGATAGTTGGCGATATAGTTATGGATATTGTACAGGTGCGCATCGTCGCCCACCTCGCAGTTATGCAAGGTAGCATTGTAGATACCCGAGTGAATCTGCAACCCGCCAGGTAACTCGATCTCGCGACGGAAAGCACCTAAGCGGTTATGTCCGCTGAACTTGGTGTTGTGTACGTAGCGCGCATCGAAATCAGCCGCCACTTCCACGTCCGCCCAGTTCTTCGCCGAACATCCCTGCGCTTCCAGTTGCGCTATCTCCTGTGTCGTTAATGAACGATAGTTCATAACCTAATGAATCATGATTGCTAATTAATCATTCAGCAGCATCGGCATCAACAACATGAGAACATCTTCGTTCTCCTCGTTCTCAGCCGGCAGTAGCAGACCTGCACGTGCAGGATCAGCCAACTTCAGCAGCACGTCAGCACTCGTGATCGAACTGAGCAGGTCGATCAGGAACGGAGCCTTGAAACCGATAGCCATCGGCGTACCGTTATAGTCGCAAGTGATGGTCTCTTCTGCGCTCGTCGAGAAGTCGATATCCTGTGCGCTGATCTTAATGCTATTCTCAGTCAGAGCCAGACGCAACTGAGCCGTACCGTTGTTCGCAAATACGGCTACGCGCTTACAAGCGTTGATGATGGTCTGACGATCTACGGTAACGATATTCTGGTTGCTCTGCGGGATAACGGCATTGTAGTTCGGGAAACGACCCTCGATCTGACGGCACACGATGATCGTGCTGCCGAACTCGAAGCGTGCGTTCTTGGCGCCGAAGGTCACCTTTACCTCGTTCTCCTCTTTGGCCAAGAGGTTTTTCAGCAGACTTGCCGGTTTCTTCGGCAGGATGAAGCTGGCTGCTACACCCGGCTTCACTCCCGTGTTCGAGTAACGAACCAAACGGTGTGCATCCGTAGCTACCATCGTCACTTTGTCCTCTGCGATATCGAAGAAGATACCGTTCATCACCGGACGGAGGTCATCATCGGCCGTAGCGAAGATCGTCTTCTCGATCGCGCTCTGAAGTACATTAGCCGGGATAGCCAACTCACGCGCACCCATCTCTGCACCCGGCATCTCCGGATACTCGTTGCCGTTTACGCCCACGAACGAATACGTACCGTTCTGGCTAACCATGCTAACGGCGAAGTTATTCTCATCGATCGTGAAAGCCAGCGGCTGCTCGCTGAACTCCTTCAGGGTCTCCAGCAACAGTTTCGCAGCCGAAGCCACTTTACCGCCACCTTCTACGCCCTCTACCTCAACACTCGTGCGGATCGTCGTCTCTCCGTCCGAAGCGGTCAGCTTCAGTTCATTTCCTACTAAATCAAACAACACGTCGTCCAAAATCGGCAACGAGTTTTTGTTGTTAATCACACGGCTAACAGCCTGCAATTGCGAAAAGAGTTTAGAACTCGAAATTGTAAATTTCATATGCGTTGAATTTTAATTAATTTATTTCCTTTTTCTTTTTCCCGTGCGCGTGCATCAACATACACGCCCACAAAAAGCGTGCAAAGATACGACATTTTTTCCAAATACGCAAATTTTTCTGTCTATTTTCGCGCATTTTCGCAAAAAAATCGTATCTTTTAGCCCAATAAGAGCTCCTAAAGGGAGCCCGTATCGAAATATAGCTACTTGAGTGAATCCCAATAGGGAACGCCGTCCGTGGTGATTTGGAGGACGGCATATAGAATCGGAATACTGATCAGGTCCTTGAAGAGCGTCCACATCCCTTCGCCGAGCAGCACGCACGAGACGACACTACCGATCACCACCGATACGGCAATCAGATAGAAGCCAATTTTGCGCCATCTCAGAAGCAGGATATATCCGATCAGGCAGCATATACTCTGCGCAAGGGCGACGATGATAACGGAGATCGGCATAGCGTTTTCTTCGCCGAGGAAAGCATTCAGACGGAAGAACGCACCGATTAAAAGAACCGTTACCACGAGGCAGAAATAGAGCCAGGCGGTGATACACCCGTGACGTTTGGGTTGCTTAGGCGTCTGTTCCGTTCCGCACTCCGGACAACAAGTCTCATTGTCTTCCATTTCGGCATTGCATGCCGGATTTACACAGCGTTTCATAGAGAGTGATTTTTATATTCGGCTGCAAAGGTACTACAAATTTTTGATATGTGCAAATATAAAGAAATCAACAAAAAGTATATATATACATAGTATATATATAGAAAGAGTGCAGAAAAATACGGAAAAAAGGAATTATCCTATAGTTACCCTATGGTTACCTTATGGTTATCTTATGGTAAGGGTATTGCCAGGCTACGGTAATAGTTCGTGCATCACTCATCATTCGTGTATCGTTCGTGTATTGTTCATGATTGAAAGCATAAACATAGGGGGAAAGGACATTATCTTACTTCCTGACCGGTTATGGTATAGACCTTATCTCCACGGAGGATGAGGATTTGGCCATTAAGAAGGATCTTATTGGTATTTGGTAATTGGTTATTGGTGAGTTGGTCCTCGGGGACAAGGTCAATATCCGTCGGTTCGGGCGATTTAGTGCGGTGGAGATGGATGATATAATGGTCGTCGTAGTTCACCGGTGTGGCCGAGGAACTCTCGCGCTTAGAGATACGAATCCGATAGGTGTTATCGAGTTCAAGGACATGGTTGATGCTGTAGCCCCTTGTAGCTCCCGGGTTAAAGGAAGTAGTCCAATAGCGGTTCGATTTCTCGTCATCATACTGGCCGGTGGACTCGATATAACGGTCGAATTCGACACGCAGTTTGAACTGGCTGATCGGCTCATCGGTCATATTCGTTATCCAAATCGCGCCGGAGAGCGTATCGTTATCCATATAGATATCGACCGCTCGGACACCCGTGACAGGGTCAATCACCCAGGATTTATTATCGAGTCCGACGAAACTGACAGAACTGATTGCTAAGATCTTGCCTTCGATTCCCGGATCGTTCGTGATAGTGATCGTGGTCGAATCCAGCACTTCGTATCCTTCCCAATCCAGCGCTACCCATAGATAGTAGGTGCCGGTCTCTTCGGGCGTCCATTCGAAACTAATCGGCAGCGAGCTATTGGCCAGCACGGTCAGTCCGCGCCATGCCTTGTAGTCGCCCTTCACTTTGGTTTTGCTGACGAACAGATAAACGGAGCCGTAGAACTCCTCACCGCTGTTGGTGAGCGTAACCGTTACCTGCTGATCTTCATTAACGAACTTACTGGTCGGCACGCTTAAGTTCGAACCCGATAACTTCGGATTCGGGTGGATGGAGAGCGTAGGATTACCGTAGGCATCGTATTCGGCGAGCACGTAGTTAAAGCTATCATTGATAGTCGAACACCAAGCCGTCTGACCTTTCTCACGACTAATGGGAACAATCTTGCGGGAAGTATTCTTATAGGATATTTTCTTCGGAACGGAGCGAGTAATACTATTCCAACCCCAGTTATCCTTGAGGTCCGTTACAGACCAATAGTCTCCAATGAGCGTATAACTGCCATCGTTATTCACGAAACCAATTCCGTAGTCGAAACTACGGGTAGTACCGGTGTTGTTGAACGCCGAGAAGGTTATATCGCAGTCGTTTACGCCGAGGAGCGTCATCGACAAACAAGCGGGTTCAGGATCGGCCGATTCACCCAAGATTTGGCAATGAATCATAGCGCCTTGCGAGCCGCTATAGCCATCGCTGCTACCGCTGGCACCTATCTGACCATCGTCATCGGGATTCAGTACCGAGAGGGCGAAATAGCCGTCGGAACTACCACCCCACCCCCAGTTGACATGAAACAGGTCGTCTCGGTCATAGCCATCGATCACAAAGGCGTGTCCTCCTCCGGACGAGTGACCGTCGTATTCCACAGGTCGCGCTGCCACTAACTCATCATAGATGAGGTCAATCCACATGGCATAGGTATAGTTGGCGCGATAGACGAACTTCGTTGTGTTGTCAAAACCGAAATAGGAGATTAAGGCATCGGCCACTCTTGAGGTATTTGCCGACGAACCGGAACTCGTATAGTCCATCTCAACGGACGTACCGCAGTAGAGCATCAGTTTTGCCACCGCTTCTTTCTGCGCGTCGGTGGGGTCATTGTAATAGTCATTAATCAGCAGCGAAGGATTCGGCAGCATCGTACCTGCCGGCACAGAACCCACGGTCAGTTCATGCGAATTAGTGGTATAGCCATCGATGGTCGCGATGATCTTCGTCGGCTTACCCTGATGCTGCATATGATAATTTACCACCTGTGCCATCGCCGTAGCTACGCACCCCGTGACGGACAGATATCCGTCATTGTCTTCCGGACAGAGGTCATTAAACGGTGTACCCTGGTTCCAGAGGGTCTCAAGTAAAGGTTGAATAGGCGCTTTCGTGGCTGCCGGAGCATGCTGGGAAGGCGTATACTGATAGCCGATTGAGTCGAGGAAGTGCATCTCATCGACATAGCCTTGCAACCATGCGCGAAGGTTCTCCGGCATAGAGGAAAGTTCTATCGAGCCCGTCTCGCTATACCCCAACACAGGCGCAAAACGGTCATCGCCGCTGATGAGCACAAATCCCTCCTGCTGCGGATATCGCACCGCGTACAGATAGGGATTGCTGTCGTTATGACGAGCCTCGAAGAGCACTTTGGCCTCCATCTCCTGCGCCACCGGAGTGGCCCGACGAACCGGTTTACCCTGCTCGCGATATTGCTGTTGCTTGGCGGAGATAAACTGCGCCGCTATCTGTTTCGCTTGATCAGGACTGACCGAAGCTGCCTGTATCGTACTTATCGCACTCAGCACGAACACTGTCAAAAGGAATCCTATTCGCTTCATAGTAGAAAGAGTTTTTAATGGTGTAGTAGAAAGAGTCTTTAATGGTGTACACCTAATTTACATAAATGCCGGGGGCAAAGGTAGTCATTTTTTATGAATTATGCAAGATTTTTTCTTATATTTTCCAAATAAATTTGATTTTTTGCATAAAATTCTTGTACATTCCAAATATTTTTAACAAAATTTGTCGTACCTTCGGCACGCCCTTATAGATGATGTGACCCCAAAAAGTTGGACGGATTATTAAATCTATTTTATTTGAGATTGAAAGTGGGTTCGGTATTGTACAGGACTCATTTTCAATTTTAACT
>ONTT01000042.1 GCA_900320865.1 uncultured Bacteroidales bacterium | reverse complement strand
ATACTGCTTCACAGGAGCAAGGAATGCCACTTCCTCCAGATTGATTCCGAAGAACATACCCGTCAGAATACCGACAATCATAGTCGTTGCGCCCATGAACACGCCTAACCATCCCCACTCTTTCAGTTTCGGAGCTTTGAGAATGACCGCTATACCTGCCAAAAGGATCACGAGACCATAGCCGCCATCTCCTAAGCATAGACCGAAGAATAGCATAAAGAAGGGTGCAAAGAATGGTGTCGGGTCCAATTCGGCATAGTTAGGCAGCGAATAGAGCCGCGTGATAGGTTCGAACAAACGGGTGAAGAAATTATTCTTCAACTCGATTGGCGTAGCATCCTCTTTCTCCGGGTCGGTCTCCTCATAATAAACCTGTGCCTCTGCCAACATGGCGTTCAGTTCAGGTTCTTTATCTATCGGGCAGAAACCTTCGAACAGACAAAGCGCACCTTCGGCCAGTTTATCGGTAGAAAGGGTCACTTTCTGCCAATCAATCTGCTGACGTGCTTCGGTGAGTTGTGCCTGCAGGTCGTCCATGTTGGCTTTTTGCCAAGCGACGATCCGTGTTTCCGCCGCGGCATAGAGGCCTTTGAGGTGCTCTATTTCTTGCAACCAAGCTGCCTCCGACTTCTCAGGAGCCGAGAGCTCAGAAGCAGTTGTCTCCGATAGGTCGAGTCCTTCTCCTATTTGTACGAAATAGGTCTTACCGCCCTTTTCGTTGACGGCAATACCCCACTCCGGTTGGAATGCTTTGGTGGCACACTCGAAGAAACGAAGCGCATAGCCGGCGGCTTTGAGTTCCGCAATACGTGCGGCATCGAACTCACCCCAAATAGAGGCTTGTTTCGCGGCTTCTTGGGCGGCAGCGATACGTTCTTGGATGTTTGAACGTTCGTTGATTAACTGGTCGGGCGCCCCTTGTTTAAGCAGACGACGCAGTTCATCTTCACGCTGCAAGGCCGCTTGTAAAGCTTCATTATCCTCGATGAGACCAGCGGCTTTCTGGGTGATGTGTACTACTCCGAGTTCACGAAGTTGCTCCAAGAAAGGCTCGTAATCACGATGGAACACCAAGAAGGTGTATTTCTTCATTTGCGTAATCATGCGTTACCTCCTTCTTCTTGTGCGCGGGCTTCTTTCTCGCGTTTGGACTTCACGATCTTCTGGCTCGATTTATTGAGGTTTTCCTCGTCTTCCATAAAGCGTTTAATCTTACGGATGGCATCTTGATAGCCAGGAATCTGCACTTTCTCAAAGAGGTTCACTTTCTGCGTCGTTTTCTTCCGCGCATACTCGAGCAAGTCCACTTTGCGACGTACAAACTCCTGCCGGATACCTACATCGGCGATGGCTTTGAGTTGCTCAAACCCATCCGCGAACCACTTGGGGCTGGAGAAAAGCGAGAACTCTTTGGTGGAATAGACGACCTCATCGAGCACGGGTACGCGTACGCCTGCGATCTTTTTAATAGACATACGCACATCGTCCACATGAATGAGCGAGGTGTCAAATTCGCCCCAGAGCGCAATCATCTGATCATAGTCCTTGATTCGGCGGTTCACTTCCTCGTCGAGGTCAGCCAGTTCTTTCTTGGCTTTCTTGACCTCGAGACGGAGTGCCGTTTCCTTGCTTTGCAGCGTAGGAAGCGTTCTTTGCCGCATCTTCAAGTCCTTCTCCAGACTCTGCAATGAGGTTTTATTGAATTGATAAGTTATAGCCATAACCTATTATGCTTTTGGCCAGTACTTTTCAACAAGAGCGGCCTTGATATTTACTTCTTCCGGTTTGAAATATTTGCCAAACAACGTCCATGCTACATCGAGCATCTGCACGGTGTTGATATTGACATCGATAGCGAGGATCTCGCGGCTGTAATCGCGTGCGAAATCGAGACAACGGAGGTCGTAGTCGGTGAGGTCGAAACCGTTCTCTTTCTTGGTTTTGGCGTTCGCTGCATCGGCGTACAGACGCACGGCAGCGTTCATGACCTGCGGGTGATCCTCACGGGTCTTCTTACCTGCTACGAGCTGTTTCAGACGCGAGAGCGAACGGAACGGATCGACGATGACTTTACCGATCTCGGAGTCACGACGGAGGTACAACTGACCCTCAGTGATATATCCGGTGTTATCGGGGATAGCGTGTGTAATATCGCCTCCGGAAAGGGTTGTTACGGCGATGATGGTGATGGAACCGCCACCAGCCTGCTCGGGGAACTGTACGGCCTTCTCGTAGATCTTAGCAAGGTCCGAATAGAGCGAACCCGGCATAGAGTCTTTGGACGGGATCTGGTCCATACGGTTCGAGACGATAGCGAGTGCATCGGCGTAGAGCGTCATATCGGTCAGTAGGACAAGCACTTTCTCGTGTTTCTCTACTGCGAAATACTCAGCTGCTGTCAGCGCCATATCCGGGATGAGGAGTCGCTCAACAGGCGGGTTCTCGGTCGTGTTGACGAAGGAGATGATGTGGTCGAGCACACCGGCATTGGTGAAGACATTCTTGAAATAGAGGTAGTCGTCGTTGGTAAGACCCATACCGCCGAGGATGATCTTATCTGCCTCTGCACGCAGGGCTACGTTCGCCATCACTTGGTTGTAGGGTTGGTCCGGATCCGCAAAGAACGGAATCTTCTGACCGGATACCAGGGTGTTGTTCAGGTCGATACCTGCAATACCCGTAGCGATCAGTTCCGACGGTTGTTTACGACGTACGGGGTTCACAGAAGGACCACCGATCTCCACTTCTTTTCCTTCGATAGCAGGACCGCCATCAATCGGGTCACCATAGGCGTTAAAGAAACGTCCGGCCAGTTGATCGGATACCTTGAGTGACGGCGCCTTACCGAGGAAGACTACTTCGGCATTGGTAGGGATACCTTCGGTACCTTGGAACACCTGAAGCGTCACCTCGTCGCCGATGATCTTCACTACCTGCGCCAGTTTACCATTTACGGTTGCCAATTCGTCATTACCTACTCCTTCGGCTTTGAGGGAGCAAGTGGCCTTGGTGATAGCCGTAATCTGTGTGTAAATCTTTTGAAATGCTTTAGCCATATAATTGTGTATTTAATATTCAGTTTAATGGATTCGAACGCCCATGATATTATAGATTTTATCGTTATGATAGATATAAATCTGTCCGTTGATGAGCATCTTACGGGCTTGTGTTTCGATGAACAGTTCTTCGATGCCCTCTCCCGGATCAACAGGATCCGGAATCTTGACGAAGTCAATCTCGATCGTCTTGAGGTACATCGCTTTGTTAGTGTTCTCCAGACGAATCTCTACGGCACCGGATTGCGGGTTTTCCACCTCGAACTCATATACTTCCGAAGAAGTAGTCAGATACTCGGTTTCACCGGCTTTATTTCCCGCCACATAGACGTTGAGCACACCGTCTCCGTTCGCCGAAGCCTCCACGCGTACGACTGCTACGCCACAGCCGAAGGTCTCCTCCGTATAGAAACGAACCAGGCCTGCGGGATAGGAACCGGAGCCGAACACAGCACCTCTGTTCTTATCGTACTCCACGTGGTTCTCGTTTGCAATCGTCACATCCCATGTGTATACACCGAAGTCCTGTGCTGTACCGGAGCGGACGACAGATTGGAAGGTATAACTATAGCGGTCACAGCCCTCCTCTTTCTGTTCCCGTACATTGACGATGCTGATATAGATATCGCCCGTGATGGATGCAGCCGGAATAGCCACAAAGATCGAATCGGCATCGTAACGTACCACATCGCTCAGTTGCTTCTCGCCGCAGGAGACACGTACAAGACAGTTATCGACCGTAGGCGTCTGATAGCCCTCTTTCTTGACGAAACGAATCGTTGCATCGGTGATGTTATTGGTCTTGACATAGGCGCCGTTGAAACCGATGTAATCGTCGATAACCACGCCCTTGAAGTCATAATAGAACCAATAGCGGGTGTTATCCTGCATAACCGCAAAGACCGAACCATCGCACATCGGGTAATAACGCTCACCCGGTTGGCCGGCATCGGCTACCGTACTATTCTTACGGGTAGACCAACCTTTGAAGGTATAACCGTCGTTAGCCGTTACATTCGGGAGAATGACGCCTGCGCCTTTCTTGGACTCCGTTAACGAAGCCGTGCTGCAGGTACCGTTGCTAACCGAGAAATAAACCGTACATTTATCGACACCTCCGTTGAAATCGAAGGAAATAACCCCATCCTGCTCCTTAACGTTCTCAAAATACATCTTATTGCTGAACATGCTCTTGGACGTCGCACCGGCGGGGAAGAGGTCTCCTTGTTTACCGAAGAATCCGTTACCGGGGATATCGGCTTTGTATTCAGGTGCACTACCATCTGCTTCAATCAGGTCTACGCACGGGTGACGCTCTACGTTATTCACCTCGTCCGACTCCCATTTATTCTTTACATAGTCGATTTTCGTGAGCATCATTCCGTGTCCCGGGATATATTTATCCCAACCATCCTGCTGACGATTCTCCACGATATAGAACTCCCGAGGATCAGGACTGATACCACTCAAGTTTGACTGCCCGGTAGCTGTAATGATCGCGCAATCTCCGGTAGAAGCAAAATCACGCAGGCGAACGTTCATAGGTCCGTCCAGCAGAATCGGTTCTACCCACCCTAAATAGAAACACTCGTACGCGCTCAGGTGCGCAGGGGTATGCGAACTATTGTTATAACTGCCGTGGTCCATCACATCCCAGTCGCCCAGGGTCTTCTGGGTACCGCCATCGGTGGTACAGAAGTTCGGCAAACCAAGAATGTGGGCATACTCATGAATAAGCGTACCTATACCATCGCGTTTATTCGCTGACTGCAGTTCCGGTACAGCCGAGAAATAAGTGACCGTCTTACCGTCTATCTCCACGTAGTACTCCAGTTCTTCGGACTCCTCGAGGTTCGCGGTATAGGCCCATACAGCATCGTAGTTCCGCACACCGTATTCCTCCCCTTCTCCGGCATAGATCACCACTACGGCGTCTAACTTACCGTCTCCGTCTTGGTCATACACCGTGAAGTCCGCTAAGCCCTCGGCGAGGTTACAAGCCTGTGCTACCATCTCATCGGCACGCAGGTCGTTGTCGTAGTAGTCGTTCTCACCGTAGTATTTCTGGGTGTTAGGCAGATTGACAGGTCCGATGACATCGAAAGACGGCGTATATTGACCGAACGAATTCTCGGCCCAATACTTCTCCAAAGAAACGATATACTCGCTGAAATCGGTCGATTTGAACGTGATGTCCGAATAATTGGCCAAGATAACAGGTACACGCTTCGGTTGCAGATGACGTACACTTCCATTGGACGAAGCGAACGCCATGCTTACTACCAGCAACAGGGTTAATAGGAAAGAGAAGCGTTTCATGCAGCAATTTGTTTTTCTGCTAACAGTTCATCGAGTTTCTTGCGGTAGTCTTCGAAATCAGCCGACTTGAACTCACAGTAGTTCATCTGCTTGCAGTAGTTGATCACACGCTTGAAATAGTCGATGACATCGAGGAAATTATCGAAGTCATAATCGTGCTTGCAGATATCCATCACCAGACGCAGCATATATTGCTGACGCTCGAGCGGACAAACGGCATCGATCTTATCGAAGGCATCTTGCTGGAGGATGACGAAGTCGATCACTTCGGCTTTCCAGAAGGCCTCATGGTAATCTACCGGTACACCGTCATCACCGAGGATATTAATCTGCTCCTGGATCTCCTTACCGCGCTGCAGATAGGTCTTCATATCGTTGACCATCGGCAACCAGTCTTTATCGATCAGTTGGCTGATATATGCTTCAAACTCCGGATACTCCACATACTTGGAGTACGAATCAATCGGGTTGACAGCCGGATAACGTTTACGGTCGGCACGTGCCTGCTCCAAGGCATAGAAACAACGTGCCACTTTCTTCGTACCTTCGGTAACCGGCTCTTTGAGGTTACCACCGGCCGGTGAAACGGTACCGAGGAAAGTAACAGAACCTGTAGCGCCATTATTGAGATATACGTATCCTGCGCGCGCATAGAACGCACCGATGATGGCCGAGAGGTCCATTGGGAAAGCATCCTGTCCCGGAAGCTCCTCCAGACGGTTCGACATCTCACGGAGCGCCTGTGCCCAACGGGAAGTGGAGTCCGCCATCAGGAGGACACGCAGACCCATCGAGCGGTAATACTCCGCGATGGTCATAGACGTATAAACAGATGCCTCACGGGATGCCACAGGCATGTTCGAGGTGTTGGCAATGATAATCGTACGCTCCATGAGCTTGCGGCCCGTATGGGGGTCATCGAGTTCAGGGAACTCCGTAAAGGTCTCTACGACCTCGTTGGCACGCTCACCGCAGGCAGCGATGATCACGATGTCCGCTTCGGCTTGTTTGGAGATAGCGTGCTGAAGCACGGTCTTTCCGGTTCCGAACGGACCCGGGATAAAGCCTGTACCACCCTCGCAAAGCGGGTTCGCCGTGTCGATCGTACGCACACCGGTCTCGAGCAGTTTGAACGGCCGCGGTTTCTCGCGGTACGCCAGGATGGCTTTCTTCACCGGCCATTTCTGAACCATCGTCACTTCGTGGTCAACACCTTCTGCATCGGTCAGAACCGCCATCACTTCGTTGATCGTGTACTCACCGGCTTTGGCGATGGACTTCACGGTGTAGGTTCCTTCGAATACGAAAGGTACCATAATCTTGTGCGGCTGGTGATTCTCATCCACTTCTCCGAGCCAAGCAGCAGCCTCTACTTTATCGCCAATTTTGGCGATAGGAGTAAAGGCCCATTTCTTTTGCTCGTCAAGCGGGAAGTTATACTCACCACGTTTGAGGAACACGCCGGTAAGTTTATCAAGGTCGTTCTGCAGACCGTCGTAGTTACGGCTGAGCAGACCCGGACCGAGCGTCACTTCAAGCATATGTCCCGTAAACTCCACTTTGTTGCCTACTTTGAGGCCACGCGTGGACTCGAACACCTGCGCGTACACATTTGCGCCGATGACCTTGATGACCTCAGCCATCAGTTTGGTCTCATTGACGTAAATGTAACAGATTTCGTTTTGCGCAACCGGACCGTCCACTGCGACGGTCACCAAGTTGGCAATAATTCCTTTTACTTTTCCAGTTGTCATATAGAATAATGAATAATTAACAATGAATAATGAAAAAATCGTGCCCGTAAGGGCTAAGAACATCTCGTTATGCGTCAAGCTTTACTCCTTTTTTCATATCCGCCACTAACTCGCGGAAGATCTTTTCGCCTTCTTCGATGGTGAGGATAGACCAGCGGTGCAGCATGACAGCCTCCAGATAGTATGCAAAAACCATCTCGGGCGAGAAGAAATCGAACTCCGTGCGGTCTTGTAGCCATGTGAAGCGAATCGCATCCTGCGCTTTCTCGCGTTGCATGAGGTCCTCGATGCCGGCCAAAGCCAGTATCTCGGTCCAGTCACCGGTGACTTCATTCAGACCGAAGTCTTTTTGGTTCACGTGGGTGCGCAATTGCTCGGCCACTTCGCCTTCTCCGATGATCTGGGTCTTGGCATCAAAACCGTGCTTACGGCAGATCTGGGCCACGAGGACGTTATTCATGTCCTGATTGAACGCAAACCACTCCCGCACGAAGCGGTTGCGAGCCTTCAGACCTTCAGCCAGCGTAGCTTCGTCCATCGGAGCGCGCAGCAGCGCCAGGTATTTCTTATCCGACGCGGACAGCTGTTCATCCAGCAGTTCGTCCAATTTCTCCAAGGAGATCGGACTATCGCTACCCGCCTTCAGTTCCGGCAGTCCCGCCAATAAATATTCGTAAGTCATATCAGAAGAGTTCTTCTACGAGTTGCGGACGAAGCATTTCCTTGAAGTATGCGATGAATTCAGCGTCACCGAAGGCGAGTTTGTAACCGCCCTTTGCCGGCTGAATGGTGAACTCGGTCTTGATACCTTTCACCTCGTTGATCTTTACGCCCTTGTCCAAGAGCCCCTTAGCATTAGCAGCGAAGTACTTCTTTAATGCCTCGGCATCCTTGGTCTCGATGAGCACCTCGCCGTTCTTAGCCATTGATTCCGCCAACTTAGCGATGAGGCCCTGCATGAATTTCGCATCAGCCGTAGCTGCCTTTACGCTGTCTGCCGCGATCTTATCGGCCAGCAGGTTCACAATCTCGGTCTTCACGGCATTCACACTCTGCTCTGCGTACAGTTTCAGTTCCGCACGTGTCTTCTTGTCCAGGTCAGCCGATTTCGACTCCGCCTCTGCTACCAACGCAGCGGCTTTCTTCTGCGCCTCTGCTACGATAGCCTCTGCTTTTTTCTGCGCCTCCGCGATGATCTCTTGCGCCTGCGCATTTCCTTTTTCTACGCCTTCCGCATAGATTTTCTCAGTAATCTCTGATAAGTTCATTTTGTATCGAATTTTATATATTATTACTATCCTTAACGGCCTTATGCCAATTTGGCTGCAAAATTACTACAAAAATTGCATATATGCAAGTTTTTGCGCATTTTTTTTGCAGGGCGGAATATATTCCGCGATTATTCATAGCCTAAAACCATTCGGATAGCGTATATACCCTTCGGAGTAACTCGCCCCCTGCTCGACGGATTTTGGCGTACCCCTTCGCCAAAATACGCCTCCGAGAGGGTATATGCCGATATACGCGGGGCGTAGGCTATGAATAAACAGAAGCGACGAAGGAGCGAACGGAAAAAAATGCACGGCTTGCATATATCCCGCAGGATGCGAACGTAAATTCGGAGGGAACCCACCCCAAAGGGTGAAGTGAACCCCAAAAGTTAGACACAAAACAAAAGTGTCGCTTATGGTACATTCACTAGAGGAGAAGTTACAAGTAATTAAGATGCACAAACAAGGT
>ONTT01000030.1 GCA_900320865.1 uncultured Bacteroidales bacterium | reverse complement strand
AATAATAATTAGAATAACAAACATTATGAAAAAATTCTTTATCTTCGCCATCGCGCTTGTAGCAAGTGTACTGGCATTCACATCTTGTAACGGCAACAACCCTGACACCCCCCAAGAGAAACCGCTTAATCCCGCAGACCTCGTTAAGACCATGTGGCGCGCGGACAGCGTGTTTATCAGCGGAGAGAAGAGCCCCGGCCCGCATTTTATCGTGGATGTGATTGCTGCAGACAAAGCAGTACTGAACGGAGACACTGTTTCCTATCGTTTTGAGGACAAACACCTCATCATTGAAAGCCGTGAAATGGATGTCGAAGTAACAGCATACACGGGTAATACCGCCAAACTGAAGATCACTAAGGATGGTATTGAGATGTATGTCTCCAAACTGCCCGAATGGGACATGGAGAACATGGTCTTGGAGCCCAAGAGTTCTGATTTCGTCGGTACATGGAAACTCGCATACTACACGATGACTGCCGCTTCTCTCGAAGGGATTTGGAACACTATGGGCACCAACCCGGGTGTAGAGACCTGGGAACTCCGTGAAGACGGAACGGCTACGTATCACAGCACCTTCTTCGACGAGACCGTAAACGGTACTTGGAGCTATGAGTATGGCATGATTATGGTCAAAAACCCCGCGCAAAGTCACCTTCGTGACGAGAACGACCGCATTACCGTACAGCCCCTGACCAAGAACTGGATGGGCTTCGTCCGCGGAGAGGATTACGGCGGCAGTGTTACCTATTACCAATGGTATTTTGTTCGCGTGAAATAATCAAACAATAAATTTTACTATGAAAAAATTCTTTATCTTTGCCATCGCACTGGTATTCGGTGCTTTGACATTCACAAGTTGCGACAAGAACAAAGTGGATAGTCCGCTGGTAGGGACTTGGGAGTATATAACCGATCCGGCTCCGGACTCCGGTTGGTGGGGCGTATATATCTTCACCTTCAAAGCAGACGGTACGTTCAACCACATCGATGAGGCACACGCTCCCGGCTCCGAAGAGATGCACGACGGTTTTATCTGGACCGGTCCGTATGAGATCAACGGCGATATCATAACTATTCACAAAGCGAAGATGGGCGAGATAATTGACGACAAGATCTCTTATTACGATGATTACGAGCCGGAAGACGAGCAGATGAAGTTCTCCCTCTCCGGTAACGAACTAACCATCACCCGCTACTACGATACCGACTATCCATGGACGGCCGTGTATCATAAAAAATAAACAATATGAAAAATTTCTTTTTCTTTGCCATCGCACTGGTAGCCGGTGCATTGGCATTCACATCTTGTAACGGCAACGATCCGGAAGATAAGGATGCCGTCATCTTCAATGCCAAAGGCGAGCTACGAGGTGTGATGTTTGACATCCATAACACCGAACAGGAAGCGGTCGTCACCTTGCACCCCAAGACCAATACCGTCGATGTGAAGTTCGTCCAAGCGCGCATCGAATCCGAAAGCGAGACACCAAAGGACATCTTCATCTACGGCATGCCTGTCAGTACCGAGGATGGTAACTTTTCGCACATTAAACTTGTCTTAGAAGACGGATCGCCCTATACGCCGTTCCCGAAGTCTTATGCGTACGCTATGATGAATGAAGAGCAGACCATGTTCAATATGCACTTCGGCAACGATGACGAGAGCGATACCCAAGTTTATCTCGTTTTTAACGCATTACTCACTAAAGTAGTTAAGTAGCTAAACTGCAAAGTTGCAAAGTTTCTAAGTTGCTAAGTTGCAAAGTAGCTAATAACAATGAGCAAATCTCTCACTAACTCTCTATTTCGGCTGCACCCTCATTGGGTGCAGCTTTTTTGGGATTGAAACGCCTACTTTTTGACCTATAGACCCATTTTACCCCCCCGAATAACGCATTTTGACCCATTCTACGACGCGTATGCTTATCTAACCGACGGTCAACCGACGGTCAACCGACAGTCAACCGACAGTCAAGGCTTACGTCACTCCAGAATTAAGCCTTTTTTTAACCCCTTCTATAAAGTATATATACTACGTATATATACTCTTTCTTTTATCATTATTTTTATTTGCACATGTCATTTTTTTGTTGTACCTTTGCAGCCGCTTTTGAAATAATACTGAATCGATGACAAAGAATTTTGTAGAAGAGCTTCGTTGGAGAGGCATGCTCCAGGACATCATGCCCGGAACGGAGGAACAATTGAACAAAGAAATGACAACCGCCTATGTGGGTATTGACCCGACGGCGGACAGTCTGCATATCGGTCACTTATGCGGTATCATGATGCTGCGTCACCTGCAGGCCTGCGGTCACAAACCCATCGCCCTCATCGGCGGCGCAACCGGTATGATCGGCGACCCTTCCGGCAAGTCTGCCGAGCGGAACCTCCTTACCGAAGAGATCCTGCGTCATAACGTAGCCTGCATCCGTGAACAGCTCGAGCATTTCCTGGATTTTAACTCCGACGCCCCAAACGCAGCGGAACTGGTGAATAACTACGACTGGATGAAGGACTACACCTTTATTAATTTCACGCGCGATATCGGCAAACTCATCACCGTCAATTATATGATGGCGAAGGACTCCGTCAAGAAACGCTTCAACGGCGAGTTCGCACAAGGTATGTCGTTCACCGAGTTCACCTACCAGCTCCTGCAGGGATACGACTTCGTCTATCTAAACGAGCACAAGAACTGCCTCATGCAGATGGGCGGTTCGGACCAATGGGGTAACATCACCACCGGTATCGAACTCATGCGCAAGATGAACGGCAAGACCGCTTTCGCCCTCACCTGCCCGCTTATCACCAAAGCCGACGGCGGTAAGTTCGGTAAGACCGAGAGTGGAAACGTATGGCTCAGCAAAAAATACACCAGTCCGTATAAGTTCTTCCAGTTCTGGATGAATGTCTCCGACGACGATGCGAAACGCTATATCAAGATCTTCACCTCCCTCAGCCGCGAAGAGATCGAAGCGCTGATCAAGGAGCACGAAGAGGCACCGCACCTCCGCGTGCTGCAGAAACGGCTGGCCAAAGAGGTCACCTGCATGGTTCACTCCGAAGAAGATTATAACAAAGCCGTCGAAGCGTCCAATATATTATTCGGAAACGCGACCGCGGACGCGCTACGCGCATTAGACGAAGAGACTTTCCTGCAAGTATTTGACGGCGTAGAGCGGTATGAGATCCCGATGGAAGAACTGAAAGCCGGTATCGGACCGCTCGACCTCCTGGCAGAGAAGACAAATATCTTCCCCTCCAAAGGCGAGGCACGTAAGATGATTCAGGCAAACGGCTTCTCCATGAACAAAGAGAAACTCACTGATCCGCAGTCACCAATCACCAATGAGCAATTGCTAAACAATAAGTACTTGCTCTTCCAAAAAGGCAAAAAGAACTACTATTTGGTAGTCGCCAAATAAGAAAAAGCACAAAAAAGTGCAAAATTATTGCAAAAAATTTGGTCAATTCAAAAAAAAGCAGTACTTTTGCACGCTTTTTCGAAAGTGCTGTCCACTCGTATATCGGTATTACACCGGATTTTGGTTCCGAGAAGCGAGGTTCGACTCCTCGGTGGACAACAAGGGCTGCTTCGGCAGCCTGTTTTTTCCGCAAAAGCGGAGCGAGTGTGATGGAATACTCGGTATTAAGTAACACAACATTTTAAAATTTTTATGAAAGAATTCGCATTAGTAGGTACTCCGCGTAGCGAGTACGGTAAGAAAGCTGCTAAGGCTTTCCGCGCAGAGGAACTCATTCCTTGCAACATCTATGGTTGTGGCATCAACGCTACTTTCACCGTAGCAGCTGCTGACGTTCGCAAACTGATCTACAGCCCGGAAACTCAGATCGTTGACCTCACCGTAGGTGACACCAAGACCAAAGCTATCGTTAAAGAGTTGCAGTTCCACCCGATCGATGGCAAGGCGCTGCATATTGACTTCCTCGCAGTTGATGAGAAGAAGCCGGTAGTAGTTGAGATCCCGCTTCAGTTGAACGGTCTTGCTGAAGGTGTTAAAGCCGGTGGTAAGTTGGTTCAGAACATGCGCAAACTCAAAGCAAAAGGTATCTACACCGCATTCCCGGATCGTATCAACATCGACGTTACCGAGCTTGGTCTTGGTAAGAAGATCGCCGTTGCTGACGTGAAGGTAGATGGCTTGTGCTTCGTTAACCCTGCTGACGCTTGCGTCGCTGAGGTTAAGGCAACACGCCAAAGCAAACAAGCTTAACCGGATAGCATCCGGAGGCAATTAGCCATTCGGCACTGGGGCGAGGCGGTTTACGCCCCGCCCTAAATTTTTAAAAGAACATGGCAAAGTTTCTAATCGTTGGTTTAGGCAATATCGGTGACGAGTACGCAGGTACGCGTCATAACATCGGTTTTATGATGATTGATGCGTTTGCGGCTTCGAAGGACATGAAATGGGAAGACAAGCGCTACGGGTTTGTCGGTCGTTGTCGCGTCAAGAATGCGGAACTGGTGCTCCTCAAGCCGTCCACGTATATGAACCTCAGCGGTAATGCCGTACGGTATTGGCTCCAACAGGAGAAGATCCCGGTAGAGAACATGCTCGTGCTGGTGGATGATCTAAACTTACCTTTCGGTACCATCCGTATTCGCAAACAGGGTTCCAACGGCGGCCATAACGGTCTGGGTAACATCCAATCGGTGTTGGGCACCGAGAACTATGCACGTGTTCGTTTCGGTATAGGCAACGAGTACACACGCGGTGCACAGATCAACTTCGTGTTGGGCGAATGGACCGATGAAGAGAAGAAACAGATCGACGAGCGGCTGAAGGTAACGAGCGAGATCATTCCTTCGTTCTGTCTCGCCGGCATTGACCGCACGATGAACCAATATAATAATAAATAATTGGTGATTGGTGATATATGGCGGAAGTACGAGTAGATAAATATCTCTGGGCGATGCGGATCTATAAGACCCGCTCTATCGCTGCCGATGCTTGCAAGAACGGTCGTATCACACTCAATGGCGTGCAACTCAAACCGAGTCGTACGTTTAAAGTAGGCGATACTTTCAATGTGCGCAAGGGTCCCATCACCTATACCTATCGCGTGCTGCAACTAACCGAGAACCGTTTGGGTGCGAAGTTAGTACCGGAATACCTGCGTGACTGCACCGCTCCGGAACAACTCGAACTGCTTGAACTGGCCCGTATGGCGGGTAACGGTCAACGCGACAGAGGTCTGGGACGCCCCACAAAAAAAGACCGACGCGACATCGAGGTCTTCATGTCCGACAACTATCTCGATGAGATAGATTGGGACGATGAAATGATGGAATGATGAAATCTAAAAAACAAAATATTGCCGAATATATCCTCTATCTATGGCAGATGGAGGACTATTTGCGGGCGTTTCCGCAGCATGCAGAGGCTACAGAGGAACTGCATGAACTGAATGAGATGATGCACCGCGAAGGCATCATGGACGGGGGGCATTTAGCGATCGCGAACAATGCTTTGGAGGAGTTGGAAGAGTTACACGCTACCCTTCTGAACGAAGATGCGATGTACCGCGCAGCCATCATTCGCCTCACGCCGCAACTCAACCTCCTCAAAGCCAAGACCGACCGCCCCACCATGTCCGACCTCGAAGCATGCTTCACCCTCCTCTACCAGATCATGCTCCTCCGCCTTCAAAAACGCGAGATTAGCCCCGAGACCGCTGCCGTGCAGCAGCAAGCAACGCAATTATTGCAGTTTTTAAGCAGAACTTATAAAAATCTGAATACTGAATGCTGATAGCTGAACGCTATAAAAATATCCTCTCTTGGTTCGAGACCCACATGCCGGTAGCTGAGAGCGAACTCGTTTTTGCTTCTCCTTACCAGTGTCTGGTGGCGGTGATGCTCTCGGCGCAATGTACGGACAAACGGGTGAACATGGTGACCCCTTCTCTCTTTGAAGCCTACCCCACGCCGGAAGACTTGGCGAAGGCCACGAGTGATGAAGTGTTCGAATACGTAAAGTCGGTCAGTTATCCTCGTTCGAAAGCGGAACACTTGGTAGCAATGGCGAAGCGCCTGGTGGAAGTGTATGACGGTGTCGTACCGGATAACATTGAGGATCTGCAGACGCTGCAAGGAGTGGGTCGCAAGACCGCGAATGTGGTGTGTGCGGTGATCTGGAACCAACCTACCATGGCCGTGGACACACATATCTTCCGCGTCTCCGAACGTCTCGGGCTCACGACCAATAGCAAGAACCCGCTGCAGACGGAGAAAGCACTGGTAAAATATATTCCCCAGGACGTCATTCCCAAGGCGCACCACTGGCTTCTCCTTCACGGCCGTTATGTATGCCAAGCGCGCAAGCCGCAATGCGAACAATGCGGATTACAAGAATTTTGTAGATTTTTCAATAAAAAGTAAGCACACACACCTCTTAATCCGCACAGCTCATACGATTAATTTAATAAAAAATTATTAAATTCTTGTGTATGTGCTTTTTTTTTACTACCTTTGCACCCGCAACCGGTTTAGAAGCAATCGTTCGAACGGAGTGAGATAAGAACCGGAGCAGGATATTTCACAGCATATAAAAAACATCAATACAATTATGGCAGAGAACAAACCGTCTGCAGAGAAGCTGAAAGCGCTGCAGAATGCAATGGCAAAAATTGACAAGGACTTCGGCAAGGGCGCTATCATGCGTCTGGGTGATGAGAAGATCGACGACGTAGCGGTGATTCCGACCGGCAGTCTGGGACTGAACTACGCGCTGGGCGTTGGCGGCTACCCGAAAGGACGTATCATCGAGATCTATGGTCCGGAGTCGTCCGGTAAGACAACCTTGGCTATCCACGCCATGGCAGAGGTGCAGAAACAAGGCGGCATCGCAGCGATCATTGATGCAGAGCACGCTTTCGATCGTTTCTACGCCGAGAAATTAGGTGTGGACGTAGAGAACCTCTTGATCGCGCAGCCGGATAGCGGTGAGCAAGCCCTGGAGATAGCAGACGAGTTGATTCGTTCTGCTGCCGTAGACCTGATCGTCATTGACTCCGTTGCGGCTCTGACGCCGAAAGCAGAGATCGACGGTGACATGGGTGATAACAAAGTGGGTCTGCAGGCACGTCTGATGAGTCAGGCGCTGCGTAAGATGACCGCTTCGGTCAATAAGACCAACACCACCGTTATCTTCATCAACCAGCTTCGTGAGAAGATCGGTGTGATGTTCGGTAATCCGGAGACCACCACCGGTGGTAATGCCCTGAAGTTCTATGCTTCTGTTCGGCTCGATATCCGTCGCATCAGCCAGATCAAAGACGGCGATACCATCAAGGGTAACCAAGTGCGCGTGAAGGTGATCAAGAACAAAGTGGCACCTCCGTTCAAGAAAGCAGAGTTCGACCTGATGTTTAACGAAGGTATCTCGCGTATCGGTGAGATTCTCGATTTCGCCGTAGCTACCGAGGTTATCAAGAAGAGCGGTTCGTTCTTCTCGTACGGTGATACGAAGTTAGGGCAAGGTCGCGACAAAGTGAAAGACGTACTGGCGGAGAATCCTGACTTATGCGAAGAGTTGGAGATCAAGATCGGAGAGAAGATCAAAGAACTCGGTCTCGAAACCGTACTCAACAAGATTGGTCGATAGGATCGACACCCGTTTATTCGTGGATACCATCCAATATATATTATCCCCGCGCGAAGCGTATATCGCTGAGCAGCAATGGCGGGTAGTGAAACGAAGTGTAGATGCACGGCAACGCGAGTTGCGCGTGCATCTTACTGTTTTGGTGGACGAACAGGGGAAGCCTATTGCGAAGGATGCCCCTATCCCACTCTATCAAGCGCCGGTGTTTCAGGACGTGCATCAAGCCGAACATTCGGTGACCATCATCGGTGCAGGACCTGCAGGACTCTTTGCGGCCTTGACGCTGCTGGAGCATGGTATCAAACCGATTATCTACGAGCGTGGTAAGGAAGTCAGTGCACGTAAACGCGATATCGCGCTGCTGAACCGCAATGAGGGGCTTAATCCTGAATCGAACTACTGCTTCGGCGAAGGCGGTGCCGGTACGTTCAGCGACGGTAAACTGTTCTCCCGCTCCAAGAAACGCGGTAACATGCAACGCGTGATGGAACTCTTCCATTACTTCGGAGCACCCGACACCGTGCTATACGAAGCCCACGCACATATCGGTAGCGACAAACTGCCGACGATCATCAAAAACATCCGAGAATGTATCCTCGCCCACGGCGGAGAGATTCATTTTGAGACCAAGATAGAATCCCTTTCACCTTTCACCTCTCACCTTTCACCTATCATCTTGGCGATCGGTCACTCCGCCCATGACACCTATCGGATGTTAGCCGCCGAAGGAGTAGCCCTGGAGACCAAAGGCTTCGCTATGGGCGTTCGCGCCGAACACCCGCAATCCCTCATCAATAAACTGATGTACCATTCCACGAACGTGGAGTACGTCGGTAATGCCTCCTACTCGCTCGTGACACAGGTCGATGGACGCGGTGTCTATTCGTTCTGTATGTGCCCCGGTGGTCATATCGTACCGGCCGGCAGCGAAGCAGGCAGTTGTGTAGTGAACGGCATGAGTGCCAGTCATCGGAACAGCCCCTATGCCAACAGCGGCATGGTCGTGCAGATCAACCCCGAGGACATCCCCGGCGATGATCCTCTTCGCGGACTCGAATACCAGGAATCCCTCGAACGCCTCGCTTACAGCGAAGCCCATAATTCTCAATTATCAATTGTCAATTATCAATTATCCACAGCTCCTGCACAACGACTCAAAGACTTCGTCGAGGGTCGAGCCTCGAAAGATCTGCCGGCATGCAGTTATCTGCCCGGTATCGTTCCTTCCCGCCTTGACCTGTGGCTCCCTGTTCATATCGGTAAACGCTTACAACAGGGTTTTCGTGATTTTGACAGGAAATACCCGGGCTTCCTCACCAACGAAGCCGTTATACTCGGTGTGGAGAGCCGCAGCAGCAGTGCCGTACGTATTCCGCGTGATCCGGAGACACTGGAGAGCATCAGCACACCGGGTCTGTACCCCTGCGGCGAAGGAGCCGGATACGCCGGAGGCATCACCAGTTCTGCCTTAGACGGCATCAATGCGGCTTTAGCGATTAGTAAGAAATGCGCAGAAGAGTAAACCTCTTAGAACGGTTCAGCGTAGGTACATCCCTCGCGCCAACGGGAACAGCCATAGCGGGTATTACCGCGAATAATCAGGCCTTGCCGGCAAACAGGACATAGCATACCGGCTTTATTGGTTTTGACATCTCGAATCACATCGGATGTCATATTTTTTAATTCATCCAAAAACTGCTGAGCAGTATATTCTCCCCGTTCTATCTCACGCAGTTTCTTCTCCCATAGACCGGTCAGTTCCGCCGATTTGAGTAGCGGCGAGATAATGAGGTGAATGAGGTTGATACCGGTCTCGGTAGCTCGAAGGGACTTACCCTGTTTCACGATGTATTTTCGTTGATAGAGCTTCTCAATGATGGCAGCACGCGTAGAAGGACGACCGATACCGTTCTCCTTCATCGCCTCTCGCAGTTCGTCGTTCTCAACGGTCTTTCCTGCTGTTTCCATCGCCCGCAGCAAAGTAGCCTCGGTGTAGTACTTCGGCGGTGTGGTGGTCTTCTCTTTCAACTGTGGGATATGGGCCCCACTCTCGCCTTTCACAAACGCCGGAAGAGATTTTGCGGCTTCATCATTTTGCGAAGCTTCATCATTCGCACTATTCTCACCATTCTCACCATTAAGTTCGCTCTGCGAACGATCATTGTCAAACACCACTCTCCAGCCGGGTTGGATGACTTCGCGACCGGTCACTTTGAAATCGATGTCTCCGGCTTTCGCGAGTACGGTGGTATTGCTCACTTCGCACTCGGGATAGAAGACGGCTATGAAATGGAGCGCCACCAGTTCATATACTTTCTTCTCATCGGCCGTCAAGTTATCGGGCCGTTGACCGGTAGGAATGATCGCATGGTGGTCAGTAACTTTCTTGTTATCGAAGACCTTTTTCGACTTCGGCAGTTTGGCGCCCAAGAGGGGGGTGACCTGCGGATAGAAATCTTTGATGCCGGCGAGTATACCGGGTACTTTCGGGTAGATATCATCGCTCAGGTAGGTGGTGTCCACACGCGGATAGGTGGTCACGCGTTTCTCATAAAGCGACTGAATGAGTTGCAGCGTCTGTTCGGCAGAGAAAGCGTATTTCTTATTGCAGTCCACCTGCAGGGAGGTGAGGTCGTATAGTTTCGGTGCGAACTCAAGGCCTTTCTTCTTCTCCACCGAGTTGATGACGAACGGCAGGTCTTTGATGGAATCTACAAGTGCCTGTCCCTGCTCTGCAGACGTGATGGCATATTCGTCTTCTTCTACAGGAATCTGCGCATTGAAGAGCGTATCGCGATAGGTGGTCTTCAGTTCCCAATAGGTACGGGGTTTGAAGTTCTCTATCTCGGCTTGTCTCTTAACCACGAGCGCAAGCGTAGGTGTCTGCACGCGTCCCACGGACAGCACTTGACGGTTTCGTCCTGTCCCCTGCGCATAACGAATCGTATATGCGCGCGTAGCGTTCATACCCAGCAACCAATCGCCGATAGCACGCATCAGGCCGGCTTCGTACAGGTGCTGGTACTCTGACTGATCTTTGAGTTGCTGAAAACCATCACGGATAGCCTCTTCCGTCAGGGAGTTCACCCATAGACGTTTGACGGGACATTTGCATCCTGCCTGCTGGTACACCCATCGTTGAATCAATTCTCCTTCCTGGCCGGCATCACCGCAGTTGATCACCTCGTCGGCCTCAGCAATCAGGTTCTTGATCACATTGAATTGCTTGTGCACCCCTTCGTCTCCGGACACCTTGATGGAGAAACGCGCAGGAATCATAGGCAGGGAACTGAGGCTCCACGCTTTCCATTGGTCGGAGTACTCCTGCGGATCAAGCAAAGCACATAGATGCCCGAAGGTCCAGGTCACTTGGTACCCGTTCCCTTCAAAATAGCCGTCTTTGCGCTGCTTGGCGCCCAGTACGTTAGCGATGTACGCACCTACGGAGGGTTTCTCTGCTACACAAACGATCACTTCGTTTAGGGGTTAGAGGTTAGAGGTTAGGGGTTATGATTTGGGGGCGACGCCGTAGCCATAACCGGCACGCGCTTCATTGACGCCATTCAATACACACGCTACGTTATGCATACGTTTCTGCTCAATGACCTGGTTGATATAATCCACCATCTCCGTCGGCGTGTATTTGTATCGGCAAACGAAGAGCGTCATATCGGCAATACGATCCAACAGGAAGGTATCGCTGACGAGGGCAACCGGAGCGGTATCGACGATGATGTAATCGTAGCGTTCACGCAGTTCTGCGAAGAGTTTCTCTACCCGATCGGTTTGAATCAACTCCGACGGATTAGGTGGAATCGCTCCGCAAGGAATGATATCCAGGTTCTTATGCTCGCCACTCGGTACGATGATATCGTCGATGGTAATATCGGGTTCAGCCAGATAATCGGTCAAGTGCCCCTTGGAAGACAGGTTGAAATAGGTAGCCAACATCGGTTTGCGGATGTCGAGACCAACCAATGCCACTTTCTTACCCAGGATAGCGAGCGAGAGGGCGATGTTACACGACACGTACGACTTACCGTCTCCGTTGATAGCCGAGGTGACCAGAATCACCGGTGACTTGACGGTGGACGGAATGACGAAACGGAGGTTGGTTCGAATCAAACGGAAGAGTTCCGCCGAAACGGTCGATTCGCCTTCATGAATCGCTATATGGGCATTGCGGGAGTTCTGAACCAGCTTACCGAGCATCGGGGCTTTGATGCGCTGCTCGAACTCCTTCGGATCGTCGATCTTATCGTTGAAGAGAACCAGCAGATAGAGTAGTCCGGCAGGGAATAGCAGACCCAGCAAGAAACAGAGTACCAGCAGTTTCTTCAGTTTCGGTTTTTGGCTCTCGAGGTCGCGTTGCGGCATATCGACGATCTTCGCCGGCATGGAGGTAGCGGCTAACATGAGGGCATTCTCTTCGCGTTTCTCGTAGAGATAGATATAGAGTTGCTCCTTGATCTGTTGCTGACGAACGACGCGGATATATTCGCGTTGCTGCTCCGGAGCATCCTTGATCTGACGGTTGTATTTGGTGTCCTGCGCTTGCAAACTGCGTTGACGAATCTGCAGGCTCTCGCGCACCGAAGCGATGGTAGCGATGATATTCTGGCGCATCGAAGCCAATTGGTCACTCATCTGCTCGATAACCGGGTTCTCTTCGGTAGCGGTACGAAGGATACGCATGCGCTGCAGCTGCAGGGCGTTGTACTCCGCCAGACTACCGGTGAGGGAGGCATCGGAGACACCGATATTCGAAGGGATGAGACTGTTGCGTTTGGTCTCATCGCGCAAGAAGCCATCGATATACTCCACGAGACTCAGTTGCGTCTCGATCTCCGCCATGGCACGCTGGTCCGCATTGCTGGCCTGGATGAAGAGTTGCGACTGTATACCGAGGTCCGCGATGTGGTTATGCTCTTTGTAGGAAGCCACCGCATCTTCGGCATCACTCAGTTCATTGGTGATAATCGCCAAGCGCTCATCGATGAAAGCGGCCGTGTTGGTCGCAATCAGGTTCTTATCCACCACTGCATTGAGGTTGTATTGCTCGATGAGTTGATGCAAGAGCGCCTTGTCTCGTTCCGGCATAGTAGAGACGCAGGAGAGAACGATGATATTCGATTCTTTCTTATGCTGCGCTACGGAGAGACGGGAGCGATATTGGGTTACCACCTGTTCGCGACGCGCATGGGCAACGCGATAGGTAGTATCGGCACTGAGGGCACGGTTGGGATGAATGATAAGGGTACCGACGCCGGTCTCTACGGGTGCACCTAAAGCTGGCACCTGTACGGACGAACGACGGAAGAAGCCCATCTTCGTCTTGATCTTAAAGCCTTTCTTATTCGGATGTACCGTCACGGTAAACTGCTTCTCTTTCGCTTTCTTGGTCAGGTTCACATACTCGATGGTGATGGCCGGATCACGGAACTCACCTTCCCATCGCCAACCGCCACGTTTGACGTTCGTATCCCATAGGTTAAGGGCATCTATCGCTTGGTACAGCAATCCGCGGGAAGAGAGAACGACTACTTCGTCCTCGGCGGCGGTGTTGCCGCTCAGGCCCAACATCGAGAGCGCCTCTATCGGCGAACCTTCGTTGTTCTTCTGGCGCAAAGCGATCGTCGCATCGGTTGTCCATTTCGGCGTCTTACGTAAGTAATACAGGGTTCCCAGTACGCAGAAGAACACGACACCCAACACGAACCACCACCAGCGCTCCGCTACCATGCGTACGATCTTACGAATATCTATCTCGTTTGTCTTATTGTTTTCCATAGGTCGATTATTTAACAATGGTCACGACTACAGCTGCTGTACTTGCCAGGGTACCTACGAGGCTGATCCACAGGCCCGCATTCGTGCTGCTGATGGCACGTACTTTATTCGGCGAAACATAAATCACATCGTTCTGCTGCAGGTAGTAATAGGGAGAATTGAGCAAGTCGGCATTGCGTAAGTTGACGCGCGCCATCTCGATCTTCCCATCCACCTCACGGGTGATCAGCACGTTATCACGACGACCATACACGGTCATATCTCCGGCCGCTGCCAGGGCATCAAGAATGGTCATACGGTCGCCTACCATCGGTACCTGAGACGGACGGTTCACTTCGCCTAACACCGATATCTTGGCATTCACCAGACGCACTTGTACGGACGGGTTAAGCACCTGTCCCTCCAGACGCTGACGAATGGCCTCTTCCGCACCCGCGCGCGAGAGACCGGCTACACGGATCTTACCCAAAACGGGCATGTTCACCTCGCCGTTCTCGTCCACGATATAATACTGCAACATCGGCGTGGTCTGTACGGATGTCGAACCCGGATTGGTGAAGACTACCGTCGGCAGGTTATACGGCGCCACCGCCTCTTTATCCAGAGCGGAGACAAAGATCGTTAATGCATCGCCATTGCGCAGGATCGTTTCTGCTTTGGCTTTAAACTCCACATTAACCACATCGTCCAGGTTATCGTTGGCATCGCGCAGATAGGTCATCTGCTTCTGCGTCACGCAACTCATAGCCATCACGCAGACCAGAGTTAATGTGATAAATCGAATGGTTCTATTCATAGTGATGTATTATTTCCTTTTTTTCGAACGGCCTTACCAGCGGGCTACCGTATCATTGTAGATATTCTCCGCGATCTCTTTGATCATGATGTCGCATAACTCATCCTGAACATCGGTCAGCAGGCGGCTGGCATCGAAAGTCTGGTAGGCCGAATAGGTCTTGTCAAAAGACTCCTCGGGGTTGATGTTATTAGTGAAATGCACCTGCACCCGGATGGTCAGTTTACTCTCCGTCGCATAGCTATTGGCAGCGATAGCACCTTGAGATATCTCATATCCGACGATCTCTCCTTCCAACTCCAGGTCACCGCCTTTGCGCAGCACCTCCAGGCGCGTCTGGCGGCTATACAGGTCGCGTATCCCTTCCGACAAAGCATTACTCAACGTCGGGTTCACCATCGGTGCGTTATTTGGAAAATCCGCCACCGAGATGGAGTGCGTCGTCTGATAGTTAATGTTCGCCCCGTTGAACTTATAACTGATCGAGCAGGACGGCAACACCACCGCCAACACCAAAAATAATATGTATCGCTTAACTTTCAACTTTAAACTTTAAACTTTCAACTTTCAATTTTCAACTTTCAACTTTCAGAGCCCGTATTCTTTGATTTTTCGGTACAAGGTACGTTCGGAGATATCGAGTTTGTCGGCCGCTACTTTGCGATTTCCGCCGGACACCTCCAGGGCCCGTTTGATACGCTCTATCTCCGCGTCTTCGATACGCAGACTGGGTTCGGTCTCTATCTCCTCCGCTTCGATCTGCTTGCGCGCACTCACTTCCGGTTGAGAAATCGTGATGGTCGGAGCGGTCTCATGTACCCCGTCACCCGTAACCCGTAACCTGTCACCCGTAACCTGTAACCCGTCACCGGTACCCCCTTTCATCATCTCCTTGAGTTCCTCCAGGTCCTTCTTATTCTGCATCACCATGTTATAGAGGATACCGATCTCGTGCGAGTAATCCTTACCGGATTGCTGTTGCGGTTCGCGCAGGACCAGACCCTGCTGATTCTCCTCTTTGGGCAGGTATTTGCGTAAGGTGTCGGCATTGATCTGATGGTCCAATTCGATAATACATATCTGCTCGGCTATATTCTTCAGTTGGCGGATGTTACCGCGCCAATAGGACTCTTGCAGCAAGCGTGTCGCCTCTTCGTTCAGGGACAAAGGAGGCATCTGATAACGGTGGCAGAAGTCGGTAGCGAACTTACGGAACAGCAACGGGATATCTTCCTTGCGTTCACGCAACGCAGGAACACGTATCTCCACCGTGTTCAAACGATAATAGAGGTCCTCGCGGAAACGACCGTCGTTGATCGCCTGA
Source organism: uncultured Bacteroidales bacterium (assembly GCA_900320865.1). GTDB lineage: Bacteria > Bacteroidota > Bacteroidia > Bacteroidales > Paludibacteraceae > Colicola. The sequence continues at coordinate 1,513 of ONTT01000030.1, read as the reverse complement.
CGCATATTGAGGTTCGTAGCCGCTACGACGCGCACGTTCGTCTTGCGCACCGTACTCGAACCCATGCGCAGGTACTCACCCGTCTCCAGCACACGCAGCAAGCGCACCTGGGTCTGAAGCGGCAGTTCACCTACTTCGTCGAGGAAGAGGGTACCGCCGTCGGCTATCTCGAAATATCCCTTATGCTCATTCTTCGCATCCGTAAACGCACCTTTCTCGTGACCGAACAGCTCACTATCGATCGTTCCCTCCGGGATGGCACCGCAGTTCACGGCAAAATACGGACCGTGTTTGCGGGCCGAATATGCATGTATGATCTTCGGAAAATGCTCCTTACCCACACCCGATTCACCCGTGATCAGCACACTCAGATCGGTGCGAGCCACCTGAACGGCTATCTCGATACCTCTATTGAGCAGAGGGCTGGTGCCAATGATACCAAAACGTTGTTTTATTGCAAAAAATTCCTGCTGTGTCATAACAAGGCTGACAAAATGTCATGCAAAAGTAGTGTTTTTTTTTGACATACACAAATAATTTTTGAAAAAATTTGCATATTTGGAAATTTTGTAGTACCTTTGCAGCCGATTTTGCGAAAAATATCAAAATATCCATAACAATTATGTACACTTTTATCACTGTATTAATCATTATTGCTGCTGTTCTGCTGACGCTGTTGGTGTTGGTTCAGAATAGTAAAGGCGGTGGCTTGGCAGCCGGTTTTGCGAGCGGTAACCAAGTGATGGGTGCTCCGAAGACGGCGGACTTCCTGGAGAAGGCTACCTGGACGCTCATTGCGATCATCGTTTTCCTCAGCATTGTATCGGTTGGTTTCGTAAAAGGCAAAGAGTCGAAGAACGATTCGAAACCCTCTATCCAGACCACTGAGACGGTGACTCCTGCTCCGGAGGCTGAGCCTCAAGCAGAGCTCCCGATCGAGCAATAAAACAAGAAAGGACGGCCCGAAGGTCGTCCTTTCTCATTCTCCCCCTTCAGGGGGCCGGGGGGCCTACCCATTGTGAGCTACGTCGTACTCATCTCCGCAGCACCTTTGGCGCCTTGTGGTGATTAACCCTGATGCGTAGCATCATAGTCATCACCACAAACCTTCCACAGGTAAGCTTTCATGGTCTTTTTACCACCGGCCGTCTCCTTCTGTGCAGCGAAGTTCTGTTGGTCCGTGGTGATCTTGTTGAGATCGCTCTTACGAGCCTTCACAGCAGCCGCTACAGCTTGGAAGCGAGCACGAGCATCCAGCTCTTTGGACGTCAGCGGAGTGCTACGATCGTAACGGTCTGCTTCGAAGGAGTAGATGCGTTGACAGTTGGGGTTCGAAGATGCCGCAGTGCGGTGGGTGGTAACGAGATAGTTACCGTGGTTGTGACCATCTTGTTTTTTCGGTCGTTTCAAGGCGCCGGAGATGGTTTCGATACCCGCCGGACCTACTTTCATAATTGCCATTTCTTGCCGACCATGTTTCACCTCCGGTCGGCGTAGAGGGGTTTAGGTTGGT
>ONTT01000029.1:18871-19435 GCA_900320865.1 uncultured Bacteroidales bacterium | reverse complement strand
GAAAGGCGAGAAAGGCGCCGACTTGAGCATGTTTGAGTTCGCCTGATAAGTAGGCAGCAGTCGCGTCTCAATCTCCGCGGAGACGGAAGTAAACAGTTTAGGCACGATTCGCAGGTTCGCTTTGGAATAGATGCGAAACATATCATCGGTAGTATTGATCTTATGCAGGCTGTCAGCCGAGACAGTAGAAGCGCCGATTCGCCATTCGCCGAAGTTCTCCCACGTAAACCGCTCGGAGATATAACTGATTTGTCCTTTAGCCGTTCCGAGTGCGGCGAAGGACGATGAACCTCCCTGATACCAGTTAGCGGTCACATAGTTCTGTGAGATCTGCATCATAAGCGTAGCCTCTCTTCGCCACGGAGAGCGCATATTACGGATGGCCCGAAGCACATCATTTCGGTCCTCTTCGGCATCTTTTACCCATGATTTCTCAATCTCAATCGTCGGAATACGCTCCATCTTCTGCAATACGAGTGCAGCATTGAGCGTGCGGATGGAGTCGATCTCTTTGATCTCCCGTTCAATGGAGTCGAGTCGCATTCGCTCCGCGATTGTCAGGGT
>ONTT01000029.1:0-18845 GCA_900320865.1 uncultured Bacteroidales bacterium | reverse complement strand
CTACATCCATATCCACAGCCTGCGGAACATCCTGAAGGCGGAAGGTGTCCGTATATAGTTGTTGCGCTGCCATAGGAATGACAGCGCAAACAAGGGATAATATGAGGAGTTTAAATCTCAAATTGTTGATTTTTGATTTTTGATTTTAAATTCCTGCGGCATTGAGTTTACCGTGACATTGTTTGTATTTCTTACCTGAACCGCACGGACAGGGATCATTCGGGCGCGGTTTCTTATCCACATGAATAGGTTCAGGACGTTGTTGCTCACGCGTATCGCGTCCTGCAGCCGCAGCCGCTCCGGAAGCATGTGCTGCCTGCTGAACGGCATCCTTCTGGGTGCGATAACGACTGTAATCCATGCGGCGTTGCTGTTGCGCCTGTTGCACGCGGTCAGGTTCCTGCTGATGGATCTGTCCGCGGAGCAGAATTTATAGATCAAGAGCGGGTCTTTCTGTTCGTACGAAGCGTTCTGAACGGATTGCTTGAGGTCATCCAATTGACGGAGGTGCTCTTTCCACTCGTCGTCGATGACATAGAGCAACATTCGTTTCTCGAACTCTTTGACCACCTCTTTGCAATGTGTCTCAGCCGCAGCCTTGAGGTTGACGGAGATATTATATACCTTCTTACCATCGGTGATAGGAATGAGGATATTCTCGTACATCTGGCCCTTCTCTTCGTACACACGTTGGAGTACAGGATCAGCAATCTGGGTCAGTTTCTCCATACGACGTTTGAAGCTATCGAGCGCAGCCTCCGCGAGCTGATTGCTCAATTCATCTCGTTTTCCACGCGAGAACTCGCTCTCGTCGAACGGTACTTCGATCGCGAAGGTCTGCATCACATCCATCTTGAGTCCCTCGAAGTCATTGGCTTGACGTGCGTCTTGGAAGATCGCATCCGCGGTCTCACGAATCATATTGGTGATATCCACTCCGATACGCTCACCCATCAAGGCGTGACGACGCTTTGCATAGATGAGGTTACGTTGCTGGTTCATGACATCGTCGTATTCGATGAGGCGTTTACGGATACCGAAGTTATTCTCCTCCACTTTCTTCTGCGCACGTTCGATGGAGTTGGAAATCATCGAGTGCTCGATCATCTCGCCTTCCGCAAAGCCCATACGGTCCATGATAGATGCGATACGCTCAGAACCGAACATACGCATCAGGTCATCCTCCAGCGATACATAGAAGACGGAACTACCCGGGTCACCTTGACGTCCGGCACGACCACGCAACTGGCGGTCCACACGACGCGACTCGTGACGCTCGGTACCGATGATCGCCAGACCTCCGGCTTCTTTGACTTCCGGCGTCAGTTTGATATCCGTACCACGACCTGCCATGTTGGTAGCGATGGTCACTACGCCCGGACGGCCTGCTTCAGCCACCACTTGCGCCTCTTGTTGGTGCAACTTCGCGTTAAGGACGTTATGCTTGATCTTACGGATATTGAGCATCTTGCTCAAGAGCTCGGATATCTCGACGGAAGTAGTACCTACCAATACCGGTCTACCCTGCTCTACCATAGCTACGATCTCATCAATGACCGCATTGTATTTCTCGCGTTTGGTGCGATAGATACGGTCGTTCATATCGATACGGGCAATGGGTTTATTGGTCGGGATGACCACTACATCGAGTTTGTAGATATTCCAGAACTCGCCTGCTTCGGTCTCGGCCGTACCGGTCATACCGGCGAGCTTGTGATACATACGGAAATAGTTCTGCAGCGTGATAGTAGCGAAAGTCTGCGTAGCAGCCTCCACTTTCACGTTCTCCTTGGCTTCCACAGCCTGATGCAGACCATCGGACCAACGACGACCTTCCATGACACGACCGGTCTGCTCATCAACGATCTTCACTTCACCGTTATCGATGATATAATCGACATCTTTCTCGAAGAGGGTGTACGCTTTGAGCAACTGGTGAACGGTATGCACACGTTCGGATTTAATACTATAGTTGGTGAGGATATCGTCCTTACGTTGTTGACGTTCATCGGCCGAGAGGTCGGTCTGGTTCTCCAGTTCCGCCATTTCGGAGCCTACGTCCGGCAGGACGAAGAAATTCGGGTCTTCCGTCGTACCCGTGAGGGCATCAATACCTTTATCGGTGAGTTCGATGGTCTTGTTCTTCTCATCGATCACGAAATAGAGTTCGTCGGTCGCGATATGCATGTTTTTCTCGTTCTCCTGGAGGTAGAACTCTTCGGTCTTCTGCAAACGCACTTTGATACCCGGTTCAGAGAGGTATTTGATGAGGGCTTTGGACTTCGGCATACCTTTGAAAGAGCGGAAGAGCGCCAGTTCACCGGCTTCTTTCTCTTTCTCGTCCGCCGAACCCATTTTGGCCTTGGCTTCCGCGAGCAGTTTGGTAGTTAAGGTTGTCTGTTGACGAACGAGCGCCGCTACGCGGTCTTTGTATTCATCGAACATCTGGTCTTCACCTTTGGGCACAGGACCGGAGATGATCAAGGGGGTACGGGCATCGTCGATCAATACGGAGTCCACCTCATCGACGATAGCATAGTTATGTCCGCGCTGCACGAGGTCGAGCGGGCTGATGGCCATGTTATCACGCAGGTAGTCGAAACCGAACTCGTTATTGGTACCAAAGGTGATATCGCAGGCATATGCTTTCCGGCGCTCGTCACTGTTCGGCTTGTACTTGTCAATACAGTCGACAGTAAGACCAAGGAACATATAAATCGGTCCGTTCCACTCGGAGTCACGTTTGGCGAGGTAGTCATTGACGGTCACTACGTGTACGCCTTCGTGGGTCAATGCGTTCAAGTAAACAGGGAGAGTTGCGACGAGGGTCTTACCTTCACCGGTAGCCATCTCAGCGATCTTACCTTGATGCAGTACCACACCGCCGAAGAGCTGCACGTCATAGTGGATCATATCCCAGGTGATTTCGTTACCACCTGCCATCCAATGGTTGGCATAGATCGCTTTGTCGCCTTTTATCTCGACAAAGTCGAAACGCCCGTCTGCCGCCAAGTTACGGTCCATTTCGGTAGCCGTTACTTCTACGGTCTCGCTTTGCGCGAAACGCCGCGCAGTAGATTTCACGATCGCATAGGCTTCGGGAAGAATCTCATTGAGCACCTCTTCGTACTTATCCTTGATCTCTTTCTCGAGTTTATCTACCTCGTTGTAGATCTTCTCACGTTTGTCGATAGGTGTCGCTTCGATAGAGGCTTTGAGCTCGGCGATGCGGGCTTTCTTATCGGCCACAGCTGCCTGCAGTTTATCCATGAGCGCCCAAGAATGCGCACGGAGTTCGTCGTTAGAAATGGCGTCAATTTGCTCGTACGCCGCTTTGATTTGGTCAACTATCGGCTGTATGGCACGCATATCTTTCTGCGCCTTGTTACCGAACAGTTTCGTAATAATTTCTAAAAAATTCATATCTTGTTTTCGTAATTTACGATTAAAAGAACACAAAAATCGTGCAAAAGTACAAAAATTATTTTATATACGCAAGTGCGCGCGCATTTTTGTGCCATTTTGTCAGTTTTATTTGCGTATTTGCAAAAAAAGCTGTATATTTGCACGCTTTTTTGTGTATATGAACGAGTTTTTAGAAAAAGAAGAGGCGATACTGCGCATGCTGAAAACGGTTTTCGATCCCGAGATCCCGGTCAATGTCTATGACTTGGGATTGATCTACAGTATCGAATTGAAAGACGACGGGGTTTGCGAAATTACGATGACTTTGACTGCGCCTTCTTGTCCGGCCGGGGATTTTATTGTGGAGGATATACGGCAGAAAGTCGGTAGCATAGAGGGGATTAAAGATGTAAATGTGACGATTGTCTTCGAGCCGGAATGGACGAAGGAGATGATGTCAGAGGAAGCAAAGCTCGAGCTTGGGTTTCTCTGATTTGTGATTTTTGATTTGCGATTAATACTGATGCAATAAAATTGTAAATAAAACCAAATAAACCCTTTTAAGTGCTTTAAAGCAAAGCTTTATATGTATTTAGCCGCTAAAACCTACTTAAAAGTAAACTTTTAGATAGTTTTTACCATCTAAATCCACACTCTTACGAGTCAAAGCACTTAAAAGCCATAAACATAAATAAAATTTTTCTAATCAAATCGAAAAGTAGAAATATTCCTATAAAAAGCTATATATCAGCAAGATATAAGTATATGGCACAAGATTAACGCAACACTAGTGATTTATGATATATTTTTTAAGTGATGCACATTTAGGGAGCTTGGCCATTGAGAAAGGTTGGGCTCATCAGAAGAAACTCATTGACATGTTGGAGGAAATGAGTAAGGATGCTGCGTCGATTTACATGCTGGGCGACATGTTCGATTTCTGGATGGAATACTTCATCCACGATAAGAAAAAACATCAATATGCGCCTTTTTTCAAGGAGTTAAGGAAGTTATCCAAACAAGGTATTCACGTGCATATTTTCACCGGTAACCATGACCTGTGGACGTTTGGAGGTATGGCACAGTTGAGTAACGCAGAGATTCATTACGAACCCTGCACGATACTGCGTTACGGCAAGGCAATTTACTTAGCGCATGGCGATGGGTTGCTGCCAAGCAACTGGGAGAGTTTGTACCCCAAAGACGTGAAGAAAAAGATCAAACGGTTCATGCGTCTGAAGGACATCTTCCGTTCGCCGTTCCTGCAGTTCTGTTTTCGCTGTTTACCGCCGAGTTGGGGTAATAAATTCGGATATGAATGGGCAAAACGGAGTCGTTTGAAAGAGATCGCGAAGCCTTGTCCCTACAAGGGCGAAGACAAGGAAGAGTTGGTGCTTTTTGCCAAAGAACAGGAGAAGCAACACAACCATCGCGATTATTATATCTTCGGCCATCGCCACATTGAATTGGATCTGCAGATTTCCAAAGACAGCCGCGTGGTTATTTTGGGTGACTGCTTCAAGGAATTCACATACGCAAAACTGGATCATAAAGGCAATTTAACCCTTCATAACTATGAGCAGTAGAGAAGAACAACTGAAAGCATTCGGACGGTTGCTGGATATCATGGACGATCTGCGGGAGAAATGTCCCTGGGATCGCAAGCAGACCTTCGATAGTCTTCGTCAGAATACGATTGAGGAGACGTACGAGTTAGCGACCGCTATCTCGAGGCACGACATGAACGAGATTAGTAAGGAACTTGGTGACGTGCTGCTGCATGTGGTCTTCTATGCAAAGATGGGTAGCGAAACGAAATGGAATTTCTCCGGCTCGTCAGAGAAAGACGAGCCGCGCGATTCTTTTGATATTGCGGATGTATGTAACCGGCTTTGCGATAAGTTGATCTTCCGCCACCCGCACGTGTACGGCCGGATAGCATCCGGAGGCGAACAGCCATTCGGAATAACAGCTCAAAATGCTGAAGAGGTAAGTAAGCTCTGGGAGCAGGTGAAGTTGAAGGAGAAAGGCGGTAATAAAACCGTGTTAGGTGGTATTCCGGACAGTTTGCCCAGTATGGTAAAGGCTTATCGGATACAGGATAAAGTGGCGAATGTGGGTTTTGACTGGGAGAAACGCGAGGATGTTTGGGAGAAAGTGAAAGAGGAAATCGCAGAGTTTGAGCAAGAGGTTCGTAAAAATGATACCACGAGCGCTGCGCCTAATGCTAACGCGGACAAGCCGCTAAATGATGGAATGACGGAGGAGTTCGGGGATTTGTTGTTTGCAATGATTAATGCGGCGCGGTTGTATAAGATAAAACCGGACAACGCCTTGGAACAGACAAATCTGAAGTTCATCAAGCGCTTTAACTATATAGAAACCCGCGCCCGGGAGATGGGACGCGAGTTAAAAGACATGTCTATCGACGAGATGGAAGCGCTTTGGCAGGAAGCCAAAAAGCAGTAAGTTTTCCTTATCGGACCGCTACATTGTAGTGATAGAGTTGCGGAGAATACGGTTCTCCGGCACTGGAAACCACAATCATATCGATACGATGCGTACCTGAATAACGTGGCGTGAAGCGCATGCTGGTAAGGAAGACATAAGCCGTGTTGGGCGTGAAGATGACTTTTCCATGCTCAGGATCCGAACCGGGCGCCAACGCAGCAGAGTCCGCTTGATTCCAAGCCAAACCGACTAACATAGTGGTATCCGAAGTGGCCGAAAAAGACGTCAGATAGTGATAATAGCCTTGTACGATCAGACTCAGGCGAACAGTGTCACCTACGTTGAGAGAGTCATTCAGATTGATGGTATCGCGCACACCGGCAGCGGAAGTACGAACCATCTTAGAAGCAGCCTGGATGGAAGGCGACGAGATAGCCGTTCCATCGCACGACATCAAGCCCAGCGCAACAAGCGCTATAACCAAGGAAATAATAAACGAACGTTTCATAAATCGTGCGGCATAAAAGACTCGAACTTTCACTCCTCTCGGAACCAGATCCTAAGTCTGGCGCGTCTACCAATTCCGCCAATGCCGCTCGCGTTCGGCAACAAGATTGCGATGGTCCATACCGCTCCGCTAAATGGACGGGCAACTTGTGCCTCCGCTCTTCGGTCCGCAAACAGCCTTCGGCTTGGTTTACGTCCCGAGGTGGATTTAAAATCGGGTGCAAAGATACTACAAAAATTGCATATATGCAAGTTTTTGCGCATTTTTTTGCCTAACGGAGTGTTATTCCGTGATGAATGGCCGCCTTAAAGCCATGCGGATAGCGTATGCTTCCCCTTCGGAGTAACTCGCCCCCTGCTCGACGGATTTTTGCGTACCCCTTCGCAAAAATACGCCTCCGAAAGGGGAACATACCTATACGTCAGGGACGAAGGCAGCCATTCATCAAAGAGCCGAGTGTAACGAGGCGGATGGCAAAAAAGAAGGGGCGTGCCGAAATACTACATTTTTTTGAATTATGCAAGAAAACAGCCAAACTTTTTATCATATTTTACCAAACGGCATCAAAATCGTGCATCGTTGGACACCTTCCCCTGTGGCGTATGTAGGTGTGATGGTTGGTGCGGGTACGCGCGATGAGAAGCCGGAAGAAAATGGTATGGCGCATTATATCGAGCACTGTGTTTTCAAGGGCACAGCGCATCATTCGGCGCGACAGATCATTCATGCCATTGAAGGGGTCGGCGGTGAGGTTAATGCGTATACCACCAAAGAGGAGACGACGTTCTATGCGGCGATTTTGGCGGAACATGTGCAATTGACCTTGCATCTTATTGCCGAAATGATTCTGGAGCCGTGTTTCAAGAAAGAAAAGACGGAGAAAGAGCGCATGGTGATTTTGGACGAGATCGAGAGTTATAACGACACTCCGAGTGAGTTGATTTACGACGATTTCGAGAATCTGGTTTTTGCCGGCAGCAGTTTGGCGCAGCCTATTTTAGGCACAAGAAAAACCTTGCGGCACCTCTCTTCGAAGCCGGAATACGCCAAACGATGGATGGCAGAACACTATCGTCCGGAACGGATGGTCGTTTTCTGTCAAGGAAATGTGAAACCGGAGCGGTTGTTTAAATTGGCCGAGAAAGAGTTTGGCGGCATGAGTGGTACCCCTCGGATGGGTAGCACTCCCGACTTGACTCCTACATTCCTCCGAAAAGAGTCCTACATGAGTCCGATAACTATCGAACGCGAACGGGCGTTTAAGAAACACACGCACCAGGTGCATGCGATGTTAGGTGGTCGGGCGTATCCGATCGGGCATACGAACCAATTGGCGATGTTTTTGATGAATAATATCTTAGGCGGAGGAAGTTTGAACAGCCGGTTAAATTTAAGTCTTCGCGAGGCGAAAGGCTTGGTTTATACGGTTGAATCCACATATACACCTTTGAGCGACACGGGTTACTGGTGTATTTATTGGGCGTGTGACCCGCATGACTTTGCGCAGAGTAAAGGTCTGGTGCGGCAAGAACTGGACAAACTGATGACTCAACCGCTGAGTGAAGCGGCTTTGCGACGTTCGCTGGAACAATTACGGGGTCAGTTAGCTATTTCGGCACAAAACCAAGAGCATACGGCTTTGGCGATGGCTAAGTCGATGTTGTATCGCGGCTGTGCTCCGGAATGGCAAGAAACGATGAAGCGTATCGAGCAAACTACGACGCGTCAATTGCAAGATGTAGCGCAAGAATTGTTAAATCCGCCCAGTGCTTACATTTTGACATACGAATAGCGTTTTTTCTGACAAAACTACTAAAAAAATCAAAAAATTGCATAATTTTGCACATTTTTAGCATTTTTTTATGAATTTATTTGCGTATGTAAAAAAAAAGTCGTACCTTTGCGCGATTTTTAATGTTTGTACGCGTATGCGAACCTTATAATGTATACGCGCGAGACAGATGTAAATCCAAATAACAAACAATAATTTACACGATGAAGAAGATTTTTACACTGTTGTTTTTAGCGGCATTGAGCATGGGCTTGTATGCCGAGAAGCAAGTAAGCGGTGTGGTAGTCGACGTCAAGGGTGAGCCGGTTATCGGCGCAAGTATCCAGGCTAAGGGCACCACACAGGGTACAATCTCGGATTACGATGGTAAATTCGAGATGGAGGTACCGGAATCTGTGAAGACTCTGGTAATTAGTTTCGTCGGAATGGCTACTCAAGAAGTGGCAGCCGGCAAGAACATCAAAGTTGTGATGTCGGAGAACTCGGAGGTAATCCAAGAAGTTGTCGTAACCGGTTACGGTACGGTATCGAAAGGAGCCTATGCCGGTTCAGCTCAGGCCGTAAAGGCAGAGGACATCGAGAAGAAGAACCCGTCGGACGTAACCAAGGCCCTTGCGGGTGAGGTTGCCGGTGTGCAGGTGGTAACCTCCAGCGGTCAGCCGGGTACAGTAGCCTCAATCCGTATCCGCGGTATCGGTTCTATCTCGGCCAACAGCAGCCCTCTCTACGTAGTAGATGGTATTCCATTGGACGCAGGTTCGGTTAGTTCGATTGACCCGGGCGATATCGCAAGCACTACTATTCTGAAGGATGCAACTGCTACTTCTCTGTACGGTAGCCGTGGTGCAAACGGTGTTGTGTTGATTACCACCAAGAAGGGTAGTTCCAACGGCGACGAAGGTAAGATTGAAGTAGATGTAAAAGCCGGTGCGAACATGCGCCTGCTGCCTATGTACGATGTTATCGATAGTCCTGAGGACTACATCGTTTTGTGTTGGCAGAGCTTGTATAACGAACGCAGAGTATGCAAAGGCCAGTTGGAGGCTCAATCTGTCAGCTACGCTAAAAACCATTTGTTTGGCTCAGGTGGCATTCCTACTATTTATAATTTGTGGGACAAAGCAGGAAACTTGCTAATCAACCCATACGACGCTGCCGGTAATGTAAATCCTTCATTCGACAAGACCATAAGCCGTCTGGATGCTTACAAGACCATGGACAGTTGGTACAACACCCTGTTCCACAATGGTTTGAAGTTGGAGACTACCGCAAAAATCAGCGGCGGTAACGAGAAACTGAACTACTACACCAGCTTCGGTTACCTGAAGGACGAAGGTTACTATACCGCTTCGGATTTCCAGCGTTTCAACACCCGTGCGAACATTAACTATCAGGCCAAGAAATGGCTGAAGGGTGGTCTGAATATCCAATATTCGTACGCGAGCATCAACAATCCTGTGCAGGATGACGATGCCGCTAACAACGGTTTCCTCTTCGTGAATGAGATTCCGCCTATCTATCCGGTTTACGTGCGCGACGCGAATGGTAATATTGCTATTGACCCGAAGACGGGCGGCAAGATGTACGACTACGGAGACAACGGCGTTGAGAATATCGGGCAGGAGGGCGGACGTCCCTACTCGTTCGGTATCAACCCTGCCGGTGCACTGCAATGGGATAAGCAACGTACGGTACGTCACCAGACTGCAGCAACCGCCTTCTTGGAGTTCAAGCTCTACGAGGGTCTGAAATTCACCGTTAATGCCGGTGTGCAATACATGAACAACCGCATCAACAGCCTGACCAACAAGTACTACGGCGATGCTGCCGGCGTGGGCCGTATCGGTAATGCGCAATACAATTATCTGGCCTTTACCAGCAACCAGTTGTTAGAATACAACAAAACCTTCAACGAACACACTATCCGCTTGATGGCCGGTCATGAAATCACCTATTTCAACTACAACTACCAATACGGCTACAAGAAGAAAATCGTAATGGACGAGTATCCCGAGTTGAGCAACGCTGTCAGCATGGATGCTGTAGAAGGTTTTGCCCGCACCAGCACGCTGGAGTCAGCACTGGCAACCGTAACGTACGACTACGACAACCGCTACCTGATTACCGCCAACTACCGTGCGGATGGTTCGTCTAAGTTTGCCAAAGGTCACCGCTGGGGTCACTTCGGTTCTGTCGGAGGAGCATGGAACTTCACGAACGAGCACTTCATGGAAGGAACCGAGGCTGCTGATTGGCTCAAGAACGGTAAGTTGCGTCTGAGCTGGGGTGTACTGGGTAATCAGGATATCGGCGACATGATGTTTACCGACCATTATGATGTAGAGAACGTAAACGGCGAGAAGGCATATGTATGGAGCTACAAAGGCAACCCCGAGTTGACCTGGGAGCGCACCAGTACAGTGGACCTCGGTTTGGAGTTCTCGATTGCCAAATACCTGGATGCAGAGTTCGATTTCTTCTACAAGAAAACGGATAACATGCTCTTCCCTCGCCACGTAGCACCGTCTCTGGGTTACGGCGGATACTATGTCAACGAAGCCGCCATGGAGAACCATGGTATCGAGTTTGACTTGAAGGGTCACCTGCTGGATATGCGTAATATTAAGTTGGATTTGCGCGTCAACGGCGGTTACTATCGCAACAAGATGCTCCAGATGCCTATCGACGGCTACAACGAGGATGGTACGGAGAAGCGCATGGTAATGTCCGGTGGTATGTCCGTAGGTCACTCCACCGCAGACTACTACATGATTCATTACGAAGGTGTCAGTGAAAAGGGAGAGGCGGCCTACACGGCATACTACGATGCCAACAAGGGAGGCTTCGGTCACACAAGCGCCGACCTGATTGAAGACGGAGAGACAGGAGACAACTACATCGCATCCGTATACGAGTACAAGCTCAAGAACCCGAACGCAGATATCCAAACAACAACTGTATATAGCGGTGACTACACCTACGCCGGAAGCAACTATGTCGGCAAGAGTTACATGCCGGATTTGGACGGCGGTTTCGGACTGGACTTCGAGGCTTATGGTGTAACGCTGAGCATCAGTTGCTCGTACCGCATAGGTGGTTATGGCTACGATAACATGTACGCCCTGTTGATGCATAGCGAGAAAATCGGAAAACGCAACTGGCACAAAGATATCAGGAATGCGTGGACCGAGACCAACACCAACACGAATATTCCTCGTCTGTCTAATGGTGCGGACGATGGTGCCAATGCTGCTTCTGATCGTTTCCTGACAAGTAACTCGTTCCTCAGCCTGAACAACATCAATCTGGGCTACAAGTTCCCGAAGAAGTGGATTGAGAAGATTAAATTAACCAACCTGCAGGTATGGGTAGCAGCAGATAACTTAGCTATCGCTACGGCTCGTCGCGGATACAACCCGATGATGTCGGCCAGCGGAACGAACGGTTATAACGACTATAGCCCGCTGTCCACCGTTATGGGAGGTATTAAAGTTCAATTCTAAACATAGGAGGTTACAATTATGAAAAATATCAAATATTTTCTTGCAACGATTGTATTGGGTTTAGGTCTCACCTCTTGTGGTGACAGTTTCTTGACTCAATATCCGGAAGGCGGCGTCCTGCTGCAGGACCAGTTCGACAAACTGCCGGACAACCTGAAGGGTTCTATCATGGGTATCTACTCGAAGATGTATGAGTACGGCGGCGAACACGATGAATTCGGTCAGCGCGCTATTGACATGTATGGTGATATCCAATCCGGCGATATGGCTATGGCAAAGAGTAGTTACGGTTGGTTCGAGAATTACGAACGCGGCTATTTCTATGCGTATGCCCGCAGCTATATCTGGTCGTACTATTACGACATGATCAACCTGGCAAACCTTTGCGAAATTGCAGTAGAGGAAAATGTTCCCGCCATGCGAGATGCTATCATCAGCGGAGACCCGAATGCAACCATCAAACTGCAAGGTTATTATTATGGTCAGGTGCTTGCTCTCCGCGGCTGGGCATATTCGGGATTGCTGCAGTACTACTGCGACCCGATGGATGCACTCTCCAGTCAGATAGACGAGGAAAAATCCATTCCTGTATACACGGCCACAGAAGTGAAGAATGGCGCACTGGGTGCTCCTCGCGCAACCGTCGCTGAGGTGTATGAGCGTATCTATGAGGACCTGTATGAGGCCATTGAATTGCTCGATTTCTACGGTCCGCTCAACCAACGCGGTTCGAAACTGGAGATTGATGCCGATGTAGCCCGCATTATCCTGGCATATGCGATGCTTCACCGCGGTTATGCAGACCCGACCGGCATCGTAGCAGACGGCAAGACCGCCTTTGAGATTGCGCAAGAGATGGCAGACGAAGCCATCAAAAATGGCAAGTACTCCATCCTGCCGAATGCAGAATTGACTACTACCGGTTTTATGGATGTCAGCTCCGCCAACTGGATGTGGGGAGAGGATGTAACCGTAGAGAACACCACAGGGCTTGCCTCTTTCTTCGGTCAGGTGGACATTCACACCTACAGCTATGCAGCTGCAGGTGATACCAAAGCAATCGACAGTAAACTATATGACGAGATTGCCGCAACGGGCTGGGACGGACGTGTCAATTGGTTCCGCTCCGGGTCGGACGTTTTCCCCTACTGCCCGGACGGCAAGTTCTTCAACCCCAAAACCAAACACACCACCAAGTTGGATGATGTAGATCGCGATTGGCTGTGCGACAACGTATTCATGCGTATCGAGGTTGCCTACCTGATTGCAGCCGAAGCAGCATGGAAAAGAGGCGATGAGGCTAAAGCGAAAGATTATCTGAAGACTCTTTGCTCGCAGCGTCTGCTGGAAGGCAAGACCGATGCCGATTTGGATACATGGCTGGCCGCTACAGACACCAAAACCGCTCTTGTTTACAACTGGCGTGTAGAGATGTGGGGAGAAGGTTATGGATTGCAGACCCTCCGCCGTCTGAGCAAGAGTGTTGAGCTGGGAACAAACCACTTGGCACGTGAAGGAGCAAAGCTGACTCCTACCGAGCAGTTCCAATGCCAGATTCCGACTTCGGAAACACGTTACAACCCCTACCTGGCCACCACACAGTTTGCAAAGGACGAATAAATTAGTCTGTTTTATTTATAAACAAATAAGCAATTCACTTTATTATTAACTAAAAAGCAATCATTATGAAAAAGTATCTGATTGTACTGGCAGCTGCCTTAGTAGCTTTGGCAAGTTGCAAAAACAATGGAGGTGGAAATGAGTACACCAGCATTAAGTTTAAAAACGCTGAAATTACGCTTGCAGTAGGCACCTCCGACAAATTGGCCGTGCTGTACGAACCGACGACATTGGAACCTCCTACTTGCGTATGGGCTTCAAGTAACACAGATGTTGTTACTGTAGACCAAAACGGTAATATTGAGGCCATTGATTTGGGCGAAGCAAATATTACCGCAACTTATGGTGAAGGCGAGAGCGCATTGAAGGCTGTATGTAAAGTAACAGTAATGGATCCGCTGGATATGCTTCAGTGGGGTGGATGGAGTCTTTGGAATATTGACAAGAGCACGATCCTGAGCACGGACACCGTTAAGAAAACTTTGCAAAGCGGTCAGGAAGTAAGCTGCGTTATGGTCCCGGCTACCTACAAGATCTGGAGTAGTGATGTTTATCTGGATGTTGACCACTTGGCAGGTGCAGGTTACGTAGTTGACCTGGAGGGTACTGCTCTGTTGATCACCGACGACCTCGGCAAGGGCCCGAACTACTACTATCTGGGAGCCAGCCATCTGAAGATCGTTCCGGCAAAGACCCTCAACTGGAACGACACCGCATTCGCATACTGCGCTGTGGCAGGTGCACTGGGTGACGCAGCAACACACTTCGAGTGGTTGAACGACACCGTTGGTGATGTCGAGTCACAATTCACCGGTCGTATTTATGCTGCTGACTTGGACGCTGGCAAATACATCGATCCTTTCAGCGGAATCATCGGCGAAGGTATCTTCGTAGGTGACGAGACCGAGGCTCTGTACAAGAGCTACGCTTTCTGGTTC
This sequence comes from uncultured Bacteroidales bacterium, assembly GCA_900320865.1. Taxonomy (GTDB): domain Bacteria; phylum Bacteroidota; class Bacteroidia; order Bacteroidales; family Paludibacteraceae; genus Colicola. The sequence goes on along the minus strand of ONTT01000029.1, from coordinate 4,628 downwards.
GGTGAGCCGCAAATCTGGGGCTTGGTTGCTACTGAGGATTATAAAGACTTCGTTCAGCCGTACGCTTGGGCTCCGCTGCAACAGAAGTACTATGAGTACCTCGGCGAAGAGGCAGCTCCTCGCAAGTACACCGTTAAGGAGTACGTAGAGAAGAAAGAGACCAAGATTGCTCGTCCGGACGTACTGACCCACAAGTAATCAGATCTTTTTACAAAAAAAATCCTGCATACTCTTGTGTATGTGGGATTTTTTTTGTAATTTTGCAGCCGTATTTTGGAAAATTATACGCATATGAAACGATATCTATTGAGTTTAGCGGCTGCGCTTTGTGTTAGCGCAAGTATGTGGGGTGTTGTAGCCACTCCGGAGTTGATTGTAAAAACGCAAGCGGACGGCAGTACTGTGACGCTGAAGTTAGTAGGCGATGAATTCCATAGTTATTACACGCGTACGGATGGAACGCCCGTGCGCCTGAACAAGAAAGGAATGTGGGAGGATGACTTATCGTTAGCGACGCCAAGTGCAGAGGCTCGCAAAGCTCGCCGCATTGCAAAACAAACCAATATCAGCAGTTCATTCCCTCTGACCGGTTCACCCAAGAGCGTAGTTATCCTGGTAAACTTCTCTGACTTGAAATTTACGCATACATTGGCGGAGTTTCAAGACATGCTCAACACGTCGGGCTACAACAAGAACGGCGGTGTGGGTTCGGCACGCGACTATTTCATTGCGAGTTCGGACAGCATCTTCTCACCCATCTTTGACTGCTACGGCCCTGTGACGCTGAGCAATAACTATGCCTACTATGGCGCCAACAGCGGTAGTAGCAATAGCGTCCACGCCGCCCAGATGGTAGTGGAGGCATGCAATCTGGTAGCCGAGAGCGGTGTAGATTTCACACAATACGACACCAACGACGATGGTCGCATAGACAATGTGTTTATCTATTTTGCCGGCCATAATGAAGCAGAAGGCGCAGATGCCAACACAATCTGGCCCCACCGCAGCATAGTAACCGGTTCCAACCGTGTGAATGGCAAGCTGATTTACGACTATGCCTGCACGTCGGAGATGCGCGGTCGAAGTGGCAACTCGATGTGCGGTATCGGTACATTCTGCCATGAGTTTGGTCACGTGCTGGGTTTGCCGGATTATTACGACACAGACTATAAGTTCTATACCGTCGGTTCGTGGGATATCATGTGTAATGGTAGCTACAACGGCAATGGAAAGACCCCTCCCACTTACACCTCCGGTGAGCGTTTCCAACTGGGCTGGCTCACTCCCGTGCAGTTGAAAAATGCAGGCCTCTATACTCTGGAGCCGCTTGAGACGAGCAACCAAGCCTATTTGATTGCCGCCACCGACCATAACCTGAGTTGGGATAATGCGACACCGAATGAATACTGGTTGCTGGAGAACCGCCAGAATCTCGGTTGGGATGCGCCCTCATCGTCACTCCCCGGAACAGGTATGCTCATCTGGCATATCACATACAATGCTTCGGCATGGGAAGCCAACGAGCCTAACAACAGTCTGCCACTCCGCTATCGACTGGAAGAAGCCGGCGGCTCGAAGGGCTATGCCGCAGCCAGCGACCCCTACCCCGGTACTTTCAATATAACGCAGTTCACCCCTGTACTGAACAACGGCCCCCTGGTAGAGCAACCCTTAACAGGCATTGCGCTTTCAGGCAAGAACATCACGTTCACCTTTAAATCGAACGGTTTTATGTTCCTGCCGACCGAACTGCCAGTGCTACAAAGCACGTATAATCCGGAAACAAAAAAAGCCGAGACGCCTGCGCAGGCTATGAAGATTGTAGGCGAGCATTTAGACCCGGAATCCACCGTCACAATCAGCGTTACCGGTTCCGGCTTCACCTTCTCGACCGACAGCAGTTCGTGGGTTACCTCCTACGAGGCTCCCGTGAACGCAGACTCGACGATGGAGCTGCCAATCTATGTACGCTACGCTCCGCGCAAACAAGTGTGTGACATCCAACGCGGTACCATTAGTGCGCGTCAAGGCCAATCAGCCGGCTCCTTTACTATCCGCGGCACCAGTCCGCGTCCTGTACTAATAGAGGCACCTAGCATCACCGAAGTAAATGACATCACCCCCACTTCCTTCAAAGTCAAGTGGGCCCCACAGTCTGACGCTGAGTATTACTATGTAACGATGTTCCATCTGGAGGAAGGGACGGAGAGCCAAATGGAGAGTTTTGAAGGATTCGATGACGAAGCCACGGTACATGAAGCCGGTTGGTACAGCAGTTTCTACCGCACCACCACCAAAGCCAAAGCAGACGGTTCCGTATCCATGTGGTTCAAAGAGAGCAACGAGCAGATGCTGAGCCCCATCTACCCCTTAGCCGTCTCGGGTGTTTCTCTGTGGCTGAATGCACCGGCAACCAGCGACACCGAAGTAGGTCAATTAATACTAACCGGTATAAGCGACAGCAAAGACTATATAATAGATACTATCGAGATTCACAAGAACACGAAACAATACACCTACAGCCGCAGTTTGGACGAGAGTCTTGGAATCCGCCGTTTCAGCATCGAATACAAATCATTCGGGGGCGAAGGCGTATGTATGGATGCTTTCACCACCACCTTCAACCAGAAAACGGTTTACACCTATAAGGGCCGTGAGCGTACTATTGTGGCGCAAGAAGGCGATATCGCAGAGGATTACACTGTGTTGTATGCATATGATTTGATGCCTAATACAGAGTACTGTATTCAGCTGCAATGCTCGGAGGAGAAGGGATGCGAAGAGCACCTGAGCGACTTGGGTATGCCTTTCTGGATTACCACCAAAGAGGGAGAAAACGCCGACTCCAAGCGCTTGACCCTGGCCTACGACTCCATTTCGTACGATCCGGCAACGCATATTGTATACTTGCCCCAATCGCTTAAGTCAAGCAGTGTATGTATCTATTCAGCCGAAGGCGAGTTGGTAAAACGCATACCTGTCAGCCCGACCGTAAACATCGTACCGTTGCCAGACGCCGAGTTGCGCCGTGGCGCAATCTATATTGTAAAATATCTGCCGGAAGACACGATGAGCCGCAAGGGGCCGTGGATTAAGATTCTGTTCAAATAAAAACATATGCATATGAAACGATTTTATCCCATCATGCTATTGCCGCTGCTATGCCTGATTTCATGCGGCAGCGGGAATAATCCCGACTGGAAAGAGGAGTATAAGATAGGCACGTATTGTGTGATTAAATTTAACCCATTAGCCGCTGCTTATCGGCCTAATGTGATGCTGGTTCCAGACGACAAAGGGGAGTTCCGTATGCGCAAATTATCTAATGGAGGGACCTGTCGTGAGTTCATTATCGGTCGCTATCCCTTCTTGCAGGTTGATACAGTACAAAACTGGTACTTAGCCGATTGGAAATGGGGCGTCATACTGAGTATGGGTCACGTAGCCTTACCTTTACGATGGGTAGATGTGCATAATCCTGATGCTTCGTACGTGCGCTCGGATTTCGAGGTAGCCGCTTCGGGTATTCTTGAGACATACGGCTATGTGAAACGAAACGAGATAGATCTGATTTTAAATGTGCAACCGGCTCCTGCCGCAGAGACTCCCGGTACATGGGGTTATACCTCAGGTGGTATCTCGACCGATCATCTGGCTCCGGTTTACCTGAGTCGATACTATTCTGTTCAAGATATTCCGCAAGTAATAGATAGTAAGGGAGATTGGAAATATACGAAAGACGATTTTATTGCGGAGCGTCTTCGTCAAGACAGCCTACAAGAAGTCTATCGTGAACGGTTGGCTACCTTGATTTATGCCGGTTTAGGGAATAATATTATCCATCCGGGCAACCCAAATTGACAAAGCGCTCCACCTTACCCCACATTTTTATTATATTTTCGAATGTTGATAACCTGTTAATAAAATATTTGAAAAATTTTTTTGTGGGGAAATGTGGTGTAATTCAAATATTTTTTGTATCTTTGCAGCGTGAAATAATTAACAATTCACAATATACAATTCACAAAGGGCAACAAGAGTATGTACGGACTTGGGATATTGGGCAATAAAGTAGAGGCTTTTACCAAACGCGTCGTGAAGGCGACCAAATACATTAAGGCTCAAAAAGAATACAGCCTAGCTGATCAATTTTTCAGAAGCGGTACATCCATTGGAGCCAATTGCAGCGAAGCGGTAAGTGCGGTTTCAAAAGCTGATTTTGCGAATAAACTAAGTATTGCACTAAAAGAGGCTAACGAAACGTGCCATTGGATAGAAGTCATCTATACAGCGGAACTAATTAACGAGGAAACTTACAAGTCAATTAAGAATGATGCAGTCGAAATATGTAAAATTCTAACAACTATAATAAAAAACACACGAACGAATATTGAAAACGAAAAAAGGAATTCATAGAATCAGCACGGAGATATAAGTTTGTACAAAATCAGCAGAACGCTTTGTAAATTGTGAATTAAAAATTGTAAATTATTACTATGCAAACATTCATTGGAAATATTGAAGCGAGACTGGACGAAAAAGGGCGCATTTTCGTTCCGGCAAGTTATCGTAAGATCCTGGCAGAGTCGGAATCGAAACGTATTGTAATGCGTCGAGACACAGACAAT
>ONTT01000026.1 GCA_900320865.1 uncultured Bacteroidales bacterium | reverse complement strand
TATTCGCCGGGTATCGAGTATGTACAAGGTGCCTTGGCAAAAGCGAAAAAGAAAGACGGTCACATTTGCGGTGACTATCTGATTGGTACCCACCGTACCGCTGCGACGCAGAACCCGAACTGCACCCGCCTGTACATCCGTAAGGGCACTTCGTACGAGCGTACGACCGCGCTGACTTCCAACGAGTTGGATGCTCGCGCACGCTTCGCCGCTGTGGCAGCTGCTGTGAAGGCTCGTAAGAGCGATCTGAACAAGATCACCACGGACCAGATCAACTTCGCGGCTCAGAAGGATCAAGCCAATGGCAAAAAGACCATGAAGGCTTACTTGTGGAAAGTCTGCGGAGATGAGTACGACACAGCCCACAATGGCTAATGAGCCTCAAGGCGCCAAAGGTGCTGCGGTCAAGAGTACGACGCAGCCCACAACGGCTAATCGCCCAGAAGGGCACCTCTCAACGAGGTGCTCTTTTTTGTTATTCCATAAGGAGTGCGTCAAGACGCACGACTGTTTTAAGGAATCCCCCGAAAAAAACAAAAGAGGAATCCCCCGAAAAAAACAAAAGAGGAATCCCCCGAAAGGAATCCCCCTTTTTCTTATAATCCGCGGAGCGGATGATTAGTACTCACCGTTGAGGGCAGCTTCGGCGGCCTCGCGGGCAGCCCTCTGCTCTCGCCCCTCTCCCGCGCGCCGCAGGCGCGCACACCGCCGCCCGCCCCGCGCCACACCTATGAGGTTTATTTCCCCTCCCAACCAACTCTCTATCATCCCCAACCAACTCTCTATCATCCCCAACCAACTCTCTATCATCCCCAACCAACTCACTATCATCCCCAACCAACTCACTATCATCCCCTATCAACCCCTCTCCCTACCCATAATCAACGCTCTATCCACCAACCCAATATCCCCCAAAATCTATGGTCTCTCTCAATAAGGTGTTCCCTCCGGTCACGGCTGTTATAAGTGCGTAGCACTGGAGTCCCCTGTGTAAACCAAGAATGTTTGCGATAAATACACACACTCGCACACACGCCCGCGCGCATAAGACTCTACCTCCTGACCCTTAACCCGTTTTACTCTAGCGCGTCCTTCGGTCGCTCGAAAAATATTTTTGAGAGAGACCATAGATTTTTTCCATATCCCACGCTTCCAACTCATTACATCCCAATCCTCCCCTGATAGCCATCCCACGTCATCCCCTAAGATCCATCCCCTATATCCTCCCGGCTACCTCATAGGTGTGGCGCGGGGCGGGCGGCGGTGTGCGCGCCTGCGGCGCGCGGGAGAGGGGCGAGAGCAGAGGGCTGCCCGCGAGGCCGCCGAAGCCGCCCTCAACGGTGATGAGTACTAATCATCCGCTCCGCGGATCATAAGAAAAAGGAGAAGTTCAACGCTTCTCCTTTTTTTGTTTTTCCTGTAACCTGTAACCCCTAACCTCTAACCTCTAACCCCTAATCCCTAAAATTCACAGATTTTTCTTGCACATGTCATTTTTTTGTTGTACCTTTGCGGCCGAAAAAATGTTGCACTATGAGAAACATCATTGTTAGTGTCGTGGCGTTATGCCTGTTAATGACGGGTTGTAACTCGCGTACGCCGCAGTACCGCATCGGCGTAAGCCAGTGTCTGGACGATGCGTGGAGGCAGAAGATGAACTATGAGATGGAGCGGGAGTTGCTGCTCCATCCGGAAATGTCTCTCTCGCGCCGTATTGCCTACGGCAGCAATGAGTTGCAGTGTGCCCAAATAGATAGTTTTATCAAAGAGCGTGTGGATCTGCTGATAGTCAGCCCCAATGAGGCGGAGCAGGTACAACCTGCTGTAACGAGAGCTTATCGTGCAGGCATCCCGGTAATTGTTGCCGACCGCCGTGTCCCCGGTGACGAATGGACCGCTTTTATCGGCGGCGACAACTACAAAGTAGGCCGACTGATGGCGCATTGGGTGATGGAAAAATGGAAAAAACGAGGCACTGTCTCCAAACCCTTCGTTGTCCTGGAGGTAGCCGGTCTGCCGGGATCGACGCCTGCTACGTTGCGTCACAAGGGTATGATGGAGGGTATCGAGGAAGCGAAAGAAGAAGGGTTAGCGGCTAAGGTTGAGATGCAGAGTGTGATGGGAAGCTGGTACAAGGAGAACGCTTATGAGGTCGTCTCCGAGTACTTGGAGACTCACCCTCTGCCGGATGTCATCGTGGCGCATAACGACCTTATGGCTATCGGGGCTGCCGAGGCAGCGGGGGGTGTTCCTATCATGGGTGTGGACGGCATCCATCCGGGTTTGCAGGCTATCGTAGATGGTAAAATAGAATGTTCCGCGACATACTCTTCTCGCGGCGATATGCTGATCGATGCCGCCGCACATATCTTACATAAGGAACCGTACGTGCATGATACTGTGTTGGAAACGACGCTCGTGGATATTACCGCTGCGTACCCCATGCTCAAGCAGGACGAGGCTATCACGCGTGATCTGGAGACCCTGCATATCGTCCAAACCCAATCCGAAAGCAAATGGAAACAACTGCGCTTCGACCGATTTATACTGATTCTCTTTGTGGTGCTTTTCTTTATTCTATTCTTAATCACATTAAGCTATATCATCGTCAAGCAACGTAAGATCCAAACGAAGATCAAGCATGATATCATTCCTCAGTTGGAGAATATGCAAGAGGCTATCCAGCTCAGTAAGAAAGACGAGGCCTTTGCTGAGAGGCTGCGTCAAGTGGTGGACGATTATCTGACGGACCCGGCTCTGAATGTGGAGTTCCTGGGCGGCAAACTGCAACTGAGCCGTACGCAGCTCTTCCGGCGCGTGAAAGCGGTAGCCGGAAAAGGACCGCTGGATTATATCCGCGAGCGGAGACTGATACGCGCAGACGAGTTGCTCCGCACGACCGACATGACGATCCAGCAAGTAGCCCTTGAACTATGTTTCTCCTCTCCCGGCTATTTCACCAAATGCTATAAGGAATACTTCGGGCATCTGCCCAGTGTGCGCTAAAATGAAACATTTTTAGATAGCAATTTTGTTGCAAAATATGTACCGTTTGTTGCAGTGAAACATCAGTGGCATATTTTGCAACATTATTTTTTGCGCATGTGTTTAAACAGAAGTACTTTTGCAGCGGAATTTGGAAACTCCAAGTTCTGCTGTAATTGTTTAATTTTAAATTATCATGAGAAACAAACGATTTCTTGTCTCTTTCCTCCTCATGATGTTGTTGTCCGTGGGGTACGCGTACGCGCAGGTGACTGCGACGGGTGTGGTTGTGGATGCAGCGACCGGCGAACCCATCATTGGAGCTTCAGTGCTGGAGGAAGGTACATCGAATGGTACTATCACCGATTTCGATGGTAATTTCTCACTTTCCGTCGGCAAGGATGCCAAGGTGGTGATTTCGTATGTGGGCTACAAGACCCAGCAGTTATTCCCGAATGCGAACATGAAAGTCTCCCTTGCGGAGGACAGCGAGGTGCTGGAGGAAGTGGTAGTAACCGGTTATACCACCCAGCGCAAGGCGGATTTGACGGGCGCTGTCAGTGCCGTCAGTGCCAAGGACTTGGAGAAACAACAGGAGAACAACCCGATGAAAGCACTGCAAGGTAAAGTGCCGGGTATGAACATCTCGGCTGACGGTAACCCTTCGGGTACGGCGACAGTACGTATCCGTGGTATCGGTACGCTCAATGACAACGACCCGCTGTACATCATCGACGGTGTGCCGACAAAATCAGGCATGCACGAGTTGAACCCGAACGACATCGAGTCTATCCAAGTGCTGAAAGATGCGGCTTCCGCTTCTATATACGGTTCGCGCGCGGCGAACGGCGTCATCATCATCACGACGAAGAAAGGTGCTGAAGGCAAGCTGAGCATCACCCTGGACGCATCGGTGGCCGTGCAGTCATATGTCAATCGCATGCACGTGCTCAACTCGGAACAATACGGCCGCGCCATGTGGCAAGCCTATGTCAACGATGGCACTTCCGACCCGAATACGAACGTGTTGGGCTATCGCTATAACTGGGGCTACAACGCACAAGGTCAGCCGGTGCTGAATGATATCATGCTTAATAAATATCTAGATGACGCAGGTACCGTTCCGGTGAGCAACACCGACTGGTTCAAAGAGACCACGCGTCCGGGTATTATCCAGAACTACAACGTATCCGTTTCCAACGGCGGCAAGAAAGGTAGTTCGTTCTTCTCCCTCGGTTACTACAAGAACGAGGGTATCATCAAAACGACGGACTTCGACCGTTTCTCCGCGCGTATCAACAGCGATTACAAGATCCTGAAGGACTATGTGACCATCGGCGAGAACTTCACGGTGAACCGCACGTCGGAGGTGAGTGCTCCGGGCGGGTTCATCAACAGCGTGCTGCAGTATCACCCGCTTCTGCCGGTGTATAACACCAACGGCGAGTTGGCTCAGGCTCCATCGTCCAGCGGTTTCCCGCAACGCGAGAACCCGATGTCTATTCTGGAGCGCAACAAAGACAACCGCTATGTCTATTGGCGTATCTTCGGAAATGTATTCCTGGATATCAACCCTGTCAAAGGCTTACATATCCGCACCACGGCCGGTATTGACTATGCGCAGAAGAAGCAGCGTTTCTTCACCTATCCCATCAAAGACGGTGTGGTGGCTAATGACAAGAACGCCGTGGAGGCGAAGCAAGAGCACTGGACTAAATGGATGTGGAACGCCATCATCACCTATAATCTGGATATCAACAAACACCGCGCAGACTTCATGCTCGGTACCGAGTTGAACCGCGAGATTAGTGACTGGGGGTCCGCCTACAAGGAGGATTTCATCGTTCTCAACCCGACGTATATGTGGCCGTCTGCCGGTACGGGCAACGCGCAATCTTACGGCGGTGCCGGCAGCTACTCGCTGATATCGTTCTTCGGCAAAGCCAACTATAACTACGATAACCGCTATCTTATTTCGTTCACGCTGCGTCACGACGGTTCGAGTCGCTTTGGTAAGCACAACCGCTTCGCGACCTTCCCGTCTGTGAGTGCGGGTTGGCGTATCAGTCAGGAGAAATTCATGAGCGGCGCTTCGTCATGGTTGGACGACCTCAAGATTCGTGCTTCGTGGGGACAAACAGGTAACCAAGATATCTCCTCTACCGCCCGCTACACGATTTACGAGTCCAACTACGGTATAGAGGAGCACGGCGGTCAGAGTTACGGTACGTCCTACGACATCGCCGGCACCAACGGCGGTCAGATTCTACCGTCCGGTTTCCGTCGCTTGCAAATTGGCAACGATGATATCAAATGGGAGACCACGACGCAGACCAATGCCGGTTTGGACTTTGCATTCTTCAAGCAGACATTCTACGGATCGTTCGACTGGTTCTACAAGCAGACCAAGGATATTCTGGTGCTGATGGACGGTATCGGAGTGATGGGTGAAGGCGCCTCCCAATGGGTGAATGCCGGAGCAATGGACAACATGGGTGTAGAACTGAGCCTTGGTTATCGCAACCAAACCAAAACGGGCTTCAAATACGATATCGCGGCCAATATTTCCCATTATGACAACAAGGTTACCCGACTGCCTGAGACCATAGCTGCTAAAGGTACATTCGGCGGTAACGGCGTGCAGTCCGTTGTAGGCCACGCCATGGGTTCGCAAGTGGGATATATCGCAGACGGCATCTTCAAGAGCCAGGAAGATATCGACAACCATGCTTATCAGGAAGGAGCCGGTCTTGGCCGCATCCGCTATCGCGATATCAACGGCGACGGCGTGGTGAGCGAGGCTGACCAGACATGGATTTACAGTCCGGTGCCGGCAGTATCGTTCGGTGCGAACTTCTATTTCGAGTACAAAGGTTTTGACCTCACCATCTTCTTCCAAGGCGTCGGTGGTGTACAGGTCATCACCAAAGACCTCAAGGAGCAGACCGACCTCTGGAGCGGTGTGAACGTAGCTAACCTGAACAAAGGAACACGCGTCATGGACGCATGGAGCCTCACCAATCCCAACAGCGATATCCCTGCGCTCTCGACCAACAATAACAACAACGAGACGCGCGTCAGCACCTATTTCGTGGAGGACGGTTCGTTCCTCAAACTGCGTAACCTCCAGTTGGGTTACAACCTGCCTAAATCAGCTTGCGACAAGATGCTGATGCAGAGCTGGCGCTGGTTCGTTTCGGCGCAGAATGTATTCACCATCCGCTCGGCTAAGTTCTCCGGAGTAGATCCCGAAAATCCGACTTTCGGCTATCCAATTCCGCTGACGGTTACCCTTGGAACAAAAGTGACGTTCTGAGATGAAAAATGAAAAATGAAAAATGAAAGGAGAAAAGTTATGAAACGTATAAATAAGCTTTTATCTTTGAGCGTTAGCAGTCTATTCGCTTTGAGCGTAGCGTTCTGCTTTACGGCCTGCGATAATTTCCTGAACCAGGATGTTCCGCAGGGTATTCTGAGCGGTGACCAAGTCAATGACCCGCAGTATATTGATAATATCTGCATCTCCGCATACGCGGTATTCATCTCGGCCGAGGATGTCAACTCTTCTTTCTCGATGTGGAACTTCGATGTCCGCTCGGACGATGCCTACAAAGGTGGTATCTCGGAGAACGACGGAGATGTATTCCACCAGTTGGAAATCAGTCAGGGTATCATGACGACCAACTGGAATATCAACGATATGTGGGTTCGTTTGTACAACTGTCTGAGCCGTGTCAACGCCGCTATCGCCGCATTGGAGGCTATGGACAACAGTTATGAACTGAAAGCCCAACGTTTGGGCGAGATGCGTTTCCTGCGTGCATACGGACATTTCCTGCTGAAACGACTGTACAAGAATATTCCATTCGTAATGGACCCGAATATGAAGCAGGAGGACTATCACGCGTTGAGCAACACCCAGTACACCAATGATGAGGGTTGGCAACTCATTGCGGATGACCTCACATACGCATACAGCGTGCTGCCTCCTACGCAGGCTGAGAAAGGACGTCCGACGCAGGCTTCGGCTGCCGGTTTGCTGGCTAAAGTGTATCTCTACAAGGCATACCGTCAGGATGACCCTAACTCGCATGCCGTGACGGAGATTAACAAGGAGGATTTGGAGAAAGTGCTTCTCTACACCGAGGAGGGTATCTATACTGCCGGCGGTTATGGTTTGGAGGATGATTTCCATAATAACTTCCGCCCCGAGCCGCAGTATGAGAACGGCAAGGAAAGCCTATGGGCAATGCAGTATTCCACCAATGACGGAACCAAACTCGGTAACTGCAACTGGTCTTACGGACTCATGGTGCCGGGTATTGAGGGTGTCACCGACGGTGGTTGCGATTTCTACAAACCTAGTCAGAATATCGTCAATGCCTTCCGCACCAATGCTGAAGGACTGCCGTATATCGACAATTTCAACGACAAGGATTTCGACCCTGCCACCGAGACGGCCGACCCGCGTCTGTGGTTGACCGTGGGCATCCCCGGCTTCCCGTATGAGTTCAATCCGGACCTCATCATGAGCCGCACGCATAACTGGAGCCGCTCTAACGGCTTATACGGTTATAACGTGACCCTCAAGCACAATGTGGACCCCGCCAGCGGATATCTCATCCGCTCCGCACTGTGGTTCGGAACGCCGATGAACCGTATCGTTGTTCGCTATGCCGACGTGCTGCTGATGCGTGCTGAAGCGCTGGCGCAACTCGGCCGCAATGACGAGGCTATCGAACTGGTGAACCGCCTCCGCAACCGCGCTTCGCGCAGCCTTGGCATGTTGGCAGGATACGATGTTAACTACGGTGCTAAGATTCGCGTGAAGCCTTATAGCGACAATTCCAATGCCCTCGCACGCGTCAAGATGGAGCGCCGTCTGGAGTTGGCGATGGAGTCCGAGCGATTCTTCGACCTCGTGCGTTGGGGAGAAGCAGAACAAACCATCAACAAGTACTACGTAGAGGAGGCTAACGACTGCCGTATCTATACCTCTGCGCATTTCACTGCCAATAAAAATGAGTATCTGCCGATTCCTCATGAGCAAATAGCTGCTTCTAACGGCCATTATACACAGAATATTGGAGGATGGTAATTGGAATTCTTGAAAATATGAAGATTATGAAAACTATAAATAAGCTTTTATCTTTGAGCGTTAGCGTTCTTTTATCTTTGAGCGCAGCGGTCTTTATGACCTCCTGCTCCAAGCAGGATAGCTCGTTCGATGTATCCGGAGATTGTCATATCGACAGCTTGGTACTGGATGATATCTACACCGGCGTGGTCGATCATGCTGCACGGACGGTGGTGGTAGGTGTGCCGGAGGTACACGATGATCACCTGATGACCTTGACCACCCTCCGCCTCTCTCCCGGCGCGACTTCAAACCCGAAGCAGGGCGACAAAGTCAACATGACATCACCTATCGTCGTGCATGTAGAGAACGGGAATGTGTTTCTGGATTATAAACTGAGCGTCAAGCATGATGAGGCACGTATTCTCTCGTTCGTGCTCAACGACACCTATATCGGTATCGTTGACCAGGTGGCGAATACCATCACCGTGTCCGTGCCTGTTGGTACCAATATCAAATCGCTCGTTCCTACCATCAAGACCACGGAAGGCGCTACCGTCACTCCGGCAGGTGGTATGCCATGCGATTTCACTAATCCTGTGAATTTCACGGTGACCTATAACACCGCTTCGACCACCTACACCGTCACCGTCAAGGAGAAAGGTAACCCTGTCTTCCTCTATCTGGGATTGGCGGAAACGGTATCCCAACTCAATCCGGAAGAGCAGGAAGCTGTCAACTGGCTGCTGGCTAATGTAGAGAACTCCGATTATGCTTCGTTTGAGGACCTCAAGTTGGGCCGCGTGGTGATGACTGACTGCAAAGTGATTTGGTGGCATTTCCATAAAGACGGAGGTCTGGAGGGTAAAGGTGCTTTTGAAGCCAATGCACCGGAGGCTGTTGACCCGCTGGTAACCGACAAACTCAAAGAGTTCTACCAAGCAGGCGGCTCGTTCCTCTTGACGCGCTATGCGGTCAACCTGCCGTTCTACCTGGGCGAAGCCGAGTGTTTCCCGAATAACTGCTGGGGACAGAAAGAGGACGAGGCTGAGCGCGCAGGAGGCCCGTGGGAGTTCGCTATCACAGGTCATACCAACCATGCGCTGTGGCAGAACCTGCTGATGAATAACGATGCTCCCGACCATGTCTATACCTGCGATGAGGGCTACCGCATCACCAACTCTACCGCCCAATACCATATAGGTGCAGACTGGGGTGGATATGCTGACCGGACTGTCTTCTGCGAGAAGACCGGTGCGCACGACATCGCCGGAGGCAACGATGCTGTAGTGGCGTGGGAATTCCTGCGCACGGCGGAACACGGAGCTATCGTTTGTATCGGTTCCGGTTGCTATGACTGGTACTCCGTTGCCGGCGATGAAGGTACGCAGTACTACCACAAGAATATTGCCAAGATTACCGAAAACGCGTTGAACTATCTGAAACAATAAGTCATTATGAAAACAACAAATATGCTTTTATCTTTGAGCGTAAGCGGCCTTTTATCTTTGAGCGCAGCGTTCTTAACCGGTTGCCAGGAAAACATCCCGGAGGAGAAGAAGGACTGGGAGAACACCACAGAGTACTTCAATTCAAAGGATGAGGTGTCCAGCACTACCTACTACAAGCCTTCGGCCGGCTCGGTAGGTGACCCGCTGCCGTTCTACGACCCGGTGGAGAAAGAGTATAAGATTCTCTACCTGCATAACTTCGAGCAGAATATGGAGCAAACGTTCCACCCGCTTTGGGGTGTTCGCACCACCGATTGCGCTACCTATACCCCGATGGGCGAAGTGCTACCTACCGGCCGCGCCGGCGAGCAGGACGCAGCCCTCGGTACCGGCTGCATCGTGTATGACGAGCAGGAGAAACTGTATTATATCTACTACACCGGCGAGCGCTACAAACCCGCTGCTGATGAGGACCGTCAGGTAGTGATGCGGGCTACCAGTCCGGATTTCAAGACCTGGACCAAAGACCCGCTCTTCCGTCTGCGCGGTGGTGACTACGGCTATAGCACCCTCAATTTCCGCGACCCGTTTATCTGGAAAATGGAGGACGGCTGGCATATGATTGTGGCTACCAAACCGATGGCGGCTGGTTCACGCACAGAAGACAAAGACGGATGCTTCGCTGAGTTCACCTCACCCGACCTCAAGACATGGTCACATGCCGGTAAGTTCACCAAGATGATTTGGGACCGCTTCCTCGAGTGCCCGAATGTATTCAAGATGGGCGACTGGTGGTATCTCACCTATAGTGACATGAGCTCTTTCGAGCGCCGCGTGCACTACCTCAAGGGGCACACCATCGCCGAACTGAAGGCTGCCACCAATCCCTCCTGGCCGGATAGTAAAGAGGGTGCATTGGACGGACGTGCTTTCTATGCCGGCAACACCGCTTCCGACGGTACCGACCGCTATATGTGGGGATGGTGTCCGGAGCGCCGAGGCAGAGATAACACCGATATCAGTCCTGATATCGAGCCTAAATGGGGCGGCACACTGGTGGTGCACCGACTCATGCAGCGCGAGGATGGTACGCTCTACACCGCTGAGGTGCCGGCGATGAACGACAAGTACAACCTTACCGCTACCCTCAAAGCTGTCAAGACTTGGGGAAAAGAGGAAGGCAATCTCACGGAGACGGAAGGCGGCTATACGATGAAAGCGTATAGCAGTGTGATGTTCAATACACTGAACTACCACAATCATATCTCCATGACAGTTACCACCTCCGACAAGGCCGACCGCTTCGGTATCTCTTTCGTCCGCGGCGACCGCAAAGACGGCGACAAGACCTACGAGAAATACTATAGCATCATGGTATGTCCGGATGGCAACAACAACTACATCCGTTTCGAAGAGGAGCAGGGCAAATGGGAACTCAAAGGAGGCGGCAGCTATCCTTTCCCAATTCCTGCGGACAGAACGTATAATATCAACATCTATACCGACAACTCCGTGCTTGTGATGTATATCAACGACGTGCTCACTTATACCCAGCGTATCTACAATCTCCCGCGTAACTGCTGGTCCGTCAACTGCAACGAGGGTGAGATGACCGTCAAAGATATCCAACTCAAACAATATTAATCCTTTAAAATTTTTTAAAATTATGAAAAAGATTTCTCTTATTGCGCTTTTCGCAGCGCTCGTAGCAGTTAACGTAAATGCTACAGATCTCTTCACCGGTTCGAAACACGTATCGTGGGGTGACGGCGGCCTGCAGATTGCAGCCAATCAGTTCGCGGCTGCTCAACCCGGAAACTTACTCAAAGTGCACTTCACCGGTGCTTCTGACGGTATTGAGTTCAAAGTAATGAATGCCAACTTCGACCATCTGGCAGGTAGCCGTGAGGCTGCGTGGATCAGCGGCGACGGCGCTTTCGAGCAGTTCCTTACCCAGACCGCTGTGGATAGCCTCAAAGCCTATGGACTCGAAATCATCGGCGCTAACTTCACTTGTACCCAGGTAGAACTTCTTGAGAGCAAAACCCTCAAGGAAGGTTTTACTGTTTGGACCGGTTTCTTCTGGGCGGACGAATGGAGCACCCTCGAACTCTATTGGAACGGCTATGCCGGTGTCGATTGGAGCAAAGCAACCGCACTCCGTATCTATTCGGAGGCTAACCGCTCGGATTTCGTGATCAACATCAAAGAGAACTGGGAGGCAGAAGGCCAGATCGCTGACCAAAATGCTATGACCGCAGGTGAGGGCTACATGGAACTCCCGCTGACTGATGGCCTCCGTAACCGTCTGGCGAATGCCGGTCACTGGATGATCCAGTTCAACAAAGAGACAGGTGCTCCTTTCAACGTAACCGACATCGTGCTTGTTGGCGATTTCACAACCGCTATCAGCAATACCGCTGTTGAGAGCAAGGCTGTTAAGTTCTTCGAGAACGGACAACTCGTGATCATCAAAAACGGCGTCAAATACAACACACTGGGCGCACAATTATAATCCTTTTACGGTTCGGGAGGCTGATACCCTCCCGGGCTGGCTATTATGAAAAGGCTCTTACTCATAATCCCCCTTTGCTGCCTCGCTCTCTTGGTAGGAGCGCAGAACGGATATTACTACCAACCTGCACAAGGTTGGTGCGGAGACCCGATGCCTTTTTACGATGCGGCTTCGGGAGAGTTCCGCGTGTATTATCTGCAGGAATACCGGCCGAACGATTGGGCTACCTACCATCCGGTACACATGATTTCCACCACTGATTTCGTTAATTATGGCGAGAGTGGAGTAGTGCTTCCTACCGGCACACGGTGGGATCAGGATGCCGCTATCGGTACCGGATCGGTTATCAAAGCACATGACAACACCTATTATTTCTACTACACCGGCAACAAGTACCAGCCTGCGGATAACGAGTGCCGGCAGGTGGTTATGTGCGCCACCTCTGCGGACGGCATCGCATGGACCAAGACGGATTTTCGCCTCTCGCCGGCCCCGTGGTATTATTATCATGATGATTTCCGCGACCCCGAGGTTTTTCGGACAGAGGACGGTCTCTATCATATGCTAGTTGCTACCGCCAAGGACGGCAAGAATGTGCTGGCGGAGTTCACTTCTGCCGATTGTCGGAACTGGACGCATAAAGGCGTGTTCATGACTACTCTTTGGGATCGTTTCTACGAGTGTCCCAATGTGTTCAAGATGGGCGACTGGTGGTATCTGGTCTATAGCGAGTTACACAAAGAGATCCGCCGCGTACAATATTTCAAAGCGCGCACATTCGAAGGCTTGGCGGCTTGTACGAAGAATGACAACCCTGTCTGGCCCGATAACCATGAGGGCTATCTGGACTCCCGTGGTTTCTATGCCGGCAAGACGGCTTCGGACGGCTCTGACCGCTATATATGGGGTTGGTGTCCTACCCGCAGGGATAACAACAACACCGCCGTGAATAATGATAACGGCGAACCGGATTGGGCAGGTACTTTGGTGGCGCACCGGCTTATCCAACACGCGGACGGTTCGCTCACAATGGGCGGGGTGGAGAAGATCAGGAATTGGTTTAACACCGATGCCACTATCTCTACCGCCACAACAACGCTTTCCTCCGGAGAGACACTGGCTCTGCCGGCTCTGGGCGATAAGACACACTTGTCTTTTACCGCCACAGCGAGCTCCGCGCAGACCAAGTTCGGCGTGTCGTTGGCGAAAGAGAGCTGGTCGGGACGCTATTATTCGATTGTCGTTAATCCGGAAACGAATAACATGGCGAAAATCAATTTCGAGCAGGAAGGACCCGATGCCATGGGGTTCATACCCTATATAGACGGCTATTTCTTCTCGCAACCTACCGACCGCGTCTATCATATAGACATCTATATCGACCGCTCGGTTCTCGTGCTCTATATAAACGATCAGGTATGCTATACCAACCGTATCTACGGTATGTCGGGTAAATCATGGACTATCAAATGTTATAACGGCGCTATTGAGGTTTCCGATATCCGTCAGCAGTATAACAACCCCGATATGCCCTCTGATATAAGGACGGCGGAGGAGGAGAACAAGGTCTGCAAACGCCTTGAGAACGGTCGGTTAGTGATCTACCGCGACGGACATAAATACACCTCCATGGGACAAAAACTTTAATACTCACCAATAAAAACACAGACAGTTATGAAAACAAAAATGTATGTTTTGGCAGCCCTTTTAATGGCAAGCATGGCAAACGTTATGGCAGGAGATTGGAAATCCATTTTATACCCTACACCTGAAGCTGCAGGCACTGACGCTGACAATCGCACAAAAGATTTTGCTCTTACGGGTTATGCTGAATGGAGCAATGGCTGTTTTATTAGTAAAGATTTCTTCAGCGATGCTGTACCCGGGAATGAGATATTTATCAACGGTTGGATTCCTGAAGAAGATAGAGACAAAACGCATAAAATATATGTAGGTGGAGATACTCCCGGTTATCATTTTCCGGGGACGGATTTTCGTGTCAGTGCCCTGCCGGTTTCCTGCTATTTGACCCAAGAAATGATAGATACAATCAAGGGAGGTCAAAATATTCGTATCTATGGAGAAAACATGACAATTAATCGTGTGGAATTATATACTGGTAAGGCTGGTAACGTGAAATTTGGAAAAGTTCTATGGATGCAAGTTCCAACTATACCTCATCCCTTTACTATGGATTCTTGGACGACGTTGGAATTGTACAAAGAGGCATTGACAGGAGTGGATTTTAGCAAATATAAAGCTATCCGCTTTTACCATGATGCGAATCGTACAGATTTTGTAATGAATATTATTCAGGCGTGGGCTCCTGAGGTGAAAATTGCCGATCAAAGTAATATGACGAAGACAAACGAGTATTTCGAACTCCCATTAGACGAAACAATGAGAGGGAAATTTACCACATTCATGTCCTCCGGCGAAGGGACGTTGAAAATACAATGTAACAAGGAAAGTGGCGCGGCATTCCATCTCACCGATGTCGTTCTCCTACCTATCAGTCCTGACGATTGTTCAAACTGCTTCTATGTTTATTAATCACATAAAAATACATCCTATGACAAAACACCTTCTTTTTGGATTGTTGTCGGCTGCCGTGTTCTTGGTGGGCTGCGCTCATCGCCCTGCCACACACCCGACCGACGAACCTTTTCGGTCGGTCTATCACCACTCACCTGCTGCCAATTGGATGAATGATCCGAATGGTATGTTCTACGACGAGGCGAACGGCATATGGCATCTCTACTACCAGCACAATCCCTTTGGTACTACCTGGGGACCGATGCATTGGGGACATGCCACTTCAACCGACCTTCTGACATGGGAGGAACACCCCATTGTACTTTATCCGGACTCTATCGGAACGATCTTCTCCGGTTCGGCAGTCATTGACAAAAACAACACCGCCGGTTTCGGAGAGAACGCTATCGTAGCTATCTTCACTCAGTCCGAGCGTATCGGGCAGCACCAGTCTATCGCGTATAGCACCGATGGCGGCTATACCTTCACCAAATACGAAGGAAACCCGGTTCTCATGGGCGACATCGCAGATTTCCGTGACCCGAAGGTGACATGGGACGGCGATCATTGGCTCATGACGCTCGCTTGCCAGCAGGAGATCCGTTTCTATGCCTCGCCGAATCTTAAGGAGTGGACCTATCTCTCGTCTTTTGGCAAAGACCTTGGTGCTCATGGCGGCGTATGGGAGTGCCCGGAGTTGCTGCATATCGGCGACAAATATGTCCTTCTCGTTTCCATCAACCCCGGTGGACCGTTTGGCGGCTCGGCTACCCAATACTTCGTAGGCGACTGGGACGGGAAAGAGTTTAAAGTTGAAAGTTTAAAGTTGAAAGATGAAAGTTCCAAATGGCTCGATTACGGTAAGGACAATTATTCGACCTTTACTTTCCATAACTCCCCCGAAGGCCGTTTGGTTGCTATCGGCTGGATGAGTAACTGGCAGTATGCAGAGGTGGTGCCGACCGTTGCTTTCCGCTCGCAGAACACTATCGCCCGCGATCTGTCGCTTTTTCAGGATGACGAAGGACAATACCGCGTAGCCGTCAAACCTTCTCCGGAATCTATGGCGCTTCGCGGAGAAGAGACCAATAACTTGCCGGATGCCGGTATCGTCGAACTGGAGCTGGACGGCAAACAGGATGCGCTCATCACGCTCTCCAACGACAAAGGAGAGAAAGTGGTCATGAACCTGGACGTGCACCGACGTACCTTCTCCATGGATCGTACCGCTTCGGGTGATTGCTCTTTCTCCCATGATTTTGCAGCACGCACGGTAGCGCCACTCTTCGTCAAACGCGATACATACAAAGTCCTCCTTTTTATCGACCATTGCTCCATCGAGGCGTTTGATGCCGAAGGCGCATGGGCGATGACCAACCTCGTCTTCCCCTCCGAGCCATACACCCATCTGGATGTACAAGGTGGCGAAGCGAAAATCTATGATATTCGTTTTTAATTCGTAATTCGTAATTCGTAATTTTTAATTTTTAATTTATGAAGACTTCTAAATTTGCCCTTCTGTCGGTGATGTTGTGTTTCTTCACCATGGGCTTTGTGGACCTCGTGGGTATCGCTTCCAACTACGTGCAGCAGGACCTCGGTCTGACGCATGCGCAAGCGAACATCATGCCCTCGCTCGTCTTCTTCTGGTTCCTTATCTTCTCCGTGCCGACGGGTATGCTGATGAATAAGATCGGTCGTAAGAAAACCGTCCTCCTCTCTATCCTCGTCACCGTCCTGTCGCTCATCCTGCCGTTGTGCGGAGAGAGCTACGGCCTCATTCTCTGCGCTTTCTCGCTCCTCGGTATCGGTAACGCCCTTATGCAGACTTCGCTTAATCCGCTGGTGTCGAATATCGTAACAGGTAATCTCTCCTCGACGCTGACCTTTGGTCAGTTTGTCAAGGCGATCGCCTCTTTCCTCGCACCGTATATCGCTATGTGGGGCGCTACGGCGGCGATCCCACACATGGGCTTGGGCTGGAAAGTGCTCTTCCCGATCTATGCCATCATCGGTATCGTGGCTATCCTCGCCTTGGCGTTCACGTCCATCCATGAGGAACCGGTAGCGAAAGGATCGTCTTTCGCGCAGTGTTTCAAACTGCTTGGCAACCCCTTTATCCTGCTCTGTTTCCTGGGCATCATGTGCCATGTGGGCATCGATGTCGGTACCAACACTACCGCGCCGAAGATCCTCATGGAGCGTTTGGGTATGGACTTGGCGGCTGCCGGATTTGCCACCTCGCTCTACTTCATCTTCCGTACCATCGGTTGCCTCTCAGGCTCGGCTATACTGCGGCTCATCCCGGAGAAAGTGTTCTTCGCGATCTCAGTATGCATGATTATCGCAGCGATGATCCTTCTCGCAGTGAGCCATTCGCAGGCAGCCCTCTATACGGGTATCGCCCTCGTGGGATTCGGTAACTCGAATATCTTCTCCATCTGTTTTGCCCAGGCGCTTAACCATGACCCCGAGCACAAGAACGAGATCTCCGGTCTGATGATCATGGGACTTTTCGGAGGAACCATCTTCCCGCTTTGCATGGGCGTTATGTCCGATATGATGGGCTCCATCGGCGCTGTCCTCGTCATGGCGGTCGGTGCGCTCTACCTGACATTCTATACGCTGAAAATCAAGAAATAAGAGATATTCATTATTCATTATTCATTTTTCATTAATATGAAAAAATACGTTATTGGTATCGGCGAGGCGCTCTTTGACTGCCTCCCGGAAGGACGCAAACTCGGTGGCGCGCCCGCTAACTTCGCTTATCATGTATCCCAATTCGGACTCAACGGATGTGCTATCTCCGCTATCGGCGCTGACGAACTTGGTGACGAGATAGTAGATAAGTTTACCGCCATCCGGGACTCCCTTTCAACTTTCAACTTTCAACTTTCAACTGTCGATCAGCCTACCGGCACGGTCAAGGTCACCCTCGACGACAAAGGTGTACCGCAATACGAGATCTGTCTCGGCGTAGCGTGGGATAACATCCCCCTCACCAACAGCATGTTAGAGGTCGCTCATCAGGCGCAGGCCGCGTGCTTTGGTTCACTCGCGCAGCGTTCTCAAACCAGCCGGGAGACCATCCAAGCGATCCTTGACGCTATGCCGGAGGATGCACTCAAGGTCTTTGACATTAACCTCCGTCAGTCCTGGTACACCGCCGAAGTGATCGCGGAATCCCTTCAGCGGGCGAATGTGCTCAAGATCAACGACGAGGAACTCGATGTCGTGGCTACCATGCTTCTCGGCGAACCTACCGTCCCCGGCAAACTCATTGCGGAGGACGCAGACAAGACCCGCCGCATCTGCCGCGAACTCATTGCGCGTTACGAACTGGATATGCTCATCCTCACCTGTGGTGCCATCGGCTCTTATGTCTTCACGGCTTCCAAAGAGAGTTATGTAGCTACGCCCAAAGTGCAGGTGGCTGACACCGTCGGTGCCGGAGATAGCTTCACTGCTACTTTCGTAGCCCAGCTCCTCCTCGGCAAATCCATCCGCGAGGCGCATGAGAAAGCCGTCGCTGTCTCTGCCTACGTCTGCACCCAGCGCGGCGCCATGCCTATTCTCCCCGCGGAACTCAAGGCATAACCCCGTGCGCGACGTAACCGGGACATCAAAGCTCTCTTCTTGCATCTAACAGCGGAAGAGGGCTTTTCGTTTATGGACGCCTACGAGGCAAACCATTGATGACCAATCACCAATCACCAATCACCAATCCCTTGCTCTTGTCAGTGACTGAAGGAAGGAATATGCGTCAAAGCGGTGTAAAAGGCTTCGGGAGAAAGGTCGGAGGCTGCTATCACACGTGTCTTGTAGGAATAGATGGTATTGATGCTGTAGTCCAGAATCTGGGCAATGATTTCATTATGGGTAATGCCGAGGCGAATGAGAGCGAAGATACGCAACTGCACATTCAGCAGTTCGCCTTTTTTCAGTATTATTTGTTCTTTCGGTCGTAGGATCGCGTTCATGTCTTCCACAAAAGTAGGATAAAGACTTAGAAAAATAGTATCGATCTGGTGGTCTAAAACCAGTCTCTGCTGCCGCGCATCGGCTGCTTTCGGCACAGTCATCAGTTCGCTCCACTTGCGGTTGGCAGCGTTCTGACGTACATCCTGCTGGTATTGCTGCACGGAGGCGATAAACTGTGAACGTGAGGCAAGAAGTGTGCCAAGCAGTTCTTCTTTCAGTTTGTTGGCTTCCAAAAGGCTTTGATTCATCGAGGCAATAGTCTGCTGCGCTATGCGTCAGCATCGCGTCTCCGTCTATTAGCCCGGCATTTAATGCCGGTATTTTCTTCGTTAGTTACGTGGGATAGTATCCCGCATTATATTCTTCTTTTGTGCCGACTGCGTCCGGCATGCTTCTTTCTTCTTTCGTCAATTGTCCCGCATGATATGCGGGTTGTTTTGTTTTGGGGCTTGCGGTGTAGGCAGAGACCACTTGTCGCACAGCGCCGTCCTCTCTCCACGTGAGGACGTTTGTTA
>ONTT01000010.1 GCA_900320865.1 uncultured Bacteroidales bacterium | reverse complement strand
TCGGCAGGGTTATTCGGATAAGTGGATCAACGAGCGCATGCGTTCCATAGAGATGCGCAAAGAGTTGACCGACGAATGGCAACGCGCGGGTATTACGGAACACAAAGACTTCGCTATCCTGACGAATGTGTTAACGAAGGCTTGGAGCGGAATGACAACCGGCGAGTACAAACGCCATAAAGGGCTGACCAAAGAGAACCTCCGCGACAACATGACCAATGTCGAACTGGCACTTAATACGTTAGCTGAAGTAACTGCTACAGAAATATCCCGTCAACGCAATCCGAAAGGTATGGCGCAAAGCGCTCAAACGGCTAAAGAAGGAGGTGAGGTAGCTCGTAGTGCTCGAGCAGATATCGAAAGCCGCTTAGGTCGTTCGATCATCTCTTCCGAACGTGCCTCGGACCATATCCGCCCGATTGAAGAAGGGAAGGCACAAGAATTGCCTTTTAAAGACGAGGACAAAGAAGAATAAATCGCGTCATTTTTACCAATTTATTTGGTACTTCAAATTTTTTGTAGTACCGTTGCAGGCGGTTTCGGATGGAAAATGACCAACCACACCCGGAATCAGGTGATTTGAGTCCGTATTGCCTCCGAGATTACTCTTAGATGAGTCTTTCTTGAGTCCGATAACATGTTTGTAAACCACAATAAATCAATTGGTTATAAAAACAGTAAAAATGCCAAAAATTGCCCATACTCGTAACATGCTGGAAATCAGGCACTACACACTAAATGTATTTTTTTGGAATCCCATATCCAATAGCCAAGTCAAGGCAATTCTCCATGGCACAATGGACAAAATGAAAGCCGGCATTCAATGCCGGGGAAAGGACATACGGAAAGGACGGGACGTAGATGTCCGTAATGGTCGCGAGATGGTCGCGGGATTGAACCGTAAATAGATGATAGATGATAGACAAACCCGCATGTACTACACGCCAATAATGCGTACCACAACAATGGATTCCATGGCAGGTCATTCCGAAACGAGTCCCGAAATTTGAGACTCGTTTTTTATGCCTATCTTTGCACCAAAATTCGAAGAATATAGAAGGTCGGGGGTGACAGGGTTACGGGGTGACACCCTTTTCCTAAAACTATACACCCACACGCGTGTGTGAGATATATAAACAAGGGTGTCACCCTGTCACCCCGTCACCCTAAAATGCCGGCATAATATGCCGGACAATGGACGCAATGAAAGCCGGCATCGAATGCCGGGGAAAAGAGAACGTAGATGCCGGATTAAAGTCTGGGTCGGAGCATCGCTCCCCGCGGCTCCTCCCGTTCGAATTGCCAAGTCAAGGCAATTCTCCATGGCTGAACAGAAGAAAGAAAACCGCGGAATACCGCGAGGAACAGAACATACGAAAAAGACGGGACGTAGATGTCCGTAATGGTCGCGAGATGGTCGCGGGATTGGACAACAAATGGAGGGATAAGAGCGGCTTTTAGGGTATAAAATTTAAATAAATTTGCATTTTCTTGTAAAAATCCTTGTGTATTCCAAATTTTTGTAGTAATTTTGTAGCCGAATTTGCAATATTGCGTAAAAACCATTATTAAACAATTTTATATGCATATGAAAAAAGGTTTATTCTTTAGCCTCATCGCTGCTGTAGTGGTGTTGGCATCTTGCAACAAGACGTTGCAAAACCCGGAGCAGATTCAGGTAAACCCGAACCCGCTGGTATTGAAAGGCGGTAAGGTACAGGCTACCATTACCGGTACTTTCCCTGAGAAGAAATTCGCCAAGAAGGGTGTTCTCACCGTTACTCCGGTGCTGAAGTACGAGGGCCAAGAGGCTGTTAGCAAATCCGTTACTTATGTAGGCGAGAAAGCCAAAGAGAACGGTACGACCGTTAACTACCGCGAGGGTGGCCGTTACAGCCAGACTTGCTCCTTCGACTATGTTCCTGAGATGGCTAAATCGGAGTTGTACCTCCGCTTCAAAGCTACCGTAGGTAAGAAAGAGATCGAGATTCCGGACCTCAAGATTGCTGACGGCGTCGTTACGACCGCTGCTCTCGCTAAAGCGAGCGACAACAGAACCGCTACTACCCCGGATCAGTTCCAACGCGTTATCCAGGAGCTCACCGAGGCGGACATCAAGTTCCTCATCCAAAGCGCTAACCTCCGCAGCTCGGAGACCAAGACCGCTGAGATGAAAGCCCTCGAGGATGCTATCAAGGACGCTAACCAGGCTGACCGCAAAGAGATCGCAAGCCTCGAAGTTGCCGGTTATGCTTCGCCGGATGGTGGCGTGGCTCTGAACGAGAAACTGGCTCAGAACCGTCAGAAAGTAGCTCAGGACTTCCTCAAGAAGGGTCTGAAGAAAAATAAAGTAAATGCTGCTATCGAGTCGAACATCACCGCTGAGGACTGGGAAGGCTTCCAGAAAGCAATGGAGAACAGCAACATGCAGGATAAAGACCTCGTTCTTCGCGTCCTCGCTATGTATAGCGACCCGGAGGAGCGTGAGGCTCAAATCAAGAACCTCAGTTCTGTTTACGGTACCATCAAAGATGAGATCCTGCCGGCTCTCCGTCGCAGCCGTCTTATCTTGACCACCAACCTCATTGGCAAGACCGATGACGAAATCCGCGAGTTGGCAAAGAACGACCCGGCTAAGCTGAGCGTTGAGGAGTTGCTCTATGCAGCTACGCTGACCAACGACAACGCAGAGAAGAAAGCTATCTATCAGAAGGCTGCCGAGTTGTACAACGACTACCGTGCTTACAACGGTCTGGGCCAGGTTTACTTCGAAGAGGGGAACATCGCTGAGGCTCGCCGTAACTTCGCTAAGGCGCTTGAGCTCAACCCGAATAATCCGGACCTGAACTACAACGCCGGTGTAGCCGCTTTGGCAGACGGTGACCAGGAGAAGGCAGAAGAGTACTTCGGCAAGGCAGGTGGCACCAAGGCTAACCTCGACGCTGCGCTCGGTACCCTCTACACCCAGAAGGGCGACTATGAGGCTGCTAAGAAAGCATACGGCAATACCGCTACCAATAATGCGGCTGCTCAGCAGATCCTCGACGAGGAGTATGACGCAGCTGCCAAGACCCTGGATGCAGTAAAAGAGCCGAACGCTACCACCGCTTACCTCAAGGCTATCGTAGGTGCTCGCACCAACGACACCCAGGCTGTTCTCGAGAACCTGAAAGTAGCCATCGCGAAAGACCCGGCAATGAAGGCTCGCGCAGCTAAGGATATCGAGTTCGCTAAGTTCGCTGAGGACGAGGCGTTCAAAGCTATCGTTAAATAATGTCGGTTTTATTTCCGAAGGTAAATAAACCCCGTGAGTGGGACTACCGCCCCATTTACTACGACGAGGAAAAGGAGGCGCGCAAGGATAAAAAACTTGCGCGTCTTCATCACGGGTCCTTCCGTGAGGAGCACGAGAAGATGCAGAGCCAAAAAGCCAAAGCCAACAAACAACAGAACCGTCTGGTGTTCTGGCTCGTGCTCTTAGGCCTGCTGCTCTTCGCGTTTTTTTATCTCTTTTAGAGCCTTTAAACTAGAGGCTCTGTCCCGTTCTTTCAACTTTAAACTTTCAACTCTCAAGTGGATATCATTCATCTATTACCGGACAGCGTAGCTAATCAGATCGCCGCAGGTGAGGTCATTCAACGCCCCGCCTCCTGCCTGAAAGAGCTCGTGGAGAACAGCCTGGATGCCAAAGCCAAACGCATTCAGGTCATCGTTCGCGATGCCGGTCGCACGCTGCTGCAGGTGATAGATGACGGTATCGGCATGAGCGAGATGGACGCCCGTCTGGCCTTCGAACGCCATGCCACCAGTAAGATACGCGAGGCGCAGGATCTCTTCTCGCTTCGCACCATGGGTTTCCGCGGAGAAGCGTTAGCTTCTATATGCGCCGTAGCCCAGGTGGAGATGACCACCCGCAGAGCCGAAGACGAGACCGGTACCCTCATCGAGATACAGGGTTCGGACGTCGTGCGGCAAGAGGTGTGTGCCTGCCCCGTAGGCACCAACATCAAGGTCAGCAACCTCTTTTTTAACGTACCCGTTCGACGGAAATTCCTTAAGACCGACCAGACCGAGTTACGAAACCTGCTGACCGAGTTCTACCACATCGTGCTCGTCTATCCGAAGGTGAGTTTCACCTTCGTGCATAACGACGAGATCCTGCTCGAACTGCCGGCCGGTACGGAGAAACAACGTATCGAGGCCGTCTTCGGCAACCCCAAACGCAATGTCTATACATCCGCCTTTGTGGATGTAGCGACCGATACGGACCTGGTGTCCATTCATGGTTTTGTCGTCAAACCCGAGAATGCAACCCGCAAAGCGGAGCAGTATTTCTTCGTCAACGGCCGTTACATGCGCCATCCGTATTTCCAAAAAGCCGTCCTTACGGCCTACTCCGGGATGTTAGCCAATGACTATCAACCCTCTTTCTTCCTTTATTTTACGATCAATCCCGAAGCGATAGACGTCAATATCCACCCCACCAAGACCGAGATTAAGTTTGCCGACGAGCAGACGATCTTCCAGATCCTGATGGCGGCCGTGCGGGAGGCATTGGGCAAATTCACCTTAGCCCCCACGATCGACTTCGATACCTCCGGCCAGATTGATATCCCCGTGCTGCACGACCAACCTGTGGTACAACCTCAGGTGACCGTCGATAACTCCTATAACCCGTTTAAAAAACGGGACACCGTCATCTATCCGGACCGTCAACCCGCCCCGCGTCACTGGGAGACGCTGTACGAGGGTCTGCAGAATACCGACCGCCTGGCGGATAAGACGCCTGCTGAACCCGAAGAGGATTTGCTGAACGCAACCGACCTCGAGTCCTGTGCGCTCTGGCAATACGGAGGAAAATATATCTTAGTGCCTACGCAGCAAGGTCTGGTGCTCGTGAACCAGCATCGCGCCCATGTGGCGATCCTCCATGCGCAGTTCATCGACCAGATCCGCCTTACTAAAGGCGCCATGCAGCAACTGCTCTTCCCCGAGGTGCTCAGTCTCAGTCCGGAGGACATGGTCCTCCTGGCGCAGATCGCTACAGACCTGCGTACCATCGGCTTCGATATCGAGCAACTGAGCCCCGACAGCTATTCCATCCAAGGCGTACCGGCGCAACTGATCAACCAGTCGCCGATACCGATATTGCAACATATCCTGTCCCAAGTGCGCGAACGCGGAGCCGACACCCCTACCGAATGGCGCGAACAAATCGCCCGGACGATGGCCGAGAGTGCCGCTATTCCTTATGGGAAAACCCTTACCGAAACCGAGATGCGCGATATGATGCAGCGCCTGATCGCCCTGCCGCAGTACCGCCGCACCCCGGAAGGAAAAACCATCTTGTCGCTCCTGAGCGATGATGAAATAAGTAAACGTTTTTAATCATGAAAAAGACACTTATCTTTGTGGTAGCAGCCCTGTTAGTAGCTTGCTCCAAACCCGACCACCTCACCATCCTGCACACCAATGACACCCATTCGCAGGTAGAACCCAATGCGAAGAACTTAGGAGGCTATGCACGCCGTATGGGACAGATCGAGCAGGAGCGTAAAGCTGACCCGAACCTGCTGTTGGTTGATGCCGGGGACTTCAGTCAGGGCAGTCCTTTCTTTAATTTCTTCCGCGGACGTGTAGAACTCGATGCGATGAACCGCATGGGCTATGACTGCGGTACGCTCGGTAACCATGAGTTCGACAACGGGCTGGATACCTTAGCGGCTGTGCTGAAGACCGCTCAGTTCCCTATCGTCTGCGCGAACTATGACTTCACCGGTACGGCTCTGGAAAATAGGATAAAACCCTTCACGATCGTGAACAAAGGCGGCCTGAAGATCGGTATCTTCGGTCTGGGTTGCGACCCGAAAGGCATCATCTCCGATAAGAACTTCGCTCCGGCGAAATACCTCGCGCCCTATCCCGAGTTAGCGCAAGCGATGGTGGACACCCTGCGGGCACAGAACTGCGACGTTGTGCTCTGCCTCAGCCACATGGGTACCTTCGGTAAAGCACCAGAAGATTTCAGCGATGTAGGCCTGGCGCACAGCACCCGGGGCATCGACGCGATCATCGGCGGACATACCCATGAGTTGCACGTCAACCACTTCGAGCCGAACCTCGACGGAGATAGTATTCCTGTAGCCCAAATGGCCAAATCCGGCGTCTATTTAGGTAAGATAATGCTACTTCTGGGTGACAAAAACGAAAAATAAAACAAAAAAATTTGCGTATTTCAGAAAAAAGCAGTAACTTTGCGCCGATTTTCCGAAATATGCGGAAATCAAAGATTTCGAAATTTAAGAAAAACATACATATTAACTTATTAAAGACTAAATATTATGGCAGAAATTGATGCAAAAGTAAAAGCAATTATTGCTGATAAACTGGGTGTCGAGGAATCGCAAGTAGTTAACGAAGCTAACTTCCAAACCGATCTGGGTGCAGACTCTCTGGATACCGTAGAGATGATCATGGAGTTCGAGAAAGAATTCGAGATCGAGATCCCGGATGAGGATACACAGAAGATCGCTACCGTAGGTGACGCTATCGCTTACGTAGAGAAGAAGCTTGGAAAGTAATAGTCTTTTCAATGGAGTCTGCGAGTTTACGGGAATACTGTAAACTCGTATGCTATATATAAGGACGAGGGGTTAGAATGCAATTAAAGCGAGTTGTTATAACAGGTCTCGGAGCGTTAACACCGGTTGGTAATTCCGCTCCGGAGACATGGCGTGCGCTGGTGAATGGCGAGAATGGTATCGCTCCTATCACCGCCTTCGATGCGTCGCAATATAAGACGCAGTTTGCCGGTGAAGTCAAGGGTTTTGACCCGACGACGGTAATCGACAAGAAAGAGGTGCGTAGGATGGATCGTTATGCGCAGTTCTCCGTGTGCGTGGCCGACGAAGCTTTGCGCGATAGCGGGCTGGACTTGGAGCAAGAGGACCGCAGCCGCGTAGGCGTGATCTGGGGAAGCGGTATGGGCGGATTGCTGACGACCGAAGAGGAGATCATCGACTTCGCCAAAGGCGACGGCGTACCTCGTTTCAACCCCTTCATGATCCCGAAAGCCATCCCCAGCATTGCGGCCGGACATATATCCATTCGCTTCGGTCTGGGTGGCCTCAGTTTCTCGGTCTCCACGGCTTGTTCCTCTTCGTCGCACGCAGTAGCCTCTGCTTTTGACCAGATTCGTCTGGGTCACGCGGATGTATTGCTCACCGGAGGTGCGGATGCCGATGTGACCTTCAGCGGTATCGGTGGATTCTCTGCCATGCATGCTCTCTCTACCAATAACGAACACCCCGAGACAGCCAGCCGTCCTTTCTCGAAGTCCAGAGACGGATTCGTGTTAGGTGAAGGAGCGGCTTGTCTTATCCTGGAGGAGTACGAGCATGCCAAAGCACGCGGCGCGAAGATTTACGCCGAGATGGTAGGTGAAGGTATGACCTCCGATGCGTATCATATGACGGCACCCGACCCCGACGGAAAAGGAGCGGAACGCGTCATGCGGCTCGCCATCAAAGATGCCGGACTGCAGCCGGAGGACATCGATTATATCAATACACACGGTACCTCCACTCCGCTGGGAGATGTGACGGAACTGAAGGCGATCCAGCGCGTGTTCGGCGATCATGTCTATGACATGAACCTGGACTCCACCAAGTCGATGACCGGTCACCTGATCGGTGCTACAGGAGCCGTAGAAGCTATGGCGTGCGTTATGGCCCTCAAAGACGGTATCATCCCGCCGACCATCAACCACGACCCCGAAGACTTGGACGAGAACATCGACTATCGTATGAACTTCACCTTTGACAAAGCGCAGAAACGCGATATCCGCTATGCCCTGAGTAACACCTTCGGCTTCGGCGGACATAACGCTTGCCTGCTCTTTAAGAAGTGGGAGGAGTGATTGGTAATTGGTGATTGGTGATTGGTGATTGGTAATTTGAGATATAGGGATGGATGCCCCTTAAAAGCATCCGTATTAGTCACAAAAAATAATTTAAGGTATTATGATTACTAAAATCGGTGAGAACGCAGGCCTCGTATGGGGTGCTCTGCAAAATGGTGCTCAGAGTATCAAGGCTCTGAAAAAAGCAACCAAACTGAAAAACGAGGACCTCTTTTTGGCTCTCGGTTGGCTCGCTCGTGAGGGTAAACTGACCTTTACCGAAGCTGAAGCTGACACCATTGTAGCTCTGGCTTAATATGGTTATAGCTATCGTTGGCGCTTCAGGCGCCGTCGGACAGGAATTGCTGGCTGTTCTTGAACAGCGGCAATTCCCCGTTTCCGAACTAAAACTATTCGGTTCGGAACGGAGTGCCGGAACAAAGTACACATTCTGCGGCAAGGAATACGAAGTACAACTGCTGCAACATAACGACGCTTTCAAGGGCGTCGATATTGCTTTTGTCTCCGCGGGCGCAGGCGTGTCACGTGCGTATGCGGAGGACATCACCCGCTTCGGTACCATCATGATCGATAACTCATCCGCCTTCCGTATGGAGGAGGATGTGCCTCTCGTAGTACCCGAAGTGAATCCCGCGGATGCCTTCCATCGTCCGCGTAATATCATCGCGAACCCGAACTGCACGACCATCCAGATGGTGGTAGCCCTGCAGGCCATAGAGAACATCACGCACATCCGTCGCGTGCATGTAGCTACTTATCAGGCCGCTTCAGGAGCAGGTGCGCAAGCGATGAAAGAACTTGAGAACCAATACCGTCAAGTGCTGAACGGCGACGAAGTGACGGTAAACAAATTCGCGTATCAGTTAGCCTATAATGTCATCCCGCATATTGACGTGTTTACCGAAAACGGCTACACCAAAGAGGAGATGAAGATGTTTAACGAGACGCGTAAAATCATGCACTCGGATATCAAGGTCAGCGCTACTTGCGTGCGTGTACCCTCCCTCCGAGCACATAGCGAGAGTATCTGGATCGAAACAGAACAACCCATCAGCGTAGAGCAAGCCAAAGAGGCTTTTGCCAAGGCGCAAGGGTGCGTACTCATGGACGATCCGGAAAACAAGATATACCCCATGCCGCTGTTCCTCAGCGGTAAAGATGAAGTGTTCATCGGACGTATCCGTAAAGACCTCACGGATGAGAACGGACTCAGTTTCTGGTGCGTAAGCGACCAGATCCGCAAAGGTGCCGCCCTCAATGCCGTACAAATAGCGGAGATTTTAGTCGAAAGTCAAAAGTAGAAAGTCGAAAGATGAAAGACCCGATTGAAATAATGGCTCCGGTAGGATGCTGGGAGAGTTTGGCTGCGGCGATACAAGCCGGAGCTACCAGCGTCTATTTCGGTATTGAGCACCTTAACATGCGTGCTCGTTCGTCCGTTAACTTCACGACCGACGACATGGCTACCATCGTAGCTACCTGTCGCGAAGCAGGGGTGAAGACCTACCTGACGGTCAATACCGTCATGTATCCCGAAGACCTGCCGCTGATGCGTCAGATCGTGGATAAAGCCCACGCCGTAGGTGTAGATGCCGTCATCGCCAGCGATATCGCGGTCATGCAATACGCCAACAGTATCGGTCAGGAGGTACATCTCTCTACCCAACTCAACATCGCGAACACCGAAGCCTTGAAGTTCTATGCCCAGTTTGCGGACGTCGTAGTCTTGGCGCGCGAACTGAATATGGAACAGGTAGCCTCTATCTATCGCGACATCCAAGAGCAACATATCTGCGGCCGCAGCGGCGAACCGATCCGCATCGAGATGTTCTGTCATGGTGCCCTCTGCATGGCGGTCAGCGGAAAATGCTATTTGAGCCTCAATAACTACGGCCTATCCGCTAACCGCGGAGCGTGCGTACAGGTATGTCGTCGGGGATACACCGTCAAAGATAAATCCTCCGATCTCGAACTCGACATCGACAACCAATATATCATGTCGCCCAAAGACCTGAAGACCATTCATTTCCTCAATAAGATGCTGGATGCCGGCGTACGGGTGCTGAAGATCGAAGGCCGTGCACGCGGAGCCGAATACGTCGATACCGTTGTGCGCTGTTATCGAGAAGCCGTGGAAGCATGGCAGAACGGCGAATACCGGAGAGCCTCCGGAGGCGAACAGCCATGCGGGATTGATGCTAAGATAGCCGACTGGAATGAACGCCTCAGCCGTGTCTTCAACCGCGGGTTCTGGGACGGATATTACCAAGGCCAAAAACTGGGTGAATGGACCCACTCCTACGGCAATAAAGCTACCCGTAAGAAAGTCTATGCGGCGAAATGCACCAATTTCTTCAAGAACCTGAGTGTGGCCGAGTTCATCGTAGAAGCTGTTGACGCTATCGAAGAGGGTCAGCCGCTACTCATCACCGGCGAAACCACCGGTGTCTATGAGTGTACCGCCACCGGTATGCACGACACCAACGGTAACCCCACCAAGCGCGTACGACAAGGCGAGTTCTTCTCGCTTAAGACCGACCGCTTGATCCGCCGAGGCGATAAACTGTTTATATGGGACGAAACGAATGAATGAGATCGCGCACATAGTATCCTACTCGAGTGCACCCTGGTGCGCTTGGTTGATGTTCGGCCTCCTTCTCTGTGCTTTACTCAGCGAAGCGTATCAACCGGGCATCATCACCCAGGCGAAGAACTCCCTGTCGGCACAGACCGACCGTATGTACAAAGAGTCTCCGGCTACCTTGATGGGACAACTGCTCATGGGGATCTTCCGCATCGGTATCATCGCCATGGCGATCTATCTTTGCTGCACGACCGAGGCTTTTACAATAAAGGGCTATGGTGTCATCTACGGCATCGTTCTGGCCGGACTGAGTATCAAAATGCTATGCCATCTGTTCATCGATTTCACCTTTGACCTATCCCGTCATTTCGGGTCCCACTACGAGCATTACGGCAATATCGTCACGCTCGTTACAGTCCTCCTTTACCCGGTGCTGTTGATCCTGATGCGTGTGGGTTCGCCTTTACTCAACAGATGGTTGGTCGGCTCCATCGCCGCGGTTTTCTTACTGATCTGGTTCTATCGTTCCTGGAAACAATTTGTCAATAGTCCTATCGCCATCCTTTATTTGCTTATCTATAGCATTACCCTGGAGTTGCTGCCTTGGGCACTGCTATTCATTATATCCGATCAAATAATTGCTATCCTATGATACAAAAACTACTTTTTTCTCAACCCCGTCCATCTACGGAGCACAACCCCTATACCCGTTTGGAGACGCAGTTTGGTGTGAAATGCGATTTCTATCAGTTCATTCATATCGAAGGACTGGAAGCACGTGAGTTTCGTCAGCAGCATATCAACCCCATGGACTACACGGCGGTTATCTTGAACTCCAAACTCGGAGCCGAGCATTACTTCCGTATGTGCGAGGAGATGCGTTTTAACGTACCGGACTCGATGCACTATTATTGCAATTCCGAGTCGGTAGGACTGTACTTGCAGAAATTCATCAACTATCGCAAGCGCAAAGTCTTCTTCCCCGAGAGCGGTAATAAATTTGAGGATCTGCTGCCGGCTATGCATCGCCGTCCCAATGAGAAATATCTGATGGTACTATCGGATATCCATACAGACGACCAGATCAATATGTTCGCCGAGAACGGCATTGAAGTGACACCCGCTATTATGTACCGCACGGTGACCACTCCCTGGCCTTCGGACAAACCCTTTGACTACGACCTCATCGCGCTCTTCACGCCGGCTGGTGTTACGTCCCTCAAGGAGAATTTCCCGGACTGGAAACAGGGTAAGACCCTTATTGCAGCCTTCGGTAATGGTACTATCCGCGCTCTGGAAGAAGCCGGTTTCCGCGTCGATATAGAAGCCGGACAAGGACTGCCTTTCGCTTCCCTGCCGCTGGCTATTGCGGACTACCTGGAGAAGAATGAGTGAGTGGATGAGTGGATGAGTGGATGAGTGGATGAGTGGTAATTGGTGATTGGTAATTGGTGATTGGTGAGTGAATGAATAGGTTTCCAAAGGAACATAAACTATGCGGACAGCTGCGCATCGCACAACTGTACAAAGAAGGTCAGCGCTTCACGGCTTGGCCTTTACGTGTGACGTTTCAGGAAATCACCAATAACCAATCACCCATAACCAATCAGATTCTCGTCTGGGCGCCCAAATCCCTCTTCAAAAAAGCAGTCAAGCGAAACCACCTGCGTCGCCTGATGCGCGAAGCTTATCGCCTTCATCAAGACTTACTGGGCGAAAAGCACTATGAGATCGCGTTCAATTATATGGATAAAGACCCACAATCCTTCGCCGTCATCGAAAAAGCCATATGCAAAGCCCTGAAAAAAATAGCGGAGAGTTAAATCAAAAACCGGAGATGAAAAATCAATCTCCCATGTCCAATTCCCAATGGAAAACTTTTATCCGAAAGTTTTTCCTCCTCCCTGTCTATTTCTATCGGGTCTTTATCTCACCGTTGACACCTCCCTCCTGCCGCTATACACCTACCTGCAGCCAATATATGGTTGAAGCGGTACTCAAATACGGTATTTTTAAAGGCGGATGGCTGGGTATCAAACGGATCCTCCGTTGTCATCCTTGGGGCGGATCCGGCTATGACCCGGTGCCATAAAATTTCAAATCTCAAATCTCAAATCTCCAATGCGAATAGATATCATCACCTGTTGTCCCGAATTACTCGAGTCGCCGTTAAATCACTCGATCATCCAGCGCGCAAAGACCAAAGGTCTTTGTGAAATATACGTGCATAACTTACGCGACTGGACGCTGGACAAACATCGTAAAGTGGACGATTATGCTTTCGGTTTTGGCGCCGGTATGGTGCTTCAGATAGAACCCATTGATCGCCTCATCACCCATCTTAAATCCGAACGCCACTACGACGAGATCATCTTCACCGCACCGGACGGAGAACGCTTTGACCAGAAAGCGGCTAACAGCCTTTCCCTCAAAGAAAATATCATCATCCTTTGCGGTCATTACAAAGGCGTAGATCAGCGCGTGCGCGATCATCTTATCACGCGCGAATATAGTATCGGAGATTTTGTGCTCACAGGCGGAGAGATGCCGGCGGCCATGATGACAGACGCGATCGTACGTCTGTTGCCCGGAGCACTGGGCGATGTAGAAAGCGCACTCAATGACTCATTCCAAGACGGACTACTCGAAGCCGGTGTATACACACGCCCTGCTGAATATAAAGGATGGAAAGTGCCCGAGATCCTACTCAGCGGACACCAGGCTAAGATAGAAGAATGGAACTATGAGCGGTCTTTAGCGCATACCAAAGAAAGGAGACCTGATTTATTGGAAGAGAACTAAAATATTCTATTCTGCCAGTAATGGCTACATTTTGTAAACTGCAATTGACAGAATGAAGAAAAATGACACTTTTTTGATAAAATATTTGGTCAGTTCGTCAAAAAGCAGTACTTTTGCACCGTGTTTTTCATGGTATTAGATTTAAGGTTAAGTAAAAAGATTGGGTTGTCGTGAGACAACCTTCTTTGTTTTATAGAGGTTTTCTTCTGAAAAATCAGCGCAAAGGATAGTTTTTGCGCAAGGTCTCAAATCGCTCCGGATATGCTTTGAGCACTTCGGTAATGGTTTCAAGCCAATTCTTCTCCTGCACCTTTTTAGGCGGCAAAAGCGGTAAAGAAACAGCCGGTAACTGAAATTCTTCTGTAATCCGATTCAAGCACATCTGCGAAGCATTCCATTTTCCCTCCTGTGAATAGCCCGCAATATGCATAGAGGCGCGAAAAGCACCGTTTAAGACCTTTCTATCGATAGCCGGTTCATTCTCCCAGGTATCCAAGATATACGGATGTCCGCTCTCTAATAGTGCTTTTTCATCCACTACGCCTCCACGTGCCGCATTGATGATGAGTGCACCGGGTTTACAGCGCTTCAAAAACGCTTCATCGCAGAGATGGAACGTAGAACTATCCAAAGGAGTGTGGAAAGTAATGATATCCGCTTTTTCGGCTATCTCGTCAAGCGGAACACCAATTCCTTTAGGCGGATCATTCAGCAGTACATTCATCCCTCTTCGCTTAGCCATTTCGGTCACCAACGAACCGACATGACCCACTCCCACGATACCGATAGTTGAAAAATTGGAAATGGGAAATTGGAAATGGGAAATTACTTCCTCTATCGCTTCTTCGATATATTCGCAAACCGCCTTGGCATTACAGCCCGGACAAGACGCCCAATGAATACCCTGCGCTTCACAATAGGCCGTGTCTATATGGTCAAAACCAATCGTAGCCGTGCAGACCAGCCGCACGCGTGAACCTTCTAATAATATTTTATTGACCTGCGTGCGTGTGCGCACGACTAATACATCCGCTTCCCGTACTGCCAAAGCATCGATTTGTTCCGGTTCAAGCGGACAAATCTGCACCTGCGGCCAGTTCATGCGGACCGCTTCTACGAGATACGGAATATGTGCGTCGCAAACAAGGACCAATTTCCAATTACCAATTAGTATTTGATATTATCTATCAGTCGAACAGGACCGCAATAGACCGTCACACACCCGATAGCATGCTCAAAACCCGTAGCAGGTAACAAAGTCGTCTGGTCCACGATTTCGTAATACTCCACTTCCAGACCCTCTACCGCATTGATTGTATCAATAACACGTTGCTGCACTTGCGCTACCGTAGCCCCTGCCTCTTTCGCCCATTTTAACGATTCAAAAAGTGTCTTACTGATAGCCAAAGCAGTTTTTTTCTCGGCATCCGAAAGGCGTTCATTACGACTGGAAAGCGCCAAACCCGATTCCTCTCGTACAATAGGACAATTCACTATCTGCAAATTTCCAAACGTACCGGCCATAGAACTGCGTTCTACCATATGATGGATGATCGCTAACTGCTGAAAATCTTTCTCACCAAAATAAGCCTTATCAGGTTGTACCAGATAGAACAGACGACTTACCACCTGTACGACTCCGTTGAAATGTCCGGGACGCATCTTACCTTCCATCATCGTATCCAAACCCGCAAAATCAAAAGCGAAGGTCGAATCCATCTCTTCAGCGGTGTACATCTCTTCGGGCGTAGGGGCAAACACAAAATCAGCACCGATCCTCTGCAATAACTCCGCATCGCGTTTGATATCCCTCGGATACTTCGCCAAATCCTCTTTGTTATTAAACTGAGTAGGATTCACAAATACCGAAACGAAACAGACATTGTTCTCATTCACCGCACGCTCCACTAAACTGGCGTGCCCCGCATGTAATGCACCCATAGTTGGCACCAGTCCAATGGTTTTACCGGACGTTTTGCAGGCTGTTACTATAGCCTGAAGTTCTTTTTTGGTAGTTATTATTTGCATAATAAAAATGATAAAAATAGGTACTTTTTCACAAAAAAACGTGCAAAGTTAGTGAAAAATTATTGAAAAATAAAATTTTTCAGCACTTTTTTAGCTTTTTTTTTCGTTAATCCAATTTTTTTTTGTAATTTTGTAGCGCGAAAAAATGTGCATACGCCTATGAAAGAGCCGAATCGTATTTTATTTATCTCGCAGGAGATATACCCTTACTTGGCAGAAGAGACGCCTGTACGCTTGCTGAATCGTCAAATACCTGAGTATTTTCAGGGGCACGGCTATGAGACACGGACCTTCATGCCCAAGTTTGGTGAAATCAATGAGCGCCGGAATCAGCTGCATGAAGTGATTCGTCTCTCGGGTATGAATCTGATCATTGAGGATTCGGATCATCCGCTGCTCATTAAAGTAGCCTCTATCCAATCGGCTCGTATTCAGATTTATTTCATTGATAATGATGACTTGTTCCATCGCCGCAAAGGCGTGAAGGACGAGAATGGCGTAGAGTACAGCGATAACGACGATCGCGTTATCTTCTATGCGCGCGGTGTGATCGAAACGGTGAAGAAACTACGTTGGACGCCGGATATCATTTTATGCTCCGGCTGGCTGAGTGCCTTGGCACCGCTGTACCTGAAGCGCGTCTTCAATGACGAACCGTTCTTCGCGCATTCGAAAATAGTGCTGATGCTGGATGATAACGAATACGAACGTCCGTTCCCTACCCGCTTCACGGAGAAACTGCGTATCGAGGGTATCACCAATACCGATGTGCGCGGCATAGACGGCTTCCCGGTAGGCTATGAGGAACTGATGCGCTTGGCGGTTGATTTCTCGGATGCCATCGTATATGCCACCCCTAAAGTGAACCAGCGTGTTGCGAACTATGCGGAGACGAAGGGAAAACCAATATTGCCTTTTGAACAAACAGAAACACCGGTAGAGGCCAGCAAGCGTCTATGGGATTTCTGCCAGACTATCTTGGAGAAAGAAACAGAGGAGAATGAGTAAAAAACAAGCGTTGATAGGGTTCATCCTCGCCTTTGTAATTGCCTTCACGGCCTGCAAAGACGATGTGGCGAATACAGGAGAATCGGTGCTGACCATCGAGGACGAAGTGATTGTATTGGCTGATACTTTTGCTTTTCGTTCGGCAGTGGATAGCTGTCGGGCTATTATTTCCCAGGCAGACTCCTTCTTATTGGGTGAAATCGAGTCGGACTACGGTGTATTGCATGCCTCTATCTTAACGCAATTGGCCTGCCCGGAGGGCTATCATTATCCGGAGGGCTTCTCTCTTGAATCGGTGGACTCGATTTGCCTTTTCATGTATTATCAGAGTTGGGTAGGAGATGCTAACTCGCCCTTGGCGATCAACGCCTACATGATGGATCGGAATACCTTCCGTTATTCCGGGACATATCCCACGAATATCAATATCTCGGATTACTGCTCACGTGACTTGAGTATCCTGCAGAACCATCGCATCGTTGTGGCCTCGGAGAAACTGGATTCCATTAAGAATAGCGACGGTACCTACTCGCCCATGCTTCGCATGAAACTCAATGACGACTTCACGCAATACTTCGCTGCGATCCAGACTTTCGAGAGTCAGGAGCGTTTCAATGAGCAATTCAAAGGCTTGTTGATTGAGACGTCGTTCGGTTCCTCTACCATCCTGAATATCTCCGATATCGCATTAGGCGTGTTCTATCATTTCACGTACTCCAAGAACGGAAAGGATACCACAGTGAATGACATGAAAGCCTTCTATGCCAACTCCGAAGTACGCACGGTGAATCATCTCTCTTACGAGGATAAAAAGCAGTTGGTAGAGGAGATGCAACAGGACTCCGACACCTATAATTATATCGTAGCACCCGCGGGCGTGTACACGCGCCTGGAGTTTCCGATGGAAGTGATCGCGGATACTATTATCAGTAGCCTGATATATGATACAACATGGAATGCAACCCACGATAGCGTTACCATTCTCTTCAAGCGCCCGTACGTTAATAAAGCGCAGG
Source organism: uncultured Bacteroidales bacterium (assembly GCA_900320865.1). Classification (GTDB taxonomy): domain Bacteria; phylum Bacteroidota; class Bacteroidia; order Bacteroidales; family Paludibacteraceae; genus Colicola. Next base: position 36,888 of record ONTT01000010.1, on the reverse strand, counting down.
TACGCGTAGAGGTAACAAATGTATTCTCCGGTGCTACAGGCGATATCACACGCGATGATTGGTTACAACCGGCCGCGTACATGTTGCTCATCAAAGAGAACAGTATGGAGCGTTTCTTTAAGAATAAAGAACTGCCTTCGGACACCTGCGCCCTCTTATCGGCATTGCAACAAGGCACTGACTCATTAGGTAACACGACGTATTTCTACTCCTATGATCTTTCAGATTTCTTAACAAATCAGCTTCGCAAGGAGTCGGGAGATTCCTACTTATCGATGATGCTAGTGCCTGTGACGGTAAATATTAATAGCAGTTCCGTTGTTACCTCGGTAAGGCAGCAACAGACTGTCTCTGCTACGCAGATTCGCTCCGCTAAGAACGGAATGTCATTGGAGATAGTGTACAGCGGATTCTAAGACTAACCCGCTTTCTGAAGACGCGTCAGACGGGCGCGATCTAATTTCTCTTGAACAAAAGCTTTGGTAACGGTGAATGATTTCGATTCACCGATTTTTTTATGACTCGGTAAGTCGTACATCAGGTCGTTCATCACGGACTCCATCAGTCCGCGTAATCCGCGTGCGCCGAGTTTATACTCGATGGCTTTATCTACGATGAAATCGAGCGCATCATCATCGAAGGACAGCGATACGTTATCCATCGCCATCAACTTCTTATATTGCTTGGTAAGCGCGTTTTTCGGTTCGGTAAGGATATTACGCAGCGCTACCTTATCAAGCGGCTGCAGATAGGTCAAAACCGGTAAACGACCGATAATCTCAGGAATCAATCCGTACGACTTAAGGTCCTGCGGCGCGATATACTGCAGCAAGTTGTTCTTATCCACCTGAGCGGCCTTCTCTTGCGCAGCAAAACCTACCGTTTGGGTGTTCATGCGCTGCGAGATCATACGCTCAATACCGTCAAAGGCACCGCCGCAAATAAAAAGGATATTCTTCGTATCCACCTGCAGCAACTCCTGCTCCGGATGTTTACGTCCTCCCTTGGGCGGTACATTGACGATCGAACCTTCCAGCATCTTCAACAAACTCTGCTGTACGCCTTCGCCACTCACGTCACGAGTGATGGACATATTTTCCGATTTTCGCGCGATCTTATCGATCTCATCAATGAAGACAATACCTCGCTGTGCTTTCTTCACATCGAAGTCCGCATCTTGCAGCAGGCGGACCAACAAAGACTCCACGTCTTCGCCTACATATCCGGCCTGCGTTAAGGCAGTCGCATCGCCGATAGCAAAAGGCACCTTCAGCATCTTCGCTATCGTACGAGCCAATAACGTCTTTCCCGTACCCGTCGAACCAACCAGCAAGATATTGCTTTTCTCGATCTCTACATCATCATTGCTGATTTCCTGCAAGAGACGCTTGTAGTGGTTATAAACGGCTACGGAAAGGTAACGTTTGGCCTCATCTTGGCCAATGACATATAAGTCCATAAATTCTTTCATCTCTTGCGGAGTTGGGAGGGTTTCCATATTTAGGGAATCCTCCGCAGTACTTTTCTTCTTCGGCATTGTAGCGATCATCTGATGACCGGCTTCAATGCACTCGTTACAAATCAGCACTTCGTCCGACATACCTGTGAAGAGGTGCTCCATCGGACGACCGCAGAAACTACAAACTCTTTGTGACTTACGTGCCATTATTCTTTCTTGGTGTAAACACGATCAATCATACCATACTCCAAGGCCTCTGCAGCTGTCATCCAGTGGTCTCGATCTGCATCTTGGCGAATCTGCTCCATAGACTTACCGGACTTATCGGAGATGATCTGATAGAGTTCGTCTTTCAGTTTAAGAATCTCTTTGGCTGTAATCTCAATATCACTCGCCTGACCCTGGATGCCTCCTAAGGGTTGATGAATCATCACACGGCTATGAGGTAATGCAGCACGCATTCCTTTCTCTCCGGCTACGAGTAGCACCGCACCCATAGAAGCTGCCAAACCCGTGCAGATAGTGGCTACACGCGCCTTAACAAACTGCATCGTGTCATAGATGCCCAAACCGGCATAAACAGAACCGCCCGGCGTATTAAGATACAGGTTGATATCGCGCTCGCTATCCGTAGAGTCCAGATAGAGCAACTGCGCCTGGATGACATTGGCCGTATAGTCATTTACCTCTGTACCGAGGAAAATAACACGATCCATCATCAAGCGACTGAAGACGTCCATCTGGGTCACGTTCAACTGACGTTCCTCCAGGATAGTAGGCGATATATATCCGCTGCTCGCGCGGGTTGAATCCATACTGCGAGACATGATATTCTCTACATGCATGGAATTCAAACCCTGCGAAACGGCGTATTTAAGAAAGTCGCTTTTCATTCGTTTTAGGGAATGGATTTATTTCTTCAATGCTGCTTTCTTCTCTGCGCGACGTGCTTGCGCCATCTGGATGTCATAAGCGATCGGCGAAGCGATGAACACAGACGAGTAAGTACCTACGATCACACCCATGAGGAGCGCGAATACGAAGCCTTGGATCGTCTCACCGCCGAATACGAAGATAGCCAGCAATACTACGAACGTACTCATAGAGGTCGAGAACGTACGGCTCAAGGTGTTGTTCAATGCATCGTTGATATTGATCTTGCGGTCGCGCTTCGGATAGAGCGTATTGTACTCACGTACACGGTCGAAGATAACCACCGTATCGTTGATTGAATAACCGATAACAGTCAGGATAGCCGCGATGAACGCTTGGTCGATCTCCATAGAGAACGGCATGATCTTCCAGAGGATAGCATACAGACCCAGGATGATGATTGTATCGTGCGCCAAGGCAGCAATAGCACCTACCGAGTAAGCGAAGTTGCGGAAACGCAGCAAGATATAAAGGAAGATAACTACCAATGCCGCCAAGACAGCCCAAACGGCACTTGTCTTGATATCATCGGCAATAGCCGGTCCTACTTTCTGGCTCGACATAATACCAACCTCTGCATTCGACTCCGTCGTCGTGAAGTCCTCATAGGTGATGTTCTCACCCAAGAACGGCTTGCAACCCACATAGAGCAGAGAGTCGATCTTATCGTTCGCATTAGCCGACTCATCGTTGATACGATAGTTGGTCGAGATACGTACCTGGTTAGCGTCATTACCATAGGTAATTACGTTCAACGAGAACAACTCACCGTCCTCAAGCGTAGCGCTGAAGGTTTTATCCAGATTAGCGCGTACCTCTTGCGTATTGATGCTCTGATCAAAACGAACCACATAGTTACGTCCACCGGAGAAGTCGATACCCAAGTTCAGTTTACCGAACAAGTGCGGCTCCAAACCGAGGATAGCGAAGATCAATACAACACCGGATACGCAGTAAGCAATCTTACGAGCATTGACAAAGTCAAAGTGGATATTCTGCAAGAAGTTCTGCATCAACTTCGTAGTGAAGCTCAACTCCTTTGCGTCCTCTTTCTTGCAGTAGTCTTCCAGCAACAGACGAGTGATGAACACAGCCGTCAAGAAGGACGAGATGATACCGATCATATAGGTTACAGCGAAGCCCTTGATCGGACCCGTACCGAAGATAGCCAAGATAGCACCGGTGAGGAACGAAGTTACGTTCGCATCGACGATAGCGCTGATGGCTCCCTTGAAACCGTCCTCGATAGCCTTACGCATACCCTTACCGCCGCGCAACTCCTCACGGATACGCTCGTAGATAAGCACGTTCGCATCGACCGCCATACCCATCGTCAAGACGATACCGGCAATACCCGGCAAGGTCAGAACAGCACTGAACGAAGACAGAATACCTACCAGCAGGAAGACGTTACATACCAAAGCCGCATCGGCGATGAGACCCGGGATCCAACCGTAATAGAAAATCATGTAGATGAGGATCAGCACGAAGCCCAATACAAACGAGAGCAAACCGGCACGGATAGCCTCGCGACCCAGAGACGGACCTACAACGCTCTCCTCAATGATATGTGCCGGAGCCGGCATCTTACCGGACTTCAAGGTGTTTGCCAAGTCTTTTGCCTCTTCAACGGTGAAGTTACCGGTGATTTGGCTACGACCGCCTGCGATCTCATCATTAACCTTCGGGAAACTGTATACATAGCCGTCCAATACGATAGCTACACATTTACCGATGTTCTGACCTGTCAGGTGCTGCCATTTACGGGCACCCTCTGCGTTCATAGCCATCGAAACCTCGGCATAAACACTCATCTGCGAGAAGTCAGCACGAGCATCCGTGATCACATCGCCTTCCAAACTTGCACGACCATCAGCCTTTGCCTTCAAAGCAATCACCTGATAGTACGAACCGCGCTCATCTACCGGCTTAACCGACCAGCAGAAACGTACATCCTGCGGCAGAACGGTCTTCGCGATACGAGACTGCAACATCTCATTTACCTTGGCGGTATCCGAATAGTGAACATAAGCACCTACTACCGGACCACGACTTGCCTGACCATTCTCGTTGATCGGCGTGTTCAACAGGGCAAACAGCGGGTTGTTGCGCTTGTACTCAGCAATCTGAGCCTCTTGGTTAGCTGCAGCTGCAACAGAATCCGCATTCAGGTTCTCCACCAAGTCAGCCAGGTCATCACCCTCTGCCTTCTCTTCTTTCGCCTCTGCTTTCGGAGCCTCTTCCTTTACAGCCTCAGCCTCAGGAGCCATTGCTGCGAACTCACGATTGATCTGTGCCAAAGCAGGAAGGATCTCGGATAACTCATAGGTCTCCCAGAACTCCAAGTTAGCACTACCTTGCAACAGCTTCTCTACACGCTTCGGATCTTTGATACCCGGCAACTCAATCAGGATACGACCGGACTGAGCCAACTTCTGGATGTTCGGCTGTACAACACCGAAACGGTCGATACGGGTACGAAGCACATTGAACGAGTTGTTGATAGCGTCCTCTACTTCTTCGCGGATCACTTTCTCAACTTCAGCGTCCTCCATGTTGCTCTTCACTTTGTCCTTCAACTCCATTGTAGCAAAGATCGAAGCCAACTTAGCATTCGGAGCTACCTCGTGGAAAGACTGGAAGAACAGCGTCAGGAAATCATCGCCGCTCTTTTTCTGCTTCTCTTTAGCTGCAGCAATCGCATTCTTGTAGTTCTCCGAAGTGTTATGACCACTCAACGCATCGAGGATCTCCGGTACGGAAACCTCCATCGTGATGTTCATACCGCCCTTCAAGTCAAGACCCAAGTTGATCTCTTTCTCGCGGCACTGCTTCAGCGTGTTACCAAACCAAATCTTCTTGGTTGCAATCGAGTCATAGAAAAATGCCTCTTTCACTTTCGCTACAGAGTCATTCACTACCCCGTCAACCGTGGCCTGAGCCTCAGCGTAGGCTTTGGCTTTTCGATCGTACTGGCGCGTTCTGAAAGAGAACGACAGATAGTAGGCGCATGCCAAGAAAAGACATACGGCCAAAATTCGAATTAGTCCTTTGTTTTGCATAATTGTTTGTTGTGTATTTTTAATAATATAATATGCAATTTTTCGCGTATGCGTAGCGCACACATTCGCGCACGACACACAAAAAGTGCGCAAAGATACAACATTTTTTTCAATTACGCAAATTTTTTTAGAAATTTTGCGCTATTTTCCCTAAAAATCCATTTATGCACCCGTTTTTTGTTTTTCTAAATTAATTAGACTTTTAACTTTTATTAGAGGCAAATCGGAGGCTTGTTGGACTAAAGTCGTATTGTCGTTGAGAAAGTTGGGTTCTGCATTTTTTTTACCGTTTTCTTGCATATATGGAAAAAAAGTAGTAATTTTGCGCCGCAAAATTGAAATCAACTAAACAATATAGCAAAATGAGTAAAGCATTATTAATGATTTTGGACGGATGGGGCATCGGTCATAAAGATACCGCTGATGCCATCCATTGTACCTCCACGCCCCACTGGGACAAGTTATTGCAAACCTACCCCAACTCGCAGTTGCAAGCGAGTGGCGAAAATGTCGGTCTTCCCGATGGCCAGATGGGTAACTCCGAAGTAGGTCACCTCAATATCGGAGCCGGTCGCGTGGTGTATCAAGACTTAGTAAAAATCAACCGCGCCTGCAAAGACGGTAGTATTTTAGAAAATCCGGAGATCAAAGCCGTCTTCAGTTACGCTAAGGAGAACGGCAAGAAGATCCATTTCATGGGCCTCACTTCGGACGGAGGAGTGCACTCCAGCCTCGAGCACCTGTTCTATCTCTGCGACATAGCAGCTAAATACGAACTGCAAGGCAAAACCTTCATCCATTGCTTCATGGACGGTCGTGATACCGACCCGCGTTCGGGTATCGGATTCATTGACCAGCTCGAGGCACATTGCGCGAAATCGGCCGGTGAGATCGCTTCTATCTGCGGTCGTTTCTATGCCATGGACCGTGACAAACGCTGGGAGCGCGTCAAAGTAGGATACGACCTGTTGGTAAACGGCACAGGTGCTGCTTTCGAGAACATGCACGAAGCGATGCAAGCCAGCTATGACGCAGAAGTAACGGACGAATTCATCAAGCCGATCGTACATGTGCGCAACGGCAAACCGCTCGCTACGATTGAAGAAGGCGATGCCGTCATCTTCTTTAACTATCGTAACGACCGCGCCAAAGAGATCACGATCGCACTCACGCAGCAAGACATGCCGGAGAATGGAATGAAGACCATTCCGAACCTCCATTACTGCTGCATGACCCCGTACGATTCGTCCTTCCAAGGTCTGCACGTGCTGTTCCCCAAAGAGAATGTCAGCAACACCCTCGGAGAAGTAGTCAGCAAGCTGGGCCTCAAGCAGTTACGTATTGCCGAAACCGAGAAATTTGCACACGTAACCTTCTTCTTTAACGGTGGTCGTGAAGCGGAATTCGAGAACGAAGACCGTATCCTGATCCCGAGTCCGAAAGTAGCGACATACGACCTGCAACCGATGATGTCGGCTCCGGAAGTGACGATCGCGCTGCGCGACGCGCTCAACAGCCAGAAATACGACTGCATCATCCTCAACTACGCCAATGGCGACATGGTAGGTCACACGGGAGTGTACAACTCGATCCAGCAGGCCATCACAGCTATCGATATCTGCGTAAACGAGACCGTAGAAACGGCTTTACGCAATGACTACGAGATCATCATCATTGCGGATCACGGTAACTGCGACAATGCCATCAATGCCGACGGTTCGCCGAATACCGCTCACTCGCTCAATCCTGTACCCTTCGTATATATCAGCAAGAACCATACGAACGCAAAAGTAGAGAACGGTATTCTCGCCGACGTAGCTCCGTCGATCTGTCATATCTTAGGCATCGAGCAGCCGAAAGAAATGACCGGTAAGTGCTTGATCAAAAACTAAATAAAAAGAAAGCGGCCCGAAAGGGTCGCTTCTTTTTGTGAGTTTCCTCTACGTAAGTAAAGGTTAATTACTTCTGAGCCTCAGCAGCAACATCCTCACCAAGTTCAACAGCGCGCTCGATCAGAGTTTGCTCCTCAGCAGGAGCAGCCTCTTCCTCAGCAGGAGCCTCTACTGCCTCAACAGCAGGAGCCTCAGCCTCAGCCTCACAGCACTTTTTGTCGCACTTGTTTCCGCAAGCCATTGCAGCGAAAGCAACAGCTACGATAAGAAGCATCTTTTTCATACTCAAAATTGTTTTTTTAAGCTTAAAAATTATGTTATGTCTTCGCCTTTTTGCGAAAAACGGTGCAAAAGTACGATATTTTTTGCATATATCCAAAAAAAATTGTAATTTTGCGCAATAAATTTTGCATTTTATGGGAAAAAAGAATATTTTTGATAAATCTGACGCCATTTTTCTGGGTATAAATATACTTTTAGCGATTGTAGTAGTAGTCATTATTTTAGTGTCCCTGATCGCGTACCTCAAGAGTTATACCCAGCATGGAGTGGAAGTGGAAGTGTCGAATGTGCGCGGGTTACCGAAAGAAGAAGCAGAAGCTGTACTGGATCAACAAGGTCTGCGCTTAGTGGTCATCGACTCTACCTATTCCGAGAAAGTGCCTTTCGGTACCATCGTAGAGCAAGACCCAATGCCTGATAGCCATGCCAAACTCGGACGAGCGGTGTATGTTACGGTCAATGCTTCGGGTAAACGACAAATTCCGATGCCGAACCTCCAAGATATGAGTTATCGACAAGCTGAGACTACCTTGCGTGGATTAGGTCTCATCGTAGACACGATATATGATTACGAACCTTCCGCTTTCCGCGATTTGGTACTGGATGTGAAAGCCCATGGACAGAGTGTACAGCCTGGCGAGAAGATTGCAGTAGGCACCAAAGTGCGGCTGGTAGTAGGCTTCGGAAAAGGAACGGAGCAGGTGGAGGTTCCGAGCATCATCGGTTTAAGCTTCCAGGAAGCACGAAGCACACTTCTTAGAAACCGACTCACCGTAGGAGCGGTTTACTATGACGAACCGTCCGAAGAAGGCGTGCCGCAATACGTCTATCGTCAGCAACCCTCCGAAGGACATCTTCTCTTAGAGGGCGAAACGGTTACGATGTACCTCTCCGCCGATATCGAGAAAACAGCAACCGTAACCAATACGGATCACGAAGAAGAAACATGGTTCTAAATGGTTGAGAACGAAGACATAGAGTCCATAGAATCCGAAGAACTTTGGGAGAGATGGCGTTGCGAAGTAGATAAGGGTCAAGGCAAAGAACGCATTGACAAATATCTGGCGGAGCATATGACCAATACCAGCAGAAACCGTATACAAACTGCGGCGGATGCAGGTAATGTATGGGTGAACGGAACACCTGTGGCCTCCAATTATCGCGTGAAACCAGGCGATGTCATACAGGTCCTTCTTGACCATGAACCGCACGACTTTACCATCACGCCGGAAAATATTCCTCTAACCATTGTATACGAAGACGACGACCTGATGGTCATCAACAAACCGGCGGGGCTTGTTGTGCATCCCGGGCATGGGAACTATGAGCACACCTTATTGAACGCTCTCGCGTACTATTTCGGCGAAAAACTTGACATGAATGATCCATCAATCGGCCTCGTCCATCGCATTGATAAGGACACCTCAGGTCTGCTTCTCATAGCCAAGACACCGGAAGCCAAAGCCCATCTCGCCAAGCAATTCTTCAATCATACGACCGAACGAACCTACAACGCACTCGTATGGGGCACGTTCCAAGAAGACAGCGGTACCATAGAAGGGGCGCTGGCCCGTGATAATAAAGACCGAACTATTTATCGGGTTTGGGATCTCGAGGACTGCCCGCAAGCCAAAGACGCAATCACTCATTGGCGTGTACTCGAGCGTTTTCCGTATGTGACTTTAGTGGAATGTCGTCTGGAAACAGGACGCACCCATCAGATACGCGTGCACATGAAGCACATCGGGCATCCGCTTTTCTGCGACGAGAAATACGGAGGATGCGAAATCCTCAAAGGACTCCGCACCCAGAAATATAAACAATATATCGAAAACTGCTTCGCGCTCTGCCCCAGACAGGTATTACACGCGCGTACATTAGGTTTTACGCACCCGCGCACGGGAGAAAGACTTTTCTTTGATAGCCAATGGCCGGAAGACATGACCGCCCTCATTGAGAAATGGAGACGGTACGAACCCAATACCTTGACCTAATCCTCTTCTCCCTCTATCTCGTCATCCAGATAATGACCGTATCGGTGCACGTTACCATGCGTGAGAACCATCATCTCCAAGACAATGGCCGGTAAGAAAGTTCCCCAAGACACTCCTATGGTCGGGAAATAGACATCCCCTATGCGCAGCGCATAGATAATCAAAAGCACATAATAGGCTCCTGCTGCCACCATCGTGATATCGCACATCCAAAGACGAGCATAAGGCGACATCATACATAGCAAAGCACCTATAGCCCCTATCAGCATCGCCCAATAGCAATAATACAACCCTTTAACCGACATCGTGGCCGCTACTTCGGTAACACCACTGTCTAACTCGGTCTGAAGCATCATAAAACGCTCCTGATTCATCGTAAAACTGCGTATGTAGATGATGCCCTCGTCTTGCAGAAACGATAAGGGAGAAGACAAAGGCAGCAAAGCAGCTGCTAAAATAGCAATCGCCATGTACGCCCAACGGCGGTACATGGCGATTTTCTTTGTTTTATCTTCAGCCATAGGCTGTGCGAACAATTAGAGTTGCGGACCAGCAGCAACAAGCGCCTTACCAGCTTCGTTCGTAGTGTACTTATCGAAGTTCTTGATGAAGCGAGCAGCCAAGTCTTTTGCCTTAACTTCCCACTCAGCAGCGTCCTTATAAGTGTCGCGCGGATCGAGGATAGCAGGATCAACACCCGGCAGAGCAGTCGGTACTTCGAAGTTGAAGTACGGGATCTTCTTCGTCGGAGCAGTGAGGATGTCACCACCGAGGATAGCGTCGATGATACCGCGGGTGTCGCGGATCGAGATACGCTTGCCCGTTCCGTTCCAACCGGTGTTAACGAGGTATGCCTTCGCACCACTCTTCTCCATCTTCTTAACGAGCTCCTCAGCATATTTCGTCGGGTGGAGCTCCAGGAATGCCTGACCGAAGCAAGCAGAGAAAGTCGGAGTCGGCTCGGTGATACCACGCTCGGTACCTGCCAACTTAGCGGTGAAACCGCTCAGGAAGTAGTACTTCGTCTGCTCCGGAGTCAGGATCGATACAGGAGGCAGAACGCCGAAAGCATCCGCACTCAGGAAGATCACGTTCTTAGCTGCAGGACCTGCAGATACCGGACGAACAATCTTCTCGATATGGTTGATCGGATAGCTTACACGGGTGTTCTCGGTTACGCTCTTATCAGCGAAATCGATCTTGCCGTTAGCGTCAACAGTTACGTTCTCCAACAATGCGTTACGACGGATAGCAGCGTAGATGTCCGGCTCAGACTCTTTGTCCAAGTTGATTACCTTTGCATAGCAACCGCCCTCGAAGTTGAACACACCCTGATCATCCCATCCGTGCTCGTCATCACCGATGAGCAGACGTTTCGGATCGGTACTCAACGTGGTCTTACCGGTACCGGACAGACCGAAGAAGATAGCGGTGTTCTTGCCCTCCATGTCGGTGTTAGCCGAGCAGTGCATCGAAGCGATACCCTTCAACGGCAGGTAGTAGTTCATCATGGAGAACATACCTTTCTTCATTTCACCGCCATACCAGGTGTTCAAAATAACCTGCTCACGGCTCGTAGTGTTGAAAGCCACACAAGTCTCACTGTTCAGACCGAGCTCTTTGTAGTTCTCAACCTTTGCCAACGAAGCGTTGTAGATCACGAAGTCCGGCTCGAAGTTAGCCAACTCCTCTTCGCTCGGCTGGATGAACATGTTCTTTACGAAGTGAGCCTGCCATGCTACCTCTACGATGAAACGAACAGCCATGCGGGTGTCCTTGTTAGCACCGCAGAAGGCGTCCACTACATAGAGGTTCTTGCCGCTCAACTCTTTGATAGCCAACTCTTTTACCTTAGCCCAAACTTCTTCAGACATCGGGTGGTTATCGTTCTTGTAACCCTCGGTGGTCCACCAAACGGTGTCCTTCGAGTTCTTGTCCATCACGATGTATTTGTCTTTCGGCGAACGGCCGGTATAGATACCGGTCATTACGTTCACAGCGCCCAGCTCAGTGTTCTGACCTTTAGCATAACCGGTCAACTCCGGCTTGGTCTCCTCTGCGAACAGATACTCGTAGGACGGGTTGTGGGCGATTACAGTCGCACCTTTGATACCATACTTGGTAAGATCTAACTCTTTCATTGTTTTAAATATTTTTGAATTTTTAATCAGACATTTTTAAATCGGCTGCAAAGATACAACTTTTTTTGCAATTATGCAAGATATTCCGTGTTTTTTAAGAAATTTTCTTAAAATTGTATCATTTGCTTGTCAAATAGGGGTTAGGGATTAGGGGGGAGGGTTTGGGTGGCGGGTCGTTTATGTAGTCACGAGCTGCAAGGACACGACGCAAGGGATAGACACGGCGAGTGCGCGAAGGTAGATATCGGATGGGGTTGAAGGTGATGTCATCCATGTTAATCGCGGGTTCATGGGCTTGTTGTGCGGTTTGCGCGGGGTGTTGCAGAGGCTCTGCCTGTTGTTGGGTGGCTTGCGCTTGTTGGGTGGTTTGCACTTGGGTTTGTTCGGATTGTGCGGCCTTGAGTTCGCGGTAGATGGCGACGTAGGTGTATTGGTAGAAACGGGAGTAGCGTTTCATGCCAGGTTCGGGTGCGGCACCGCCTTTGACGACACGGAAATAATGCTTGAAGAAGCGGATATGCCAGTCGATACCGGCATAGGAGCAGTCATGTTCGAGGGCATGTGCGCGGCGTTGCGCTTCCTTGATGAGTTCGCGGTTAGCGACACAGGCTGCAGACCAAGACTTGGGGAAACGGTAGGTGTAGAGCTGCAGGAGCTGTCCTCCGCGGCGCGGGACACGGCGGACGATGATGTGTTTTTTGTAGTGGCGTCCTTCCTTGACGGTGTTCATGGCGCCCCACAACGCATCAATGCCTATTACCGGCACAAAATAGCGCACTCCCCGTGCATGGGAAGCGGAAATGTCGGCATGAGGCGGGTAGTACGAAACAGCAGCTTTCAAACGCCGAATAATGCGAGATTTCAGATGTTGAGACATGATTTTTAGGTTGCTGATTTATAGTTAGTTACATGTTTGTTACAATAAGCATGGTCTAGGATTACCTAATGCCGCATATCTTCCGCCCTAACGATTACCCTAACTCGGGTCCTAATTTTGTGTGCAAAGGTACAACAAATTTTTGATATATGCAAATTTTGGGGTGCGGAAATATCATAATTTTGTAGTTTTCAAGAAAGGAACAGTTTCACGGCATCTCTATCCGACATGTGATGCCGGAGTAATGAACAGAGGGCAAGCGGGCAATCCTATTGCCCTGAAAAGGAAGAAAGAAAATACGCGGAACTGACGTCCCGCGCACTTAACAAAGATGTAAGGCGGCATATGAATCTGCCGCGCATAGACGCTATTTTACCTCTTGTCCTCGTCGAAAACGATGATCCATGATTAAGTTACTATATAACAAATGTAATGGTCATGTTTCCTCCTCTTCCCACAGATTAAAAATCTGCGGGATCCCTTTAACGGACTAATCGTCCGTCTATGGTGTAGGTTTTATCGCCACGAAGGATGAAGATGACATCGTTGATCAATACCTTAGTGGGTATGAGTTCATTTGTGATGTTCTCATTCGCAGTCGGGTCTATCGGACGCTCTTTCAGTTCGAAAGTCGTTTCTGCTTCAGACTTACAGCCGTTGTTATTGGTTACCTCATAACGTACGGTATAAGTGCCCGTCTCGTTGGTCTTTGGGTTGAATAGTTTGGCTTCTGCATCGTTGATGTAGAACGTACCGCCGGTAGGCGTAGCCAAATTGGTCAACGAGAAGGCATTTTCGTCCGTGTAATAGGTTTCAGCGAAGAGGAACTCTATCACCGGCAGGGCATACACGGTCTGGGTTAGTTTGGAAGAGAGCGCCGTTGTAGAAGATGCGCACTTATTGCTTGTAGTTAACTGCACTTGGATGGTATCCTTGTCCTTTAGGTCACTCAAGGTAAGTTGTGCTTCTTTTTCTCCGGCTATTTCTACGTTGTTCTTATACCATGTATAGAGCGGTTGATCACCACCGTTGGTCGGCGTCGCAGTAAATATGACGCTTTCTCCTTCGCATATGGCATTCTTGTCACGAGTTAGTTTGACAGTAGGCGCACTCTTAGTTAAGACGACAACGTCTTTGGTGTAAACACTTTCGCATCCCTCGCCGGTTTGTATAGTAAGCGTGATCGTATATTTACCGGCTTTGGAATAAGTATAGAGTAAATCGCCCTTGTCGGTATAGTCGGTCTTACCGTCTCCATCCATATCCCAAGCGTACGAGGTCTCCGGCTGCACATCCTGGCTTTCGTCCAAGATGATCAGTTCATCTCCTAAACAAAGCGTATCCTGTAGGACGGAGAACTGCGGGATGGCATTTTTGCAGACATCGTAAGTGTAGGTTGCGCTCTCACGCGTATCGGCTGTAGCACGCAAATGGAGTTGGTGTGCGCCGTAGGTGAGTGCAGAAGCGTCTAAGATATAATTGTTAATAACTGCTTCTCCGTTCTCAATAACAAACGGCACATTGATGAGATTCTCTGTGTCGCTATCCCACCAAGCAACCACTTTCTCTACGTTCATTTTCAGCCCGGCATTGACGTTCATAAACTGACGTTTGTAGGTGAACGACCAATCGTGTCCACGTTTGGCACGCAAGCCAAGCGTGTGATAACCTTTAGGCAAGGTGTCTAATTGATCAAGTGTGAACTCCACCGTTGAGGATGAAGGAGAGACTGCAATAGAAGTGGCTTTTCCTATTCCGGGGTCTGTATCAATCCAGTATTCTGCGGCGGAAAGTTCGTTCGGGCCATAGGAGTCTTTGTAGAACATATAGATATATGTCTGACTCCAATTAGTATTATTTCGGGCGCGCAGACCTAACACATGCCATCCGTCCTCTAAGGAGTTCGTCGGAATAGCCAGATCTGTTTTGGCTGAAGGTGTAAAAGCAGTTGCATTACCATGCCCGGGGTCACTATCTAACCAATACTCACCTGCAATAATTTCGCTCATAGAAGCCGTATGTCTAAAGAACATATAGAGATATGTCTGGCTCCAAACCTTATTATTTTTGACGCGCACGCCTAAGAGGTGTAACCCGTCTTGTATACTGCTTGTAGAAATGGTTAGTTGTGTATTCTCTTGTGGGGTAAAAGCGGTTGCTTTACCATGCCCCGGGTCACTATCCAGCCAATACTCGCCTCGCAGAGCTGCCGAGAGAGGAAGCACTGCTATTCCAAGAAGAAAGACGAGCATCGTCAATCCCTTGAAATGGAATAGTGATTGCTTATTCATTGTTGCCTGCTACTTTGAATGAAATTTTAAGTTGATTATTGTCGGTGTGCGTCGGCACAACAATGTCGTAGAGGTACGGCACACCGTTCGGACGACCATTGAGTTGGTAAGGATAGTCCCCACCGAAGGCACCACACTCGCCGCCTTTGCTATCAGCTGTTTTAGCAACAGCGTCATCTTTTACATAGTAATACATTGCGTTGTCAACAATGCCGTTGTCAATATGACACTTAAATGTGTTAGCAACCGTAGCGTCAATCTTATTGGTGCAAGATGGATCTTTCAACGCATCATATGTGTGATCTCCTTTATATTCTGCATCTTCGATCGTTGCAGTAGTGAAAGAAATCACATTGTTATACATGGAATAAGAAGGCTCCAAGAAAGCATTAATATTCACATAATCCGCTTTAGATGAATTAATAACAATATTATTTGAGAATACGGTTTTTTCATCCATATCAACTAACATATTAGATGTTCCCGTGGAAGCACATATTGTATTATGGTCAACCACCAAGCGGACTCCTGGTGTACATAAGTTTAATTGACCGCGGATAATATTGCCTATAATACTGGCTGTGGTTGTACTAGAAATTGATATATTTCCAAATGTAAAACAATTCTTCACTGTCAAATTATTTGTATAGAGATTAGTTATTGTTGAAGCGTAACACCTTTCTATTACCAAGTTGGAGAGTTTATACGCTGTAGAAGTCGAATTCACACTAATTCCGTTAGTAGCTACAATGCCATATATTTTTACGGAAATCCCGTCTTTACTACTTAAATATAAATTGCCATTCAACACAGCACTTTCAAGTTCCGAAATACTATTTGTTGAAGATTGGAAACCCCATCCCGGGCCAATGATAGTACAGGATTTAGAAACGGTATTATCGGTAGATGAACCGTTATGGACACCCGGCTCCATGTACAGCGTGTCGCCATCCGTAAAGCCATTCCAAGCGAGGCATAATTTGATTGTTTTGAAGTCCGCTTGCGCGTTGTCATCGTAGTTAATTCGCCAGAGTTTGGCGTTGGCAGCGGTTGCACATAGCAGCGCTGCTGCAAAAAAGAGATACTTTTTCATTAGATTGTTGTTTTATTTCCCCCTCTAACGCCTTCGGGGATTGGCATATAAGTTTATTTGATCACATATATATACACGAAAAGCGTGAAGTCCGTTTATTCTTCACGCTAACTGAGGGCTTCGCAATCCCTGTACACAGTAGAAAAACAACCGAAATCCACGCTCGATATGTACAACCCGCCCGCCCACTGAGCGAGCGTGGATAGAATATACATATCCACGAGGACATTCATCGTTGTTGTTTGGACTGTGTACGAAATGTTGCGAAGATTTCAGTTAGTCGCAAACAACGTTAATAAACGCCTTTTATTGTGTCCTCACTTTTTTACGCTGCTGAGCTCAGCGGCCGCGAAAACCTCGCAGCGGGGTGTTATTACATATCGCCAGACCAGCCGTGACCGAGATCCCAGTGTTCATCGTACGACTTCATGTCTGCCATTATTTGTGCTTTTTCGCTACGTGTTAAAGTAGTCATATTTTTCCTATTCTAAACCTTTGCGGCTGCAAAGGTATAAAATTTTTTAGACATACACAAGAAAAAAGTCAAAATATTTGCGTATTCGCAAAAAAAGCAGTAATTTTGCGCCGTTTTATGAATATGCGATACGATAAAACGGATTTGCAGGAAGCGCTGCGTGTGTTGCGCGCCGGAGGCATCATCGTCTATCCCACGGATACCGTTTGGGGTATAGGATGTGATGCAACGAACGCAGAAGCTGTCGCTAAAATATATGCCCTCAAACAACGCGAGGACTCCAAATCCATGCTCGTTCTGTTGGATAGCCCGGCGAAATTGAACTACTACATAGCCGATATTCCGGATTCCGCTTGGGCACTGCTCGAGGTGGCAGAGACGGATGGAAATGAAGAGAATGATGAAGTAAAACCGTTAACGATCATTTATCCGAATGCCCGCAATTTGGCGCCGAATTTGGTTGCTGAAGACGGCTCAATTGGTATTCGCATTACCGGCGAACCCTTTTCTAAGGCCTTGTGTGAACAGTTACGGCATCCTATTGTTTCTACATCCGCTAACATCAGCGGACATCCGACAGCGCATTTCTTTCATGAGATAGAGCAAGCCATTTTAGACGGAGCAGACTACGTCTGTCAATTCCGTCGGAACGATGACTGTCCGCACGAACCCAGTAGCATTATAAAAATCAACAACGACGGCTCATTTAAAATCATTCGCCCATGACCCTCCGGAGAAGACAACAAATATGGTATATCCTGGCCGACCTCATCAGTAGTGAACTGGTTTGGTTGTGTTTTCTGGCTTTCCGTTGGATGGTCTATGACGGACGGGTTGAGTCGCTGAAAGATGTACTGGTACCGGCATTCAATTTCTGGCCTCCGCTGATCGTCTATCCCATTGTCTGCATGGGTATCTATTACCTATCCGGATACTATCTGCGCCCCTTCCAAAAACCCTTATGGCGGGAGTTCTTGCGAACCTTCATTTGCGCACTCATCATTTCGCTGCTTTTCTTCTTTATCATCATCATAGATGATGTGGTAGTCGATTACCATCGTTATTGGGGTTCTTTAGGCGTCTTATTTGCACTTCAATTTGTACTCAGTTATATTCCCCGTCTGACGATTACCCTACTTTCCCGTCGCCGCGGAGTACTTCGTACAAAGACCATACACTCGATGGAAGAGGCTGAAGGGCTCGTGGCAGGAGAACAAGACGAAGTGATTATTGACCTTCCCAAAGGCTATACGGATCGCGATTTATATCTACTCATCGCGCGCTTATACCCGCTTTCCTGCGAGATTAGTATGGTACCGCGCGTATACGACATGCTCACGGGTGCGGCACGAATCGGTCAACTCGATCGCCCCTCGCTGATCCGTATTACGGATTATCATATGACCGATGCGGAACTATGCATCAAACGAGCTTTCGATATTATCGCCTCAGCGCTTGGACTCATCCTCCTCTCGCCGCTTTTTGCTTTGATTGCACTGCAAGTCAAACTATCCTCCCGTGGACCTGTATTCTATAGCCAAGAGCGCATCGGTCTTTACGGCCTGCCATTCCGTATCTATAAGTTCCGCACGATGATAGACCATGCCGAAGAAGCGGGACTTCCGCAATTGACGCACGATAACGACCCGCGTATCACGAAGGTCGGGCATTGGCTGCGTAAGTACCGTCTCGATGAACTGCCGCAGTTATGGAATATTCTTTGCGGCGACATGTCTATCGTAGGCCCCAGACCGGAAAGACCCTTCTTCATCGAGCAAATTATGAAGGAAGCACCTTATTACTGCCTCTTGTATAAAGTGCGCCCGGGACTCACCAGTTGGGGACCGATTCGCGTCGGTTATACCGATACTACCGAGAAGATGATCGAACGACTTAACTGCGATATCGTATACGTGGAGAATATGTCGCTCCTTCTCGATTTGAAAATCCTGTTTTTTACTACCGGCGTCATCATTAGAGGAAAAGGGAAATAGATTGGTGATTGGTGATTGGTGATTAGTGATTAATTATGACTTACGATGAGAAAATAGAAAAGGCGGAGACTATCATTTCGCAATTGGAACAAGCGGAGGCCATCAGTATGGATGTATACAAAAGACTGGCAGCCGAAGCTACCAGTCTTTTGAAACAATGCAAGGATGAATTAACTGCAATTAACGCAGATAATTCTCCCACTTAGTATTTCTCATATCACCGCTCTTCATGAACTCCTCGTGCATTGCAAACGCAAGCGAGAGGTTGTGTTGCGTCTGTCCGTGTTTAGCATACTTCAGATAATCACGTAGCATCTCGCGATACTCGGGAGCCACACAGTTATTGATGATCTCCTCGGCACGCTGACGCGGACTCTTACCACGCAGATCCGCTACACCTTGTTCGGTCACAATCACTTTGACAGAGTGCTCGGAGTGATCGAGGTGGGTAACCATCGGTACGATCGACGAGATCGCACCGTTCTTAGCCGTTGAAGCGGTAGTAAAGATGCTGAGGTACGAGTTGCGGGCGAAATCACCTGAACCGCCGATACCGTTCATCATCTTCGTGCCGCACACATGCGTCGAGTTGACATTTCCGTAGATATCTGCTTCCAACGCGGTGTTGATAGCGATGATACCGAGACGACGAGCTATCTCCGGACTGTTGGATGTCTCTTGCGGACGAAGTAACAACTTATCACGATAGAAATCGAGGTCAGCAAGGACTTCCGCCATCTTGCTCTCCACGAGACGCAGCGAGCAACCCGAAGCGAACTTACAATGTCCGGCTTTGATAAGATCCACTACGGAGTCTTGGATGACTTCGGAGTACATTTCGAACGGCGGGATATTGGGGTTCTTGCCCAACTCTCCGAGGACCGCATTCGCTACGTTTCCCACTCCACTCTGGATGGGCAGGAACGAAGCAGGAATACGTCCGGCTTTCATCTCTGCCTCCAAGAAAGCAGCTACATTCGCTCCGATCTTAGCCGTTGTCTCATCTACCGGTGTGAATGCCGGAATCTCGTTCGGACGGTTAGTCTTTACGACTGCTGCTATCTTAGCCGGATCTACTTTGATATGATCCGAGCCGCAGCGATCAGACGGTTTGTAGATAGGTATCTCACGACGCTGAGGTGGGTCAAGCGGTTCATAGAGATCGTGCATTCCGCGCATGGCAGCAGGGAACATCTCGTTCAGCTCGACGATGATTTTATCAGCTACACGACAGATTGTCGGCATGATACCGATACCGGCTGCCGGAACGATAGTACCATCTTCACCTACGTACGAAGCCTCGATGATTGCCCATTTCGGCTTCGGCAGGAAGCCATAACGGATATCCTGGGCCATGTGGCTCAAGTGCATATCGAAATAGTGGGTACCTTCGGCATTGATCTCTTCGCGCATCGACTTATTCGACTGATAGGGCGTACGGAACTCCACTGCATGCGCGCGAGCTAAAGCTCCATCGCAACTATCACCCATAGACGCACCTGTCTCCAGACCTACGCGGAAAGGAATTCCCTGCTCATGCAGTTTCTCAGCACGTTGGGCCAGGGCAAAAGGAACGGCCTTGGGCACTCCGGTGGCCGTAAAACCACCCATACCCAAGACGTCACCATGTTGTATCAATTCAGCGGCTTGTTCCGCTGTCATGAAAGGTAAAGCCATTGTTGTCTGCGTTTAAAATGACTTATGCCTTGCCGTCAGAACCGAGCACGTCAATAATTTTGTGCTTGTACAGGTCCTCCATGAAGTCACGAGCTAGGCCGCAGTACTTACGCGGATCGAACTCACCCGGTTTCTCGGTGAGAACCTTACGAACAGCAGCGGTGAAGGCAAGACGGCTATCGGAGTCGATATTGATCTTGCAAACAGCGCTCTTGGCAGCTTTGCGGAGTTGCTCCTCCGGAATACCGATAGCATCAGGCAGTTTGCCGCCCAGCGAGTTGATCATATCTACATACTCCTGCGGAACGGAAGACGAACCGTGCAGCACGATCGGGAAGCCCGGCAGTTGCTCCATCACAGCGTCGAGCACGTCGAATGCCAATGGAGGCGGAACGAGTTTACCGGTCTTCGGGTCACGGGTGCACTGCTCCGGCGTGAACTTATATGCACCGTGGCTGGTACCGATCGAGATAGCAAGGCTATCACAACCCGAACGAGTAGCGAAATCAACTACCTCTTCCGGCTTCGTATAGTGGCTAACGGCAGACGAAACTTCGTCCTCAACACCTGCCAATACACCGAGCTCAGCCTCTACGGTAACATCATACTTGTGTGCGTACTCAACCACTTTCTTCGTCAGGGCGATGTTCTCTTCGTACGGAAGGGAAGAAGCATCGATCATCACGCTCGAGAAGCCGAAGTCCACGCAAGACTTGCAGAGTTCGAAGCTATCTCCGTGGTCGAGGTGCAGCACGATCTGCGGTTTCTCCCAACCGAGTTCTTTTGCGTACTCAACAGCACCCTGTGCCATGTAACGAAGCAGGGTCTGATTAGCGTAGTTACGCGCACCTTTCGATACCTGCAGAATAACCGGACTCTTGGTCTCAGCAGCTGCTTTGATGATAGCCTGCAACTGCTCCATGTTGTTGAAGTTGAATGCCGGGATAGCATAGCCTCCCTTGATGGCTTTAGCAAACATCTCACGGGTGTTTACCAAACCTAATTCTTTGTAACTTACCATAGTTTTACTAAAATTTTGAATTATAATATGTATTTTGTGAGTTTTTATTCTCTCCAGAACTTAGCGGCATGATGACCCTTGATGAGCAAGTGGTGGTTAGCAATCGGCGATGTCAAGAAATATTGACTTACGATCGGAGTCGTTTGAATCCAAGCCTGCGTACGGCAGAGGTTCTGCTCGTATTGACAACGTAGCAAGGTTACATTAACCGCCAACAGACGTTTCAGATCACCGCTTAACTTAACCAAGGTGTAGTCTCCTGCAGGCAGATCACCGTGAATGGCCACACCGATTCCCGACTCAAAATGCGTCGTGTATTCGTGCTTCTCGGTCATGTTCAAAGGTATTGTACAGTGCGCAATCAGAATCTGACCATCCGGTTGGATACGAGCAGGATTAACCATAAAGCCCGGCTCACCGGTCAGTTTCTTACATGCCATCATCGTCAGCAATACCGGAATATCACCCTCGCAACCGGCCGGAATACCTTCGTCGTTCAACTTACTCATGGCGATACATCCGGTGTTCTTTACGGTGGTTAACAAATCGAAGCAGCGCAGCGTCACACCATCCAGTTTGTATTTAGCAATCAGCTCTTTTACGCGATCATAAATAGCCAATGCACCCGGCATACCCGGATCAACCTCGCCTAAACTGCTTACTTCCTCAATGGGTATGTCCACTAACTCAATGTTCATTTCTTTGAGCACTTGCTTGTAATCCACCTGAGAAGCAATCAACCAATCAGACGGCTTACCTATAATACCCAAACGCTGTTTCTTTTCGTTTTTAAGCACTTTCTCCAGCGGTGTACGGGTCAACGAGTCCGTCTCACTCACATCCGGGAAAACCGTATCTTTCGCGTGCGTCATTACTTTCGCAATACCATTGCGTTGACGAATGAAACTCAAGATTTCAAAAGCCGCAGCCAACGAGTTGCTATAACCGCTTACCATCAGGTAAACAGGACGTTTCAAATCAATCTTCTTCTGCTTAACAAGGTCCACAAACTGCGCCTCGGTACCACCGGTTAATACGGCAACAACTTGATTTTCTTCAATAAATGAATCCGATACCTTGAACGGCATTGGAGAAGTCTCCGTGTGGAGCTCTGAACATAATTTGTGTAACATGGTCGTAATATTTTATAGGGTTCTTTTAGGCATAGTATGCAAATTCGCTGCAAAGATACACAAAAAAATTGATATATGCAAAAAAAAGTGGAACTTTTTTAGTTTGAATAAAAAAAATCACTTTTCTACACGGAAAGTGTAGTGTTTTTGGCCTAAGTAAGAGATAACAACTGTGATGATGGTGATAAGCATCTTGGATGGTGTTGGATACCAACCCAGTACATCGACACAGAGTTTAAGACCGAAGTAATTGATAGCCAGATTAACAGCTACGATCAAGATATAACGCGACAATTGTCGCCAACCGTTGAGACGCGAAGCGGTAAACGTGACATATTTCTGCAACCAGAAACCGGTTAGCAGGGTTATTGGGAAAACGATACAGAGCGTAGCGATATGAGGCGTGAGGCATAATTGGTAATTGGTGAGTGGTAATTGGAAATATACCAAATTATGACCGATCACAAAGTTATAAATCAAGAAATAGAGTACCCAGTCAAGGACAAGGTTTCCCCCTCCGCAAGCGGCATAGCGAAACAACTGCTCCGATATCCATTTGGAGAAGGGACGATAGAAAAAATCGATGATTTTTGTAATTATTTGCGCTAATTTACGCATTTTTTGTAAAAAAATTGTTATTTTTTTGGTCAATTCAAAAAAAAGTACTACCTTTGCGGCCGCAAAGGAGTTAGCCACTCCATTTTTTGCGTGCTATACAAATCGGGTGCAAAGGTACTATAAATATTTGAAACACGCAAATATTTTTAACTAAAAGTAATAATTTATGGACGATTACCACGCGGAGAATGCAACAAGTACGTGCCAAAAAATTTTTGGGACAGCACTTTTTGACGGACCTAAACGTCGCCCAAAGAATAGCTGAAACCCTCACCTCGGGCCGAACGATAGAAATCGGACCGGGTATGGGTGTTCTTACTCAATTTTTACTTAAAAATCCTTCTATCCAACTCACGGCTATCGAGATTGACCGTGAGTCTGTGGCATATCTCAAGGATTGGTATCCCGAGTTGGATCTGATTGAAGGAGACTTCTTAAAACTGGACCTTAACACCCTTATTCCCGAAGGAGAATTTAATGTAATTGGAAATTATCCGTATAATATCTCCTCCCAAATTTTCTTCAAAGTACTCGATTATAAAGACCGTATTCCTGTTTGCTCCGGTATGATTCAGAAAGAAGTAGCTGAGCGACTCGCTTCCAAACCGGGTAAAAAAGCGTACGGTATCTTATCCGTCTTATTACAAGCCTATTACGATATAGAATATCTGTTCACAGTGGATGAACACGTTTTTAATCCTCCTCCTAAAGTCAAATCGGCTGTCATCCGCATGACGCGAAACAAACGACGACGGTTGGACTGCGATGAGGCGCTTTTTAAAACGGTTGTGAAAACGGCCTTTAACCAGCGACGAAAACAGATGCGCAATTCTCTTCAACAGCTGGTAGGAAAGGGAAATCCCATCCTCGAAGAAAAGATTTTTACCAAGCGCCCTGAACAGCTGACAGTAGAACAATTTGTTGAACTTACTATAATGATTGAACAACATGTCTGAAATCAAAATATTCTATAAAGAGAAGGAGAAAATCAAAGTAGCACGTTCTATCTCCGCGCTCAAAGAACTCGATAAGAAAGATATTATCTGGATTGACCTGCTCGATGTGAGCGATAAAACAGAGGATACACTCGAGGGATTCCTCAAAATTGATATCCAGGAAGACGAGGAAATGGAAGAAATTGAGCTCTCGTCCCGTTATATTCAAACGGACGACTCTATCGTTGCCAACTCGAACTTCCTGAAGAATAACTTCGAGATGGAGCCGGTTAACTTCATTCTCAAGAATGGTATTCTGGTTTCCATCCGCGATAATGAATTGGATTCCTTTAACGAGACTTTTAAGAAGGTGTTCGTTAATACCCGGAATTTCCCGACAGGATATCACGTGTTAGTAGCCTTGTTTGAAACGCGTGTGGAAAAGGATGCCGACTTGATCGAGGATACAACGGATATGATTACCGAACTCTCCCAACAGATCAACGCGGAGTCGGATCATGTAGATGAAGATATGCTCGTTCAAATCAAGGACTTACAGGAAAAAGTGACCATCATCCGTCAAAATATCATGGATAAACAACGAGTTATCTCCAATATCCTTAAATGCGATTTCTTCCCGGAAGAACTTAACCCACGTTTAACGATGATTATTAAGGATATTAACTCGCTCTTCGATTATACCCGTTTTGGTTTTGATCGTCTCGACTACCTCCAGGATACCTTCCTCGGTTTGGTAAACATCGAGCAGAATAAGATCATTAAGATATTTACGGTCATCAATATCATCTTCCTGCCGCCTACATTGATTGGTAGTTTATATGGTATGAACTTTGATTTTATGCCTGAACTGCATTGGCAATACGGTTATGTTTGGGCATTAGGATTGATGATATTCTCGGTTGTACTTATCTTGCTTATTTTCAAACTGAAAAAGTGGTTATAAACAACTTGTTAACAACCTTCAGTTCCACAATTTGATAACTTGTTCCACATCACACTTATCAAAAAATTTAACAATCAATATATCCACTCAAATTGCATCTAACTCGTTGATATCGAGCATTTTTGCATCTTTATTAACATTTTCAACAAACTATTATATTCATGGATTTTAAAAATAAAGAATATATAGATAAAATTAAGAGTTTAGCGAAGCAGAAAAATGCCGTTATTTTTGCTCACTATTATACCAGACCGGAAATACAAGAAATAGCTGATTTCATCGGAGATTCTCTCGCACTCGCGCAACAAGCTACGCGCGTACAAGCGGATATATTAGTAATGTGCGGTGTGCATTTTATGGGCGAGACAATGAAAATTCTCTGTCCGGATAAAAAAGTCCTTATTCCGGATATGAATGCAGGCTGTTCACTCGCCGATAGTTGCAAAGCAGAAGACTTAGCTGCTTTCAAAGCGCAACATCCCGATCATATGGTCGTAAGTTATGTAAATACTTCGGCAGATGTAAAAGCGCTAACGGATGTGGTAGTTACTTCTTCGAATGCCAAAAAGATAGTAGATCAACTCCCTACGGATGCAAAGATTATCTTTGGTCCCGATCATAACTTGGGTTCTTATATCAATTCTGTTACCGGACGTAATATGTTGCTTTGGAATGGTGCCTGCCATGTACATAGCCGTTTCTCCTTGGAAGCGCTATTGCAACTCAAAGCCGCTAATCCGGGCGTAGAAGTGTTGGCTCATCCGGAGTGTAAGGCGCCTATTCTCGCGCAGAGCGACGTGATCGGTTCGACCAAGGCGCTGCTCGAGCATACCATTCAATCGTCTGCCAAACGGTTTATTATTGCTACGGAAAGCGGTATCCTGTTTGAGATGCAGCGTGCGTGTCCGGATAAAGAGTTTATTCCGGTTCCACCGGAAGTGACAGAGGGTATTGGCTGTTCATGCAATGAATGCGAGTATATGCGCATGAATACGCTTGAGAAAGTGTATAATTGTCTCTTGAACGAAAGTCCGGAAATGCAGGTACCTCAAGAAATAGCTGAAAAAGCGATTTCTTCTATTCAACGGATGCTCGCGATGAGTTGAGTCTTGTTAATGGCACAAGTACAAGACAAAAATAGGCTTTATGCGTTCTTGCGTCCGTATGTGGACTGGATGTTCAGACGTTCTTATAGAAGAATTCAATACGTAGGAAAAGAGAATATTCCTACAGATGGCGCCGTTATCTTCTCACCTAACCATTCGAATGCGCTTTGCGATGCGATGGCGGTGCTGACGATCAATTCGTCCCGAAAGGTGTTTGTAGCGCGAGCGGATATCTTTAAGAACCCCCGTCAAGCGAAGATTCTCAATTGGCTTAAGATCATGCCTATCAACCGGATACGGGACGGCGTGGATGAAGTGATGCATAATGATGAGACGATTCATAATGCTGTCTTAACCTTGCGGGACGGGGTACCCTTCTGTATCCTTCCGGAAGGCACACACCGACCCAAACATTCCCTTCTGCCGCTGCGTAAGGGTATTTTCCGAATTGCTTTGCGTGCAAATGAGTTATTCGGGCAGGATAAACCGGTTTATATCGTACCTGTCGGACTGGAGTACGGGGATTATTTTCATCTCTGGGATGATTTGACGGTTAACATCGGTCAACCGATCAACGTCACACAGTTTGTAAAGGAGCATTCAGAGCTGGATTATCCGCAGCTCATTAATGCCTTACGGGAAGAACTGACCCTTCGGATGCGGGAACTGATCTTATGGGTACCCGATGACGATAATTATGAACAGAATATAGCAAAGCTGCAGAGCGATCCTCCGGCTCCCTTTAACCGGTTTAAGAAACGGACCTTACCGCCCGCATTAGTTGTGCCGCTGTTGGTGGTGCTGTTGCCGCTTTTTGTTCTCAGTGCCGCACTTACCCTGCCTTTATGGCTCGGGGTCCTTTTTATCCGTCATAAAGTAGCGGACAGGGCGTTTCATAACTCTATCCAGTATGTATGGCAATTGCTATGTCTGACCTTAAGCTTGTGTCTGCCCTTGCCGTTTTGGATGTTTGTGCAGGAGTATATCTATCAGATTCGCCAATTAAAGAATCAATTCCAATTACATAAAAAATGATACGTGTTTATTTAATTTTAGCCTTGTATGTACTCATCCCGATTGCTATCATCGAGTGCTTTAAGCGCTTGAAATGGATGCGCAAGATAGGCACTGTCGTAGCCGCTTATGCCATCGGAATTCTCTTTGCCTTAACGGGCTTTGTGCATTTTGAGGCAGGTACAGAGGCGGCAGTTACTTTCTCGAAGCTGCAGTCCACCTTGATGTCGGTTACAGTACCGCTGGCTATTCCGTTGATGTTGTTCAACTGTGATTTCCGTTTATGGACGAAGGCGCTGCCCAAGACGATATGGTCGCTTGTAGGCGGTATCGCTGCGGTGTTGATAGCGGTGGTATCCGGTTATTTCATCTTCCGTACACCGGAAATTTCGGAGTTTAACAAAGTGGCAGCCATGATGACCGGTATTTATACCGGAGGAACGATGAACTTCAATGCCCTCGGTGCCTCGTTAGGTGTAGATAAGACCCTGATGGCTATCGTACTTGCTTTCGAGATGGTATTGACGACGCCGTATATCTTCTTCATCATCGGCGGAGGATATAAGGTCTTTCGGAAGATACTTCCTTATAACGATGTTACTCGCCGTGGTCGAACGGACGAGGAGGTAGCGTCCAAGGATGTAGAGAACTACGCCGGGATGTTTGCTAAGGAGAACGTAGGGGGTATGTTTGCCGGGCTGGGTCTGAGTGTTCTTTTTCTTGCTATCGGCGCGGGCCTGGCCTTGCTTATTACGGGTACGTTGAATGAACTGGTGGTGATTTTAACGATCACTACGCTGTCTATCATCGCCTCGTTCTTTAAGAAAGTGCGTGAACTGCCCAAGACCTTTGAGTTAGGGATGTTCTTTATCCTCATTTTCTCTGTCATTGTGGCTTCGCTCTTTGATATCCATAGCGTGAACGGTGGTTCGATGATAATCGGTATGTTTGTAGCGTGGGTGATGGTTAGTACGGCAGTGTTGCATCTGCTTTTCTGCCGTGTGGCGCATGTGAGTGGAGACCTGTTCTGCGTCAGTCAAATTGCCCTACTCTGCTCTCCTCCGTTCGTTCCGCCTGTAGTAGGTGCGATGCAGAATAAAAAAGTACTCATCTCCGGTATTGTAATCGGACTCGTCGGTTATGCCATCGGAACGTATCTCGGTGTGCTCATAGCCTTTATTTTACCGTAAATTATTTATTATGAGAAAATATATTATCCTTATTCTTTGTTCTTTACTCGTTGTTCCGGCTGCAGCCAAAAAGAAAGACCCGAAGCCGCAGGAAGTGGATTCGTTGGGTCGTAAAATCAAAACTGGTTGGAACTTCGGTATTCTTCCTTCTATCGCCTATGATGCGGACTATGGTTTTCAGGGAGGTGTGCTGACTAACGTCTATTACTATGGCGATGGTTCGCAATACCCCGAGTATATCCATTCGATTTACGTGGAGGCTGCGTACACAACAAAACACCATGGTATTTTCCGCGTTAACTACGACTCGAAGTACCTCATTCCGGGCTATCGTCTGACTCTCGATGCTACCTATCTGCCTGATGCCATGTGTGACTTCTACGGATTCAATGGCTTTCAGTCCAAATACAACTACTCTTGGCATAATTGGAGTAAGAAAGCCGCTGATCCGCAATTTGTCATCGATCATCCGGAATATATGGATTATCGCACCCGTGTGTTCTATAAATATAAACGAGATCTTATCCGCGTGGCGGGAGATATCGAAGGAACGATCTACAAAGACCTTAAATGGAATGCCGGTCTTGGCGTATTAGGCTATCTCATCGACGACTGCGATATCAATATGCTTAACGGAAAACGCGAGTATGATCCGACAAAGGCAAATTGGGAGCAGAAAGCGCTGAACCCGAATGAAGAACTTCTCTACGACAAGTATAAGTCGTGGAGACTGATTGGTGCAGATGAGATGAAAGGCGGTTGGCATCCGTATGTTCGCGCAGGTATTACGTAC
This sequence comes from uncultured Bacteroidales bacterium, assembly GCA_900320865.1. Lineage (GTDB taxonomy): Bacteria > Bacteroidota > Bacteroidia > Bacteroidales > Paludibacteraceae > Colicola. The sequence continues at coordinate 7,944 of ONTT01000010.1, read as the reverse complement.
GACACGCGCGATAAACGACAGGGACCGAACAAAGGTATCTATGCCGATGCCTTCTTCACCTATTCTGCGGCCTTTAATGCAGCCTATGGACAACAAGCTGCGGTTGGTTATAACCATCTGCAGTTCAATGCCACTTTCCGTCATTATGTACCTTGTTACTACGACAAAAACGGCATCAACCGCATCACTTTTGCCTATCGTATCGGAATCCAAAACAATATTGCCGGTCGTTCGCCGTTCTACATGAATAATTACATGAATACGCTCTTTATCCAGCGCGTGTATTATGAAGGACTTGGAGGAGGTAACTCCATCCGTGGTATGATGGCGAACCGTATCTTAGCAAATGGTTTTGCGTTTGCGAATATCGAATTCCGATTCAGAGTAGTCAATTTCGATATCAAACGCCAACATTTCTTTATCGGTTTGAACCCCTTCTTCGATATGGGTGTTATTACGCAACCCTATAATCTCGACCAACTCGTCGCGCGTAACACGCATGGTGCGTATAGCACACTCCGCGAACGCGTGGAAGCGGCAGGAGATAACTATAGCGACTACTTCGATGATACTCCCAGCAACGTCTATATGCCGCATATGACAGCCGGTATTGGACTCAAGATCGGTATGAATGAGAACTTTGTTCTCTCGGCGGATTGGGGTATGCCGATCAATACGCAGGACAACGCCAAGTACGCCAATTTCTACGTCAAAATGGGCTACTTGTTCTAAAAATAAAGCGTCACAACGACGCTTTTTTTATGCCTTGAAAGGTCTCTTTATTTGATTTTTGTAGCGTACAGCTTGATGTCTGTAGCCGTCAAATTGACGTTTTCCTCTTCATGTGCCCGTCCGGTGATATAGATGCGAGCGCTGATAGAACCATCGTTGAGAAGTTGTCCTTCTCCGTTCATCTGGCAGCGGAATAAGTCCTCTACTGCATCTACATAGATATCGCGGCTTACGGGTTCGAAGAAGATAGTATCATGTGTTACTACACCTGTCATTGCATATAAATCGCCATTGTTGGCACTCATCGTGATCTTCACTTCGTCCGCTTCTTCCGTCCGCACGATGGTCATCGTACCCGTTTCGGTGTTCATCACTACTTGCTTGGTCTCACCGGTAGCCTGGTAGTATACACGAGCCGATCCGGCTAACTTGTAGTTGTACATGCCGGTAATGTTTTTTATACTCGGTTCATTACTGCAACTTGTCAATCCCATCAGTACTACTCCCAGTACGAAGATGGCTAATTTTTTCATCGTTTTCATACCTTCCTTTTTTTATTTGTTTTGAAATCCTATGCAAAAGTACTGCTTTGGACTGAATGAAGATATGAAAAATCGGACATATTGCTGTTTTCGAGTATTATTAGGCTGTTTTTTAAGCAAAAAAGACCGAAAAATCGTCACTTAGCGGTATTCCCAGCATCCTGAAATGACTCGGGCTCACGCATCCCATCTGCTGAAACTCCATCGCCATGTGACTCAGATCATAGTACCCGTGTGCCAGAGCGATGGACATCAGGTCAATCGGTTTTCCCGCTGCGGCTATCTGCTGCATATGCTGTATTGACTTGTGGAAACGTCTCAGTCGTACAAACTGCTTCGGCGGAATACCTACATACATACGGAACACGCGCAAGAACTGTCGTTCGCCAAGACATGCTACACTGGCCATCTCAGCTGCCGTTATATTCCCTTTTGCTGCATCGCAAGCTGCAATAACTTTGCTAAGACGCGTATAGTTAAGATCCTCTTTATGCGGTAAATGCCCCAAAAAGAACGCGTCCAGCAGCATCGCTATCTCTTCCGCTTTCTCTACGCGCTTGAAGATCGAATCCAGTTGCAGCAAGCCTTCGTCTCCGTATTCTTTGGCAGTCAATACCTTTCCGGCTAGCTGCTGCAGGTCGATACCTAACAAGGCATACAAACCTCCCGGTTCAAAATCCATCAGCATACCTTCAAACCAACCGCTTACGGTCGTCAAACCAATCGTCTTCTGATTAGCCCCCACGATGGTCAAACCGTCCGATTCCACTCCGCTGAAATCCGCTACTACGTTCCGCATGAAGATAAAACTGCCATAGTTCGGTAGCAGCGGTTGTACGTGCTTACCGTTCACAAACCGCGGGTCGTCCGAAGGAGGAGTCATCGTGTCTGTGGAACCTTCCGCGCGCACGAACACATAACGCGTGATGTACGGCCGTAAAGCCTCAGTCGGTTGTATGATCTGAAAAAGCATATTTAGAATAAGGTCAGTTGTTGGTTCTCGAAAATCTTATAGCCCACTTCGCAGTTGATGCACTCGTGATGTTGGCAATAGTTCTGATAGAGATGCAGTAGTGCCTGCGTATCAGCTGCATTTTTTACTTCCTGTCCCAATACCCGCCATTGACGAACAATCGTGTTATTCTCGGCAGGAATCTTCTCCATTAGCCTCAGCACCTGTTCTGCCTTAACCGGGTTGTTTTGATGCAATGCATATGCGTATTTATAGGGGATAACGGTATTTATCAACAGGATATCAACACTACTCTTCCCCATTTGTGGAACGGCAAACAGCACTTCCAGTTCCTTCAAGTCATCCGTATCCAAGATCTTACTCAGCAGGTTCTCCGACTGATGAATGAGCTGCGCAAACTGCCGGATCCGTAACTCCGGACTATTTTGCGGCCTCAACCGTGCATGTTTCCATATACTGCCCTCCAGGGGTGTCAAACCGAACTTAACCCGCAGAAAATCATATTCTTTCTGCAACTCCGGTTCTTGCACTAAGCCTGCCTGCCCTAACAGCAGAGCAGTTAGTTGAAACAGGCTGTTCCGGTGTTTCTGCAGACAAGAGAGCGGAGTGTTAATGGCCAGTTCCTCAAACGGTACACTATTCGTATGGAACCCGAAGTTACGTGCCATAGAGATATACAACGCGTGTTCCCAACTGCCTTTCGTGATCTCTAAGAGTCGCGTAATAGATGCCCGTTTGCATTCCAGACGTTTCCGCAAAAGCGTCTTGCGCCAACCCTCTGTCAGCAATCGCGGATCGTGCAATAACTGCTCCGCACAACCGATTCGGGCGATGGCACTGTCCATCTTTTGTGCGGACTCAAAAAGAGCACTCAGGTAGTCTTTATCACTCGGGTAGTTCAACTCGCATTGTGGTACCAACTCACCCTTCGAATTATAAATCGGTTTGTCGGCCGTGCGAACGACGTGTAAGATAATATTGTCGTACGCTTTATCCAATTGATGACGATGCTTGATCCAATCACTCGAACAGACATGGATCTCTATATTTCCGACCCATTCTTTGCCATCTATCCGAACCCGCGCATGGCTGTAATCGGGACCTGCATCGCGGTTGTGCTCACCTACAGATACGATTTCCACCGACTTTCCGTCCGTGGTGCGTTGTTCATATCCCGCCCAGAGGCATTTCTCCCAAATATAATGCAGAACTATTTCCGGCATAAAGGATTAATTTTGGCGCAAAGGTACGAAAATATTTGCAAATATGCAAAAAAAGCAGTAATTTTGCACGCTTTTTTGAAAGCAAATAATTATTTTATGTTCAAAACTATTCTTAAACAACAAGGAATCCGTTTCCGTCAGTTCAGCCACAAGGCTTATGCAGCCTTTTGTTCGCTTCACCGGGAGGTGACCATAGGACGTGTGGCAGCGTATATGACGGATTTGGAGATGCTTAAAAGCGGTAAGTCTATCGCTGTTTCGGCCTTACTGCTTTTCTCAGGCATCGCTGCTGTGGAAGCCGATGAAGGTGTTCCGAAGGATTCCGTTCCATTAGAAGCCCGACAACTTAGTCTTCAGGAGGTGTTGGTCGTTTCTCACAAAGCTGAGGTTAATTCGGAAGCGTACAGGCTGATTACGCAGGTCTCGCAGGCCGAGATAGAAGCTCTGCCGGTTCAGACGGTAGCGGATATCTTGCAATACCTGCCGGGCGTGGATGTGCGAACCCGTGGCGCTAACGGCGCACAGGCGGATATCAGTATGCGCGGCGGTACGTTCGATCAGGTGTTAGTGCTGCTGAACGGGGTTCCGCTAAGTGATTTTCACACGGGGCATTATACGCTGAATATCCCTGTCTCCACAGAGATGATCGAGCGTGTCGAAGTGCTGCAAGGTACCTCGGCTAATCTTCATGGCGCTTTCTCCGGGGCAATCAATATTGTGACCAAGTCGAAAGTAGAAAGTCAAAAGTCGAAAGAAATAGCGCTCAAACTGACAGCCGGCATGAACGGGTTGGTGAATCCCGAACTGGCGGCTTCTATACAAAAGGATGAGGCGTTATTTAATGTCTCTGCCGAATACAGCCGTGCAGAAGGGTATTATGCACCCCGGCCGACGGAAAAAGAAGCTACGGCGTGCCGGAATTCGGATTTTCAGTTAGCGAATATCTACTTCCAGACGCGTTGGAGAGGATTAGACGTTCAGGCCGGCGCACAATGGAAAGATGCAGGGCTCGGAATGGGTTATGGTTTTGGTTCGCAGGATCAGTTTGACGCTACCCGGACGGCTTTTGCTTCCGGCAGATACGAGCACCAATGGGGCGCTTGGCGGTTAGATGCACAAGCCTCGTATAGAGCTAATTACGATCGATATGAATGGCATCGGGATCAACGGTTGTACGGCAATTTCCATTTCGCACAAACAGCCTCAGCGGCACTCTCTGCGCATTATGCCTCGCGTGTCGGAACGACTTCTTTTGGCATCAGCGTACGGAATGAAAACATGCACTCTACCAACCTTGGCGATACCATCAATCCCGATGGCCAAGTGCCGAATGTGGCGGATTTTCCCTTAGCAGATGTACGCGTGTTGGATCTTGTCAAAGGCGGTAATCGCTTTCATACGAACTACTATGCCGAGCAGACTTTTTATTACGCCGGACTTTCCGCTTCGATAGGTATTAACGGCACGTACAACACGCAATTCGGGCATCATTTGGGCGGCGGAGCGAACATCGGCTATGAGTTTAAGAAAGCCGGTACGGTCTATGTGAATGCCAACCGCTCGCTCCGGATGCCGACGTTCACGGATCTGTATTATAATGCCGGCAACCAACTCGGCAACCGCAACCTCAAACCCGAAGAAGCATGGCTGCTCTCCGTCGGCTATAAAGGAACATGGAGCGGATTGTCCTGGTCTGCCGATTGGTACTACCGGTGGGGAAAGAATATCATCGATTGGGTCTATGTCCCGACGGATACCAAGCGTCCTTTCCATGCCGAGAACCAGCAACAGGTGAATGCGACAGGGCTTGAACTGTCACTCGCTTACCGGCTGAATGAATGGCTGCGTTGCGTGTCGGTCGATTATGCGTATACGTATCTGGATCTGGATCTCAAAGAAGCCGGTTCGCGGTACTTGGATTACTTGAGCCACAAGTTAGCCGTCCGTCTGGAGCATGGCATCTATAAAGGCCTGGGTGCTTCATGGACCGTACGTTTTCAGAAACGCGAAGGGCAATATAATAATGCCGAAGGCGAAGTGGCGGATTATCAGCCCGTTTGGCTCTTGGACGGCTCGGTCTATTGGCAAAACAAATACCTGCGTGTTTCTGCGGATTGCACGAACATAACCAACACCCGCTATTACGATTACGGCGGTATCCTCCAACCTGGCGCTTGGGCAAAAATCAGCATCAAAGCGAAACTCTAAGCACAATCGGCAGGTGGTCTGAAAAGCCGTCTTTCTGATAGCGAAAACCATTATACGTCCGCTTGGGTCTCAAGTCCAGATATTTCTCATCCGGCTCTTGAATCCAAGCGGCGTTGTATATCTCCGCCCTGCTGAGGCTGTCTAAAGAAGGCGAGGTGTAAAAATGATCCAGACACGTCCATCGTCCTTGGTACTTATGCGTTCCCTCTCCCTTCATCCTTTCATCCTTTAACCCTTTCACCTCTAAGTCCTCCGCATTCATATCACCCATCACTACGATCTTCGCCTCAGCTTGTACCTTAAAAACGGAATCTACCGCCTCTTCCAACACCTCTTTCGCTACTCTTCTCTTCCATTCACTCTCTGCTTTCCCGCCTCGTTGACTTGGTAAATGACACACAAAGAAATGAACCGTATCTCGCTTATCGATTTGCGCACATACATAGAGAATATCCCGGGTAATTAACCTTTCACCATTCACCCTTTCACCTTTTACCTTTATCGCCCTTGTGGCGATGGTATCTACTCTACTCTTCTTGTAAATCAGCGCAACATCTATCCCTCGCGCATCAGGGCTTTCGTAATGCACAAAATCATATTCTCCGCGCCGCAAGGTATAGCAAAGCCTTTTGACGCAAAGGGCATTTTCGACTTCCTGCAACCCCACTATATCTACCCCATCCCACTCGCCGATATTTGTCAGCACGCGGGCGATATTTTCGACCTTCCGGTAGTACCGCGTATAGCTCCATCGTCTCTCCCCTTCCGGTGTCCATTCACTATCATCTTTCAAACTGTCCCGCTCTGGATAAAAGAGGTTCTCTACATTATAACTGACTACTTTCAATGGCTCCGCAAAAACGACATTCATACCCATCCCTAGTCCAAAACAGACTAACGAGACACTAACGAGAGAGAATCGAATCGGAGTCAAATGCAGGGTATGTACTAGGCGAGTAAGAGTCACATCAATATACTTTGTGCTTTTTTCAAGGCTGTTATAAACGCATCCACATCGGCTTTGTCGTTGTATAATCCGAACGAGACGCGCACTGTTCCGGGTACCCCCATCGCATCTATCAACGGTTCTGCACAATGATGTCCGGTACGCACAGCCACACCTTGCTGGTCGAGTAGGGTACCTACATCAAACGGATGGATGGTGCCTACATTAAAGCTGATGACTCCGGCTTTGGGTTGATGTTCGGCATAGATATGCACTCCTTCGATGGCGGATAGTTGTGCTTCGCAGTATTCGGTCAGTTCGCGTTCATGTGCTTCGATAGCTTCCCAGCCGAGGGCTTGGATATAGTCTATCGCTTTAGACAGAGCATAACTGCCCACAAAATTCGGCGTACCTGCTTCGAACTTATACGGTAACTCATTATAGGTCGTTCCGCTCCAACGCACATGGTTGATCATCTCTCCTCCTCCTTCGTGCGGCGGCAGTTTCTCTAACCACTCCCGTTTGCCATAGAGCACTCCGATGCCGGTCGGACCGTACATCTTATGACCCGAAAAAGCCATAAAATCGCAATCCAAAGCCTGCACGTCCACGTGCATATGCGGTACACTCTGCGCTCCGTCTATACAAACCGGCACATTTTTCGCATGCGCCAAATGAATAATCTCCTCTATCGGTTGAATCGTACCTAACACATTGCTCACATGCGCCACACTCACTAACTTCGTACGATCGCTTAGAAGGCCTCTAAAAGCCTCTAAATCGAGCGATAAGTCCTCGCGTAAGGGAATATGCCGCAGTACTGCTTTCTTTCGCTCACAGAGCATTTGCCACGGAACGATATTCGAATGGTGTTCCACGCCGCTTACAATAATCTCATCTCCTTTGGAGATAAACGCCTCTCCTATTGCAAAAGCTAACGCGTTGATAGCGTCCGTTGTGCCCTTTGTAAACACAATCTCCTCCGCCTCGCGGGCGTTGATAAAATCAGCCACCGCCTGTCGCGCCCCTTCGTGCTTACTTGTTGCCACCTGACTCAGATGATGTACCCCGCGGTGGATATTACTGTTCCATCGACTATATGCCTCTACAATCGCGTCCAACACCGGCTGAGGCTTCTGACTCGTTGCCGCATTATCCAAGTAAACCAACTCGCGTCCGTGTACTTTCTCTTTCAATATCGGAAAATCTGCTTTATTCATGGTTATTTTTCAATTCTTGATTTGTTTTGTTTTCTCTCCCAGTACGCACCATCTGATAACAGGAATTCGGCGTATTAGTTCTACTAACAGCGGCGACAAC
>ONTT01000028.1 GCA_900320865.1 uncultured Bacteroidales bacterium | reverse complement strand
AAGTTAAAATTGAAAATGAGTCCTGTACAATACCGAACCCACTTTCAATCTCAAATAAAATAGATTTAATAATCCGTCCAACTTTTTGGGGTCACATCAGGGGAAGGGGCGTGCCGAAGGTACAATTTTTTTTTGACATATGCAAGAGTTTGCAAAAAAAAAGAGACCCAAAAGGGTCCCTTTCATTGACCAATGACCACTTACCAATCACCAATTAGTCATTGCTATTGTCCGTAAACCCACTCCAGTCGTATAACTGGCGGTCGAATTGCTGATACAATTGCACCAGATACGGGAACACATTATCCGCATAGGTGTATATACGTCCGAAGTACTTCATCCATGCAGCAACATCCTTTTTATCTACCGTCTCAAACGGGCCAAAGTGCTTATCCATGTAGATACCATAGAAGAAATTGCAATACTGATAAGCCTGTTCCCATTCGCCGCTGAAGACATAAGTCTGCATCAATGCCCGATAATGCGGTTCCAGCAAGGCTAATGTCGGATAGAATTCACTACTCTTGTCGCCCTCAACCGGCAAAGCAGGAAGCGCCTTAAGCGCCTCTTTATTCAATTTAATGGCCCGCGCATAGTTGCCCGCCAACTGCGCATGCTTCGTCTGCAGATCAATGATGCGCGCAATAAGTCGATTGTCGCCGGTCTTACGGATGGCTTTAGCGGCTTTGTCCAGCTCTTTTTGCAAGGCTTTGGTGGCTCCTTCCCTACTCAATCGACATTGGTAGTCATTACAAACCCATTCGTAATATAGCTTGATACTGTCTTGACGAAGTTCCTGCTGCTTGAGGATATCCTCGCAAAGCGCTTGTGCCCGTTCAATTCGCTGCGCTACAGCGGTTGAGTCATAGGTAAAGGTGAGCGCATGGAGATAATAATCGGCCGCTTGCAGATACCGTTCGGAATGTTCCCCATAGATACGTTTGATGATCTGCTCGTTCGCGTGAGCAATATCCACGAAATCCGCTGGCGAATAAGAAGCAAAATACGAAGCGATCCACATATAATCCTCCCGAAAAGTGGCTTCGTCGGCACGATCCGATACGTAGAACGGGAAGATTTCTCCCTCTATGAGCAAGCTATATTCCTGTGCAGAGATAGAATCCCAACGCATCAAGTCCCGCCAAAGGAGAGCGGCCGTGCTATACGAAGCCTTGTCATAGTACCATTCATAGGTATCGGGGTCTACATCCACCTCGTGATTGCGATAATAGGACAGATTACCATAGGCCCGCACGATCACCAAATAGGCAGAATCCGTAGGTCGATAGAGCTGATGGCAGACCTCTAACATCTGATCATACAACGCACAGACGGAATCAATCGTATCGGCGGGTTGGCTTTGCAATTCGTTGATAGCGAAGTCCACCCCCCAACTATATGCTTCATCTTGCAAGGCATCCAGATAGCGTTTGCTTCTACCCTCTTGGGCTTCTACGATGGTTCGCACTTGCCGATAGGTCTGACGTCTCTCTTCTCCTCGAAGGAAATCCGCTAAGTGAAACAACGCATCGGCGTAGGCCAGACTATTGGGCTCCAACGTAGGCAGCACTTCGGCATAGACATACTTCTTCACTTCCAGTCTGCAACTATCCATGGCACGGTATCCGGCTTCGGAGTCCTGCTCCCATAAGTCATAAAAATCATCGCTGATAAGCATATGGCCAGACTTCGCCTCGAAATACTCCTTCGGCGTCCGTCCGTAACTCAGCAGACTCATCGCTGCCAGTAAAATCAGGGAAATACTCTTTTTCATGGTGTTCGTTTTTTTTAAGGCTTTGCGCCATTCCGGCTGCAAAGGTAAAGCTTTTTTTTGACATATGCAAGAGTTTGCAAAAAACAAGAAAAAAAAAGCCATCCGAAAGGGATGGCGAGAGGTTATTGCTTCGTCTTCAACCATAACACCGCATCGGACTCGAGAGTCCAGGCGGAGAGAGGGGAAGAAGGGGTGTAGCCTGCGGAGCGGAAGAGTGCGGAACAGGGGGCGTTGGTTGTAGCGATCACGGCATAGAGGACGCGAAGGTTCAGATGACCGAAGGCGTATTGCTCGAGTTGCTCCAAAGCTTGACGCCCTACTCCATTGCCTCGGGCTTCCGGCGCGATATACATACCAATCGCCGCACGGCGGTTGCGGGGATCGAAGTCGAAGAGATCGAGGCAACCGATGGTTGCATTGGTGATTGGTGATTGGTCATTGGTGATTGGCGAATGGTCATTGGTGATTTGTTCTATGATTAAACGCAATTGGCCATCGCGGTAGATATCGCCGGTAGTAGAAGCGATGTAATCGCGCAGGTCCTGCTGGGAAAGCGGGTTATGGTTGGCGCCGTCGGCCCAGGAAGCTGCATCGTTCTCCCATTGGTAAAGGAACGGTAAATCAGAGGGTTCTATTTTACGAAGTAAAATATTCACCATCGGTAATTGGTAATTGGTGATTTTAGTCAAATAATTTGGCGAAGAAGCCTTTTTTCTTCTTAGGACTGAGGTCTTCCATATTGCCTTGCGGAGCGGGTTCGTAGGGATGACCGGTATGAATCATATTATAGATCACACCCCAATCCGGCAGACCACCTAAATTACGATCGTCAATCCAAAGATCGGCCACCAGTTTACGAGCTGTACCATGCGCCGGTTCTTCCTCCGGATAATTGGAGTTAACGGCATAGAACTCAAGTCCTTTAGACTTGCAGTAATCGACTGCTTCTTGCAACAAAGCCCCCTCGCGTACAGTCCAGAGGATGATCTGGTGATGATCCTCCTCCTGCAGTTTTTTCAGGGTCTGGATGGCAAAAGGAATGGGTTTTCCGATTCTCGGATATTCATGCGTGACGATAGTACCGTCGAAATCACAGGCGATGATCATAGGTTTTACTTTGTAAAACGTTTATGGGTTTAAAAGTTTATGTTGCTGCGCAACGTTTATTAGTAGGTCTCTTGGTTGGGGTCATCGGGGGTCATTTCTTTGTCCATCTTCCCCAGCGTGGGTTTGGAGAAATACCAGGCGATGGCCGAAATAGCGGCAATCCACAGCATGGACTGATAACCCGCCATCCAATAGAAGGCAAAGATACCAATGGGCATGGGGTTGCTGACCAAGAGGATGCGTGCTGCAGCCAGTTTGAAATATTTCTCATTGGTCAGCGGTTTGAGCCACTTGATGAGGTAAAGACCCAACGGAATGGTGATCAGGGCATCGAAGATAACGATATACTGCACAATCTTACCCAGTTGCGACATGGTGTCGAGGGGTTCGTACAAGCCCTTGCGGGCAGCAAACTCCATCGCACCACAGACGATGCAGGCAATAGCCATCTGGCTATAATAAATCCAATTGAGTCGACGAATAACTTGTTTTTCTTCCATATTATCCTTTAAATTCTGTTCTGTTCACAATAGAGCGACCGAGCGTGATCTCGTCCGTGTATTCGAGTTGGTTGCCTACTGCCACACCGCGGGCGATTTGCGATATCTTGGGAAGGGTTACAGGTGACGGGTTACCGGTTACAGGGAACACGTTTTGTATTCTTCTATAGATATAGAAGTTGGTGGTATCGCCCTCCATGGTAGTAGGGAGAGCGAGGATGACCTCGGCGATATCTCCTTTTGAGATACGTTCGATCAGGCTATCAATCTCCAGTTCCTTGGGTCCTATGCCTTCCATGGGTGAGATCACGCCGCCTAAGACATGATAGACGCCGTTATACTGGCCGGTGTTCTCAATGGACATCACATCCTGGACGTTCTCCACGACACAAATCGTCGAATGGTCCCGACGCGTAGAAGAGCAGATAGGACAGAGTTCGCTATCGGAGATATTATGACATACGCGGCAATAGATGATCTCTTTCTTGAGTCGCGCAAACGCCGAAGCAAACGCCTCTACGTCCTGGTCCGACTGCCGAAGCAGATGCAAGACAAGGCGTAAGGCGGTTCTGCGCCCTACTCCGGGAAGCGATGCCAGTTGGTTCACCGCTTGCTCCAATACTATGCTGGGGTAGTCGGACAAGTCTTGATTGGTAATTGGTAATTGGTGATTCAATAAAAACCTTTCTAGGCGGAGGCCGCTCTTCCCGTTCCGTCGGGAAGACGCTCCGGGTGATTGGTAGTTTAATGTTTTTTACTCCAACGGGCGGGGATCATACGATAGGGATAACGCTCGCGGATATTATCGGCATTGGGGCAGTCGCAGCGATGGATACGGATACCTTTGGTAACCGAGACGAAAGCGAAGATAGGGTCACCCGGTTGCGGATTACAGCACTTAGAGAGGTTATAATCCACATTCTTCACATTCATATCCACTTCGATGGCCAGTCCCTGCAGTTCCGAGCGATCGACATACTCCGTATGTTCCCGCGGCAAGGTCGGTTGCTCTTCGGGTTCGAGCAGCACATCACGCAGGCGCTGGACATCTTCCTTACCGTTCGCTACGGACTGATACATATCCGAGACGGCTTTGTAACCCAAGCGGGTAGCCATCTTGGTGATATCGGCTTCGGTATAATTGATCTTCCAGTTCTTGAACTTCCGGTCGATGATCTCCTTTCCTTCCGCGGCTTGTTTGTACTCGATCTCTTTGAGCGCCTGACGGATTTTACTCTTCGCTTTGGATGACGCGACGAAGTTCAACCAATCGGCATTCGGGTGCTGGTTCGGAGAGGTCAAAATAGACACCTGGTCTCCGTTCTCGAGTTTCTGGCGAATGGACACATTTTGATTACGAATAGTACCTCCGACACAGTGCGCACCTACTTCGCTATGAATCGAATACGCAAAATCAAGCACCGTGGCACCCTCCGGCAGACGTCTTAAATCACCCGTAGGCGTGAAGACATAGACGTCTCCTTTATTCTGTACGATGGAGCCTTTGACACCTTTGTAGGACCAGTGAGCCGCCACTCCCTGCTCCGCCACTTCATCCATTCGTTTGGTACGAATCTGCACCTCCACCCATCGTTGATCGGGACCCAAGACGGTGGTATGAAGCGACTCATATCCGTTCTCTTTGGGCACGGAGAGCCAGTCGCGCAAACGCTTGGGATTGGGCGTGAAGATATCGGTAATGAGGGAATAGACTTGCCAGCAATCGGACTTCTCGGTCTCGAGCGGCGAATCGAGGATGATTCGGATCGCAAAGAGATCGTAAATCTTATCGACATCACAATGCTGGGCCTGCATCTTGTGGTAAATCGAGTGAATCGATTTAGGGCGTCCTTTGATGGTAAATTTGAAGCCCGCATCGGTGAGTTTTTTCTCCAACGGGGCGATGAATCGCGCGATATACTCTTCCCGCTCGGCTTTCTTGGCGTTGAGCGCGTGCGCGATATACTTATAGGTATCGTATTCGAGGAACTTGAGCGCAAGATCCTCCATCTCGGTTTTAATCTGATATAAACCGAGTCGGTGGGCCATAGGCGCATGGAGCATTTGGGTCTCTCGGGCGATATGACGCCGACGATCGCTATCTCCCTCCGCATCGAGCTGCCGCAGGAGCTCCAGGCGCTCATTGAGTATCGAATACAGGACTTTATTGCTATCTTCCATAGGTTGAATTCCAAAAAACGGTGCAAATTTAGCAAAAATTTTCCATTTATCAAAATAAATACGATTTATTTTTTATAAAAACTTGCATATATGAAAAAAAAATTGTAATTTTGCGCCAAATTTGCGAATATAATTAAATTTAATCTATAATGAAAGCAACAAGAATTTGTGTTATCTGTACGCTTATCTGCGCTGCCGTTATAATGGCGGTGTTCTGCGTCCAGAGCGTTACTACCCCGATTAAATTCGAGGACACGCGTGCTGCCCGTGAGGTAGAAGTGATCAAGCATTTGGTTGATTTGCGTACCGCAGAGGTGGAGTATCATCACCAGAACGGTAAGTTCACCGCGAGTGCGGACACGCTGCTCATCTTCCTGAAGACCGCTCCGAAGAAAGAAGTGCTGAAGGAAGGTAGTTTGACGGATAAGCAATTAGAGGGCGGTTTGACGGAGACGAAAGCCGTTAAGATTATCGAGGCTGCTAAGGCTAAAGCGCTGAAGAACAAGAAATTGAATCTGGATCCGGCTGACAAAGATGCGCTGTACGCATATATCTGGGCCAACGATGCCGATATCAAGAAGAACGACCTGCAGGGTTTCCGTCGTGATACGATTGAGTCGAACATGCTCCAAGCTTTGTACAAAGGCAAATACGACGAGAATACCATTGACACAATCGTTAAGATCCCGTACGGAAATGGCACTTTGTTTGAGATTGAGGTGAACAACGACTATAAGACAAGTCAAGGTATTCGCGTTCCGCTGTTCGAGGCACGCGCGCCGTTTGAGAGTTATCTAAGTGACCTGAACGAGCAAGAATTGGTTAACCTCATTGACCGTGAGAAGAAATTGGATCACTACGCTGGTTTGAAGGTAGGTGATATCTATTCTCCGAACAACAACGCAGGAAACTGGGAGTAATAAACGCATAGCGTTTAGTTGAAAGTTTAAAGTTGAAAGTTTAGAGATGCGCATTATCTCTGGTACATATGGGGGGCGGCGATTGTCGCCCCCTAAAAATATCACCGCGAGGCCCACAACGGACTTTGCCAAGGAGAGTCTATTCAATCTGCTCAATAACCGCATGGATTTTGAGGGGATTGATGTGCTGGATCTCTTTGCCGGTACAGGAGGTATCGGGATTGAGTGCATCAGTCGTGGAGCGAGAGAAGTGACGGCCGTGGAGATCGCGCATGTGCAGCAGAACTGGATTATCTCGTGCTGCAGGCAGTTAGGCATCAAGAACCTGAGTGTGATTCGAGGCGATGTATTTAAGTTCCTTAGCGCTTGCAGACAGAAGTACGACTTAATCTTTGCCGACCCGCCCTATGCCTTAGAGCAGTTACCTACTCTGCCGGATGTGATTCTTAAGAGTGGAGAGTCTATTCTGAAAGAAGACGGATGGTTAGTGATTGAGCACGGAAAGGATACGGATTTCACGCAGCATCCTCGGCACGTAGAGACACGCACATACGGAAGTGTACACTTCAGTTTCTTCCAATAAAAAAAGAGGCACGCGCCTCTTTTTTTTTGCTAGGATACCAGGGCTCTAGAGTTCAACGTAAACCTCTATCAGTTTGCAAGAGCCATTAGGCGTGATGAGGATATCGTTGAGGGTGGCAGGGATAAGAACCGCTTCACCCATTTTGATGGATACGTTTTTATCCTCCGTCTCGCAATCCAGAGCGGTCACCTCACATTGTCCTTCTACGCACATATAAGCCACGAACGAATCGAGCGGCGCATAGTCGCGTTGTACGGGTCGTGTGGGCGACAAGAGATTGGCCGTAAAGTACGGTGTTTTCTTGAGGTTCACTACCCCATCAATTCGCGGCATAGTCGGTGCATAAGACGCTTCGTTATCCGGATTGAAGTCCATCACCTGCAGGGCTTTATCCAATTTGAGCGGACGTTTCTTACCGTCATTACCGACGCGGTTATAGTCATAGAGACGATAGGTGATATCTGAGTTCTCTTGGATCTCCGCTACGATGGTATTGCGTCGCATCGCATGGACGGTTCCGGCCGGGATATAGGCCACATCGCCTTCATGTACCTTATATTCGCGCAGGTATTCCGCTAACGAGCCATCGGCAATAGCGGCATGGATGAGCGAGACATTCATCTGCTGGTTCCAACCCAGATAGATAGCTGCGTCGCCTTTGGAAGGCAAGACGTACCACATCTCGGTTTTACCCAGGCTCTTCTCGTTCTCCAGCGCATAGTCATCATCCGGGTGCACCTGAATAGATAGGTCATCGGTCGCATCGATAAACTTCAGCAGCAGCGGGAAGTGGTTTCCGAAGACATCGTACACTTTCTCGCCCACGAGTTCATCCATATAGACCTCGAGCAGGTCCTGCAGGCTATCGCCGGTATGGGCGCCATTGGACACTTCGGTCGGATATTTCTCCACATCGGACATCACCCATGCTTCTCCGACGTTCTCATAGTCCGCCGGAACATAGTCATACCATTTCTCTATGGAATGTCCTCCCCAGATCTTATGGAAGAGTTGTGCCCGAAATTTAAAAGGATAGAGCATAAATCGATGATTGGTGATTGGTGATTGGTAATTCAATAAAACCTTTCTAGGCGGAGGCCGCTCTTCCCGTTCCGTCGGGAAGACGCTCCGGGTGATTTGTTATTGGATGTTACGGATATGTTTCTCCCATTTCCAAGCCGAAGCGAGGACATCGCGGATGGGGGTATCGGCTTTCCAACCAAGGATTTTATTAGCTTTCTCGGGTGCGGCCCAAACCTGCTCGATGTCTCCTTCACGACGACCGACGATGGTATACGGGATCTTCACGCCAGTAGCGGCTTCGAACTCATTGATGAGCGTGAGCACACTCAGTCCGGTTCCTGTACCGAGGTTGAAGACCTCCACCTGCTGACGATCTTTGGCGTTGAGCATGCGATCGATGGCTTTGACGTGCGCTTTCGCGAGATCTACTACGTAGATATAATCGCGGATGCAAGAGCCATCGGGCGTGTTATAGTCATTACCAAAGACTTTCAGTTCCGGACGTAATCCGGCAGCCGTCTGAGTGATAAACGGCAGCAAGTTCTGCGGTACGCCATTGGGCAGTTCACCAATCAAGGCCGACGGATGTGCTCCAATCGGGTTGAAATAACGTAAGATAGTCGCATTGAGCGTTTTATCGGCATGTGCCTCATCACAGATGATCTCTTCGTTAATCTGCTTGGTGTTGCCATAGGGCGAGAGGGCTTTCTGGATAGGAGCCGTCTCATCTACAGGCAGATGCTGCGCATCCGGTTGACCATAGACGGTGCAGGAGGACGAGAAAACGAGATTTTTCACCCCATGCATGCGCATCACTTCGAGCAGCGTGACAAGGCTGCCTAAGTTATTACGATAGTACAGCAGCGGTTTCTCTACCGATTCTCCTACGGCTTTGCTGGCCGCAAAATGGATGACTCCTTCGATATCGGTGTACTGCTTGAAGACCTGGTCGAGGTCCATGAAGTTACCGCAGTCCACATTAGCAAACTCAGGTTTACGTCCCACGATCTCGGTAATGCCGTCCAAGACATCGATAGACGAGTTACTGAGGTTATCGACGATAGTAACGTCATAGCCCTGCTGCATGAGTTCTACGGTAGTATGCGAACCTATATATCCGGTTCCTCCGGTGACAAGTATACGTGACATTTTCGATATTTGATTTTCGATTTTTGATTTGGGATTTAGAAGAGTTTCTCGGGGTATTCGCCGGCTGCGATGAGTTGACGAATCTTCTCCACTACCTGCGGACGATCTTCGGCATAGGTGACACCGAACCACTTCGACGGAGTATCGAGTACCTTACAGGTAGCTTTCCCTTCTCCGATGAGTTGGTTGACGAGCGTCGGGATATAGAACTCCGATTTGAGTTCCTGTCCATGTTCCGCCAAGAAAGCACGGAAAGCGGCTTCGCTATACTGGAAATACTCCGGCGTGAAGCCCCACATATTCATAGAAACCGGTGTATACGGGTCGAGCGGTGTGTCTACATCCCCTTCGGTGAAGACGATAGTACCGTTCTTATTCTCGATCTTCGTACGCTCAACGACGTCGGTGAGGTGACCTTCTGCATCCGTAGCACATACACCACGGCTGACAGAACCGTTCTCGCTGAGAGTGTTGCAGACACGATAGCCTACCATGCAGTATTGACCTTGTTTTCCTTCTACCGAGCGGAGGAAGTCCGCCAGTACCTGGTACGACTCTTTGCCATAGAAATCATCGGCATTGATGACAGCAAAGGGTTCTTTGATGAGGTCCTTACCCATCAGCACTGCGTGGTTCGTACCCCATGGTTTGCTGCGCTCGGGGTTATAGGTACAACCGGCCGGCACTTTATCGACCGATTGGAAGCAGAGTTCGCAATCCACTTTTCCGGCGTATTTGCTGAGCACGACGCGGCGGAAGTCCTCTTCGAAGTCCTTACGGATGACAAAGACGATCTTTCCGAAGCCTGCGCGTAAGGCATCAAACACACTGTAATCCAGGATGGCTTCGCCATTGGGGCCCAGTCCATCCATCTGCTTGAGTCCGCCGTAACGGCTACCCATTCCTGCAGCTAAAATAAACAAAGTTGGTTTTTTCATATTGACTTGAATTAAAATCTGATTTATTCGTTTACGGCGATGACTTTGCCGTTTACCTTCTTATGGCGGAACCAGAGGCCATATACCTCAGAGCAGTTACCCGCCGTGATGAAGGCATGAATCTTATTGTTTCGGATAAAAGCCATGAGACTGGAGAACTCATTTTGGGTGAGCAGCACTTGAATCTCGAGATGCTCTTCTCCGCTGTAACCGCCTTGTACCTTATAGATCGAGCAGCCGCGCACGAGGCTCTCTACGATATATTTGCGAATCACTTCGGGTTGATCCGAGATAATGCAGACACGTTTGCGTTTATTGAGCGAAGCGGTGAAGTAATCGATGGCTAAGCCGTTGATCCAGGTACCGATGATACCAATGACCACCATGCGGAAGTCGTTGATCAGGAACGCCGTGCAGCAGATGATAATACCACCGATAGCTACAGACGAACCGATATCGAAATGGAGGTATTTATTGACGATCTTACCCAAAATATCGAGTCCTCCGGTGGAGGCATTGATGCGGAAGAGGAAAGCCTGGCAGGCGCTTAGCAAGAGCACAAAGCAGATGAGGTCAAACCATACATCGCCCATACCCAGACCACCACTCATCACACTCTCGCGTACTTGCTCGAGCACTTCGCCCGAGCGGCTGAGCAGATAGGGATTACCGTTAGCATCAAGGACCGTCTGGCCGGCTTGCAGTTGCGTAAGGATTTCCGGGTTCTCAATCACTTTATGCGTAAGGTTGGTATACGGATAGATACGATCCCATACTTGGGTCAACGGACCGAGGATCATCGCCGTATAGACCGTCTTGGCGCCGAACTCATTACCGATGAGCACAAAAGCAAGCAAGAGCAGGAAGGCGTTGATACCCATCACCCAATAGGAGAAGGTGTCGGCTGTGCCGCCGAACATGGTATTGAGTACGATAGAAAGACCGGAGATAGAACCAACGATCAGATGACTCGGCATCAAGAAATAATAGACGGCAGCAGCACCAAGACTCATTCCAATGGTCATCATCAGCAGTTCCCGCCAGAACTTAACCGTACACAGGGCGTGTCCAAAAGCAAGGACTTGATCACGCCAATAGGAAAACGTAAAGTATTCTTTCATTCTTTTACGACGAGCCTTGCAGTTCGTCTGGTTGTTTGACTTAACATGATAGTACGACCGGCCTTGGCCTGCTCCAGTATCTCGGGTGTTGTACCGCGGATGGTAAGCAAAGAAAGATGGTCATTATACGACACGTTAAAGTGTGTTTGTAGCGCCTCGATGGCTGCCGGTACAAAACGTGTGTTATCGACACACACGGAGATCGTAACAGCCGAAGACTGAATAAGCGATACTTTGAGTCGATGCTGATGAATGATTTCGAATATCTCACTCAGACTGGACTCCAAAGCAAAGGCAAAGTCTTTAGCGCGCATGGTGATTAGAATTTGGTTCTTTCGCCAGATATAAACCGGCACATTGATGGGTCCCACTCCATCCTCGGCAATACGCGAACCTTCTGCCGTTGGGTCGCCGAAGGGCTTTACTAACAACGGGATGCGCTTATTCTCAAGCGGACGAATCGTTTTCGGATGAATAATCTGGGCTCCGCTGTAACTGAGTTCGACCGCATCCTGATAGCGTAGAGAGGGAATGAGAATCGTATTGGGTTCGATACGAGGATCAGCATTGAGGATACCAGGCACATCTTTCCAGATAGTAACCGACTCGGCATTGAGGTAATTGCCCAACAGGGCCGCCGTATAGTCCGATCCTTCTCGACCGAGGGTCGTACGATAGCCATCTGCCGTACCGCCGATGAAGCCTTGTGTAACGACAACCTGCGGACGGTTGGTTCTCTCCCACCCTGCCCGGATAGCCGCACTACTGGTGGAATCATCTACAACCGCCTCGCGCCAAGTAGAATCCGTGCGCAGCAGTTTCGGCATATTCCACCACTCGACGGACAGACCTTGCTTGAGCAGATAGACCGCGATGATCTGGGTGGACATAATCTCACCCAACGAGACGATCTGGTCATAGTTCTGGTCGTACGGCAGAGCGGGATCAAAAGGAATCTCTCCTTGCAGGCGGATGTCCGAACCGGGTTGCAGCCCCAGTTCCTTCATGATCGCTACATGGTGATCGATGATATCGACCCATTGGGTCAACGCCATCTCTTCCTTACCGGTCTCCAGATAATCCACAACCCGCTCCAAGGCATTTGTTGTCTTTCCCATTGCGGAGACCACCACCATGAGGCCATCGGACGTACTATTCATACGCACGATTCGCTCCAGGTTTCGAACGCCTGATGCGTCCTTGACCGAGGCTCCTCCGAATTTGAAGACTTTCATGGGGACGAGAGGTTAGTGGTTAGTGGTTAGAGGTTGGCCATGCGGATGGCGGTATAAGCGCCTTCCACGCCTTTATTACCCAGTTTACCACCACATCGGTCGAGCGCCTGCTGTTTATCGAGGACCGTAAGCACGGAGAAGACCACCGGCACGTTTCCTTGTGCATTGAGGATGGTGACTCCTTGGGTGACAGACTGGCAGACGTAATCGAAGTGCGGGGTATCGCCCTGGATGACACAGCCAATCACAATAACGGCATGCAGGCGTTCTTCCTCTATCACGCGGGCAGCAGCAAACGTCAGTTCGACTGTACCGGGCACGTGACGGATATCGATATTATCCGGATCGACGCCGTTTTGGAGCAAGGTATCCAGCGCGCCCTGCGCCATAGCATAGGTGATCTCGCTATTCCAATCCGCTACTATAATCGCATAGCGCTGGCGTCCGAGAACGTCAGCGCTAGGGAGTTGACTTGCGTCATATTTCGACAAATCTGTTGTCATTTCTCTGCAATTGCAATATATTTATCAATTGCCTGAGCTTCTGTAGCAGTAGGATACTCCTCTTTAATCGCCTTGAAAGCCTTGAGCGCCTTTGCATTCTCGCCCTCGTGCAGATACACGATACCCGCCTTCATCAGACTCATCGGAGCAAATACCTTGTTACCGGACTTAGCCGCTTTGTCGTACGCCGTAACAGCTGCAGCATAGTCCTGCAACTCCACATAGGTATCGCCAAGCAGTTGGTTAGCAGCCGCATCGATGTTGATGTCGTCCGCAGAGAACTTCTTAAGGAACTCAGCAGCCTCCTCGTACTTACCTAACTCATAGTAACAAACGCCTGCATAGAGAGCAGCGAGTTTACCCTGCTGGTTATGATAGCTGTCAGCGGTAGCCTCAAAACCGGCGCACTCAGCGTTGTCGCCCTCGAGGGCTGTTTGGAAATCACCGGCCATGAAGTACGCAATCGCTTTTGCGTTCTCTGTACCGGCCTCTACCTGCTTCGGCTCAATCACTTTGGTCTTGATCAGCATCACGCCCATCACGAGGACAGCGATGATACAAATTGCCCAGCTGATTGCATTCGAGTGGTCCTCGATCCATTTACCGGCACCGGTCAGCGCCTCATTTACTTCTTGCAACTGTTCGTCCTGTTTAACGAATTCTTCTTTCTTCTTAGTTTTTGCCATTTTATTTGATAATTTTATTGTTTACAATAAGGGATTTTCCGAAATCGGCTGCAAAGGTACAACAAAAATTGCATATATGCAAGTTTTTGGGCACAAAAAAAGCGTCCACATAACATTTTACTCGAGAAAACATCCATTGAATAGGATTTGAGGCCTGCTTTTTCCTTTGTAATCCGACTACCTCATCGCTACCGTTTCCGGGTCTCGGCGTAGAGTATCGGCACGCCATTAGTGAAGCATTTGCACTCGGTTAATTGATTTTTGTTGAGTTTTCCGGTCTCTAATTGTTATGGGACGCTGTATGTTAATATTGATGCCACCCTAAGGTGATGACAATCCGATGAGTATTCGTGGTCATATCATAGGGATCAGCCCATTCGTGCGCATATAGCAAGTTGTTTTGCCAACGGAATTGATACGCCGCCTGCACCATGAAATAGGTTCCTCTATACCCTACTGCCACCGAGGCGTATTGCGACCATTTCGGACAAATCGAATACGTATCCTGACGATCAAATGTCGGGTCCATAGCAGCCGGTGTATAGGTCTTCTTAAACGTACTTTCGTACGCGTATCCGGCATTGATATACAGACCCATCACGGGAATCACTTCAAGTCCTGCTTTAAGCGTATGCACATCATCGCGATGGTTACCATGCGCGAAATCATATTGGAAGGCCAACATACCATATGCGCCGCATTGGAAGGCTATAGAAGCCGAAGTACGCCAAGGTAGGCGGAAACTGCGATCCACAGACGAGATGTTCGGTGCATAGGAGAAGCGCACGGAGTCTGTTCGAGCGCTGAAGGTACCTGAAGTATAGGTGCGTAAGACGCCGAAAGAAGGAGTATGCATGCTAAGACCCAGACGCAACCATTTCGTAGGACGATAGATAACACCCAACGAGAAATTACAACTGATGCCTTTGAGAATCAGTCCGGTCTCGTTTTCAATATCATAATATTCACCTGCTACGTTGGTTGAATCGAAGGTCTCATAATAATCGCCGCTGGAGTTCAGCAAGTAGGACTGCACACCCAACCCCACTCCGATATACCATTGGTTGGAGATATTCATCGACCAATCAAAAGCGAACTCATCCACATAGCCTGATTCACGCAATTTCATTTGGTGCGTGCGGTTAAGCAGGTCCGTACAGAACGGAATATTCCAAGGGATAGTAGGCGAATCGACCAATGCACCCAACGAGACACCATTGGTTCCCTTCGCCAGATACGAACGATTGAATGAATTCAAACGGCGATAAGAAAGCATGAGGTTATGGAACTGGATTCCTTCGTCACTCAGCGTTGGTGTTGGGAGAGAAAAGACCACAGAGGCTTGCGGCAGTCTAAAGGTAGTATACGACGCTTTATTGGCTGTAGCCGTCTGCCAGGTCTTATCGATATTCACCTCTAAGGACATCATTGCCTCGAAGCGGCGGTATAAACCTAATCCAGCAGGGTTATCATGTACAGCAGATGGATCGCCTCCGATAGCCGTCATAGCCCCGCCAAAACCCATGTAGCGCGCCGTGCCATAGATGCCCTGTTCCGAAAGGCGGGCATAGTCCTGAGAAAAAGCACAAAGGGACAATGTACAAAATACAAAGGTCAATATGTAGTAAGATTTTCTCATCGCTTAATCCGGACGGTGATGGTAGTGTCTTGGATATTGGTGTATTCCAGTGTCGGACCAGTGGAAACGGGTTCGTCTGCAACCACTGTAACAGGGGGTGAAGCAGGGGTACTTACCGACGCAGTTTTATCCGGCCAGATATAGGCATCGTCCACCGCGATGGTCGATGTCGAACCGCAGGCGGTAAGCCCGAGCACACAGCATACTATGTAGCTTAATCGCTTCATTAAATCTTTCTGAAACCGATTATTTCGCGAACTTCTTCAATGGTTTTCTCTGCACGAGCAGCTGCCTTCTCCGCACCCTGTCTCATTACTTTTTCAAGTAATGCATCGTCGGAGGAATACGCGAGAATACGCTCACGAATAGGTGCGAGCAGTGTATTCGCATCAGCCGCCATCTGTTTTTTCATATCGCCGTAACGAATCTGCATGTTGTTATACAGGTCGTTATAATAGTCGGCTGCTTCTTTACCGGAAAGGAGTTCGCAGAGGGTGAAGAGGTTCTGGATGACCTCCGGTTTCTCTTGGTTGAGTTGCGTCGGTCCCTGGTCGGTAACGGCACGCATGATTTTCTTGGTGACGGTCTTCTCATCGTCACAGAGATAGAGGCAGTTTCCTTCGGATTTACCCATTTTACCCGTACCATCGAGACCCGGCACTTTGACGGCCTTGTCTGCGAAATGGAAGGAAGCGGGTTCTCTGAAGTACTCTACTCCGTAGATGCGGTTAAAACGACGCGCAAAAAGACGAGCCATTTCCATATTTTGCTCCTGGTCCTTACCTACCGGCACTTTATCGGCCTTGTGCATGAGGATATCAGCCGCCATGAGGCAGGGGTATGTGAGCAGACCGGCATTGACGTTATCGGGTTGCTTGCGCACTTTCTCTTTAAATGAAGTGACGCGTTCGAGTTCTCCCAGATACGCATTCATATTGAGGTACAGATAGAGCTCCAGCACTTGCTTCACATCGGATTGCACGTAGATAGGTGCTTTCTCAGGATCGATACCACACGCAAGGTATTCCGATAAGATGGTCTTAACCGAATTGCGTATATTCTCCGGCGTAGGATGGGTGGTCAATGAATGCCAGTCGGCGATGAAGAACATACAATCGTACTCGTCCTGCATCTTCACAAAACTCTTCACTGCCCCGAAATAGTTCCCCAGGTGCAGATTTCCGGTCGGACGTATTCCACTAATTACTCTTTCCATTGCAACGTACGTTAGATTTTAATAGGAATTTGACGATAGATCGGTTGAGCCAGCGCCGTTAAGGTGGTGGTATTGGCTACTCCCGGGATCTCTTGAATTTGGGTATTGAGCAACTTCAACAAGTGTTCATTGTCATGCGCATACACCTTTATCAGCAAACCGAAAGCGCCCAGGGTATATTGTGCTTCAACCACTTCGGGTATTTTCTGCAAGGCTGCAATTACCTGATTGTACATCGAAGCCTTCTCCATCGTGATACCAATATAAACACAAAGCTGGTAGCCCAAAGTCTTCGGCTGGACATGATAACTGGAACCGGTAATGGCACCATTGTCAAACATTTTTTGTACACGTTGATGCACCGCTGCTCTACTCACCCCACACTGCTCTGCTACTTCCTTAAACGGGATACGTGCACTTTGGGTAATAATCTTCAAAATTTTACGATCTAATTCGTCTAACTTTTCCATTATTGTGATAAAATGATTTAATTTGAGTGCAAAATTACAATATTTTTTTGATATGTGCAAAAAAAAGTGTACTTTTGTGGCGATTTTTATAACATTATGACACTTGACGAGTATATTTCTTTACACACCACTCCGGAAAATGAAGCATTACAATCGATCACGCGCGACACGCATGTACATATTTTAAACCCGCATATGTTGAGCGGGCACGTGCAAGGGCGTGCACTGAGTATGATTAGTCATATGATTCGTCCGAAGCGGATTCTGGAATTAGGTACATTCACCGGTTACAGCGCTTTATGCTTGGCGGAAGGCTTGGCAGAGGGCGGTCAATTGGTGACGATTGAGCACAATGACGAGTTGGAGGAGACAATCAAACGCAATCTCTCCAGGTCTTCTCTCTGCAATCTTATTGAGTTGATTATAGGTGATTGTAAATCAGAACTCAAAAAAATAGAAGGTCCGTTTGATCTTGTATTTATTGATGCCGATAAACGGGAATATTGCACGTATTTGGAATTGGTGTATCCGCTGGTACCGGTAGGTGGATTTATACTGGCAGATAACACACTTTGGGACGGTCATATCATCGATGCAGCATATGACAAAGATAAGCAGACTTTAGGTTTGCGTGCCTTCAATGATCGGTTGGCTGCTGACGAGCGCTTCGAGCAAGTGATTCTTCCCCTCCGCGATGGGCTGACCATTATAAGGAAGATAAAGTGAGAAGGGGCGAGAAGGCCCTCACAGGGATTCGAGGACACCGACATTGCCTACGGCAATCCCACCTCGAAAACCCTAATGCCTGCCGGCGGCATCCTGGGCAAAGCTTCCGTTCTTCCAACTAAACAAAATACAAAGGAAAGAGTGTAAGCACCCTTTCTTTTTGTGAACCATAGTACCTTTATGATAATAAATTTTCAACAGGCACTATTGCCCACAAAAAAAATGGAAGTCAATGACTTCCATTCCTTTTTGCATTTTGTTCAGTTTCCCGAACTCGACGCTTTGCGGAGAGTGAGGGATTCGAACCCCCGATACGTGTAATTACGTATACCGCATTTCGAGTGCGGCTCTTTCGACCACTCAGACAACTCTCCTTTATTTACTCATGTTTTGGTGAGAGTTGACTTTGACTTCCCCTTGTAAATCAAGGCTTGAGCGGAAAGTGAGGGATTCGAACCCCCGGTTCTCCTATAAGCCTTTTTGGTGCTGTTTTCTGCTCCTGAACAGCGGGTTAATATTTCAAATTTTCACTTTCGTTCACACGGGTTTTACCCGATGTTTACACGATTTTTTCACTTTGGAAAAACTATGCAAAGGTACAAAAAATTTTTGATATATGCAAATTTTTGGGCAACTTTTTTCAAAAAAAATGATATATAGTTGTGTATGTACAATCTTACATTAAACGATGAACTCGTGCAGCGTACAAGGCGGTCGTTTGCGAATGAAACGGATATGACGGCCTGGTTGCAAAGGCAAGTTGAAGCGTTGTTGATTGAGTACAATACGGCACAGCAGACCGTCCGGCGCAATGCACGTGCTGCGATAGCAACTATGCGGCGTCAGAGTGAGTTAAACGGCAATTCTGAGATGACGTTGGAAGACATCAACAACGAAATCCTTCAAGCACGGCAGGTAAGAAAAACAGCGGCACAATGAGAACTTTTTATGCTGTTTTTGACACAAACGTGCTGGTGTCTGCTTTGATGTCCAAACGCGCGGATTCTCCAACGGTGTTGCTGTTGGACTACGTTTTGGACGGACGT
>ONTT01000049.1 GCA_900320865.1 uncultured Bacteroidales bacterium | reverse complement strand
ATTAGTCAGCGTCCCCATCCCAAAAAGATTCTTCTTTTGCTTTGACTATTGGTCAGAGTCCCCATCCCCAAAAAGATTCTTCTTTTGCTTTGACTATTGGTCAGAGTCCCCATCCCCAAAAAGATTCTTCTTTTGCTTTGACTATTGGTCAAAGTCCCTTCCCCCTAATAGATTCTTCTTTTGCTTTGACTATTGGTCAGAGTCCCCATCCCCAAAAAGATTCTTCTTTTGCTCTGACTATTGGTCAAAGTCCCTTCCCCCTAATAGATTCTTCTTTTGCTCTGACTATTAGTCAGCGTCCATTCTCAATTATTTTTGTAATATTTTACGAATTTTCTTGCTAATGTCAGAATTTTTGTGTACTTTTGCACCGCAAAGTTTGCGTGCAAAGCTAAAACAAAAGACAAAAACGATTAGCATCAACCCGGATAACACCCTTGTCGTCGAATAATATCAACATAAAAATCTGCATTATGAGAAAACTTCATTCTATCGTCTGGGCAATGGCTGCCCTGCTCTTTTACGGATGCGGTCATTCGTCTAAACCGGCCAATAACGGTCGCGCAGAAGAGGACACTCGTCCGCCTATCGTGCTGAAGGGCACAGGCTATCAATTGGATCTGCCGGCTTATGCCGAAGATATCACTTGCGTGCCCGTGTCCGACGAACAGGAAGCACAGTTAAAACGCCGATATGACCTCATCGCCAAGCCGCTCCTCGTCACGCAAAACGGAGAGAAGCATGTGCAACTGGGCCAAGCTGCTATAGTTCGTTTTGCTATTCCGCAAGATTTTCCACAAGAGCGGTATAACGAGTTAGTAGGCATGCTCATTACCGACAATGGGGCGGAATATAAGATTCCTGACTATTTTGCCCTTCGGGAGGGATTCGTCCAGTTTAAGACCAGCCATTTCAGTATCGCTTGTGCCGGAATCAGTAAGGATTCCCTGCGCGAACGATTCATCGAGGAAGTGGCTGTGAACGGCTGGGGAAGAAACATGAGCAACCAATCGATAGAACCGACCTGGCGAGAGCAGTTGAAGAAGTTCGCCAACGCCCACTATATGGGTGAGAACGACCTGGTTGGAATCGCCATGCGGGAAGTTTTCGCCGACAAGGATATTGTCAAGATGGGTATCGATATCGTCAATGCACACGACATGGAGGATGCGAGCCTGGAACAACGCATACAGGTTGCTTCTGACAACATGGTCAAACTGGCCGAAGCCAAATTGCTTTCTTATTTTCTGAATAAACTCAAAGAGGAAGATGCCAAAGAGGGGGATGACAAAGACGAGAGCAAACGAAATAAGATCATCGGCGTTCTGGAGGAACATTTCTCCATGGAGAATGTAGAAAAAACGAGTACCTTGTTGGGTGATGATCCTACGCCCGAGAAATGCTATGTCTTTGCCTGCGAGTACATCGGCAACTATGCTTTGGAGAAATGGAAAGGAGCCGTGGAGGAAATGGTTCCTTATATCGGTGCGGTGAAACAAACCGCGAAAGCTGTGGAGATATGGAAGAAGTTCTGGGCTGCTACCCAGATGCAGGACCTCTACGAGCGATACGAGAAACTGGCAGACGAGACAGGAGGGCTGCTCAAGACGGACGATTGGAATTCGATCAGCTTTAGAGTTGCTACGCCCAAATCGCTGCATGGCATGACCGATGAACAGATACGCGCCAAGATAGAGGAACGCTATCTCGAGCGGGTTGAGATCAACCAACGCAAAGCGGAACTGAGGAAGTACTTGAGCATCATTGAATCAACTGCTAATCTGAATAGCCCGGTCTTCGAACAAATGCATTTCGACTACGTGCAACGTCTGACCGTCATACGCAATCTGACCGATCGGTTCTATGACGAATTGGTTGATAGGGATGGGGATTTAGTTTTCTTTGACGAAGGACACAAACGGGTGTATAACAATGAATATGCGATCCTCGAGCAGTTGTGTTATGTGACGAATCAATACCTCGAGTACTATCCCGATCGAGAGAAGTTCTATTCCTGGTTGAATGAGAACGGATACAACTACGGGCAGTTGGAGGACGAATATAAAAAACTGGATGAGCTGTTGTGGACCAAGAAAAACGATCCGGATATTCATATCGTGATTGGGGAAACGCTTGGTGCCACAGGGCATGCCAAGTATGCCGGGCATACCATCTGCTTGGGTGTCAACGGTAAGCCTTACAAAGATTGGTATCGCACTATTCCGGACGAAGACTGGGTGCATGATTTGGGCTGGAGTACGGAGTACCCGGATAATGACGTGGATATCAAACTAAGTCAATACGAGGAGATAGGTCGACCGAATCAGGTGCTCGTTTATGCCAGCGAAAGTGATTTTCTCAGCGGTAAACAACCCGTAGAGACCGTTGTCTTCGTGGTGGACACCATGAATCGTTATACCAAGGTCGAACTCAATCAAGAATCGCAGATAATAACGGAATTCGTCTTTGACGAAGACAACTATTATCATGTCTCCTATAATCACACCTACTATGATGAGAGTGTGGGCCATAGCGTGATGGTTACACGAATGCCTGCATTCACCCCGAAATACGCTTTGCAGAATGCCTTGAGTGATGTGCATCTTCGCCTTAAGAATAAGACCGATGACTTTACCTTTACTACTTCCGGAGAATACTCCGAAACAGACAATTCGGCGAATATCGAATTGACCGTAAACGGAAGTGTGGACTTCGAGCAGCAGACCGGTACTTGCAGCGTGATGGCTAAGGTAGCTACGACCGACCGCGGAACGAAGATCACGGCTCATTTCAATCTGACGGGCGAGATTTTGGTAGATCATGATGGAGACGATCTGTATCTGAAATGCAGCCCCTCAGGACCTGTACGGGTTGAGAGCGTGAGCAGCGAAGGAGAATCGAGTTCCAAGAAGACAGAAGGAAGCATGAGCTTTGCTTTCAAAGCCGTGTACTAATTGCAATACGAAAGGAAAGAAACTCTTTAACTAAAAATAATTACTCACATGAAAACGCAACATTTCTCAATGCCCCGCATCATGGTTTGGGGTTTGGTATGGATCAGCATCATGGTCTTTAGTCTCGGAAACATCCAAACTGTCTGTGCAGAGCCGCAGAACTCCGGACCAATGATTGAACCTTCTGCCGTTATGCAGAACATCGAAATGAATGTCATGTACAGAGGGTATGCCAACAAATATGCTATCTCTGTTCCCGGCATTTCCAATGACAAGGTGACCGTGGAAGCGGAAGGGGCTACGGTCAAAAAAGGGTCCGGAATATGGATCTTCGTACCTACTGAAGACGCTCGAAAGGTAAAAGTAACCATTTATGCGGACATCAAAGGTCAAAAGAAAGCGATGAGCACAATGCTCTTTGCCGTTAAAACCTTACCCAAACCGGAGGCATGGTTGACGGTAAATGAGCACGTATACCGTTCCGGTGATAATGTGCCTTTCTCGGCCCTGATGAATGAGTCGGCAAAACTAGAAGCCGGCTTTGGACCTACGGAAGCATTTAACCTGCCCTTTGAGATTGTTTCTTTCCAAGTAAACATTTTGGGCAAGATAATAATAGTAAACGGGAATATGTTCACGGATGCAATGAGAGAGCAAATACAGCTGATGAAAAAAGGTCATCACATCATCTTATTGGCTTTGAAAGCCCGGACGCCGGAAGGCGCAACCATCTCCCTCTCGCCATTTACTCTTACCTTGGAATAATAAATTCGGAGAGATAACTCTTTCTCGCATTCCAAAAGGCACAATCCAAAAAGGTTGTGTCTTTTTTTGTGGGAATTAATCGCAAAATGAAGATTTTTCTTGCTAATATGCAAAAAAAGTTGTAACTTTGCACGCAAAATGTGTGCAAAGCAAAAGAAACGAAAAAAGTAATACTGAGATATGGCAGATATAGACGTACATAACGCCAATAGAGGTGAGATCATCATCTATCGTGCGGAAGACAACACGATACAACTCGATGTGCGCATGGAGAATGAAACCGTGTGGCTGAATTTGAATCAAATGGCTATGCTATTTGACCGTGATAAATCTGTTATATCTCGTCACATTCGGGATGTTTTTAGAGAGCGCGAGTTATCGAAAGAGGCAACCGTTGCAAAAAATGCAACAGTTCAAATAGAAGGTGGGCGTGCGATTGTACGACAGATGGATTATTATAACCTCGATGTAATTATCTCTGTTGGCTATCGTGTCAAGTCTCAGCGAGGCGTACAATTCCGCCAATGGGCAAATAAGATCCTCAAGGACTATCTCGTCAAAGGCTATGCCATCAATGAAAAACTACGCCGTGAGCAGTTGTCGGATTTGCGGCAGTTGGTTCAGATTGTCGGGCGAACGATGCAAAGCAAATCGGTTGAGAGCGAGGATGAGACTCAGGCCATTTTTGATGTCGTTTTAGATTACACGTACGCGCTGGACACGCTCGATAATTATGATTACGAGCGTCTGACCGTCAAAGAAACCACTCCCGAAGCGCGCTTCCATGCAACGTACGAGAATGCTATGCAAACGATTGCTGCATTGCGTGAGAAGTTCGGCGGTAGTACGTTGTTCGGCAACGAAAAAGATGATTCGTTCAAAAGCAGTATAGGTCAGATTTATCAGACCTTTGGAGGCAAGGACCTCTATCCGAGTGTGGAGGAAAAAGCGGCAATGTTGCTCTATTTGGTTACCAAGAATCACTCTTTCTCAGATGGAAACAAACGTATAGCGGCTACGTTGTTCTTGTGGTTCCTGAACAATAACGGCATTCTCTATCGTGAAGATGGAACTAAGCGTTTAGCGGACAATACTCTTGTCGCTTTGACCCTTATGATTGCCGAGAGCCGCACAGAGGAAAAAGACACTATGGTCAAAGTGGTAGTAAATTTGATTAACCAGAAGAACTAAAGTCAAAAAAGGAACAATCTAAAACAAACGACAAAAACTAATACGGAGAGATGATCATTTATCGCAATACGAAAATACAACTATATCATGAAATCGATTACTTTTACCTGCACGAAGAGTGCGGAGCAGATCAAGAAAGAAGCCGATCAGGCACTTATGTTCTATAAAATCGCACCTTTTCTGGGCATTATCTGCATGGGCATTTTCGTCTTTCTGTTTCTCCACATGCGTAACCAAAACGCAGAGGCGGGAGACAGTTCCAGCGATCTGTTGCTCTATGTGATATTAGGCATCGCGTTCCTTTTCATGCTCTTCGTTACCTTGTTTTTCGTATATTATAAGAACCGTGCGGGGATCAAATATATCTTGATGCCTGATAAGCAGTTTGGTTGGGATGAAGAGGCACAGCAGTTCTTCTACAAGGATAGAAACCGCTCCCTGCGCTTCAAGGGCGACGATGTGAAGACATGGAACAGTTACATCCAGAACAACACCAATATCCCGATGGATATCATCCTGCTCAAGACGGGCGAACGACTCGTTCTGGAGGGCGATTGGAACGATAAGGTACACTACTATCTGCAGAACTTCCATAAACTCCTCGGTCTGCCTAAACCGTCCAGCATGGTCTGGATGCTCGATGTTTATAAAGACGAACCCACTCCGGAGAGATAACCCTTTCTCGCAATAAAAAAGGCACAATCCAAAAAGGTTGTGTCTTTTTTTGTGTAAGGATATTTCTGCTCGCTCGTACTAACTGTTCTCCGTTCGCGAACAGCAAACACCTAACCTCAAAAGACAAGCAATCGACACACATTCGTTTTCTGTATCTTCTGAGCCATTAGTTAATCTCTTCCAATGCGCCGGTAACGGAGTCGATGATAAAACCGCGGACGGTGACATCTCTCGGGATGAGCGGATGCGTTTGAATAGTTTTGACGGTCTTGCGAACGGAAGTCTCCGTGTCGCGAAAACCTTCCAGCCAATGATTGAGGTCAATGCCGCACTCACGAATCACATCAAGTGTCTCGTCTTTTATGCCGCGTGCTTTCATGACATGGTGAAAATGGCTGTAACTCATGTGACACGCACCGCATTGAGAGTGCGCCACTACCATAATCTCCTCTACGCCCAGTTCGTAAATCGCTACTATGAGACTGCGCATCGCCGAGTCAAACGGCGAGAGAATCAGTCCGCCGGCGTTCTTGATAATCTTCGCATCGCCGTTCTTGAGTCCGAGAGCAGCTGGCAGCAACTCCGTAAGACGCGTGTCCATG
>ONTT01000004.1 GCA_900320865.1 uncultured Bacteroidales bacterium | reverse complement strand
TCCATTCGTATAACTAAGTGTATGCGTGTTGAAATAACCGGCGATCCATTGAAAAACAAATAATCCTATTGTAGCAGGCACTAATAACTTGCGGGTGCGGCTTTGAAACCACTCTTTCTCCGAATGTGCATCCAATGCGTACCGGGCACTGATGCCTGCCAGCAAGAACAAAAGAGGCATGAACCAAGGATAGAGCAGATACATCACAAAATCTTGGTACTGAGGACCTCCGAAACCACCTATTCCGCCTACTACCCCTTTGCCGTTGTAGTAGTAAATAACGTGGTAAAAGAGTACCAGCAGTACGGTCACCCAACGTAAATTATCGATCCAATGTTTTCGCATGTTTTCTTATGGTTTATAATAACTTTCTTCCAGTATTTTTTGTGCGTCCGGTTCTGCCATCAATTCCTGCAGACTTACATTCTCGTTATGTTCCATAAAACTCTCCACAATCCGCCAACCCAACCAAATACCGAGTCTGCCGGGGCTGTCTTGCGACACTTCCAAAGTAAACGGACCATCATTCAGATAACTGGATATCACCAGACTCTCGGTCTTGAACAGATCCCGTTTATCCATCACCAAGTGCCATATAGCTCGTTCGTTCTTTACGCACCAATCCCATTGCTCTTTGGTCCAACCCATCACTTCGTATCCCGGTAACTCATCGTAGATCTGTGCTGTCAGATACATGATCTTGCCGCGGTAGATCATCTGGTCTAACAAACGGTTCTGTTTACTCGTGTAGAGTAGGGTATGAAACAGGTACGCACTCACCACATCCACCGGAATACACTCCTTGCGCATCGTCTGTTTCTGGTATTCATATACCACCCGGTTATAATACTCATAGTCGCTTCCTAAATACATATCTGCTCCCACGCCGATATACTCGTCCCGGAAGAAGATAGAAGCGTTGAAACCCGAGATGAACAGATAAAGGGTAGGGATCTCTGTTTCCGGATAAAGATATTGTATACGCGAAAAACCCTTATTCAGTTCTTTTTGCAGGTCGCTGATATCCGCAAACAGCTCTTTCTCCCGCTCGTTCGTGTACTTAAACCCATATAGCGTATCGTTCAAAAACTGCGGTAACACTTCGGCCAGATAAGCCGTGTCATAAGACGGAATACCCAATACACTCTCCACCCAGTCTTGCATGAACTCCGGATATTCATCATACAGCACCTGAATATCCTGTTTTACCGTCGCTTCATGTACATTCAGCAATGCATTATCGAAACGCACGATTTCCACTTCCTGCGTCGCAATATCCTTCGGCCAATACGTCCGTCCCTTCTGACATCCCGTCAGTACCAAACAACTAAGCAGTATGTATATGATTTTTTTCATGTCTTACTTAATTTTTCCATCTACGATTTCTATCGTCCGGTCGGCTATCCCTGCTAACTCTTTATCATGCGTGACCAGCAATATCGTCTGTCCGTATTCCTTGCGCAATTGCAGCAACAGCGCACTTAACTCTTTCTTGTTCTGCGTGTCCAGACTACCGGTCGGTTCATCCGCCAGAATGATATCCGGTGCCATCATCAACGCTCTCGCTGCGGCTACACGCTGTTTCTCTCCGCCCGATAACTCATTCGGCTTGTGATCCATGCGTTCCGCCAAACCCAACTCGCGCAGTAACTTCTCCGCTCTCGGTTTATAGTCCGTTTCTTTCTCACGCGCAATCATGGCCGGAATACATACGTTCTCCAATGCCGTGAACTCCGGTAATAACTGATGGAACTGGAAGATGAACCCGATATGTTTGTTGCGGAAAGCCGCTAACTCACGGTCTTTCATCGTAAACACATCCGTTCCGTCCATCAGCACCTGACCCTTCGTCGGACGATCTAATGTACCGATGATCTGGAGTAGGGTAGTCTTACCGGCTCCGCTCTTGCCGATGATCGCTACGATCTCGCCTTTCTTAACCTCCAGGTTCACACCCTTCAGTACCTCCAAATCACCAAACGATTTGTGTATGTTTTTAACTTCTATCATAACTATCCACTTTCCACTTTTATTCCCCAATTCCCAACTCCTTGCATGCAGTTTTCGAAAACCGTTGATAGGATTTCATATGGGAGCCGAATTTGTCGAACTCATATCGTACGTTCTCCAGCTCTCCCCAACAGCGCCGCAGATGCTCCGAATTATGAAATCCGACCACATTGTCATTCGTCGAATGGAAGATATACGTCTTTGCTTTCGGTCGCCAACTCGGACAGATAATCTCTTGCCCTACCGGATGGTCATCAATCGGATAATGCACCAAACTCGAGCGTAACAATCCCTCGTAAATACGCTGCGTAGCCGGTTGGCTCTTATCCCGCCCCTTCTTGCTTAACCAATGACTCAACAGATGAACCGGAGTCCTAAACCAAACGCTTACAAAACCTTGCTTCTTCTCCCGTACGAATCGTTTATCTATTTTCTCAGTTGCCTTTGTGAAATAATCTTTCGTGTCCAGACCTAACTGATAGGCCATGTCTGTACCCAAAACCAGCATCGGAATAGTTACCGGCATACCCGTTTTATTTTTCTGTACGCAATGGTCAAACTCCGATGCCACATCATACGGACCACCTCCGGCATAGCAGGCTTTCACGGGCAATTGTTCCGCATAGCGTTCTTCCAATAACTT
Organism: uncultured Bacteroidales bacterium; assembly: GCA_900320865.1. GTDB lineage: Bacteria > Bacteroidota > Bacteroidia > Bacteroidales > Paludibacteraceae > Colicola. The sequence goes on along the minus strand of ONTT01000004.1, from coordinate 104,939 downwards.
CAGGCACCAAACCGCAGTTGCTCCACCTTGCGAAAAACCAAAGATGATAATGCTGTCGGTTTCTATCTTCACAGCCATCGTGTCCAACATCGGCCGTACCGCCAACAGCATATCTACACAATGGCGCGCGGTGAACTCGCCGCATAGATACGGATGAATACTGTCTTGCGTGGCGCCGTAACCCATATAATCGGGCATCACCAATACATAGTCCTTACCGAACCAACGCTCTTCGTACATCGGCTTATTGGACGGCGCTTCATTATTGGCCGTATGGGTCCCGTGCAGCAATAGCATGATACCTCTCGCCGAATCCGCAGGAGCAGTCAACCGACCCGATAACTCGATCGGCTTACCAAACTGGTCCACAGACGGATAAAGAACTACCTGTTCCGTAGCCCGACTTATCGTCCATACGACTGCCATCAGCAGACTCAATCCTATCATTCGTTTTCCCCACATATACGAAAAAACCTTTGCGGCGCAAAATTACTACAATTTTTTTAAATTTGCAAGATTTTTAGCAAAAAAATAATCGATTCTGCCATTTCGCCAAGCCGACATAGGCCAAAAGAATCAGATTCATCATAAGCGCATAGATGATAGCCGGAATGGCGATAATCTCATTGGCGAAGATAAGTGGACTGCAAGCTATCGTGATCGCTTGTGCCGCGTTTTGCATACCAATCTCAATCACTAACGTACGACGTTCCTTGGTCGTTAACCCAAAAGCCCATGATAACAGCGCACCGCAACCCGTCGTAGCGATGATAAGGGCTGTCATCGTGAGACCTAACGATCCCATCTCAGCTACAATGGTCTGTTTATGCTGAAAGAAGAAAATAGTGATGAGCAGTAGCAAAGCGGGCATCGCAATACGCCGCAAAACATTATGCACACGAGCCGCAGCGGCTGGACGGAAAATATTCAGCACAAATCCGATTGAAATCGGAACAACCATCAATACGATATTTTGTATCAGCAGTTTCCCTATCGGCAGATGAATATTGACCGCTTCTCCTACACCCTTCGTCACCCACGCCATGATAAGCGGTAATGTGAAAAGAGTAATGATACTGCTAAAAGCAGTAAGCGTAACAGATAACGCCACATCACCCTTCGCTAACATCGAAAACACGTTACTCGAACTACCTCCCGGACAACAGGCTACCAGCATCAGTCCGATGATAAACAACGGCGACAGGGGATGGATAAATGAAAGCAAATATACAATTCCCCATGCTACTAACGGCAGAAGAATAATCTGTCCAACAAGACCAATCAATACCGGCTTGGGACGAGAAGCGATAAGACGAAAATCCTGAGGTTGGAGCACCAAACCCAAGTCGAACATCAGTAGTGTCAGTATCGGCAAAACGATAAAAATGGTATTCATTGCTTCAGGTCGTTTTCTATTAACTCTATCGCTTTCTCGATGATATCGTCCTTATCCGTACTTACCATCGTCACTTTCACATCCGGTTCAATACCCTCTTCGATATCCTTCTTGTCCGCATCATACATCCGTACGCTCGAGAAACGAACGGTCCATCCGCACGGCATCTCATAACTCATCGGCATTCCTCCACCTCCTCCGCTTGTGCCGCCAACTAAAAGCACATGATCCGCATACCGCATCATATTCACAAAACTGTTCGTGGCCGAATAACTTCTTCGATTACATAGCACTACCGTCGGTCGAAGCCATTTACTTCCTACCAGCGAAGCGTCTGCATGTAACTCCTCCAACTCCGAGAAATCAGTATGCCCGGGACCCGTCTTATGTTGCCAATAACCCACCAGACGATCCTCTGTAAAGAAAGGCGAAGCTAACTTATACGCATTGGTTAAATCTCCTCCTCCATTATTCCGTACGTCTATTATCAACCCCTTGCAGTCTTTAAACGCCGTGAAAATCCAGTATATATTACTGTTCGAAAAACCGCTCGAGAAGCTCGAATAATAGATATACCCGATACTGTCATTGGCTATCGTGCAGTAGTATAACCCGCCTGCCACTCGATAATTCTGCATATACATCGCCTGGATCTGCGAATTATAATTAGCCGGAAACGTATCGTACCAAGCCGTGCTATGCGAAACATCAAAAGGTGTATAGAGATTCACATGTCCATCGTGCAACGAGTCTAACATCCCGGCGCATAGATCGAAAAGTGCTACCGGATCTGTCTTCTCCAACATCTCTGCTTTCGCGATATACTCCTCATGAATGGCATTCCAGTCAATCCCCTTTTCCTCAATATAGCAATACCGGGTGTCGATAATCTGCCATAACGCCTCTACGTTCTCCACGGGATCGGTCGAATAAGACATCTCCTCACTCGAATGACACGCCGTCAGAATCCATCCTGCCAGCATTCCCATCAATCCGTATCGTATGATTCTTCGTATGATCATAAGCGTGCGTTAGCGCGTGTCTTGTACTTCCAGCAGCAACCTACCACCAGGCATATCTGATTGCGCATAAAATGCATATATTTCGTATTGTAATACACAAAATAATGTTCCGCTCCAATACGCCAAGTGGTGTGGGGGAACTGCATGTCGAAACTCAAGTCATGTTCTACCGTATGATGATTCCAATGTCCGGAACAACGTGCTACAGCCGGAACGCCCTCCGTGATCTCATAGTACGACTCTCCGTATTCCGGCAAATAATCAAAACCAATCAGGTTCGTTCGTACCGTATATTGCAGCCGATAACTCGTTTTCTTTCCGTAAAACGACCAACTAATCCCTCCCATCGCCATAGCATCTATGGCAACATCGAACGAAAGCGGTTTATTCACATTATTCGCATGATATCGCGCTGCAAAACAACCTTCTAAATAGGGTCCCACAAAAACCTGCAGACGATCCTCTATCCATTTCCAGCGGTAATAAGCACCCCAACCGCACTCAATCTGAAAACCCCAGAACATATTCGATCCCGCTGAACTGATATATCTCGCCATACCGATATCAGCTCTACCTACATGCTCCCAGTTCACTAACTTACCCGCTTTACCTAACTTCGTGTCTTGACGAAACGGTTGCCACCACTCACTACCCAAACCGAATTGCAAACCCTTATAACCCAACGGACTGAGATAGGTATCCAATTGGTATCCTCCTCCCACTTTCGCCTTCAGCACATAACTATGCTCCACGCTTTCAGCCGGCATACCTGTCCCGCTCTCTCCCGGCACAGCTATCCCGCTCTCCGCCGGCGCAACTGTGGCTTGCTCGCTCTCCGCGCAAACCCCCATCGCCCAAAGCATCATAAGCAGTATACCGATACCCCGTTTCATAAATACCCAGTAATTTCGCTGCAAAAATACTACAAATTTTCTAAATTTGCAAGATTTTTAGCAAAAAAGCCGAAGTTACTGCAATTATTTTTATTCCTTTGTCCATTACCCCGGCATCATATGCCGGATTCTCCTTCGTCCATTTGCCGAGATTTTCTCCGGCGCCCCTTTCGTTAAGTTCGCGAGTCGTCCGGCCCGTGTTCTTCTTTTTCTGTGTCTCGCGTTCTTTTTATTGTGTAACTCGCGGCATAGGCGGATTAGCCGCTCGTGTCCTATCTCTGCGATAGGACGATTCTTATCTCGCTTCGCTCGAACGATTACTTCGCCCTCGCGTCTCGCTATCGCATCGCCCGCCCGCTTCGGTCTCAATGCGGATGTTACGTTTGTTCCTTGTGCTGGATATTATCCAGCGCCTTTTCGTCTATTACCCCGGCATCATATGCTGGTATCGTTCCATCCTGCTGTCCACTCCTCGCCGCTATTCCGGCGAGCTCTCTTCTTCGTATTCTGCCGATTGACAATCGGCATAGTTTTGTCCATTGCGTCCAAATTGGATTTGGACATTTTTCGCAGAAAAATCCCCCTTTTCTTGCATATATCATTTTTTTGTTGTACTTTTGCACCCGCAAAGGTTTTAAAACCCTGCATGGACATATTGAAATTATAGCGTTTGCTATTTGTCTTTTAACACTGAAATGTAGGAAGTTTCACTGAGAATAAGAGACAAGTCGTGAACGTCCACGATTGTGTGGGCGTGACTTGCTTTTCTCAAGGCCTTTTCCTACAGCCACAGTGTGAGCAAATCATTGCCCACTTTTTATGTGCGACCTAATATACAATGAAAACAACTATTCAAGAAACCGCGCAAGAATTAATCACGCGCAAAGAATATCCGGAAGTCATTAAGACGGCCCTGCAATTGATTATGGATGGCCAGATGAGTTCGCTTGCACTTGACAAAGTGCTGGCTGAAAAAGATATCCGTCGTATTACAGACATCAAGGAGAAAACACTTGATGTATTATTGGATTACGCAGACATTATCTTAGAGGACGACGTCCTGACACCCGACGAATTGAGAAATCTCAAGATGCTCAAACTATTCTTCCGTATAGAAGAGGGCGATTTCCAAAAGAATAATAAGTTTGCACGAGTAGAATCTATTATCGTTCGACAATTGGAAAAATTGTATGCCGACAACATTATTGATGAGCAAGAAGCCTTGCATCAAAGCGACTTGCAAGGTGTGTTTGGCTTGGGTTTTGATGAATACACGAATATTGTGAATAAAGTTGCAAAGAAATGAACGATTGGCGCAAACGCATATTTGATATAGTAGAGACAGAGAGCCACTCTATAATCAGTAAAATCTACGATTGGTCAATGTTGGTGTTTATCGTCATCAGCCTTGTACCTCTTGCATTCCGCGAGCAGACGACAACTCTTCTATGGTTAGATAGGATCTCGGTTAGTGTCTTTATTGTAGATTATCTACTTCGTTGGCTTACAGCGGATTATAAATTAACGAAGACGGCAAAATGGAAAGCGTTTTTGCTCTATCCTATAACTCCGTTTGCTATTGTAGATTTATTGTCTATCCTTCCGTCGTTCTCGCTCTTCAACCGCGCATTCAAACTGTTACGTGTCACACGCTTACTTAAAATCTTACGTATCTTTCGATTTGTGCGCTATTCGGAAAACATGCAGATATTATTAAAAGTGCTGCATAAAGAGCGCCATATCTTGTTTACTGTATTCTTGATAGCGATTGCCTACATTGTTGTTACTGCATTGATTATGTTTAACGTTGAGGAGTCTGCTATGTTTGAAGATTTCTTTGACGCACTCTATTGGGCAACAACTACGTTGACAACAGTCGGCTACGGAGATATTTATCCCTCCACAGATTTAGGACGAGTTATTAGCATGTTCTCTGCTATTTTGGGCGTAGCTGTGATTGCGCTTCCTTCCGGCGTAATTACTGCAAGTTATTTGGAAGAATTAAGAGAGAACAAGAAAAAGAAAGGAGAATAATATGGCATATCGTTATCGCAAAACAAAAGGCGGAGGTGGCATCGCAACTGTATGGGTTTTATTCCTCATTTTTGCACCTGGTGTCTTTATCGCAATATCAAATGAAGAGATAACGGGCGCATTAATTAGTGCTGTTTTTGCATTCATTTGCCTACTTATAATAATTGCATATTATGCTCTTCGTCCGAGTACAAGTCAAAACACATCAGAATATGACGATATAGACGCAAGACGTCATAAAAGAGAAGCAGAACGCATAGCTGCTTTGCCTAACTATTTTGAAACAAAGATAAGTGAAGATTCTTTTAAGGGAATTAAAGATACGATTTCGTCAATAAATGGATTTCTTGTCTATTTGATATCGAACGGCTTTTACCAATGGTTAGATCAACAAAACATAGCCATCTCTGCTAAAACTGATTCGTATAAGTTATCAACTTATATGATTTTGTCAGATATTAAAACGGCTCTTGTCGGAATGGGAAGTTCGATGGATATGAAATCTAAAGAAGGCTTGGCAGTGTTTTTAGCCGTCAATGCTCTCAATTCCAATGAAGATGTTGAGTTTGGCATGCTGAAACTAATGAAGGATGAAACCATTAAGCCGGCAGAGGATTTGATAAATGGGGCGTATAACATCTTTAATAAAAAGAATAATCCCGACAAATTAGTTTTTGCAGACCTGCTGAAGTCATATAATCGAGATATTCAGTTGCAATACCTGATTGTTTTATATCGTTTCCTTTCCTTAGCGGCAAAAGCGGACGATGTCGTGACAGAACAAGAATCGGCATATTTAAGTCGCCTTTTAAATCGCGCACAGGACATAGATCAAAATGTCGATACCTCAAAGGATGTAATTGCAACAATGGATGTCGTCTTTGAAATGGGGCATTTATATAATTCGTACGATGTTGTTGGAATCGGACAATACATCGTCAACAAACAAAAATGTATTATCTCAGATATTCAGGCCGAAATGAATCTAAGTCGTGGAAAAGTCCTGGAGGCATTGAAGATTTTAGAAAAATGTCACGTTATTGAGGTCGTAGGCAACAAGAGAAATGTACTTGTGAAAAATGAAGGAGATGTAATTCGCCTGTTACGTGGCCAAGAGGCATTAGGAACTGCTGCCACAGAGAAAGAAAATATAGAGGAACCGGCCGTGATTACCACGAACAAGCCTTCTGAACCAGTAAAAAAAACCGAAGACATTGTTCTACCTGATTCTTATGACCCATTATTTATTGATGTGGCAAAGTTTGTGGTCGATAAACAAGAGAGATCTGTTGCGCAGATTCAACGAAAGTTTGAAATTGGTTACAACCGTGCAGGAAAGATAGCAGACCAATTGGAGAGTGCCGGTATATATGGTCCAAATAAAGGTCCTGAAGGGCACGATGTGCTTGTTAAAGATCATGAACAATTGAACGACATATTGGCGCGTTTGAGTGATTCTAAATCCAGATCTCGCAAGAAAGCGGGTGCTGCGCCTAAAAGCGAACTAGATTCTCTCATTGGACTTGCTTCTGTTAAGAAAGAGGTCCAGACGCTAACGAACTTTATCAAAATTCAGCAGAAACGAGAGGAACAAGGACTAAAATCGTCATCTTTGTCCTATCATTGTGTCTTTACAGGTAATCCGGGTACCGGTAAAACAACCGTTGCACGCATTGTGGCTGGCATATACAAGGAATTAGGCGTTCTGAAGAAGGGACATCTGGTAGAAACCGACCGTGCTGGTCTTGTCGCAGAATATGTCGGACAAACAGCAGTAAAGACCAACAAAATTATTGATAGTGCATTAGATGGCATATTATTCATAGATGAGGCTTATTCTCTTGTCGATGGAGGTCAAAACGATTTCGGTAAAGAGGCAATTGCTACATTGCTCAAGCGGATGGAAGATGACCGCGATAGATTGGTAGTTATTCTTGCTGGCTATACTGCAGATATGAAACGTTTTATCGACTCAAATCCGGGCTTGCAATCGCGTTTCAACCGATATATTGAATTCCCTGATTACACCGCAGAAGAGTTATTACAAATCTTCGAAGTCAACATGCGCAAGTATGACTATCATTTCGGAGAAGGAGCAAAAGAAGTACTTCAACAATACTTAGAGAATGCGGTTGCTAATAAGGATGTAAACTTTGGCAATGGTCGTTTTGTGCGTAATGTCTTTGAAAAGGCATTGGAACATCAAGCTAATCGCCTTGCGTCGCAAAGTAACTTAACAATAGAACGACTTTCGGCTATAGAGAAAGAAGATATAGTATGAAACGATTTCTAATTTCCTTATTTTTCTTGCTCTCTCTCGCTACAACTACGGCTGTATGCGATGCTCCTAAAGTGTATGTATGCCAAGGAAGTAAAAGTGCTTGCTATCACAAAACACCTAATTGTCGTGGGCTCTCTCGTTGTAGCAGTTCAGTAGTTGCAACCACGAAAGAAAAGGCAGAAAAGGCTGGACGTCGACCATGCAAAATTTGCTTTGATAATTGATAATTTCTCCCTCTCCCTTATTTCGTTAAGTGCGCAGCCATCCAAAGGCTGCGCATTTTCTTTTTTCGTATTTCAGGGCAATACTTTTGCCAGCTAATACTCTTTCTCTCTCTTTTTCTCCCATACAAAACAAAATAGAATAGAATAGAATAGAATGAAACAAAATAGAATAGAATGAAAGCCCCAACTCCCCCTTCTATACACGATTGTATCTTTAGTAGAAGATTAGTAGGTAAATAGTAGGTGATTAGTAGGTTATTAGTAGGTGATTAGTAGGTTATAAATGACATCATCTCAATAAAATCAACCAACGTGTTAACCCAAATGGGCTCGTCGTTCGTTTCCTAAAGCACACCTTTTACGGCATTTTCTTGCACAATTCAAAACTTTTTCGTACCTTTGCAACGAAATTTTGTTGAGTATGGGTAAAAAGTCAAAAAAGAATACGCTATACACCATTATTCTCTTGGTGTTAATTGGTATTGCTACCTTGGTCGCAGAACTGATCACAACCTCTGAGGAGAAAGCCGCTCCCACTACTGTGGCCGCTGCGGCTCTTGTGGAAACAACTCACGCCACTACAGAATCCTCGCTTCCTTACGAACTGCCTCGCTTGGTCAACAACCAGCCCGAACAGGTCATCCGGCATCTTGGCTACACGGTTAGCTACAACCCCGATTGGCTCGTGCCTAACTGGGTCGCTTATGAATTAACAAACGCGGAGACAAGCGGAGAGCAAGAGCGCAAGAACCATTTCAAACCGGATCCTTTGGTAAACGGAGACCCGGTCGTAACTGGCGACTATGCCAATTCCGGCTATGATCGTGGACACATGGCTCCTGCCGCAGATATGAAATGGTCCGATCAAGCCATGCGCGAGAGTTTTTACATGACGAATATGTGCCCGCAGTTACATAGCCTCAATGCCGGGGATTGGAAAGATCTGGAGGAATTAGCGCGTGATTGGGCGCAGCTGTACGGAAACATCTATATCGCTTGCGGACCTATTGTAGAAGCCGATTATCCGACTATCGGAAAGAATCATTTGATTGCTGTCCCCTCTGCTTTCTATAAAGTCTTTCTCCGCCAAACGCGCCAAGGATGGACTACTATCGGATTTATTATGCCTAACCAAGCCGGCAACCGTCCTTTAATGACCTATATGCTCTCCGTAGACGAAGTCGAAGCGCAAACTGGCATTGATTTCTTCTATAATCTGCCCGATAGCCTCGAAGCGCAAATCGAAAGCACCTATTCCGTTTCCGATTGGACCCTTTCTCGTAAGTAAAGCAGTTGCATTAAATCGTCAATAATCGATTGCCGTTTTCTTGCGGCTCAATCTTGACCCATACTGTGTCTTCCGGCAAAAGCGCCTCTATCATCTCCGGCCATTCGATGAAACAGTAGTTACCCGAATACAGATATTCCTCTGCTCCGAAATCCATCGCTTCACGGATGTCCTTCAGACGGTAACAATCGAAATGATATACCTCGCCCTTATACGGTCGTTCCACATCATACACGTTCACGATGGCAAATGTCGGACTGTTCACTACATCCAGCGTACCCATCTCTTCGCATAACTTCTTGATGAACGTCGTCTTACCAGCCCCCATCTGTCCGTCGAACGCAAACACACGATGCGGCTCATGGTCCTTCAACAAGTCCAATACACTAACTGTTTCATTTTTCTCATTCATCAACAAAATGTTGGAATTGTCGTCTAATTTTATCGTATAAGTAGCCATATTCTTGCTTTTCATTCAATTCTCAGAGACTTATTTTTGCCTGTAATTGCTCGTAAATTGCTGATCCACAGGACTTTCCGAGCAAAGCAACCATTTCTTCTTTACTGGCCGTTCTGGCGCGTTTCACGGACCCAAAATGCGTTAAAATTTTCTGTTTTGTGACAGGACCAACGCCTTTAATTTCATCTAACTCGCTGTGTATCAGTGCTTTACTGCGTTTTTGCTTGTGGAATGTAATCGCAAAACGATGTACTTCGTCCTGAATATTCGTCAATAGCCGAAAAACTTCACTCGTCACAGGCATGCTAATCTCCTGTGGCGGAAAACCGAACAACAAAGTCTGTGTCCTATGTTTGTCATTTTTCTTCAGTCCCGCGATTGGAATACGCAATCCCAATTGATCTTCTATCGCTTCTCGTATCGCGTGCATCTGACCTAAACCTCCATCCGCGATAATCAGATCCGGCATTTGCCCACCTTCATCTATCAGGTGTTGATATCGTCTCCGAACCACCTCTCGCATACTCGAATAATCATCGGATCCATCCGCACTTTTGATCTCAAATCGCTTGTAATCACTCTTACTCGGTTTGGCCATTCGATATACTACACATCCGGCTACTGCATTCGTGCCTTGTATGTTACTATTGTCGAAACAATCAATCCATTTCGGTAGAGTAGGTAAGCCCATCAGCTGCTGCATCTCGGTCAATATCCTCACTCCCCTTTGTTCCGGATTCAGTTTATCTTCCTGTTTGATTCGGTCTAATTTGTACTGCCTTACATTCTGCATCGCCAAATCTAACAATTTCTTCTTGTCTCCGCTTACCGCAATATTAACATGCAATGTATCATCAAATACCTCCGGAATGAACGGAACAATTACCTCTTTGGTGTTGCTCTCTAACTGCCGCCTCAACTCCATCATACCAAAAGCCAGAATCTCCTCCTTTGCCTCATCCATCTTCCGTTTGTACTCGATTGTCTGCCCCTGAACGATACTTCCGTTATGGACGTGAAGCATACTTATATATACACGGTCGTCTTGCTCGTCATAACCAAATACATCCACATCTTTTGCCGATGAATTCGTGATAATTGTCTTACTTTTGAATTGCTCTAATAACTCAATCTTGTGTTTAATGTCAGCAGCTTCCTCATATTTCATCTCCACTGCAAGTCGCATCATCTGTTCCTCTAACTGCTTCCCGATCTCGTGAGCATCTCCCTTGATCAACTTTCTGGCTTGGTCTATCCATTCGCTATACTCCTCTTTGCCTTTTCCTTCACAGATCCCACAGCAATTCTTCAAATGATATTTTAAACACACCCGTACCTTCTTTTTCTCGATGGAATCGGCGGTTAATGGCATATTGCAAGTTCGTATTGGATAGAGCTTATGAATCAATTCCAATACCATCTCAACCGTATTACCGAAACTGTACGGTCCATAGTATTCCCCGATCTTTTTATTGATAGTTCGGGTCTTAAAGATTCTTGGAAAAGCTTCTTTTGTAATGCAGATACTCGGATAACTCTTTCCGTCCTTTAGTAAGATATTATACCGCGGTTGATACTCCTTAATCAGATTATTCTCCAGCAGAAAGGCATCTTGTTCACTCGCAACTACCACATATTTGATATCTGCAATATGCGCTACTAACTGCCTCGTCTTGCTGCTTTGATGCTCTTTGTTGAAGTAACTGTTTACCCGCCTGTGAAGATTCTTTGCCTTACCTACATAGATGATCTGCCCATCCTTATCAAAGTATTGGTACACGCCCGGACTCTCCGGAATACGCTTCAATAATAGGGCAATATGATCATCTTTTTTATTCATCTACTTCTATACCCATCAGGCAGTCCACTTCGGCTCCTGCTTCGGATAATACTTTTCTACCGGGCAGACCTTCTAACTCGATCAAACAGTTTACGTATATCTTCTTTACGCCCAATTTCTTAACTAACTCTATCGCAGCAGCCATCGAACCTCCAGTAGCCAATATATCATCATGAATAAGGACTACGTCGTTCTCGTTCAAGGCGTCTTTGTGAATCTGGATTACATCTTCTCCGTATTCTTTGGCATAAGTAACAGAAACCGTTTCTGCCGGTAATTTATTCGGCTTGCGGATGGGAACAAATCCCGCACCGATCTCCATTGCTACGGCAGGAGCCAAAATAAACCCTCTACTCTCTATTCCTACCACTTGCGTAATTCCCAGGTTCTTATATCTACGGACCATTTCATCCCGCATCCATTTCAGGCATTCCGGTTTGTCCAACGCTGTGGTGATGTCCTTGAACTGTATGCCCGGAATTGGAAAATCAGGCACATTTCGAATAGCATTTTTAACTTCTTCTACTGTCATAGTATACGTTATTTGTTGTCAATGTTTCACGTGGAACAATTAATGTAGTTTGCTCTGCAAACTAAAATCACTTATCTACCCATCAAAACAAGCAATACACTTACGTCATTCGGGCTCACTCCGGGTATGCGTTGTGCTTCCCCTATACTCTTCGGACGAATCCTGCTCAACTTCTGTCTCGCCTCTGTGCTTAAACTCTGTACTTCCTCGTAATTAAACCCATCCGGAATACGTATTTGATCCAGGCGCTGTAGCTTAGCCGCCTCGTTCTGCTCGCGTTTTATATACCCTGCGTACTTGATTTGTATCTCGCAACTCTCAATGATCTCCTCCGATAGACCTTCCATCCGGGCCTTCAGTTCCGGAACTACTTCCGCCAGACCATGAATCGTTACTTGCGGACGAAGAATCAAATCGCAGATCTTACATCCTTCATGTAGCGCATTACTGCCAATCGATTCCAACCATCCGTCAATGCTTTCCTTACGCACAACTGTCTGCTGCATAAATCCGATGAAATCGGAACATGCTTTCTCTTTTTGACACCATAAGTCGTACCTCGTTCGATCTGCCAACCCCATCTCATAACTCTTCTTCGTTAGGCGCTCATCAGCATTATCCTGACGCAATAAGATCCGGTATTCCGCTCTCGAGGTGAACATACGATACGGTTCATCTACGCCCTTATTTACCAAATCATCAATCAGCACACCGATGTAACTCTCATCTCTTCCCATCGTAAACGGTGTACCTCCGTGTACATTCAGATGGGCATTCACTCCTGCTACTAAACCTTGTCCTGCAGCTTCTTCATAACCCGTGGTACCATTGATCTGTCCGGCGAAAAACAGATTTTTAATCTGTTTCGTCTCTAAGGTGTGATGCAGTTGCGTCGGATCGAAGAAGTCGTACTCAATCGCATAGCCCGGTCTATATAGCACAACATCTTCCAAACCCTTCACGGTCTTCAAACCCGCTAACTGCACTTGCCATGGCAGGCTGCTCGAGAAACCGTTTACGTAATATTCATTGCTGTCTACTCCCTCCGGTTCCAGGAAAAGTTGATGCGCGTCTTTTTCGGCAAACGTAACAATCTTTGTCTCTATACTCGGGCAATAGCGGGGACCTATACTCTTGATTTGACCGTTGAAAAGGGGAGAATCTGCCAATCCTGCACGTAGTGCTTCGTGCGTTTGGGGATTCGTATAAGTGATCCAACAAGGCATTTGTTTCAACTCCCTTTTTACTGTATCCAGATAACTGAACTGATGCCAGTCATTATCGCCATCTTGACGAACCATCTCATCAAAATGAATAGACCGTGCATCTATACGAGCCGGAGTACCTGTTTTCATTCTGTCCGATCTGAAGCCTAATTCCACCAGTTGCTCGGTGATCCCGTAAGAAGCCGGTTCAGATATTCTACCCCCTGCTATCTGCGTCTTACCGCAGTGCATCAGTCCGTTAAGAAAAGTACCGTTGGTCAGTACTACCGCTTCGGCTTTCATCTCGATGCCTAAGGCTGTCTTCACACCGCATACCTTATTATCTTTGATAATAAGACCGGTTACAACATCCTGCCAGATATTCAGATTCTCCGTGTGCGAAAGAACCTTCACCCATTCTTCGATAAACCGCTTTCTGTCGCTTTGGCTACGCGGACTCCACATGGCCGGACCTTTACTCTGGTTGAGGAGCCTGTATTGAATAGCACTCCGGTCTGTTACTATGCCCATTTGTCCACCAAGCGCATCAATCTCGCGCACAATCTGGCCTTTCGCAATTCCGCCTACTGCCGGATTGCAACTCATCTGGGCAATCTTGTTCATGTCCATCGTGATCAGCATGGTCTTACTGCCCATTCGGGCAGCAGCACTCGCTGCTTCACAACCGGCATGTCCGGCCCCAACTACTATCACATCGTATCTGAAATCCATATTATCTTTTCTTTCTTTCTATGGTATGGCCGCGATGATGCCAACTTGATACGCCGCTGAAACTATTGGCGTGAATGGTTCTCAAGTGCGGCACAAATGCGTTTTCTAAATGGCTTCTATATATCACTTCGTTTGTCTTCGGGTTTACCAAAATGCCGATGATATCGAAGCGAGGGAGTTTTTCGGATCGCTTGTATTTGATGTAGGCATTTCCTGCCGCAATCATCCTCCTTTTTTTATTCTCATCTACATATTCTTCCGGCATATGGTCTCCGAATGTGCTCGTGCGTGCCTTTACTTCTACAAACACGATCTCTTTCTTATTCTCCGCAATAAGATCCATCTCAAGATGTCCCATGCGCCAGTTGTGCTCTACGATACGAAAGCCTTTCTCTTCCAGCATCTTGGCTGCCTCCGCTTCACCGAGGATTCCTATCGGGTTTGTTACAAAACTCATTATCTCAACTGTTCCATTCGGGCGGCATCTAACCGCAACAGGATGAATAATAACAACGTAAAGCCCCATAGCGAACTTCCTCCGTAACTGAAGAAAGGCAAAGGAATACCGATTACAGGTAGCAGTCCCAATACCATACCCACGTTAATCGTAAGATGGAAAAGGAAGATACTGGCCACCGAGTAGGCGTATATACGCGTCGATACATTGCGTTGGCGTTCTGCGATCATGATCAAGCGCAAGATAAAGAATAGATACAGCAATAAAACTCCGGTGGATCCGACAAATCCCCATTCTTCACCTACAGTACAGAAGATAAAATCGGTGTCTTGTTCCGGTACAAACTGCAATTTGGTTTGCGTGCCATGCAGGTAACCTTTCCCGAAGAATCTACCTGATCCAATGGCAATACGGGCTTGATTGACATTATATCCTGCACCCGAAGGATCTTCTTTCATTCCCAATAACACCTCTATACGAATACGTTGGTGAGGTTGCAGCACTTTCTTGAATGCGAAATCGCACGCGTGCGTGTAGCCGATACAGATGACAGTGAATGCTGCTACAATGAATAATATATACTTGCGCCAATAGATACTTACAAAAATCGTATATAAAACAAGCGCAATTACAACGCCCATTGATACCCAGTTAAAAGGCACCGCTACCCATATATTGACCAGTAAACTGATACCATATACAAGCAGCACGCTGCCTATTAGTATCAATGCCTGCCAGCGTAAACGATGCTCTTTGCATATGAAATAAATCTCTACGGCTGTCAAGAGCAGCATACAACTTAAAATTCCTACGCTACCCGTTCCTAACGGTAATGGTACTTGCCCCCATCGAATACTCATCAGGAATAAAGCTACTGCAGCAACCCCTACCCATAATACATAACCACTCATTCCTTGGCGATAGAAAACCAGTAAGAAGGCGGCAAAGACAAGCGCAGAACCCGTCTCTTTCTGAAGGATCATAATGATCAAAGCCGGCACCCCAATAATGGCAAAAGGTACGATCAAATCGCGCCAAGTACGCAGTTTGTATTCATATCGACCCATGTATTTGGCAATTGCCAATGCCACGATACACTTGGCAAACTCTGCCGGCTGTAAATTCACGGGACCCAGAGATATCCAACTCATAGATCCCTTGATATCGTGCGCTAAGAAGGGTGTGGCCAGTAGCAAAAGCAACATCGCTCCATATGCAATATAGGCCAGCACATCGTAGGTCTTATAGTCAATCATCAGCAGTACGAAGCCTAAAAGCAAAGAACCGATAATCCACGCGAATTGTTTACCTGCGCGGTTGGAGAAATCAACGATACTTGTTTGGTCAAAGGTGTAGCTGGCGCCATAGATATTGATCCAACCGAAGATTGCTAAGGCCAGAAACATACCGATCGTCAACCAATCGACATTTTGCCATATGTTACCACTTCTTGACGCTCTCATTCAATACGGCACTTGATATTTTCTTCCTCAGGTCTTTGCGCTGAACCTGACCTGTCAGATACTGCTCCATCATCATACTGGCTACAGGACATGCCCAAGTAGCACCAAAACCTGCGTTTTCAACGACTACTGCTACTGCAATTTGAGGATCTTCCACCGGAGCAAAACCAATAAATATTGCATGATCCTTACCATGCGGGTTCTGAGCAGTACCGGTCTTGCCGGCTTGTGAAATGCCCTCAATCGGATACCATCTACCTGTTCCGTACTGCATCACGCGGTGCATACCTTCTTTGACCTCCGCAAACCATTTCTGCTTAATTCCTATCTCATGGCGATGCGTTAACATCGAATCATTCTTATTCAAATGCGGAGTGATAAAATAGCCCTCATTAGCTATCGTAGCGGCTTGATTCGCTAATTGTAACGGTGTTACCAGAATCTCTCCTTGACCGATACTCAATGAACGAATCGTGATGGCTTTCCATCCTGTCGGACCATAGGTCCGGTCGTACTCTTTGATATTCGGCACTTTACCTGCCGATTGTTCACTCAGGTCCGTGTCTTTAAAACGCTGACCAAGACCGAACTCCATGACTGCATCGCGCCATAACTCATAGCGGTGTCGGAAATCCGCGTTGTCTTTCCCGTATCCGTCCTTTTGCAGTAAATCGCGGTACGCACACCAGAAATATGGGTTACAACTCTGCTCGATAGCCTTATCTAATGCTACTGGAGATCCGTGATGGTGAGTACATTTGATAGGTGTACTCTGTGGACCCGAGCATGGATATAACGTATTCGGGGTAATAGCGCCCTGCTCCAGACAAACCAACGCTTGTATCGTCTTAAACGTAGAACCGGGAGGATATGTAGCTTGCGTAGCGCGGTTCATCAACGGCTTCGTCGGGTCTTTGAGTAACTGATTGTAATTCTTGCTTCGCTCTTTGCCTACCAGCACTTTCGGGTTCCAACTCGGATTGGACACCAACGCCAATATCTCACCTGTCTTCGGCTCAATAGCTACGGCACTTCCGATTTTACCGGCTAAAAGTTCCTCTGCTAACAGCTGCAATTGGATATCTAATGTGGTATAAAGATCTGTACCCGCTTTAGCCGTTTTATCCAACGCTCCGTTTTGATAACTTCCCTGCATTCGACCGCGCGAATCGCGCATTAGCACCTCTACGCCTTTCTCGCCGCGTAACTGTTGTTCATACGTTCTCTCCAATCCGTCGCGACCCGAGTAGTCGCCCCTCGCATAATATGAATCACGATCGATATCATTTTGGTTTACTTCACCTACTGAACCCAACACATGCGCTGCGGCCTTATACGTATAGTCACGTAAGGTGCGTTTCTGAATCTGAATACCCGGGAAGAGGAACTTGGATTCTTGCAGCGTGGCAATATCCTCTTTCTTTAATTGACTCATGAAAACCTGTGGCGTCCATCGAGAATAACCTCTGTTCTTTTTCTTATCCTTAATCTCCGCAATCCGTTCGTCAAACTCTGTCCGGCTTATCTGAAGACATTGGCAGAATGCTGTCGTATCCCAGTCTTTACCCATCTCACGCATCACCATCGTGATTTCATAAATCGGCTGGTTGAATACCAATAATTCTCCGTTGCGATCGTAAATCAAACCGCGCGACGGATATATAGTTTGCTTAACCAATGCGTTGTTATCCGCTTGGTCTTTGGTGGATTGATCAATGATTTGAAGATAAAAAAGACGAATTATATACACCAAGACCACTACAATGGCAATGCCACTGATTACATACCGGCGTCTATAATTCTGATCGTTAATCATCTATATTTCAGCGTGTTGTAACCGATTATAACAACAATAGTTAACGCACTACTTACAGCGGTCTCCAATAACACCATTCCGATATGACTCCAACTCCAAGCTGCCAAAGCAAATACCGTCAGATGATGAATGATAACTAAAATAACAGTATATTTAATGAGACCGTCTAAACCCAAATTACGCAAACTGATTTGCTCATTTAGACGATCTTTATCATTCACAATAACTCCCAATAAGTATGGGCGAATGAACATCAGTAGAATACATGCCGCCATGTGGATACCAATGGAATTGCAGAAAACATCCATAATAAGTCCGGCTATGGCACCTATAATCATCTCTACGCTCAATGGCAGCGTGATAGGCATCATCATCAGGCATAGAATATAGATATACGGATGGCATATACCCCATAACTGCAACTGATTGAATAACAGCACCTGAAGCAGCATCACAACGATATATCGGCCGAATTGTTTAGTCCATTCCATTTGTCAGTTCCTCCAATTCTTGCTGATGGCCGTTTTGCACGATCTCTACATACTTCAGTCGCTTGAAGTTCGTACTCAAGCGCACGCGTATCGTATGGTACGAATCACCATCCTTTAATACGCTATTTTCTACGATTCCAACGGGTATTCCTTCAGGAAAAACCGGACTTAATCCACTCGTTATAATCGTATCTCCTGTATTCACTACCATGTGAGAAGCTACATCCTTCAGTAGAGCATACCGAATGTCCTTACCATCCCATTGCAAGGTTCCGATATAATCGTTCTTTAAAAAACGGCAACTCAGATTCGTATATGTATTGATAACAGGTAAAACAATACTGTAGTTCATTCCTACCGTTCGAACAATACCTACCACTCCATCGCTATTGCGCACTCCCTGTCCACGCTGGAGACCATCGTTACTACCGCGGTTAATCGTTATATAGTTGTGCAGGTGATCCGTTGTCATCTGTACCGCTTTGGCCGGAAGATAGTGTATCGACTCGTGGTTTTGAGCCGAATCCATCGCACTGATCTGATTCCGCAACGCAGCATTTTCTTCCGCTAAAATCTCATTCTGACTCCGCAAACTGAAATAGCCGCTAATCTCACTCATCTGCTTGTGTTGCCAAGCAATAGCATCGTTCGCTGTACTTAATACACTACTGCGCGGATACGGATTATTCAAACCTATAAGAATAAAGGCAGCAACTTCCAAGGCAATAAACACAAGAAAGTTGCTATATCGAAGCAGTATTTTTAATAAATTCTGCATGACGTGCTACGAGGGTTAACGCAGCAAGAAGCCGAAGTTGTTGACATTCTTCAATGCTACGCCTGTTCCACGTGCTACCGAGTGCAACGGATCATCTGCTACATGGAACGGAATAGTGATCTTGTCCGTCAATCGCTTCGCCAAGCCATGCAGCAAAGCTCCTCCACCTGTCAGGTAAATACCGCGTTTCACAATATCTGAATACAACTCAGGCGGAGTGGTTTCCAATGCTTGCAGAATAGCACCTTCGATCTTGGATACACTCTTCTCCAAACAGTGCGAAATCTCTTGATAACTTACCGGAACAGACATCGGTAACGCTGTCACTTTATTCGGACCAACTACAATAAAGTCTTCCGGAGCATCCTCCAGTTCAGGAAGTGCAGAACCTACCTGAATCTTGATGCGCTCTGCAGTCGGCTCATCAATACGCAAGTTGTGCATACGACCCATGTACTCGATGATATCCTGGTTGAAGTCATCACCGGCAATCTTGATGGACTTGTTACTTACAATACCGCCCAGCGAGATAACGGCAATCTCCGTCGTACCACCACCTATATCTACAATCATACAGCCGTCAGGACTCTCTACGTCAATTCCGATACCAATCGCAGCGGCCATCGGCTCATAGATCATATAGACATCACGTCCTCCTGCGTGCTCCGAACTATCGCGTACCGCACGAATCTCGACTTCTGTCGAACCCGAAGGAATACAAATCACCATACGGATAGAAGGAGAGAACAAACGTGCCTGCTTAGGAATCATCTTAATCATTCCGCGAATCATCATTTCGCACGCATAGAAATCCGCAATCACACCATCGCGCAACGGGCGAACCGTACGAATCATTGTACCGCCTTTACCAATCATCTGTTGCGCCTTGCGGCCTACCGCAACCATCTTGTTGTCGGCCATCGAAATAGCCACTACCGAAGGCTCATCCACCACAATCTTATCATCACACATGATGATGGTGTTCGCTGTTCCTAAGTCAATGGCGATCTCCTGAGTAAAAGAAAAAAGTCCCATAGTATATCATTATTTTATGTATATGCCTAAACCGTTCCTGAAAAGCCATTTTCGGAAATATCGTGCAAAATTACTACTTTTTTTCCATATATGCAAGCGCGCGCGTTTTTTTTTTGAAAAAAGATGTATGTTGTGCGAAAGGGCGTCCCTGCGCACTTGCCGATATCCGTCGCGTGTGGTTTATTTTAAAAGATACTAAAAATATAGTAAGTTATATCGATTTCATCGGATTTTTTTCTCTTTCTTATCTTCCTTCTTAACGTTTGTACAGAAAACCCGATTTGGAGATATTTTATTGGAAAAAATATGCAATAGTTTGCATATATGAGTTTTTTTTTGTACCTTTGCGCCGTTTTTGTAAAAGTGGTATTTGATAGGGTGTAAAGGATGACAGAGGACACAAAAAAAGCACCTACAAATTGTAAGTGCTTTGCGCTCCCTCTAGGACTTGAACCTAGGACCCCCTGATTAACAGTCAGATGCTCTAACCGACTGAGCTAAGGAAGCAATTTTACCCTCGTTTTTCGAAAGCGGGTGCAAAAGTACTGCTTTTTTTTGAGACTACCAAATTTTTTTGCAAAAAAATGCATTTAGACGTACATTTTTTGAAAAATCACCCCGTTTGGGGCCAAAAATAAAATAAATATGAAGAAAATTTTAGGTTTAGGAAACGCATTAACAGATATTCTCCTTCAGGTAAGTGAGGATGATTTGCGCGAACTCGGTTTCCCCAAGGGAAGCATGAACCTTATTTCTAAAGACCAGGCAGAGCAGATTCAGTATCGTTTTCTATCTGTCCGTAGACGTATGGTGGCCGGTGGTTCTGCCTCCAACACGATTAACTGTATAGCGGCCTTGGGAGGTAAAGCGGCATTCATCGGAAAGATTGGAAACGATGAGGTCGGAGATTTCTATCGCGAGGACATGATTCGAAATGGTGTGAAGCCCATTTTGTTGCTCTCCTCTATGAATGCGATGTCCGGTTTCTCAATCGTGTTAGTTACCCCGGATGGAGAACGGACTTTTGCTACGTATCTGGGTGCTGCGGCTGAACTGTGTGCCGATGATATATCGAAAGATGCTTTCAATGGTTATGATATTTTCCATATTGAGGGTTACTTAGTCCAAAACCATGAGTTACTGGAGAAGTCGCTTCGATTGGCGAAAGAAGCCGGTTGCATGGTATCTCTGGATTTGGCTTCCTATAACGTGATTAACGAAAATCATGCTTTTCTCAAGAAATTGGTTAAGCAATATGTGGATATTGTCTTTGCGAATGAAGATGAATCTTTTGCCTATACGCATCTTAACCCCGAAGAGTCCGTTCAAATGATTGCCGAGCAATGCGATATTGCGGTGGTTAAAGTAGGTAAGAACGGATCGTATGTGCAGCAAGGGAGCAAACGAGTGCATATTGGTGCGATTACCACTTCTTGTACGGATTCAACCGGAGCGGGTGACTATTTCGCAGGAGGATTCTTGCATGCCCTTGCCGATGGTTTCGATATTCGTCGTTGTGCTGAGATTGGTACGATTGCGGCCGGACGAGTCGTGGAGGTGGTAGGAACCAAACTGCCCGATGAACAGTGGGAGGAGATTCGACGCATATGCGCACTCTACCGCGGGTTCATGCAGAAATATGATAAGGATTAATTGAAAATTGATACACCATGAAATATGTTCTTCGCCCTTTCTATTGGTTATGGCAATATTTAATCGCATGGCCGCTTTTGATGGTATTAACTGTCTTTACAGCGGTATTTACCGTTTGTACGGTCTTTTGGAAGAATGCAGAGTTTGTCCATAAAGTACAGCAATTTTGGTCGCGTTCTTTCTTCTGGCTCATGTTCCTACCGGTTTCTGTAGATGGACAGGAGCATATTGTGCCAGGGCAGAGTTATGTCTTTGTGGCGAACCATCAATCCATGTTTGATGTATGGTTGGTATATGGCTGGTTGCCTGTCATTTTCAAGTGGCTCATGAAAGCAGAATTGCGGAAAGTGCCTTTTGTGGGAACAGGATGCAAAGCGGCAGGTCATATCTTCATCGATCGCCGTAATACAAAAGCAGCGTTGGAGAGTCTTAAGGAAGTGGAGAAACAATTGGTGAATGGCGTTTGTACGGTAATATTCCCCGAAGGAACCCGATCGCTTAATGGTGAAGTGGGAAGATTCAAACGGGGTGCTTTCCAAATAGCTTGGGATCTTGGCTTGCCGATAATCCCCCTTTCGTTGGATGGTTGTTATGAGGTATTGCCAAAAGGCAAACCGTTCGTTTACCGTGCTCCTGTACATATGCATATCGGTGAACCCATCGATTTGAAACAGTTCTCCGATCCGAACGAAGCAATTGAAGCCGTACGAAATGCAGTTATCGCCGGTAGAATAAGCAAATAGTAAAGATCAGGCAACTGCATGCTTTTCCGGGATATCATAGGGCAAGAGGCTACGAAGCAAATGCTTCGTCAAGCGGTGCGTGAAGGGCGTATTCCCCACGCGCAACTCTTCACGGGTATTGCCGGTATTGGCAAACTGCAACTGGCTTTGGCCTATTCCCAATACCTTAATTGTCCGAATCGAACGGAGGAAGACAGTTGTGGGGCTTGTCCTACTTGTCTGCAATGGGAGAGACTGCAGCATCCTGATTTGCATTTTGTGTTTCCAATCGTGAAAACAGATGCGGGAGATACGTGCGATGCCTATTTGGAACCTTGGCGCGAAATAATTCTCAATAAGCATTATTTTGATTTGGACGATTGGCATAAGGCCTTGGGTATAGAAACCAAACAATCCATGATTTACGAGAAAGAGAGCGGGGAAATCCTCCGCAAACTCAGTCTCAAATCCTATGGAGAGGGTTATAAAGTAATGATTATTTGGCAACCGGAAAAGATGAATGCCGATTGCGCCAATAAACTGCTTAAGATACTGGAAGAACCCGCACCCAAAACAGTCTTCTTATTAGTAAGCGAGCACCCGGAGAAATTATTATCTACCATTCAGTCGCGCGTGCAAACCATTCGTGTGCCGCGTCTTGATAATGAAACGATAGCAGATGTGCTTGTGCAGCAAGGTGTCGATCCTTCGAAAGCAAAAGATATTGCGCGTATAGCGAACGGTAGTTATCTGGCTGCGCAAAAAAAAGTCGATGAATCCGATGAGAATCAGCAGGAATTACGCGATTTCATCGCGCTCTTCCGAGATGCTTATACCGTTGGAGTACTGGCAGACCCACAAAAGAAATTTGAATCCCTTAAGCGCTTACGTCAATGGTCTTTGGATATGGCGGATAGTAAAGTGGGACGAGAGAAACAAAAGCACTTCCTTCAATACGCGCAGCAGCAAGTGCGAGAGAACTTCATCATGAACGCCCATCAGCCGGAAATCAATTACCAAATTGATGAAGAACGTGCCTTCTCAACTAAGTTTGCGCCATTTATTCATCCTGGAAACGTAGAGGAGATAATGAATCAGTTAGATGTAGCTGAACGTCAAATAGAACAAAACGGAAATGCAAAGGTGATTTTCTTTGACCTTTGCTTACAAATGATAGTGTTAATTAAAAAACCACGACCATAATACATTGTATATGAAGAAATATACTGTTGGAAACGAACATTACGAGTTGCCTGCTGCGGCTACAAAACGCAATTCCAGCCATATGCTTCCCGTGAGCGATTGGTTGAGCGATTTGGCCGAGAATACGCAACTCACTGATTTGATAGAGGTTCAGTTTAAAAATACCCGAAAAGGATATTACCACAACAGCCTCCATCTCCCCTTGGAAAAAGGAGTGAAAGTTGTTGTGGAAGCCAATCCCGGATACGACCTCGGAGAAGTGGTGTTAACGGGTAAACTGGTGGAGCTTCAAATCAAGAAGAATAATATTGACAGTTCGAGATACGAGATCCGTCAAGTGCTTCGTATCGCTACGGATGAGGATCTTGAGCGCGCTCGTCAGGCGCATTCCCGGGAGCAGGAGACGATGATCAAAGCCCGCCAATTGGCTAAGTCGCTCGGACTGGAGATGAAGGTGGGAGACGTGGAGTATCAGGGAGACGGTTCAAAAGCAATCTTCTTTTACATCGCCGACGGCCGTGTCGATTTCCGTCAACTCATTAAGGTTTATGCGGAGACTTTCCGTATCCGCGTGGAGATGAAGCAGATTGGTGCGCGCCAAGAAGCCGGGCGTATTGGAGGTACCGGCCCTTGCGGACGTGAACTATGTTGCTCTACGTGGATGATCAATTTCTCTTCCGTTGGAACAGGAGCGGCCAGACTACAAAACTTATCACCGAATCCACAGAAACTGGCAGGTATGTGTGCCAAACTCAAATGTTGTTTGAATTACGAAGTACCTGTTTATGAAGATGCATCTAAATCCCTTCCTGCGCGACACGTAGAGTTGGAGACGAAGGATGCCACCTATTATTTCTTCGCAGCAGACCCGCTAGCCGGGACAGTTACCTATTCTTCCGATCCGCATACTGCAGGTAATCTGACCACACTCACTGCTGCTCGCGCGCATGAGATTATCGCCATGAATCGTAGAGGAGAAAAACCGGATACACTGGAAGGTACACGTGCTATCAGTGCAGAGATCGGATATCAAACTGGCCATGGAGATGTTACTCGATTTGATAAAAAGAAACATCATGACAACCGCGACCGTAGAGAAAGGAGAGATAGACGATGAAAAAGAGCATTTTCTTCTTATCCGCGCTGGTCATGCTGTTTCTGGCAGGATGCTCTAATTCCATTCAGTACAGCCGCTTTTCGCCGATTTCATCGGAGAAATGGCATATGGATTCCTTGGCTCAGTTCGTGTATTCTATCGAGGATACCGCATCCGATTATCAGATGCTCATCTATATCCGTCATACCGAGCAATATCCGTATCAAAACATGTGGCTTTTTGTGGATGACTCCGGACGTCGGGATACAATTGAGTTTTATCTGGCGGATGATCGGGGTCAATGGCTGGGCAATAAACACAACGGTTTTATAGAGATGCCCGTTCTGCTTGAAGAAACAAAACATTTTGCGGATACGGGTTCTTATACGATGTATATTGCACATGGCATGAGGGACAGCCTCTTGAGGGGAGTAACGGATATCGGATTGGAGATTCTGCGAAATGGGAAAGAATAAATTAAAGAAATTTGCGGAGATGGAGACATTTTCCAATGTCTTCCAATGTGGAGCACGAGAAATGTTGCCCTCCAACCAAATTCATCCAATGGCCGGACATTGGAGAGATTCCTATTTCCATAATAATAATCCGATTGTTCTCGAGCTCGGTTGCGGACGAGGAGAATATACGGTAGGCTTGGCCAAACGGTATCCCGAAAAGAACTTCATAGGAATTGATATTAAAGGAGCGCGCATGTGGGCAGGCGCGAAGGAAGCAGAATTGAGTGGATTGAAAAATGTAGCTTTCTTGCGTACCAATATAGAAATCATCTCCTCTTTCTTTGCTAAGGATGAAGTAGATGAGATATGGATTACTTTCTGCGACCCCCAGATGAAAAAGGCCACCAAACGTCTTACTTCCACCTATTTCATGCAGCGCTACCAACAGATCGTTCGTCCTGAGGGGCTAATCCATCTCAAAACAGATAGCCCGTTCCTTTATACCTATACCTGTGAAATGCTGCGGCTTAATGCCTATCCGGTCCTGTGTAACACGGTCGATCTATATGCCGATGAAACCGACTCTTTAGTCGATGCCAAAGCGCTGCAGACGCACTATGAGAAGCAATGGCTGGATCGTGGATTGAGCATCAAGTATCTCCAATGGCAACTGACCCCTAAATCGCAATGGGAAGAACCCACCATCGAGATCGAGCACGATTCCTATCGCTCCTATGGGCGTAACTATTCATCTTCTTCTTTATAAGTATTTTCGAATCTCATCGTAGGTAAACCCTCGCTGGAGCAGAAATCGTAGTTTTTGATCTTCACGGTAGGATTGATGTTGTTGGCTGAGAAAATGCAGATTGGCGAAATACGTTTTTTCATCCAACTCATCCATTGCTTTTTGGATGGCCGCATTAGGCAGTTGTAGTGCTTGCAGCCCGGCACGTATCTTCATTCGGCCCCAACGCTGGTAAGCGACCTTGTCGTGCACGTAGGCTTTGCAAAAACGCACATCATTCAGATAATTGTCTTCGTAGAGTTTCTCTTCGATGAAATCGTGGATATTGGGATTAACTCCCCATTCCCATAACTTACGACGCACATCAGCCGCACAGTGTTCCGAGCGAGCGCAATAAGCCTGCGCCTTATCGAGCGCTTCTTGCTTGGATAATTCGTGCTTTTCCATAAACATCTTTGGATAGTTGTATATCGGAATAATTTAGTCCGCTTAACATCGTTGCTATCTCTGTGGGATACGCTTCGTTAATCTCAAAAAACAACAGTGAACCCAAGTGTAGCGATGCAATGCGACGATAAAACTTCAGCGGATCTTCATCCGGAACAAAAAGTGCGGAGTGCGGTTCGTAATCCAATACATTTGGACGCATCTCTTCTTTCTCCCGTTCACAGATATAGGGCGGGTTAGAAACAACGATGTCGTATGAAGGGTTTTTATCGATGGAATCGCGCAGTTCTCGCTCTTTCAATGTCCTGAATATATCCGCTACTCGAAACTCTACTTCCACTTCATTCCGCTTTGCGTTCTCTTTAGCCACTTCAATCGCACCTTCCGAGATGTCAATTCCCATTACTTCCCATTCTGGATGTGCTTTCTTGAGCGCAATAGCAATACAGCCACTCCCTGTACCGATATCTAAGACTCTCAATGGCAGATTGTTAGTATGTGCTTCTTCATGATTAATCCTATCTACCAGTTCTGCTGTTTCCGGACGGGGGATTAGTGTGGCGGGAGTCACTTTTAAATCCAGTCCATGCCACACTGTGTGCCCAAAAATATATTGAATTGGCTCAAATTGATGCAAACGATCAATAATTGTTTGCAGGTTTGGAATATTTTTTGTACCTTTGCACCCTGTAAGGATTTCGTTGCGTGAAAGCCCCGTACTTTCTTCCACGATCCACCAAGCCAAAGCTTGCGCTTCGTCCTGTGGATAAAGGTCGATCAGTTGGGAAGTAATATATGTGATGATTTCTTTCACGCTGCAAAATTACAAAAAAAATATGGAATACGCAAATTATATTGCCCGTTGTATCGAAATTGCTCGTCGTGGAGAGTATTTTGTAGCCCCCAACCCCATGGTAGGGGCTGTTTTAGTCGGGCCTGACCCTAACTCTTCTTCGGAGGAAAAAGAGATTATTCTGGCGGAAGGTTGGCACGAACGCTATGGCGAGGGGCACGCGGAAGTCAATTGTTTTCGGAATTTCGATAAATCAAACTATCGGGAGGTCGATTTATCGAAATGCACCCTTTATGTTTCGCTCGAGCCCTGTTCGCACTACGGCAAAACACCTCCTTGCGCGAAACTAATTATTGATAAAGGAGTGGGGAGGGTGGTCATAGGCATGTTGGATCCTAATCCCTTGGTTGCCGGAAAAGGAATCGAGATGTTGCGCAAGGCTGGTATAGAAGTGATCGTGGGGGTATTGGAAGAGCGATGCCGCGAACTCAACAAGCGTTTCCTGTGCCTTCATGAGAAGCATCGGCCGTATGTTATTCTTAAATGGGCTCAAACAGCCGATGGATTCGTAGATAGATTGCGTTCGATCCCCATTCATCCCTCTGCCGGTGGTGAACATCTCAATGGTGCTTTACCCATCTCTACTCCCCAAACGAAAGCGCTCGTTCATCGGATGCGTGCTGAGAATATGGCGATCATGGTGGGTACCCGCACAGTGCTGTTGGATAATCCGCGGTTATTAAATACGCATTGGGAGGGACGAAATCCTATTCGAGTCACGTTAGACAGACATCATCGCATACCTTCTGATGCGCGCATTTTTTCCGATGAATCCGAGACAATCGTGTATCGGGATTGCACCGAGTGGCCCTTCGTCTTGAATGACCTCGCGCAGCGGAATATTCATTCTATCTTAGTCGAAGGGGGCCCCACACTATTGGCGCATATTTTTGAGACAGGTCTTTGGGATGAGATACACATCGAAGTGGCGCCCGAACTATCCATCGGGGAGGGCGTTCCTGCTCCAGATATTAATCTGCCTGACCATTTTGAAACAGTGGACGGCCATCGTCTGTACACGATAAAAAATGGCAAAAACTAATGCAAAATTTGCATATATGCAAAAAATGTAGTACCTTTGCACCCGATTTTTTAGTAGAATAGTTATGAAAAAGAAAATTTTTATATGGATTTGGGCTGTCTTGATTGCTGTGCCTTTCTTTGCGGAAGATGTAGTATATCTCAATACCGATCAGTTTCGTGCGCGCATTTTCGATTATAAGACCGAGAGAGATTGGGTGTATAAGGGCGATAAACCTTGTGTGATTGATTTTTATACGACCTGGTGCGGTCCATGTAAACGTTTGGCTCCAATCATGGATGAGCTTAGCCAGACTTATTGCGGCCAGGTGGCATTCTATAAGGCTGATACTGAGCAGGAGCGCGAGCTGGCATATGTCTTTGGAATCAGTTCAATTCCCCAGGTGCTTTATATCCCTGTAAATGGGAAGCCGATGTTGCTGAAGGGATTGTATCCCAAGGAGGAAATTGTACGCATCATCGAAGAGTTTTTGTTGGCCGAGAATAAGGAATAAAGTCGTTTTTGTAAGATGCAAGTCGAATTCATACTTCTCATATTATCTTTACTTTTTTTCGTTAGTATTATTGCCGATAAAATCGGCTATAAATTCGGAGTTCCTGCCTTATTGTTATTCCTAATAGTCGGAATGTTATTCGGCTCGGATGGTATAGGCGCTTTATTTGGCGGGGCTGGATTACAGATTGATACGGAGAATGCGCAAGCACTCAGTACGGTTGCAATGTGTATCATCCTATTCACAGGTGGAATGGATACCAAACTGAGTGACGTAAAATCGGTGCTTGCTCCTGGTGTGACTTTGGCTACAGTCGGCGTCTTAATGACCTGTGTGATCACTGGCGGAATAATCTATTATATTTTTGGTTGGCTCCATGCTGTAGCTACAGTCTCCATTTGGATGGCTTTGTTGATGGCTGCTACCATGTCCAGTACGGATTCTGCCAGTGTCTTTTCTATCATGCGAACTAATGGTATTGGCTTGAAGCATGATTTAAGACCATTATTGGAATTGGAATCCGGAGCCAATGACCCGATGGCTTATGTTCTCACAACGACGCTCATTGGAGTCGTACTTTCCACCGCGGATCATATAGATACGTTGCCTATTATTCAAACGATAGTGGTGCAACTCGTGATGGGTACAGTCCTCGGTTTTGCTTTGGGCGAAGGGCTGGTGCTTCTGCTACGTCGGGTGCAATTAGCCAACGAAGCGCTATATCCTATCATGGTGCTTACTGCTTGTATTTTCATCTTTGGTATCACTCATTACTTGCAAGGGAACACCTATCTCGCGGTGTATGTTGGCGGTTTGATTATCGGTAATAACAAGTTCACGCGTAAACGCCAAACAAAAGCGTTCTTCAATGGTTTGGCTTGGCTCAGCCAATTGGTGATGTTCCTTATGTTAGGTTTGATGGTTCAGCCAAAGGAGTTTATTCATCTCAATGTGTGGCTTCCTTGTCTTATTATTAGCTTGGTGATGATATGTATTTCGCGCCCGATAGCGGTTTGGCTTTGTATGCTTCCATTCAAGCGCTGGCATACTCGTGACCGGATAATGCTTAGTTGGGTGGGGCTCAAAGGAGCTGTTCCGGTGATCTTCGGAGTGATGTGTAAGGCGCAAGGGGTACCGAATGCGGATATCATTTTAAATGTGATTTTCCTCTGTACGATTATTTCCCTTATTGTGCAAGGAACCTCCTTGAGTGTGATGGCACGCAAACTGAAACTGGCTACACCGCCGCAAAACGAGAATCGTTTAGATCATTTCGATTTGGATTTGCCGGATGAGATTCAATCTACAGCGCGAGAAGTGGAAGTAACTCCGGATATGATCGAATTTGGGAATACCCCCAGTAAACTGCAGATACCTCCACGCACGCTCATTATTATGGTGCGTCGTGGCGAAGATTTCTTCGTTCCCACCGGTTCCAGTGCACTTGAAGTGGGTGATCAGTTGTTGGTGATTAGCGACCAGGATGCTGAGGCTTCGTTCAAACAATTGGCTAATGAAGCGGAAGAAGAAGCTCTATGGCGTGCAGAGATGAAACAAAAGGCAAAGAAGCGTTGGATGCGGGCTACTCAATGGATGCGTCGTGATAAAAAGGCAACCTCTAATAAAGAAGGTTCTGAAAACGAAATGAATAGTACAAATATAGAATGAAAACAACAGTCTTTTTAACCGGAGCAACCGGTACAATGGGATATGCGGGTATGACAGAAATACTGCGCTATCCGGAAAATTACGAATTACGTATTCTGGCTCGTCCGAGCAAAAAGAACAAAGAGTTGCTGGCTCCGCTCATGGCGACTCATTCTACCCTGCATGTTATTTGGGGAGATTTGACCAGCTATGACGATGTGCTCAAAGGCGTATCGGGTGCGGATATCGTGCTGCATGTGGGTGGCATGGTTTCTCCTCAGGCCGATTACCGTCCTAAGGCAACCTTGCGAACCAATATTTCTGCAGCCGAAAATATCACCAAGGCAGTATTGGCGCAACCGGACGATAAGCAGCCCAAAGTGGTCTATATCGGTTCTGTGGCGCAGATGGGTGATCGACGTGAACCGCTCCATTGGGGACGTGCTGGTGATCCGATTTGTGTTTCTGCGTATGATCATTACGGACTGACCAAAGCACAAGCGGAGCGAATCATCACCAATTCCGGCATTAAAACTTGGGCTTCATTGCGCCAGTCCGGAATTCTCTATCCGGCTATTTTAAAGAACTATGACCCCATCATGTTCCACGTGCCTATCCGTGGTGTCTTGGAATGGGCAACAGTGGAAGATAGTGGCCGTTTATTAGAGCGGGTTTGTCGTCCTGATGTGCCGGAAGAGTTTTGGAAGAATTATTATAACATCGGTTCCGGTCAAGAGTATCGGTTGAGTAACTATGAGTTTGAAGTACTTTTGCTCGATGCCATCGGATGCCCGAGACCCGAGAAGATATTCAATGCCAATTGGTTTACAACCCGTAATTTCCACGGAATGTGGTATATCGACGGGGATAAACTGGAGAACCTGTTGCATTTCCGCGCAAATATTCCTGTGAAAGAGTATTTCGCGCAAATGGCAAAGGCTCCCTCGTTGCCATGGGGAATTAAATTCGCGTCCAAGACACATATTGCCAAACTTTTCCCGCATTGTGTCAAGTTGGCCATGCGAGCGATGGCCAATAGCAAGGAGCATGGAACACAGTGGTGGATTAAGAATGGGGTGCAACCACGCATCAATGCGTACTATGGATCGCTGGAGGCATACAAAGCAATTCCTGATTGGAAACATTTCGATGTAAGTCATAATAGCGAAGAATATGTTCTTTTGGATCACGGATACGACGAGAAGAAACCGATGGAGGACCTTACGGTAGCGGATTTGAAAAAAGCGGCAGAGTTCCGTGGCGGAAAATTGGTTTCCGAGAAAGTGAAAGAAAAAGGATTAGCCTTGTGGGATACCCAACTCGAATGGCAAGACGCCAATGGGAATGTATTCTCGGCTACGCCGCGCTTGATATTGCTGGGTGGACATTGGTCTCCATGGGATATGCCGTATCCTTATGCGGATGAACCCAAGGAGAAACAAGTGCCATGGCATTGGGATAGAGTCGCAAAACAAAATCCGTTCTTCGCGCAGTTATGGGCGCCCCTGCACGATGCGGATGAAGATAATATCTACGGACCGGAGGTCTTTGAAGGCTGGGAGCGGTGAGGTCACGCGGTAGGGCAACGATAAGCGAACGTAAACATGTATTTCGACGAACTCGCACTTTCGGATGAAGTTTTAGATGCATTGTGGGACATGCATTTCGATGAGTGTACCCCTGTGCAAGAAAAAACAATTCCTGTTATACTAGATGGTCATGATGTTATTTCCTGTGCTCAAACAGGTACGGGAAAAACTGCTGCATATATTTTACCGCTTCTTACTAACCTCGCTTTTGATAACCATGATCCTAATAAACTGAATGCGATCATCATGGCGCCTACTCGTGAATTGGCGCAGCAGATAGACCAACAAATGGAAGGGTTCGGTTATTATGTTCCCTTCTCGTCCGTTCCTATTTACGGAGGCAAGGATAATGGCGCGTGGGGAACACAAGTGACAGGCCTGCAAAAAGGAGCAGATATCGTCATTGCCACGCCCGGACGTTTGCTTAGCCAGATGAATATTTATGACATCGATTTCTCAGGTGTAAAATATTTCATTCTCGATGAGGCAGATAGAATGCTCGACATGGGTTTCTATGACGATATAATGACTATCGTCCGTCAATTACCGAAAGATCGCCAAACTATTATGTTCTCGGCTACCATGCCGGAGAACATCCGCCGGATGGCCAAAGCCATCATGCGTAATCCGGTCGAAGTGCAAATAGCCGTTTCTCGTCCTCCGGAGACTATTCGTCAAATGCAGGCAAGGTTGTATGAAGCGCAAAAACCGGGTTTCGTCCAACTCGCTCTTCAGGGGCGCGACTTGAAGAAAGTTATCATTTTTGCCGGTAAGAAACAGCGAGTCAAGGAACTCACGCGTACGTTGCGTATGTTAAAAATTGACGCGCGCGCGATGCATTCCGACTTGGAGCAGCATGAACGCGATCAGGTTATGCTTGATTTCCGTAATGCCAAGATAGATGTGCTGGTGGCTACCGATGTGGTGGCGAGAGGAATTGATGTCACCGATGTACCGCTGGTCATCAATTATGATGTTCCCCACGATCCCGAAGATTATATCCATCGCATCGGCCGAACGGCTCGCGCAGAGAATAGCGGAGAAGCCATCACACTGGTATCACCCGAGGACGCGCGTTATTGGGGGCGTATTGAAAAATTCCTTAAGAAAGAGATTGAACGCGTGTCTATACCAACAGCCTTGGGTGATGCTCCGCCGGAAAATGAGTACGCACGACCTAAAAATGACTCTAAAAAGCAGAAAAGTCCGTTTTTTCATACATCTCGTCATAAAAAAGCAGTATCTTTGCACAGAAATTCAAAACAAAACAAATGAGATACTGTAAAAGTAAAGAAAAATGAAAAAAGTAGGATTATTAGCATTCGCGCTGCTTGTGTTCGGATGGATTTATGTAGCGGCTGAAACCATCAAAGGTAGCGTCAAGGACGCGCAAGGCAATGCCATGCCTTTCGTTACCGTCTCTGTCTTGGCGCAGGATTCCACTCTGCTTACCGGTGCCATCACCGATGACAACGGGGCGTATGCCGTGGAGGTGAATGCCAATCGTTATATCATCCAGGCTTCATATGTAGGGTATGTAACTGTATATGGCGGACCGGATTTTGTGTTGCGCGAAGAAACGGAGAAACTTGCGGAGGTAGAAGTGATGGCTAAGAAACCGCTTATCGAACGGCAGATGGATAAACTGGTAGTGAATGTAAGTGCCTCACCCTTAGCTGCTGGTTCGAATGGAAATGATATTCTGCGTCGTGCACCGGGTGTCCGTATCGATAAGGATGGGAACATTACGGTTAATGGCAAAAGCGTTGAAATCTGGATTGATGGAAAACCCTCCTATCTTAGTGGTCAACAGTTGAAGGCTATGCTCGATGGAACAGACGGTAATACTATCGAAAAAATTGAGATTATCTCGAATCCATCGGCAAAATATGACGCGAGTGGTCAAGGAGGTATTATCAATATTAAGACCAAGCGCAATATGATGAAGGGGCTTAACGGTACCTTGTCAGCCGCATACGGCGGGATGTACTTCAGCGATGTCAAGCGATGGCTGAATATGGACATGGTGTCATTAAATCTCAATTACCGCGGAGAGAAAACCTATACCTTTGGTCAACTCACACAAGTATTTGCGCAAAATGATATTGACTTCGAGACATACCGCAAAACCCCTACTTTGGAGAACTATTCCTATTCCGGCTATGCGATGGATTTCCAATATTATATGATGAAGGTGGGTAACGATTGGTATATCGACTCGGTCAACACCTTCGGTTTCATTCTCCAGGTGCCCTATATGCGGGTGAATCAGAAGATCGTTGACGGTCGGAATTTCGCCTATACGGTGGAAGGAACCGATACGGTTAGTAAGAGCGTGAGCAACACCGGCGCCCAAATCCGATCGCCGCAACATACGGCGAACCTCAACTATACGCATACATTCAGCGAGGCCTTGGAGCGCGAACTGACGGTTAACGTGGACTATAACCGCTATAACAACAAGACTGCAAATACCCAACTGACCCGGTACGACGAGCTTATTCCTTATTCTCTGGGGCTGAATATCAATAGCAAGCAGGTGATCGATATCTATAGCGCAAAACTCGATTTTCAAACGAAGTTTTGGAAGACCGGCATGATTGAATGTGGTGTGAAGTATGGTCTTTCGTCCACGAACAACCATATGACGACGGACTCCATCCGCAATAATATACCCATTAGTCAGACCCCGCAGGATTTCCGATATGACGAGCATGTAGCCGCCGCGTATATTTCTGTCGGCAAGCAGTTCGGAGAACACTGGTCGGTTAAACTGGGCGTGCGCGGGGAATATACCTATAGCTTGGGCAACTGGCTTAGTGCGGATTCGGTTACTCGCCGGTCGTATTTCAATCCCTTCCCAACGGCCTATATCGGCTATACCACCAAACCCCTCGGTAAACTCCAGCAGCCGATTGCGGTTAGCGCGAGTTATACTCGCCGCATCAAGCGACCGAACTACTGGATGCTCAACCCGTTCCGGACTTATGTGGATGCGTATAGTTATCAGGAAGGTAATACGGAACTGACGCCGGAATTCAATAACGATGTCGAGTTGCATTTCTCCTGGACGCAGTATCTTAATGTGACATTTAATTTCGCCCATACGCAGGATATGTTCTCGCAGAAAACAACGATTCTTCCGGACGGAATGGGCTTTACGAAATGGACCAATTTCGGTACATGTACCACGCATGGCGGAAATATATCCCTTACCGAACTGCCGCTCGTCCCGAAATATACGAAAGCGGAAGATGGTTCCAAATCCATGCAAGGCGCTTGGCTTGCATTAACTGTCAATGCGGGCTGGTTACATTTCATCAATAAGTCTTATGAGAAAAATGCCGATGGCAAATCAGCCTATGAAAACCGCACTCACTATGGTTATGTTGGTGGAACGCTTTCTGCTTATCTGCCCAAAGACTGGACATTGACATTTGACGGTAACTGGTCATCGCCGATGACCACTGGTTATAATAGGCAGGGAAGTATGTATTTCCTCAGTTTTGGTGTGAGGAAGATGTACATGCCTAAGGGACTCATTTTCAATCTCAATATTCAAGACCTTGCGCGTTCGCTCAGCTTGGTGGACAAGAGCGAAGGAATGGCACCGGGATATGAGAGTTGGTACGGAAATTACATACGTCAACAACGTGTGATGTTCTCTATTACGTGGATGTTCGGCCAGTATCAGCAACATAAGAATCGTAAGGTCGGTAACATGGATGAACTCAATCGTCTTGGAGGAGGCGGAGGTGTCCAAACAGGAAACTAAGATTACAAACATACATGGAACAAATCATTTCTCTCAATGAAGCATTAGACACCCCTACTTTTTATGGGGTGAACAATCACAACATCTTGTGTCTCAAGAACCAGCATCCGGAAGTGCGCGTGGTAGCACGAGGATATCAGGTGAAGGTAACAGGATCCGAATCGGCAGTCTTGAATTTTGCAAACTCACTGCATCTATGTGAACAATTTTGTATCCGAAACAATCGACTGACGGAACAAGATATCCTAATGCTTTTGCACGGAGATAAACCTCATGAACAGGCCACTGATGATTTGATTCTGCATGGTGTCAACGGAAAATCAATCTATGCCCGGTCTATCAACCAAAAAGCACTTGTCGCAGCATATGAAGAGAATGATTTGCTATTCGCGGTCGGCCCGGCTGGAAGTGGTAAAACCTATACAGCGATAGCCTTGGCTGTAAGGGCGCTGAAACAAAAGGAGGTGAAGCGGATTATCCTTTCCCGTCCGGCTGTGGAAGCAGGCGAAAAATTGGGTTTCTTGCCTGGTGACATGAAGGAGAAAATTGATCCCTATCTGCAACCGCTTTATGATGCGCTGCAAGATATGATCCCAGCAGCAAAACTGACCGAATACATGGAGAAAGGTACAATTCAAATTGCCCCGCTTGCTTTCATGCGTGGGCGAACCCTATCTGAAGCGGTAGTCATCCTCGATGAGGCTCAAAACACAACGGCTTTGCAGCTGAAGATGTTTCTCACCCGCCTCGGATTAGGAGGAAAAATGATTGTTACCGGTGATATGACGCAGATTGACCTTCCTGTTTCCCAAAAATCCGGATTGCGCGATGCAATGGAACGTTTTCATAACATAAAAGGTATCAAAATCATCGAATTCAACGAGAAAGATATCGTTCGCCACCCGCTCGTAAAGCGCATTGTCGCAGCGTACGCAAAAGAGTAAATTGATTAATTAATAACGCATTTTTGTTAAAAATGCAAAAATATTGCTCAAATATTTGGTAGTTTCAAAAAAAAGCAGTACTTTTGCACGCTTTTTCGTGTAAAAAGCACGTCATTATTATTAATCCGGGCAGGAACTCGCGTAGTTCAACGCCCACAAACAACGCAAAAACAAATGGCAACAAAGATTCGTTTGGCTCGTCATGGTCACAAAGACTATGCTTTCTACCACATCGTAGTAGCTGACAGCCGCTCGCCGCGTGACGGCAAAATTATCGAACGTCTCGGTTCGTTCAATCCTAACACTAACCCTGCAGCCGTTATCCTTGATTTCGACCGCGCACTTTATTGGGTAGGCGTTGGAGCACAACCGACCGACACCGTACGTACCATCCTTTCTAACGAGGGCGTGCTCTTGATGAAGCACCTCAATGGTGGTGTCGCAAAAGGCGCATTTAGTGCAGAAGAGGCTCAAAAGCGTTTCGACGCTTGGAAAGCACAAAAAGATGCTAAAGCTGGTAAGATCAGCCAGGCAGAAGCGGACAAGAAAGCTGCTGCCGCAAAGGCTCTTCTCGCTCAGGAGGTAGAGACCAATAAGGCTATCGCTGCTAAGATTGCAGAGAAGCGTGCCGCTGCTGCCGCAGAGCTCGCTGCTGCTGCACAAGAGGCTGCGCAGGAAGCTGCTGCTGCTGAAGCAGAGGCTAAAGGCGAGGCTCCCGCAGAGGAGGCTGAGGCTTAATCGGAATATCGATATCACGATATATCGAAATACCGAAAAATCA
Source organism: uncultured Bacteroidales bacterium (assembly GCA_900320865.1). GTDB lineage: Bacteria > Bacteroidota > Bacteroidia > Bacteroidales > Paludibacteraceae > Colicola. The sequence continues at coordinate 67,544 of ONTT01000004.1, read as the reverse complement.
AGGTCCGAGACGAGAGTTTCGGACTTTTTTTATTCATAGAAATCGGTGTACACCAGCTTGATACGCGGGTCGGTGGCGAAAAGACTGTCCGCATCGCTCTTCGTAATCTCTCCGCCGAATAGTGCAAAACAGTCTCCGTCACATTGCGAGAGGTCTGCACAACGGCGGTAGTCAAAGGCATAATTGCGGATGACAGCAGGTGTATCGGTCTTCAAAGGCGGGACACGGCTTGCCAGCACATGGTATCCCATCTCCCGGAGCGCGAAATAATCCTCGTCTGAGAAACACTCCACCCACACGCGTTTCTTATAAGGATGAAGCCAACGGTCAATAATCTGAGGATCGGAAATCTTATCCGTCACCAGCGTCAAACTGGGATTAGCCGTCATGATAGAGTCTATCCTCGGGAAATCAATCGGGGTGAAAAGTCCGTATATCTTTCTTGCCATAAACTCGTCATGATCAGGTGCTTCCGTCCATTCGAAATTCCAGTCGTGCCATGCCACCAGCTGTCCGTCGCTCGTCAGGGACAAGTCCAACTCTATATAACCGAGTCCATGTTCCAGACTATTGCGCACCGCTTCGATGCTGTTGGAATACATATACCGATAGACGCTGCCTCCGGCGTGCGCGATATAGTGCGGCAGATCGGGGGATTCGAACCAATTCATCCGGATCAGTTTGTCAGAGAGAGTGCGGTGGACGGAGGAATTGCCGGTTTTATCGGCATTTTCAGGCTCCGTCAAGTCCCGTCCGAACCCTTTCCAGAAATAGCCTTTTTGCCCGATGAAACCGAGAATAGTCGGGAAGACATCTATTTGTTCTCCATGGTCTGTCACCCGCAGCGAATCCATCCGGGGGGAAGCAATGATGAGCGGGCATCCGGCTTGGTTGGTGCCAAACGGCAGGTTGGCTCTCAGGCCGTAATCGCGGATGTCATCACTCAGCCATGCATGGAAGATACGGTGGTCGCCTGTGAAGACGATGGTGCTGTTCTGCATCACCAGCGCCGTGTCCGCCCAATTCAGCAGGCGTCCAACCTGCCGGTCGGTGTAATGCGCTGTTTGCAGGTAGTGCCTGAAAAGCGCAGGCACCGTGTCGGCTATAGGAATATCGTCCGGCGAAGAGTCAAAGGGGATATGTCCGGAGATGGTGATTGTCTGCACGCAAGCCGGAGAGGGCAAGCGGTTGAAAGTCTCTATCACTTTGTCTATCACGATACTGTCATTCCATGCAAAGCGGTCGTCACTCTGCGGTTCCACCAACTGCTTGTAACCGTACGAATAAGAAACCACCGTCTGGTTCCACACGTTCCTGCATGGGTTGACTACGGCGCTATGCGGATAGAAATGCGCCAGATTAGGATATACGTTGTCGCCGTAATCCACACATGCCACGCCTTCCAAGGTGGGATAGAGCCCTGTGTTCACTATCTGCTGCCCGTCGCCGGACATGCCATAGCCGATTTGCGTAGTCACATCTTTGACATAGAGCACAGGGTGGGTTTCTATATAATGCTTTATTTCCGGACAAACCGGTTTGCCTTCCGCATCATTGACATCCAGCAGCCATGACTCGAAACTCTCCCCGAGAATAATCAGCAGATTGCCTTCGGGCGGATTAGCCGGGGCGACCGGGTTTATCAGCCGCTGCAACTCCTCCTGCTCTTCGGCACTCAACTCCACCGCACCTCTTTTGCGCTGTTCGTGGACCCAGTCATTGAGCAGATACAGCGGATACGACAGGACGGAGTGCTCACGGATATAAATACGGGGCTGCTGCTCGTTCTCGCTGATATGCGCGGATAAATCCTGCGGTAATATACACGGATTGACCCACTCCATGGTAAAGGGAGCCTGACAGCCTTGTTCCCTTTTGCGCTCCCACCGGCTGTACGAACCGCCGATGCTGAGCAATACCCCCGCCACCAGAACAGTACACACCTCATACCATCTTGCGCGTTGGCTTTCCCATAAGAGACATACAGCAGCCAGAACAGTCAGTGCAGGAAAAACAAGCAGAGAGACAGACAGATAGGGAACTATACTGTTCCAGAAACCATCCATGTTGGATGTCAGTTTCAGCAGGTGCCAAGTGATAAACAGCCGGTAGGAACGATAATAAATGATATTGGCTGTCAGCCAGACATCCGTCACGCCGAGAATGACAAACACCGGATATTTCCGCCGCGTCAGCAATACAGGCAAAGCGACAATCAGGGCTGCGGCAGCGTTAGCCAGCCAGTCATACAGGACCCATGAAACGGATGCCGGACGCGTGACGGCAATATCGAAAAGATACGATTTAACCAACAGCAGAACCACCACCAGCAACCAATTGCCCCATTTCCTGATAAAAAGAGGGGTGTTTTTGCGTAAAGGATACATCATTTGTCCTGATTTTGGTGCAAAATTACACAATTTATTTGATTTACGCAAAAAAAATTGCATAAATTAAAAAAAAGTTGTATCTTTGCACGCTTTAATGTGCATATAGTCAAAATAAAATGCCGAAAGTAAGTGTTATAATGCCGAATTACAACCACGCTCCTTATATTAAGGAGCGCATGGAGAGTATTCTTGCGCAGGATTATCCCGATTTTGAGGTAATCCTGTTAGACGATGCATCAACAGATGAAAGCCTTTCTGTCCTCAAGTCCTATGAGAATCATCCGAAGGTGGTTCGGCTGATTGCCAATGAGACCAATTCCGGCAATACTTTCTTGCAATGGAAACGAGGCTTGGAAATGGCGAAAGGCGACTATGTATGGATTGCGGAGAGTGATGATGTGGCGGAGCCCACTTTGCTTTCTCGCCTGGTGGCGGAGATCGAGCAGAAAGATGCTACTTTGGCGTTCTGCCATAGCCTATGGATTGACAGCGACGGAAAACCTATTGCGCGAACCATTGATCCCCGATGGAAAAGGGATTTTTCGATGGCGGGAGCAACGTTTGTCAGGCGGTTTCTGTTGGGATATAGTTCGATATGCAATGCCTCGGCCGTAGTCTTTAAACGCGAGGCTGCGCAAAAAGTGGACATGGAGAAAGTGACGCAGTATTCCGCTAGCGGTGACCGGCTCTTCTGGATACAGATTGCCTTGCAGGGGAGAGTGGCATATGTGGCGGATAACCTGAATAAATTTCGCCAGCATACCAACAAGGTATCCGGTGGAGCCGAATATATGGGTGTGAATATTGTGCAGGATCATGCTATTTATCGGCTAATGAATAAATCGCTGGATTTGACTGCTAATGAGAGGAGATGGATTTGTGGTTATCATTGGAAAGCCATGCATCGGCCTACCGTTTCTAATGAAGGACGCATAAGTGCTTTGTTGGCATGGGGAAATGAACCTGAATTTGGAAGGCTGTCTTATTTGTTCTATCTCCTCCACCGTGCTAAAGAGAAATGCTAACCTATTTGCTCAATATCGCTTTTGCCATCGCCGCTACGGTGCTGTATATCAAAGCGCCGTGGACTTATAGTTATGATTATTGCGTAACGCTGATGGTGTGCTTTATTGTGCAGAATGTGCTTTTCTTTGTTTCGAATAAGCGGAAAAACTGGTTGGGTTTTGAGTTTTTCTTTGCCCTTTCGTTCTTCCTCGTTAACTTCGTCTATCCGGTTTTCTATGCGCCTACGGAACGTATCTATTGGTCGTTCTTCAGTTTCTCGTTCAATGATAATTTTGTAACGAGGGCGACGGCCTTGGCCTATTTCGGATACGCATGGTATATGTTAGGTGCCACGCGCATTCTTCAACTCAATAGGGAAGAACCTACCGAACCGACCTTTACCATCTCCATGCGCCAATACATCTGGTTTTTCGGTATTACGATGGTGGCTTGGGTCCTCTTTGTCGCTACCGGTGGCCTCGCGGCGCTGCAGAGTGTCTATGCCGAGGGTGCGAACCTGCGCGATGTGGGCATATATAGCTATTTTAACAATATCTTCACTATCGGATGCTATTTCTTGGCGATTTTCATTTTCCGCCTGCCGAAACAGAAATGGTGGTTTTATCTGGCGGTGATAGCTTCATTCATGCTTATACTCCTTTCTACCGGAAGCCGCCAGTTGGCTGTCGGTTTGGCGCTGATTCTTGTTGTGGGATTCAGTATGTATGTGTATCACCTTAAATGGTGGCACGTACTCGGTCTTGTGGCCGGTGGATCGATTGTTCTCTTCCTGGTTATGACGCTTCGTAAAGAAGGTTTGGATCCTGCGGCATGGCAAGCCAAACTGGCGCATACTAATTTAGAAGAGTTTTGGGATATCTATGAAGACCTGATTGTGAACGATGTTAACCTCTTCCGCCTTTTCGGGTGGGCGCAAGAGAACGACTTGACATGGTTCACCGGGATGTCGCTTGATCTGTCTTCGCCTGTTCCCGGGCTTGCCGGATATATCATTGAGCACTCCGATCTTCCGCCCCAGATGTTGCATGGCGGTGATCTGCCTTCATACCTCTTCTTAGGACCTGACGCTACCTGGGGGACCGGCACCAACATGATTGGCGAAGCATACCGTTCTTTTGGGGCGGTTGGAACAGCGATTGCCATGTTCCTCATCGGCCTCTGGGTAAAGGAAAGCTATTATCGGGCGAAGAACAATGTCTATTGGTACTTGATGTATTTCCTCTTGGTAGGACATGCGCTTATCTATCCTCGTGCCCCGCTTCTCTTTGACCCGAGATTGGTGACGTGGAGTCTTTTGCTTCTGCTCATCGTCATGACGCTTACTGAGCATCAGACGCAAATCGTTCATTGGCTCAACGGACTGGGCAAAAAGAAGGAGGTGCAGCCATGAGAATACTCTATTGTATCCCGCATCTCTATAACTCCGGCGGGATGGAACGCGTATTGACGCAGAAAGTGAATTGGCTCGCAGCACACACGGAGCATGAGATCACGATCCTGACGACGGAGCCGGTGCCGGCAGGCACTCCGAAATGCTATTTCCCGCTTTCGGAGAAAGTGCAGGTGGAGGAACTGAATATCGACTTTAACGCAGACTACACCAAGCCGCTGCTGTCCAAATACTACGCGCACATGCGTCGCATGAGCGCATACAAACGCGCTCTAACCAAATATATACGTACGCATAAGATAGATCTCTGTATCTCGCTCGGCGGCAAAGAGATCGCGTTCCTACGTCACCTGCCTTGCCGCACGATAGCGGAGATGCACTTCGCTATGGATCAACGAAAGCAGCTGCTGATGGCGAATCACACCGGCGCTTTCTGGTCGCTCTTGGGGGCGATTCGCACACGCCAATTGGTGAGAGACGTTAAACCCTTGGAGCGCTTGGTCGTTCTGACCGAAGCAGACAAAGCAGCCTGGGAGAAAGCCGGTTGCACGAACGTGACCGTCATACCCAATCCTTGTGCGCTAAATAGTAGAAAGTCGAAAGTCGAAAGTCGAAAGACCAAGACGGTGCTGGCGGTTGGACGGCTGCATGAGCAGAAAGGGTTTGACCTTCTTCTGCGCTCATGGCAGCCGGTAGAGAAACACTATCCCGAATGGCAGTTGCGCATTGTGGGAGAAGGTCCTAAACGTGCGGAATTGGAGGCACAGATCCAAGCTATGGGCTTACAGCGTGTATATCTTGCCGGAAAGGTGGATAAAATGGCAGAGGAATATGCTGAGGCTTCACTTTTCGTACTCTCATCCCGGTACGAGGGGCTTCCGCTTGCGCTTATTGAGGCCATGTGGTGCGGTACACCTTGCGTGTCTTTTGACTGTCCGCACGGACCGGCGGAATTATTGGCGGACGAGCGGGGATGGTTGGTTCCCGAAGGAGATATAGCGGCTCTAACCCGGCAATTGGAATACCTGTTGTCTCATCCGGAGGAAGCGGCAGAGCGTGCACAAAAAGCACAGACTTTCGCGCATACCATGTATAGTGAGAAAAATATAATGCCTCTTTGGCAAAAACTGATTGAGCAATGATTCCTGTCACATTTGACAATATTATCTTTTCGCTACAGCGATATGGCGGTATCTCGGTGGTATGGACCGAATTGCTGAACCGTGCGCTGGCAGACAAAGATTTGGCAGTAAAGGAACTGGATTACCATCAGATACCGATGCGGTTCATGGAGAGGTATCGCATACCCGCATATAAAGCCGAAACACCCTCTGTCTTCCATTCTTCCTATTTCCGTGTGCTGCCGCAGAAAGGAGTGTATAATGTGACAACGGTACATGACCTGACCTATCATTTCTACCGCCGCGGATTAGCAAAAGCGGTACATCTTTGGGAAGAAGAACGAGCGTTGAGGAATAGTGAAGCAGTGATATGTGTGAGTGAAAATACCAAGCGAGATCTGTTGCATTTCTATCCGTGGGTAAAAGAAGAAAATATTCGCGTTATATATAACGGCGTCGGAGATGAATTTTATCCGATAGAATCGGTTGAAAAGAAAGGCTATCTACTTTTTATTGGAAATAGCCAAGTTGCCTATAAACGTTTTGATGTGGCTCAAGAAGTGGCGAAACGAACAGGACTTGAACTAAGAACGGCTTCTAACGTGACCCGCGAACAACTCAATATAATGTACAATGAAGCTTTGTGTCTGCTGTACCCATCAGACTATGAGGGATTTGGAATACCCATTTTGGAAGCTCAGAAAGCCGGATGCCCCGTTATTGCGCAAAACACATCTTCGGTCCCGGAAGTGATAGGGAATGGAGAGCTCTTGGTGTCGCATGATACGACAGTCCGGATGGCAGATGCTATGGCAGACAAGGTGAGGCAACTTCTCTCTCAACCCACTCAGTCCATTATAGAGAAAGGAATGCAAAATGCCAAGCGCTTCTCTTGGGATAAAACCTATGCACAAACAAAACAAGTATATGAAGATATCTATTATAACCATCACTTATAATAGTGCCAAGACAGTACAACGAGCCTTGGATAGCGTACAGAACCAGCACTATTCTGACATTGAGCACATCATTGTGGATGGGGCTTCGTCGGATGGTACACGTGAAATAGTAGAAAAATACGCGGCGGATCATAAGAATGTGCGTTACATCTCTGAACCAGATAAAGGTATTTATAATGCGTTGAATAAGGGCATTCAAATGGCTACAGGTGATGTAATCGGTTTTTTACATTCCGACGATATGCTATATTCCTCCGATTCCATCGGACAAATTGCTGCTTCTTTTGAGAACAAATCAGTAGATGTCGTCTATGGCGATCTGCAATACTGCCATGGAGAGAAAGTAATTCGTCGTTGGCGCAGCAATGCGTTCCGCCCGTTGAGTCTAAAGTTCGGATGGATGCCTCCTCACCCTACAGTTTATGTACGTCGTAAAGTATATGAGCAGGTGGGCGAATACGATGAGTGGTTCCATATATCAGCGGATTATGATATGATGCTGCGTATTTTCAAAGGAGGATATCAGTCCTGTTATATCCCTGAAGTATTAGTGCGTATGGAGACGGGAGGGGCAAGTAACAAAAATACCAAAGCTCGCTTATCTAAAACGCAGGAGGACTATATCGCTCTCAAAAAAAATAACGTGGGCGCTGGCTACTTGACAGTAGCCTTCAAACAACTACGCAAAGTACGGCAATTCCTTCGTAAATCATAGAGAATGTTAAATATTTCTATCGTACTATATCATCCCAATTGGGAGCATGAAGTTCTGCCTCTCGTTGAAGAATTGCTGCGTGTGAAAAATCTACGCAAGATTTATTTGTTGGACAATAGTGAAAATCGAGAGATACATCCCAAATCGGAAATTAAGAACCCGAAGCTTCGATATATGCATATAGCCTCTAATCTGGGATATGGAAAGGCTCACAATATCGCTTTGCGTGAAAGCGCTTATTATAAGACCGAATTGCACCTGGTGATGAATAGCGATATTCAGGTGAAAGCGGAAGATATTGATGCGATGCACGATTGGATGCTCAGTCAACCTCAAGTTGGGCAACTCATGCCGAAAGTGCTTAATCCGGATGGTTCGCAGCAGTTTCTGGCCAAACGTCTTCCTGCGCCTTTGGATGTATTCGGGCGTCGTTTCTTGCCGCAATGGATGATGTCTAAAAGAAATCGTAAATACGAGTTGCGAGATAAGGACTTAACACGTCCGATAAATGCACCTTATTTAAGCGGCTGCTTTATGCTTTTGCGCACAAAAGCTGCGGTGGAATCGGGACTTTTCGATGAACGATATTTTATGTATCCGGAGGATGTCGACCTAACGCGCACCATTCATCGCCATTGGCTCACGCTCTATTATCCGGAGTGGACGGTTGTCCATGCACATGCTCGGGAATCCTATAAAAACAAACACATGCTTTGGGTACATATCCAAAACATGTGTAAGTATTTCAATAAATGGGGTTGGCTCTTCGATTCAGAACGTCATACGTTCAATAATCTATAAGTTAGGTATCCTCCGTATATTAGCAACAATAACAAACCTGCCCATCTTTGCACCTTACGTTCCTTATTCGTTTTTACTGCCATCCATACGATGACGCTTCCCGATGCAGCAATAATGGCATCTAATTCGATACCCTCATAGGCCGGCAATGGGCGTATTGTTGCGCTCATTCCCAATACAAAGAAAACATTGAAGATATTACTTCCGATAACGTTGCCCAATGCGATATCGGAATTCTTTTTAAATGCCGCAATAACCGATGTTGCCAATTCCGGTAGTGAGGTTCCTAATGCGACAATAGTCAGGCCGATGATGGCTTCGCTCACGCCGCAGCGAGTAGCTATATCAACAGCACTCTGAACAATCAGTTCCCCACCTACTACTAACCCGATGAAACCGCAAGAAACGAGCAGTATTGCCTTGCCGACACCCATAGGTTTAATCGCTTCAGCTTCTGCCTCTTCCGGATGATCTTTCGCATGGCGGAACGTATTGTATAGAAAATAACAGAACATGAGCAGCAATACAATACCACCAATTCGGCCTATACCGCGTTCGGATTCACCGAATGGGAGTTGAACGGCAACGAAGCAAAGTACCAATATACCGGCGATAATGGACATCGGGATATCAAAGTCCCGGCTTCGTTTTTGCGATATTACCGGATATACAAGTGCTGTGAGACCTAAGATAACAAAGGTATTGATAATATTCGATCCTAAGATATTCGTTATGGCGAGGTCTGTAGAACCTTCCGCAACGGACACCATATTAACGACAAACTCCGGCATAGAGGTGCCGAATGCCACCACGGTTAAACCGATGACTAAATCAGATATGCCAAAACGTTTAGCAATGGCTGAGGCACCATCTACAAGAAAGTCTGCACCTTTAACCAATGCTACGAAACCGACGATAATAAAAATTATCGCTACCCAAATACCATGTGCTAATAAGGATTCTATCATACGTTAAATAAGAAATGCATTATGTCCCCGTCTTGTACCAGATAATCTTTTCCTTCCGTAGCCAGTTTACCGGCTGCACGGCATTGAGCTTCTCCTCCGAGCTCGATGAAATCGCTATATTTGATTACTTCCGCCCGAATAAAACCGCGTTCAAAATCGGTGTGGATAACTCCGGCACATTGAGGTGCTTTATATCCTGCTTTAAATGTCCAAGCCCGCACCTCATCGCTTCCTGCAGTAAGGAACGTACGAAGATTAAGTAATGCGTAAGCAGCTTTAATAAGACGGTTAACACCCGATTCCTGTAAACCAATCTCTTCCAAGAACATCTGACGCTCCTCATAGGTCTCCAATTCCGCAATCTCGCTTTCTATTTTTGCTGCCAAAACCAGCACTTGCGCGTCCTCGTCTTTTACCGCCTCGCGCACTTGATCGACATACGCGTTGCCGTTTACAGCCGAAGCTTCATCTACGTTGCAAACATACATTACCGGCTTGTTGGTTAATAAAAACAAGTCTTTTGCTGCCAGTTCTTGGTCCTTGTTATCTAATTCTACTGTGCGGGCATTCTTGCCTTGAGACAGCGCTTCACGATATTTAACAAGCACTTCGAGTTGTAGTTTTGCATTCTTGTCTCCACCTGCTTTTGCGGCTTTTTCGCATTTCTGAATGCGGGATTCAACGGTCTCCAGGTCTTTTAACTGAAGTTCTGCATCAATAATTTCCTTATCTCGAACCGGATTAACAGAACCATCCACATGCACCACATTCTCATCATCAAAACAGCGTAGAACATGTATGATAGCATCCGTCTCACGGATATTAGCTAAGAATTTATTGCCGAGTCCCTCTCCTTTGCTCGCGCCCTTAACCAAACCTGCAATATCTACAATTTCAACAGTAGTCGGAATGACTCCTCGTTCAGGTTTGCAAAGTTCTCCTAATTTGATAAGGCGTTCATCCGGAACGGTAATGACACCTACATTCGGTTCAATCGTGCAAAATGGGAAATTAGCGCTCTGCGCTTTTGCATTGCTTAAACAGTTGAATAATGTGGATTTACCTACGTTAGGCAATCCTACGATTCCGCATTGTAAAGACATATTTTTTTTTACGATTTAGCGTGTGATGAGTTATATTTTTTCAAAAAGCGCACAAAATTACTAAAAAATTTGCATATGTGCAAAAAAAAGTGTACTTTTGCAGCCGATTTTATTGCCGCGGTGGTGGAATAGGTAGACACGAGGGACTTAAAATCCCTTGGCCAGTGATGGCTGTGCGGGTTCGATTCCCGCCCGCGGTACAACAAACAATCTAATATTAATTTCTCATGAAAAAAGAAGTACTCTCCTTTTTTTTATTTTTAATGTTCGCGTGCGCGTGCCCGTTCAAAGCTATAGCTGCTATAGCTGTGAACGTTTCGTCTGCTGATGAGTTGGTAGCGATTGCCAACCAGTATGCCGCGACAGCGGGAGCGGATGAACAAAACATCACGCTTACTGCGGATATTGATTTGGATGGGGTGAAATGGATTCCAATTGGAACCAAAGATAAACCATTCAAGGGTAAGTTCGATGGTCAAGGACACACAATCAAAGGTTTTAGAACTTTTGATGCGACGGATGGTGTCGGTTTATTCGGCTTCATCGCTAAAACGGGCGTTGTAGAGAATTTGGGTATCAGCGGTGGCTCTTTGATTGCAAAGAACAAACGTCGAATCGGCGCTATCGCAGGTGTATGCGATGGTACAATCCTCAAGTGTTGGAGTATGGCTTTCATTCCGGTTGCAGGGAATGTCGTCGGTGGTTTGGTCGGTGAGTTATCTGGCAATGGAAACATGGAGGATTGCTATCAATCGGGTCTGATTCTCAATGCGGCAGATACGATTGGAGCTATTGTTGGTCTTAACTCCGGTAAGTTAACGCGTGTTTTCAACGTGGGTTATGCAAAGAATGGTAATGCCATTGTTGGTTTTGACAATCATGGTACTTATATCGATGTATACTTTGACCGTAAATTATATTATCAGAAATCAGGTATTGATGACGATGCGATTATCGGCTATGATGTAACGGAGGATATGTTCTCGTTATTCAAAAATATCCCCACCACTTGGTCGGTAGCAGAAAACCGCTATCCTGTTCTGAAGCAATTCGCATCTACTAATGCGGCGAAGTTATCGGCGGCTCCGATGTTTATTGAGGCTGGTGATATTGAGCCGGTGAATCACGCCAACGATCTAACCAATAACTTTACCGTTAGCGTAGAAGGTGGTATTACTTGGACATGCCAGGATGAGAGCGACAAACAATGGATTCAGATTAGCGGCAAAGATGTGAAGGTCGTTCGCCCTTGTACAGAGACGGATGTATTAGTAGACTCGAAACTGGACACTGAAGTGCGTGTAGTATACATGCGCCCTCGCCGCGTCGAGGATCTATTAGCCGGTACATTTATCAGTTATGATGATGAGACCGGAGAGACAGGGAAAATAATGGGCTATTGCTTTGAGTCTTATTGGGAACTATCTACGCAGAGCAGAGTTGAATATGCTTCTCGCGGTTGGTTGGGAGATGGTGGAGACTATCATTATAAAGTAGAGTTTTATTCTATCGACGATGAGAATAATGATACGACTTTGATAAGTACCTTACTTTCGGATGCCTCGACCTCTGAATATCGCTCTTGGGTTGAGAACTTTATTATCCCTACCGACAAGGCAGGCCATTTCCTCATTCGCAGTTGGGTTCACGATAATGGTTGTGTAACCGATTGGATCGAGAATAAACCCGGTTTCGAGTTCGTGGTATTTGGAGAATTCGTTCCCGGTGAAATCGTGACGAAGATAGATACCATCCTCTTGGATGAAATTCCGACATTTGTTAATGCGCAAAGCAAAACGGAGTCATACGGAGGAGGTGGACCGGTTTATTATCAATGGTTATTAAATGGTGATACGATTCCCGGACAAGAAGGTTTAACGCTTGTTAATTATGCAATTACTCAACCGGGCGTCTATACTTTCACACGTCAAACCCGTGACAGTATATGCTACGTTCCGCAATCTTCTGTAGAATATCTGGGTAAATATATTGTTTATGCGTTTGATAAATTCGATCCGGGCGAGATTAGCAATCATGAAGATACTACTTTCTGCTCGGTAGAAGATGCACAAGCATACGTTGTCCAAGCAACTTCTGCATCCGGAGGTGTTAGCAACAAAGGATATAATTATCAATGGTATTTCAAAAGCGGCGATGTACTCACGAAGATCAACGGAGCTACGAATATGACTCTGTCGTTAAATGGTCTTACCTTAGAGGCCGGGCATGATTACACGTTCGTTCGAGAAGCAGAAGACAACACTCGCTTCACAACGCTTACTCGCTCGCGTTACGAGAAGAAGATTCGTATCATGGCTGTGTTAACTCCGGGTGCCATAGAGAATGCCACATGGGAGACCTTCTGCTTCGAAGCAGATGACAATAAGTTAACACCCCACACGATTATTATCCATGAGACAACCCCAGCCACATGTAGTGGTGGAGTCGTATATGAGTGGATTATGAATCCGGGAAACAAAGTGGTAGGTCAGAATGCAGAGTTGGAATATACATTCATGATGGGAGAGATTAAATTGGGTCAGACCTATACTTTCACTCGCCAAGTGCGCAACTCTAATCCGGATTGCGCTTGGGTTCCCTCTACAGGCGCAGTAAGCCAAGTGTTTGGTAAGAAATCATATCATGAGGTAACCACGATTGTTTGTGCGAACGATCTGCCTTTCACCATGACTTTGGAGGATGGCAAGACCCATGTCTTCTATTCCGCAACGGATGTTTGGACGGTAACAGACGAAAGTGGTATATGTCCTGATATTACCGACTATAAGATCGAATTGGCAACGATGCCGAATTTCCAATTGGACGAGTATGTAAGTTGGTGCCAGACGACAGGTACGATGTCGGTATATTATGTAGAGGATCCGGGTGCTCCTTCAAATGTCTTCTATATTCGTTATTCGGAAGATTTAGCTAAATATATGGGAGCGAAGGATACAACGGGAGTCATTACTACTCCGGGAACTATTTTGTTCGATAATATGCCGAACTTAGGTACGGGTGATCTCTATCTAAATGTTCAGATCGGTTATCAAGCAGAGTCTGCTTCCGGTGTATGTTATAGTACCTCGCATCTGATGCGTCTCTATCCGAGTCTGGGCGGCTATGTATATAGCAAGTACGATCGCGTTGTATTTGTGGATAACAACCCGAACAACGGAGCTCTTCCTGATGCTACGGAGAAGTTAGAGTTTGTATCCTATCAGTGGTATAAGAATGGTCTGTTGCAAGAAGGCGAAACCGGACAGTATTACCATGAGGGTGGTGCCATCCTGAACGGAGTATTCTACTGTATGCTGAAAGATACAAAAGGAAATTCCTACCGCACGTGTGATGTTATATTACCGGCAGAGAGTACTTCGAATGCTCCGCAGAGTACAACGGTATATCCAGTACCTGTTGGTGTGGGCGAACCGCTCTCGATTGAGGCTTTCGGTTCGGCTAGAATCGTTTCTTTGGCAGGCGAACGTATTTCCGAAATCGGTACTATTGATGCCAAGGCCATTGTAAATGCTCCGAGAGTACCGGGAATATACTTCGTGCAGATTACGACCGAAGACGGTAGGGTTGAAACACACAAATTAATCGTTAAATGATAGGAGGAACGGATATGAAAAAGACTATTTTAATCGCAAGTATCTTGTTAGTAGCCGTTTCCCTTTCGGCGAAGCAGTATCCGGATTCGATTCAACAAGCGAGTCAAGAGGAACCGAATATTGCTTATGGTTGGAATTTTGAATTCGGAGGAGGTCTCGGAGTTGGCGGTTATCGCTTCTCACAATTGGGATCCAAATTCGCTTCTCCATATACGACCAATAAACTTGGTTTCCCGGCAGGCAATGCGATGGTTGGTATTAACTACTATTTCGTTCCCTGGATGGGTATTGGAACGGGTGTTGAATTCTCGACGTACGCCAATCGTACTGCGGTTACGAAGCCATGGACAGAAACAACATATGATCAATATGGTACGGATCCATGGTGTCAGTACACGATCACTTCTACTCCGCATGCTATTAATGAATACCAGAATCTCTATATGTTAGAGGTGCCTGTAGCATTGAAGTTCCGTTATCGTCCCGGTGTGGTGGGTATGACGGCTTCGTTGGGCATGAAACTGGGCTTCCCGATGTATAATAATTACAAGTTAGCTAACGGAGGTTCGTTTGACAACGAAGTGTACTACCAATACTTCGACTTAACGATGAATGACGTACCTAAAGTGGTAGAGGATGTGATAGTTAATCCTTCATCCGGTATGTTGCCTATGTCGAGTTTCAAGAAGCTCAATTATGCAGTCAGTTTAGAATTGGGTATGTTGATTCGCGTTCATCAGCGCGTAGAGTTAGCCATTTCGGCTTTTGGAACCTATTATGTCAATGACGTATTGGATACCCACGGCACGAAAGCGCTTGGTTTCTCGGACTTAACGACTGATGCCGGCAAGTATCCGATGCCGTATACCACAACATACAACGGCGTATTGCGTACGAATGAAGTGGAGAGCCTTCATCCCTGGGCTGCTGGTTTGAAATTTACCGTGCAGGTGAATGCTAACCGCACCAAGGCACAGCGTGAGTATGACAAAGAACAGAAACGTCTCCGTAAACAACAGAAAGAGGCAGAGCAAGAGCAACCCTCCTCATCGACTGTTGTCGTAGTAGAAGATGTGCCTACGGAAGAAGTAGAGGAGATTCCTGAAGAAATTGTACTTGATCCGCGTGAAGAAGTTATTCGTCGCATCCTCGAGTTGGCAGATTCGGCAGGTATTGATCTTTGTGAGACCTTCTGTTATATCCACGACACGATTTATATTGGTGATGTTGAGCCGACTCCGGTTATTCGTGAAGACCCCGTAGCTAAACAATTGGATGATATGTTGGCTAAGGCTGTTATCTTCTTTGATTTGGATAAGGCTATACCTATCCTTGAGCCCGAAGATATTCTGATTCGTATAGCAGAAATACTCCGCAATCATCCGGACCAGAAGATTCATGTGAACGGTCACGCATGTAAATTAGGAAAACCGGACTACAACAAACGTCTCGCTTTACGCCGTGCGAAAGCTGTCGCAAAGGAATTGGAAGAGTTAGGCGTTCGTGATGACCAGATGATTATCGCCAGCTTAGGAGATGATGTACCATATCGTTATAATGGCCATCACCAACTGAGTAAAGATCGTCGCGTAGAGATTGTACCGACCTATCGTACAACAGAGATCGTTCGTCCCGGCTCACGTTTGGCACAAATTGCTCGTCGTCACTATGGTAATCCGGACTTCTGGGTATTTATCTATGAGGCTAACCGCGATCAGATAACCGACCCGAGTAACTTGCCGGTAGGTATAGAGATAGAAATACCTAACCTTTCGGAGAGATTGAAAGGAATGAATGAGACAGAAGCCGCTCAAGAGGCGCAACGTCTTAAAGAAGAGATTCTGAATCGATGATAGATGCAAGGTGGTGTGAATAGCCACCTTGCTCTATATTATAAATACCGGTGGAATCGAGTTTTTCTACCTTAACACGGCCGGAACAATGAATGACGCGCGTGGAGTCAATAGCGATTCCTACGTGCGTTATTTTTGGGGGATTAGCGGCTCCATCGTTCAATCCTTCATGGTTGAAAAAGACCAGGTCCCCGGCTTTCACTTGAGTGATATTAGCGCGTTCTGTTCCCTGGGTGGCTTGTTCACTCGCATTGCGCAATAAACGCTTGCCGAAAAGGCTCATGATGATTTGCGTAAAACCGGAACAGTCCATTCCCATCGCGTTTTTTCCGCCCCATAGATATGGGATATTCAGGAAGAAACGTACTGTTTGTAAAAGATTTTGTTCGTTCAGTTCGATGGGTTGCGTAATCACCATCGATGCGTCTATACGAAACGGAACACCAAGGATTTCAAATCGACCGTCCTGATAGTTCGTTAGGCGTGTACCGGCTGTAAGGGGTATCGTTTGTTGGTTATTTTCGCTAACAGCGAATACCATAGGAAAAGATACCATAGCTGCAGAAACGTAGGCTTTGCTATATGAAGTATATTCCTCTTCCGTCATTGGAGCAAGCATCTTGGCGTCTATCCAGCCCTCTTGTCCATCATTATCGAGTTTAATGCGATTCCATCGAGGTTTTTGCTCTAGAATGGTACAGGTCTCGCCGAATAGCATTTGCGTGTTTTGCTCTGCGCTTTCTCGTGATTCAGCACGAACGGGTACAACGCTATATAAACTAATACCTTTCATCGCTATTACCAAACTTCCTGTGGGTGTTCCGATTGCAATTTAGGATAATCGATGGAGTAATGTAGTCCTCGACTTTCTTTACGTTCCATCGCTTGGCGAGTAATGAGATACCCGACATTAATCATATTACGCAACTCACATATCTCTTTTGTCGCTTTGACGCGTTTGAAGAGGTCTTCTGTCTCTTCATAGAGCAGGTCAAGACGCTCATAGGCGCGTCGTAGACGTAGGTCAGAACGAACAATTCCTACGTAGGTGGACATTATTTGTCCTACTTCTTTTACATCTTGCGCAATAAGCACGCGCTCTTCATTGCTTAACGTGCCTTCATCATTCCAGGCAGGAATTTTCTCGTTGAAATCGTACTTGTCTATGACGCTGAGGCTGTGTTTTGCAGCTGCATCGGCATATACAACGGCTTCAATGAGAGAATTGGATGCGAGTCGATTTCCTCCGTGAAGACCTGTACATGAACATTCGCCAACCGCATATAAACGATGGATAGTAGATTGACCATCCAAGTCCACTTTTATACCACCACACATGTAATGTGCACATGGTGCGACCGGAATATATTGCTTGGTGATGTCAATGCCTATTGACATACATTTCGCGTAGATATTCGGGAAATGATGTTTGGTCTCCTCGGCATCCTTATGCGTCACATCCAAACATACATGGTCGATAGCATGAATCTTCATCTCGTTATCTATCGCACGCGCTACGATGTCACGAGGCGCAAGACTCAGACGCGGGTCGTATTTCTGCATGAACTCTTCTCCGTTCGGCAGTCGCAATATACCTCCGTAGCCGCGCATGGCTTCTGTGATAAGATACGCCGGATGCGTCTCGCGGGGATTGAACAGGCTCGTCGGATGGAACTGCACGAACTCCATATCCTTGATGACACCCTTCGCGCGGTGCACCATCGCAATGCCGTCACCGGTAGCTATCTCGGGGTTCGTCGTCGTGGCATACACCGCACCGGTACCTCCGGTAGCCATCAGCGTGATACGACTTAGATACGTGTCTATCTTCTGTGTCTCGGGATTGAGGATATACGCGCCGTAGCACTCGATATCCGGCGTGCGGTGTGTGACGCGGACACCCAAGTGGTGCTGCGTGATAATCTCCACGGCAAAATGGTTCTCCAGCACCTCGATATATGGATTGCTGCGCACCGCCGCCATCAGTCCGCGCTGTATCTCTGCGCCGGTGTCATCGGCGTGATGCAGGATGCGGAACTCCGAATGACCACCTTCACGATGCAGGTCGAAGAGGCCGTCTTCTTTTTTATCGAAGTTAACCCCCCAGTTAACCAGTTCTTCGATACCTTTTGGTGCATTGCGAACGACTTGTTCTACTGCTGCAGGGTCACTTAACCAATCTCCGGCAACCATTGTATCATGAATATGCTTCTCAAAATCATCTACGAGCAGGTTGGTGACCGAAGCGATACCTCCTTGGGCTTTAGCCGTATTTGCTTCCTCCAAGGTCGTCTTGCAGCATAATGCAATCTTGTACTTTTGTGTGCGCGCTACTTTGAGCGCAAAACTCATACCGGCTACTCCTCCGCCGATAATTAAAAAATCGTACTTTCGAGTCATATCATTGTTATTGTGCCTTGCATAGCGCCAGAACGCTAAACTCGGCTCCTCTACATATTTTCATTGCTTGTAAGCAGGCGCGCATCGTTTCTCCGGTTGTTAACAAATCGTCCACCACTAAGATTCGCGAATGATACAATTGCTCCGGATGATTCACAGAAAAAGCGTCTGCCACGTTGCTTTTCCGATCTTGTCCGGCTTGTAAAGCCTGTTTGGGCGTATTGCGTTTGCGCGTAACATGGGTAGTATCGATAGGAATGCCTGTGACATCACTAATCCCTCGCGCAATGTACTCTGATTGATTGTATCCTCTACTCCGTAGCCGTTTCGGATGCAGAGGAATTGGAATAATCAGGTCGATTTCATCGAAAAAATCCGCATATTGCATTTCAATGGCCGCCTGTTTCCCAAGTTGGTATCCAATCCATGGTTGATCTGCATATTTCATGGCATGAATCACTTGCCGGATCGGATGATCTTTCTCGTAGAACAAAAAGGCAGCAGCTTGTTTCATGTGCATTATTTTCAATGCTCTAGCGATATCTCTCTTCATGCCGGAGAGAGCCATTTCAGTACTATTATGTCGTTTCTGAGCCTGCTCCGTACGAGGTAGTTCTGATAAGCATTTGGGGCATAGTAGCCCTGCTGGTGTCTTCTCGCCTACGTAGTCTCCGCACATAGGACAACATCGTGGGAAAAAGAGGCTTCTCAACATAATCGGCTGCAAAATTAGTGTTTTTTTTGCATTTATGCAAATATAACTATTATTTTTGCCACAAAACGCCCGAAAAATTATCTTTTATCACTTAACCTACATTGAATTGGCTACCGCCGATAAATTCACGTAGAATAGAGGTGCGCGGAATAAACGAAGCGGAAAGTCCCTCAAAGAAACTGAGATAATACAATAATTGATAAGCTACTTGATATTCTTCCGAAGAGGCGGGAACCGTTTGTAGTGCCGTTTCTACGGTATATCGGATTGCAGGCAGTTCATAAGTCATGGATGTGTCGAAGAGAGCGTCTGCTTCTTCGCGGAAAGGTTCAATCCATTTTATTTCTCCTTCTCGAACAGCAGACCAAGAAGCAATCGTTTGTTGCGGGGATTTACCACGTGTGCGTAGGTCGCGACTCATGCGACGCAAAAGACGATGAACCCATGTGGGTATCCACGTTTGGCCATCTAATGAAACAGGACTCATTGGTGCGGCATATATCTTAAATTTGCAGTTATGATCAATATGCTCGGTTAATATAGGGTTCAGGGCATGAATACCTTCTATAACGAGAATGGCATCCTCTTCTATAGAAAGCGTTTCTCCCTGGTATTCGCGTTTTTCTTCTGCAAAATTGAATGTGGGAAGTGCTATCTCTTTGCCGGCAATAAGAGCTTTGAGGTCTATCTCCAATTGATTTAAATCGATTGCGTAGACAGACTCGTAGTCTTTCTTGCCGTTTTCATCGAGCGGAGTGAGGCTACCATCCACATACCAGTTATCTAGTGAAAGTGCTACGGGTTGCTTTCCTTGCGCGAGCAGTTCCAAGCAAAGTCGGTGACTTGTACTTGTTTTTCCGCTGGACGAAGGGCCGCTAATGAGCACAACGCGTACATTGGGGTTTGCACATATTGTTTGTGCAATGGAAGATAACTGGTCGGCATGGTATTTCTCGCCTTCTGCGACTAACTGAGCAGCATGTCCGCTCTCAATCATTTCATTAATGTACGCGATTCGGCGTTTATCTTCAGCAATCGACATCGGTAATAATTTTTACGTTTTTATTAGATGGTATAGAAAGAATGTGAGTTATTGCTTCTTTGATTCTTCGTTTGGCTTCCGCGATATTTGCTCCTTGTTCAATGCGAACGGTCAGTTCGCGTATGGTATAGGCCTGGATATGATCCACAGGGGGAGTTATAACCGCAGAAATACGTTTTCCGAATACCTGGGTGAGATACGTTTGCAGTTGGATAGCGGCGTGCTGTACGCGCACTCCGTTATGGTCGCGTAGTTGCAGTCGAATGAGCCGGTGAAATGGAGGATATGCGAATAGATTGCGTTCGGCTATTTGTTGATCATATAATGCTTTGTAGTCATGGGCTCGAACAAAATGGAGCACGCTGTTTTCCGGAGAGAATGTCTGAATCCATACTTCTCCTTTTGTTCCTTTTCGTCCGGCTCTACCGGCAACTTGTTCCAGCATCTGATATGCGCGTTCGTATGCTCGGAAATCCGGTTGGTTAAATAGGGGGTCGGCATTCAAAACAGCCACAAGACGCACGTCATCAAAATGAAGTCCCTTGGTTACCATTTGTGTTCCTACCAATATATCGCATTCATGGCGTGCAAAGGCATTGATGATATCTTGGTATGCCGTTTTATTGCGCGTCGTATCCAGGTCCATACGCAGTACACGGGCATCCGGGAAGAGCGTTTGTATCTCATCTTCGATGCGTTCCGTACCAAAACCGATGGTTTTCAATTCCCCTCCGCAATTGGGACAAACGGGTGGCAATGGCGTATGATAGCCGCAATAATGGCAACGTAGCTCGTTAGCTCGCTTATGGTAAGTAGTGGTAACATCGCATTGCACGCAACGTGGAGTTTGACCACATTGTACGCATTGCACTTGAGGAGCATAACCGCGGCGATTCTGGAAAAGGATCACCTGTTTATGTTCCTCCAAGGTTTCTTGAATCCGTTCTACCAGAGGATCGGAGAAATGATCGTACATCTCTTTGCGCTCATATTGCTGCTTGAGATCAATGAGGGTGATATCCGGCAGTTCCACTCCGCCAAAGCGTTCAGAGAGGGTCACTAAACCATATGTTCCTTTTTGAGCTAAATAATAGGATTCAATGGAAGGAGTTGCAGAACCTAAAAGTACTTTGGCTTTCTGCATCCTAGCCAGTACGATCGCCGTGGAGCGGGCATGATATCTGGGGGCTGGTTCTACTTGCTTATAGCTTGGATCATGCTCTTCATCGACAATGATGAGTCCAATGTTCTGCAGAGGTAGTAACACGGCACTTCGGGCTCCGATAACTACGTAATTATTGCTGATTATTGAATGTTGATTGGTGATTTGTTTATATCGCTCTTCTCGTTCTGCATCAGTGAGCCGACTGTGATATACGATGAGTTGGTCACCAAAGATGCATTGGAGTCGGCTGGTTAATTGAGTAGTAAGAGCGATTTCCGGAACGAGATACATTACATTCTTTCCTGTATTCAGTTGCTCTTGAATGAGGTGGATGTAAATATCTGTTTTCCCGCTCGATGTGACACCATGCAGGAGCACTATATCTTTATCTGCCTGCCACAAATCCTCGATTTCATCGAGTGCAGTTTGCTGGGCAGGAGATAAAGCATGCATAGGTTCAATCGGACCTGTGTAAGGAGCAATCTTTCTTGTTCGCCGTTTCGGAGGATCTACCAGACGTTTATCTAAACTACCGGGGAGAGCAGCAGACATGACTTCGCCAATAGTACACATGTAATACTCACTGATCCATTGCCATAGTGCTAACTGCTCTCGGGAGATTTTAGGTGCATCTATGATGGCTGATATAGGCCGTATTTTGGAAGCAAATGCCTCCTCAACAGGTTCTGTATGTGTGCGTAGTACCACACCGCGCACTTCTTTCTTCATCAGGGGCACGATAACGCGTGTCCCGGGTTGGGGAATAGACAAACTATCCGGGATGCTGTACGTATAGCAATCTCGGATAGCTAAAGGTAATATGATATCAACGTAGTTGATAATGGAAGGCTTATAATTGGTAATTAGTTGTTTGCCTCGGCTGCCAAAGCTTTGTTATAACAATTGCGGCAGAGGGGTTCGTAACTATCTGTTTCGCCGAGTAAGACGCGTTTTTCGGAGGCCACGAGACGATGGCTGACATAAGCCAGATCTCCGCAATTTACGCAAATAGCATGGGTTTTATATACATCATCGGCAATAGCCATTAATGCGGGCATCGGACCAAACGGAACTCCTCTGAAGTCCATGTCCAGTCCTGCACAAATTACGCGTATACCGCGATCGGCCAGTTGCTTACATACTTCCACAATACCCATATCAAAGAACTGCGCTTCATCAATTCCCACCACATCAATATCATCCACCATCAGGAGGATATTCTGGCTACTATCAACGGGTGTAGATTGAATTACGTTGCGGTCATGGCTCA
Organism: uncultured Bacteroidales bacterium; assembly: GCA_900320865.1. Classification (GTDB taxonomy): domain Bacteria; phylum Bacteroidota; class Bacteroidia; order Bacteroidales; family Paludibacteraceae; genus Colicola. The sequence goes on along the minus strand of ONTT01000004.1, from coordinate 45,012 downwards.
CTACATCTTCTTCGCTATAACGCACATCAATAGCGGGTTTATAGATTTCTACGCGCAGTTTAGCAAACTTCGCACGTTTCATACGACGGATGAGTTCTTCGGTTTTTCCGCTGAACATAGATCCGCATACTACTTCAATGGATCCCTTTCGTAAACTCGGGCCTTTGCTGTCTCGTTCAGAATACATATATTTAGTTCAATTTAATATCTTGCGCATTCATCTGGAGGGTTGTACGTCCGCGATAGCTATTTTCCTCCAGATAGAAACATATATCGATACTCTTGCCGTTTTGCAGATGTTCGGCTTTCTCTCCTTGTCCAAAGGCGATACCATCCATTGCTACGATACGGTCGGTGAGGTCAAGATGAAGATGTCTTCCTTCGCTTACCGCGCGCGTGTTTCGGTTGTTAATGAGGTTGCGGCAAAGGAATAATGGGCGTTCATTGCCCGGACCAAAGGGTTCCAAGCATTGAAGGATCTTATACATCTTCCAATTCATATCACTCAGTTCTACTTCCGCCTCGATATCTAAAGTGGGCACTTGTTGTTCCGGTGTTATATGAGCTGCAACGTATTCTTCGAATCTACGCTTAAACTCCGGCAAATCGGCTTTATGCATGCTCAAGCCGGCAGCAAACTTATGTCCTCCGAAGTTGGTGAGCAGGTCACGACATGAGTCAATGGCGGTATAGATATCAAAATCGCTTACTGACCGCGCACTGCCACTGATGATATCATCTTCTCCTGCGGTAAGCACGATAGTCGGACGATAGTAAGTTTCTGTAAGACGGCTTGCAGCTATACCCACTACTCCTTTATGCCATTCGGGCGAGAACACGACAGTTGTGTGTTTGCTCGAGTTCATCGGGTCTTGTTGCAATTGTTCTAACGCTTCATCTGTTGTCTTACTATCGTAATCGCGACGGTCCTGGTTATAGGAGTCGATATCTTTGGCGAATCGTAATGCAGCTTCGGCATCGTCTGTGATAAGTAATCGCACGGCTTCTGCCCCGCTTTTAATTCGTCCGGCCGCATTGATTCTGGGACCGAACTTATAGACGAGGTCACTCATCGTGATGGTTTTATCCGCAATGCCAGCTACTTGCATGATAGCTTGCAGCCCTACTGAAGGTTGCGCATTAAGGGCGCGGAGACCATAAAATGCCAGAATGCGGTTCTCTCCAGTTACCGGAACGATATCGCTGGCAATAGACATAGCTAATAGCGGGAGCAGACGATATACCTCTTGCATATCTATTCCTCGCCGCTGTGCATAAGCTTGCGCCAATTTAAATCCCACCCCGCAACCACTCAGTTCCTTAAATGGATAGTGGCAGTCGGCGCGTTTCATATTCAGTACCGCTACGGCCTTTGGAGTGATGTCTCCGGGCGTATGATGGTCGCAAATGATGAAATCGACACCAATGCTATTGGCATACTCCATTTTTTCTACGGCTTTGATGCCGCAGTCCAATGCAATGACAAGCGTACATCCTTTTTCTTTTGCGGTATCAATTCCTTTGGTGGAAATACCGTATCCTTCGGTATATCGATCGGGAATATAATAGATCAAATTATCGGTTTGCGTACGAAGAAAGGAATACATAAGTGCTACGGCGGTAGTGCCATCCACATCGTAGTCTCCATAAACCATGATTCGTTCATGTTTGTCTATGGCGCGGCATAGCCGGTCTACGGCTGCCGTCATATCGCGCATCAAGAATGGGTCATGCAGACTATCGAGCGTTGGGCGTATGTATGCTCGTGCTTCGGCCGCTGTACGCAGGCCTCTTCCAGCGAGAATACGACCGGCAGCCGGACTGATATCCAGTTCGGTGCTAAGGCGTTCAGCCGCTTGTTGTTCGTCTGCCGTCAGTTGTTTAAGTCGCCAATTAATCTCCATTCTTTATCGTATATTCATCCGCTTCTTGCCATTGCGGCAACACTTCTCTAAAATGTCTTAGTTTCTCTATTGAGAAATCAACGATTCGTGTTCCTGCTTCGTAATCTTCAAATCCTGCGATATCTTTGAGCCACGTGTCGTAAGCCACGGAATGACCATTATAATCCATTTGAATACCGTCTGTTCCAACCATATTGACGCCCACAGCATAGCAATGGTTCTCTGCAGCGCGTGTCGGCAACAGAACATCCCAATATTGGATTCGGACAGTAGGCCAACATGCGACACAGATGAGGATATCATACAGGTTATGTTTGTCTTGCCGCAACCAAACAGGGAAGCGTAAATCGTAACATACAGCCAAACGTATCTTTATGCCGCGAAAATCCCATATGGGTCTTTTATTTCCCGGAGTGAAGTACTCAGCTTCTCCTCCGCTACGATAGAGATGATGCTTATCGTAATAGAGCGGAGTATCATTGGGACGGAACATGAACCCACGATTATATAATCGTCCTTGCTCGGAAACAATCATCGACCCGATGATAGCCAAGTCATAGGTGTTCGCCATATGCTGAAGCGCTTGACTGGTTGGACCCGTTATCCATTCTTCCGCCAAGCCAGGACGATCGGTACAAAAACCGGTGCTGAACATCTCGGGAATGACCGCGATGTCTGCTTGTCCGGCTATAGCTTGCAGGCGCTCATTCAGCAAGCCCACATTCGCCTGTGGGTTCGCCCACTCGATGGGATATTGGAGCAGCGCAATGCGCATTCGTTGTTGGTCGGTTGTTGGTTGTCGTCAGACTTACTTCTTCGCCTTTTTTTCTCCTGTTCCGGCAATGTTCTCGCGCATAGCGGTATCTGCTTGCATATTTTGCATGCGATAATAGTCCATAATGCCGAGATTGCCTTTGCGGAATGCCTCTGCCATTGCTTGCGGCACAAGTGCTTCTGCCTCAATCACTTTCGCTCGGGCTTCTTGTGCTTTGGCTTTCATCTCCTGCTCGCTTGCGATAGCCATGGAACGACGCTCCTCTGCTTTCGCTTGCGCAATATTCTTGTCGGCTTCAGCCTGATCCATCTGCAATTGTGCACCGATATTCTTACCAACATCAATATCGGCGATATCGATAGAAAGAATCTCGAATGCCGTACCGTCGTCCAGACCCTTAGATAGCACTAATTTACTGATGGAATCGGGGTTTTCGAGCACCATCTTATGGCTTTCAGCGCTACCGATGGAACTAACGATACCTTCACCGACGCGGGCTAAGATGGTATCTTCACCTGCACCTCCGACGAGTTGCTTAATATTCGCACGCACCGTAACACGTGCTTTAGCGATGAGCTGAATACCGTCTTTGGCTACAGCCGTAACGGGAGGAGTATCAATCACTTTGGGATTAACGGACATCTGAACCGCTTCAAAAACGTCACGACCGGCCAGGTCGATAGCGGTAGCCATCTGGAAAGGCAAGGTAATACCTGCTTTGCTTGCGGAAACGAGGGCATGAACAACCCGCTCAATATGACCCCCAGCCAGATAGTGCGCCTCGAGTCCATCGCGTTTCACATCGGTCAAACCGGCTTTGTGCGCCTCAATCAAACAGTTAACGATCTTTGCGGGCGGCACTTTGCGAATACGCATAAGGAAGAGCTGAACCAGACTGATACGAACGCCACTAACTGCGGCATTGATCCACAGCATGAAGGGCACGTAATAGAAGAAGATGCAAAGTAAGATCACCAATAAGGTAATCAGAATGGCGGTAATAACCTCATTGGTCTCTTCGGCAACCAAGAGTACGCTCGATAAAAGGGCATTGATCATTTTTGTTCCTCCTTTTTATTATTTAATTTATTGTTTGCTAACTCTACATGGCCATCTACCTTGGTATCCAGGGCCATTTTATCCAAAGCGCGGCTACGCAGGAATCCCCAAACAGCCAATGCGGATAAGAGTACACAGGCGCCGAGCGTAATATAGCCGGCTGTTGCACCAATCCAAAGCCATGCTAACACAACGGCGCCAATAAGACAGCCGAAACCAAATACGCCCGCAATGCCGAAACCGGGAATCAAGAACATCTCCGTTAATAAAAGCGCGACGCCCGCGAGCACTAATAATACAACTAAAAAATATTCCATGCAAATCTTTTATTAAAAAATTTCCAACTATTTTTTCTAAATCGGGTGCAAAGATAATAAATATCTTTGATATATGCAAACAAAAAAAAATAAATTTGCACATTTAATTTAAATATAGTACTTTTGCGGCGTTTTTGAAAGTACACCTTATAATATATAGCACAGATGAGCAAAAATTTGGTTATTGTGGAGTCCCCCGCGAAGGCGAAGACGATTGAGAAGTTTCTGGGAAGTGACTATCATGTATTGAGTAGTCAGGGACATGTGCGTGACATTGAGCCGATAGGAAAGAACTCGATGGGTATTGATTTCGAGCATGGCTACCAACCGCATTATGCCGTTGATGCCCATAAGGAGCACTTGATAGAGCAATTACAACGCGAGAGCAAGAAGGCGGAGACCGTATGGTTGGCTTCCGATGAGGACCGTGAAGGAGAGGCTATTGCATGGCACTTAAAAGAGGTGCTGAACTTGGAAAATAAGGATACGAAGCGTATTGTATTTCACGAAATTACAAAGCCGGCTATAGAAGAGGCTATTCAGCATCCGCGCGATATCGATTATAATTTGGTGAATGCGCAGCAGGCACGTCGCGTATTAGACCGCATTGTGGGTTTTGAACTCTCTCCTATTCTTTGGAAAAAAGTGACAACAGGTTTGTCGGCCGGTCGAGTACAATCGGTTGCTGTTCGCTTAATCGTCGAGAAAGAGCGTGAGATTGAATCTTTCCGTGCTTCGTCCAGTTATCGTATTTTTGCCGATTTCATCGGAGTAAATCCGGGCGATGCATCCGTTTTGAAATGCGAGTTGAATCATCGTTTCTCGCATAAGAACGATGCAATTACTTTCATGGAGAGTTTGAACTCTGCGATGTTTATTGTGCGCGATGTACAACGTAAGCCGGTAACACATATGCCTGCTCCTCCGTTTACGACATCGACCCTGCAGCAAGAAGCGGCCCGCAAATTAAAGTTCTCTGTATCGAAGACGATGCGTTTAGCGCAATCGTTATATGAGAGCGGAAAGATTACCTATATGCGTACGGACTCGGTAAACCTGTCTACTTTGGCATTGGGTACAGCAAAAGAAGTGATTGCCGAGCAATACGGAAAGGAATATGTTCATACTCGTCAGTACCGCACCAAATCCAAAGGAGCTCAAGAGGCTCACGAGGCTATTCGTCCGACGTATATAAGTACGTTAAACGCAGGAGCGACCAAAGATGAGCAACGGCTGTATGAACTGATCTGGAAGCGTACGATTGCTTCTCAGATGGCTGATGCGGAGAGTGAGAAAACTACAATAGAGGTTTCGGTACACGGCAGTAAGTTTGCATTCGTGGCTACCGGCGAAGTGGTATCCTTTGACGGTTTTACGCGTGTTTATGTGCAGTCGACGGATGAAGAAGCTGAAGAGCGCCGCGTTTTACCGGCTATGTCAAAGCGCGAGCGATTGAAATTGGTGAATGCCGAGGCTATACAGACCTATGCTAAACCTCCTTTCCGTTATAATGAAGCAACGTTGGTAAAACGCATGGAGGAATTGGGTATCGGTCGTCCATCCACTTACGCAACGATTATTGAGACGATTCAGAACGTGAAATACGTAGAGAAGGGTTCTATTGCCGGTCAAAAGCGCGACGTAGTTACGTTGAGTTTGAAGAACGGTATGGTGATGGAGCGCAAGAAATCGGAGATGTACGGAGCGGATGCACAGCGTTTGCTGCCTACTGATCTGGGACGGATCACCAATGATTTTTTAGTGGAGCATTTCCCGACTATTTTGAGTTATGACTTCACGGCGCATGAGGAGGAGCAATTTGACCGTATCGCTATTGGTAAAGCCGATTGGACGCAGACTGTAGATACTTTCTATAAGACTTTTAAACCATTACTTTCTTCGATTCCATCGGGTAAAGTGTCGGGTAGATTGTTGGGAAATGATCCAGCAACAGGTTTGCCTATTATTGCGAAGATTAGTAAGATAGGTCCGTGTGTTCAGATGGGTGATGCGGCAGACGATAAACCGCGTTTTGCAAGTCTGAGGAAAGGTCAGTCGATCTTCAGTATTACGCTTGCGGAGGCATTGGAACTCTTTAAGAACTCTTTGCCGTTGACTTTAGGTCAATATAACGATAAGGATGTAATCATCGGTGAAGGAAAGTATGGTCCGTATGTCAATTATGGCAAGAGTTACATCAGCATTCCTCGTTCGATCGATCCTCTGAGTGTCAGTTTGGAAGAAGCTATTCAGATGATAGAGAAGAAAGAGGAGGAACAACAACCGATTCAACAATGGGGTACCATCCAGGTAAGGAAGGGTAGATACGGAGCCTATATCCATACCGCAGAGGGTAATTACCAGATGCCGAAGGGTATGAATCCTGAAACGATAACGGAGGCCGAAGTGCGTGAAATAATGGCGAAGTCGGAGCCGAATAAGCCAGGAAAGTTCACTTTTCGCAAAAAAAGTGTAAAATAATCGCGAAAAATTTGCACATTTCAAAAAAAAGCAGTACTTTTGCACCCGCTTTCGAGAAGTGGCGCAGTTGGTAGCGCACTACGTTCGGGACGTAGGGGTCGCGTGTTCGAGTCACGTCTTCTCGACAAAATAGCAGCTCAACGGCTGCTATTTTTGTTAGAAGACAAAGGTGCCTCCAACACGCGTGTTCTTATCTCGCTAAGCTCGAACGATTATTGCTGGTCGCAATTTCCAAGTCACGTCTTCTCGACAAAATAGCAGCTCAACGGCTGCTATTTTTGTTAGAAGACAAAGGTGCCTCCAACACGCGTGGACTTTATCCTTCGCACTCGCGTTGGAGTTTTTTACGGGAGGCAAGGAGAAGGATGACAGCTGTGATAGCTGAGAGTGTGTCGCTGATAGGGATAGCCCACCAGATGCCATCGATGGGATCTGTAAATGCAAGCGGTAACCAAAGAGCCAGCGGGATAAGATAGATGACTTGTCTCGTAAGGCTGAGGAAGATGGATTTGCCGGCTTTTCCAACAGAGGTGAATAAGTTACCTGTTACCATCTGGAAACCGATGATGAGCATGGTGCTACAGATGATACGCATGGGTCGAATAGTTTGACTAATAAGGTCTATGTCATGCGTAAACATCTTCGTGACGAGTTCAGGGAAGCACTCTCCAAGGATAAAGACGATCCCCATGACTCCAGTGGCATATGCGCAGGTAAGATAGAAAGACTGAAGCAAACGATCCATATGTTTGGCTCCATAGTTATAGCCGGCGATAGGTTGCATTCCTTGGTTGAGGCCCATCACCATCATGGCGAAGACGAAGGTGAGACGGTTGATAACTCCGTATGAAGCAATCGCCATATCTCCGCCGAAGTTTTTGAGTTGATTATTGATGATAATAACTACAAAGCAGTGGGCAATATTATAGAGGAACGGCGACATTCCGATGGCTAAAGCCCGTCCGGTGATATGTTTGTTAAGTCGCCATATTCCCCGATGAAATCGAACCAATTCGCTACGGTCTGTAAATTTGGTAACTTGCCAGACGACAGCAAAGGCTTGGCTGAGAACCGTGGCTAATGCCGCGCCTCGTACGCCCATATCGAGCGCAAAGATGAAGATGGGGTCGAGAATGATATTGATGATGACAGCGAAGAGGGTAGCGATCATGGAGAAACGCGGATGTCCGGCAGAGCGCAACATGGCGTTAAGGCCGAAATATATATGGGTGAGGATGTTTCCGTACAGGATGATCTCCATATATTCGTGTGCGTAAAGAATGGTGTCCTCGCTGGCCCCAAAGGCCATGAGAATCGGGTCTAGCCAGATAAGACCAACGGCCATGACGATGGCAGAGAGAATGATATTGAGGACGATGACATTGCCTAAAACGCGGTTGGCTTTATCATAATCTTTCTCGCCGAGATAGATGGCTAAGAGCGAAGAAGCGCCTACGCCAACAAGACTGCCGAAAGCGGCGCAGATATCCATGAACGGTTTGGCTACGGTAAGTGCGCTGAGTGCCAACGCGCCACAACCATGCCCGATATAGATTGAATCGACGATATTATACAGCGAAGTGGCTGTCATCGCGATGATGGCAGGTAGTGCATATTTCCACAGCAGTTTATGCACGGGAGCTGTACCTAATTCGGCGGTTCGGGTCATATGATTTTTGTAGCGATTTCATCGAAGGCAGAAGCGGCGGGATGACCGGTTTGTAGGGCGATGGGTTCGCCAGAATCTCCACCTTCGCGAATGGATTGAACTAATGGAATTTGCGCCAGAAGCGGGATTTGGAGTTCTTCCGCTAAGGCTTTACCTCCATCTTTGCCGAAGATATAATAGCGGTTTTGCGGTAGTTCGGCCGGCGTGAACCATGCCATATTTTCTACGAGACCGAGAATAGGGACGTTGATTTTCTCGTTCTGGAACATCTCTACGCCTTTTCGTGCATCGACGAGCGCAACGGGTTGCGGCGTAGTAACGACGATGACTCCGGTGAGTTGGAGCGCCGAGATAAGGGTAAGATGAATATCGCTGGTACCTGGCGGAAGATCAATCAGAAAATAATCGAGTTCTCCCCAATGGGCATCATCAATAAGTTGTTTGATCGCATTAGAGGCCATTCCACCGCGCCAGATAACTGCTTGATCGGGATTGACGAAGAAACCGATGGAGAGCATCTTAACGCCAAATTGTTCGATGGGTTCGATAAGCGTTCTTCCTTCGATTTCAACGGAGAAAGGTCGACAATCTTCGGTATGGAACATCTTGGGCATAGATGGTCCGTGAATATCGGCGTCGAGAAGTCCGACGCGATAGCCTTTTTGCGCCAAGGCGACAGCCAGGTTGGCTGTGACGGTTGATTTACCGACACCTCCTTTGCCGCTATGAATTGCGATGATGTGCTTCGCGGCTATGGGCGATTGGTGGTTGGTAGTTGGCGTGGGATTTACCTTGACGAATTTGGTATGTATATTCGCTGCTATATTGGGATCAATATAGGTTTTTAAAGCGGTTTCTGCGGCTTTGAGTACGGATTTAATGAACGGGTCGTTCTCTTTTTGGAAGATGAGAGAGAACGAGACTTCAAAACCGGAGATACGAATGTCATCTTCGAGCATTCCGCTTTCGATAAGATCTTTGCCGGTTCCGGGATAGCGCACATGGCGTAGGGCATCTATAATCTGCTGTGGATACATGTTATTCAATTTTGCGAGTGCAAAATTACAGTTTTTTTTCGATATATGCAAACAAAACAATGATTTTGTTTAAAAAGAGTGTCAGAATGCCAGAGTGCCACGGCAAATTTTGAAAGTCTCAAAGTTTCAAAGTTTCACGAAAAAATTTTTGTCGAAAGGGTCGACAATAGGTAATGCATAGGACAAAAGTATTACTTGAGTAGTACATGACCAGTACTAAAGTCTAGGATTAGTCCGACAATACTCCAACATTACTCTAACAAAACTCCAACAAGACACCAACAAAATGTGATGCAGAGGCGTAGGGAGACAAAAGAAATGGAGCTTGAGGCCCCATTTCTTTAGGTAAGATGCATTATCGTGGGATGTTATCTACGATGATGATGTCGGTGATGATGTTTGCCAACTTTGTCAACTTTGCCAACTTTGCCATGGAATTTTTGGAACTCCCTTTCAAAGCGAGCGTCTCGGAAGGATGCTTTTTTGAATCGTGCCTCGCGCATCAATAACTGTGCTCGTTTAGCCTCCATCATTCTCGCTTCCCGGCATTTGGGACATTGGCATTGTTTGAGAAATATCTCTTTGCGGAAATCTGCTTTACGTCCTTTGAACTCGCCTCGTCGGCCTTGTGCACTTGCGCTCATGGAAGCGCTCATCATAGCGGCAACTAACAGTGCCAGAGTAACCATTCTTTTCATAACTGTTTGATTTTTAATGGGTTAATGAATGTTCTTAACCGCGACTCATCTCGCAGTTACCAGGGATTAACAACTATCGTGCCAAACAGAAATAAAAAAAAGATAGCCCGATTGCTCGAGCTATCTTTTTATAGGCGTAGACTGATTTATTTAACCATCAGTTTAGCCTGGTAGATGCGACCATTCTCGCGTAAGCGGATGAGGTAAACACCAGCAACCGGCATACCGGGGATAGTGATCGGGTTGATCAGATTCTGTGCTGTATAAACGAGTGCACCGGTAGCGGAGGTAACCTCGATAGAAGCATCATCGAAGGAACCGAGGATGCGAATCGGTTCACCAACCTGTGCCGGGTTCGGCATAACAGCCAGCGAGTTGACAAACGTATTGTTAATACTTTGCGGATAACCAACCGTGATAACCAATGTAGCCTCGCCGCAGTTGAGGTTAATCGTACGTGTGTAAACACCAACCTCGGTACCAAGCGGCAGAATCTCTACGTCGTTGAGTACATACGGCAGGTTATTTACATCGATGCTATCCTCCAGCGTGAAGGTTTGTTCGTCAGTCGGTGTAGCTACCAAGAGATGGAGCGTAACGATCGAGTCACAACCATAAATAGTCTTGAGTGTACTTGTCCAATCGCCAGCTTCGCTCAAACCACGGAAAGGATACTCATCATATTTCTCGTTCGGGCAGATAGCTGCACGGATGAAGGTCTTCTCATTCGGTACATTCTTAATCTCAACAGCGATTAACGAATCGCAGCCCTTTGCATTCTTAATAGTATCTTTGTAGATACCCGCTTCAGTCAGCGCAGGATATTTCTCCGAGAAGTAGTAAACGGAATCCGGGCAGAGGAATACCTCTTCGGTTTCGCCTTCCAAAATCGGAGTTACTGTGAGATAGAGCGTAACGATACTATCGCATCCGGTAGAAGCTGTAAAGGTTTCCGTAACCGTGGTGTTAGTATAATACTTCTCGCCTTTGAACTCATAGTATGCACCTTGACAGATAGTATCCTCAATATTTATGTGGATAATTGGTATTACTGTCAATTGGAGCTCTACGATAGAGTCGCACTTATTTTCACCGGAGAGTTTACGTTTATACGTATCCGAAGCCTTGGCATTATGGATAACAAATCCGTTCTCCTCATAATCTGAGCCCTCGCAAATAGTCGCGCTTAATGGAGTGAGAGTATCACACTCAACGGTAAGATTGAGGATAGTCAGTTTATCCGGATAACCCTTCTTGGTAGATGCGATATATTCGTCGTAAGTAGTAGTCTTACCTACAATCAAATCATATGCATCAATCTCGAACGAAGCATCGGCATAGTCATTCCAACGGCAAATTGTCTCGCTATACTCGTTCTTGGAGAATGTATTAAGTTGTACATTATCCAGATAGAGGTAGTTGCCCGTGTTAACACCTTGATATGTGTGTGACTCAGCATAGAATGCAATCTTAATATTCTTGCCTACATACTTCGTCATGTCTACATACCATTTACGGCGTTCGTTCTGTACCTCGTTATAGTCGAAGTCGCCGGTTCCGTCTGCTTTCCAAGCCCATGAATTCTCCAAAGACCAAGATGCACCTCCATCCTCAGAAATGAGAACTACGAATTGGTCATTGAGTCCCAGAGCTTTCGGAGCACTCTTGCGGTTATTATTCCACATACCGAGATCGAAACTCAACATCATATTCTCTGCTTGCTCGCCATCAAGGAAGATAGCCGGCGTGAAGAGCCAAGCGTAGCAGTATGTTGCCGAAGATCCGGTACCGGTAGAAAGAATGCTATAGATGGTTCCTTCTCCCATACCGTCTGCATCGTTCGAGTTACGACGCCAAGCGGCATTGCTGGTTGCGGCATCAGAGGTGAATGAACCAACTTTGCCGGTTTCAATGAAATCAGCAATTGAACTGCCCGTACTGGATGTAGATCCACCACGTGTCCAGTTAGCCGGATACATTCTCTCTTCTGCAAAATCTTCAACGAAGAGCGGAGCTTCATAACTACATATGAAGGATTGCAAAGCGGACCAAGGGGACTCCTCATCCTCCGAGCAGAGATGCTTGATGCGGAAGAAGTACGTATGCGCCGATATGAGATTATTGAAACTCAATTCGCGTGATGCTATCGTCGAATCAATCTTCATTACAATGCTATCAGAAGCAAGTCCGTCTTTATCTGCTGCATACAGCTCAATGGATACGGAGTCGCAGGCATCTTCAGGCAGATTCCATGCAATGGAAGCATTATGTGCAGAAACATTCGTAATTCGAATATTGTTAGCTGCAGTACAGAAGGATCCCTTCACGATTTCCATATCATCTACATAGAAGTAACTAGTAGCAGTTGGTTTAAGTGCTGCAATAGCAATGTGGCCCTTACCAGCATACTTTGCTAGAGGAATAGCATACTCTTGCCACCAGTTGTTACCGCTCTTATCATCTGTAATAAAGCGATCAGCCATGCTGGTATTGATCGTTCCTGACCATACTTTATCATACGTGATGGTATCCAACGGAGTGAATGTCTCGAAATCCTCCACATTCGTCATCACGCCGATAACTAACGTACGACTGTAGCCGCTATTAACAGACGACAAGCGTCCTTTACCCTTAATATCTGCGTTCGTATTGGTGTTACTCGTGCTATAGAACTCAGCAGCACGTCCCCAGAAGTGGAGTGTCATCGAGTCAAGCGGGAAGGCCATATCGGGCAGTGCTACATATGCATTGTAGTAGGAAGCAGTAGTGTAGAAGCGTAATGCTTTACCATCCTTCTCATCATTACGAGCATATGCCTTTGCCGTTGTGGTAGCCCATGTGTTAGCATAAGCATACGGTTTATAGGACTGGGTGGTGGTTCCTGTTATGCCATTTGCCCAGCAAGCCGGAATGTCGTAATGAGTAGTACCGGATGTGTAGAATGGAACGAGATTATTTTCAAAATTCCATACAACATCTTCCGCTTCTTGCGGAGCACAAGGTGTAGTGAATGGGATACTGATCCAATCGCTGAATTCTTCGCCACCGCAATTCGAACGAACACGGAATGTATAAGCGGTTTCAGCTTTGAGGGTGTCAACTTCGAAATAGAGTGTGTCGACAGTCGTGTTAACAACAATACTATCTTCTCCGGAAGTTGCTTTGGTTAAGATTTGTACATCCCAATCCTCTTTACCGCTACCCCACTTGAAAGCAGCCGTGTTGTATTTCAGTTTTTCATTCAACATTGAAGTTTGAACTGGGACAGCACAACCGGTCTCTTTCTCAACGATTACATCATCGATGTACATGTAGTTCGTTTGGTCGTAGTTGGTGGCAAACACAATATATTTACCTTCGCCTACTCCATACAGCGGAATAACTACTTCACGCCAGAAATCAGTTCCTTGCGGATCATCTGCTAACTTGGTAGCGGTTACTTCGTCAGCTTTGTAGGTAGTAATCTCTTTAAACGTATTGTAATCATACGGATCGGTCATATAACCGATAGTAATAGATCTACTATATGTACCCTTAGCGTACGTGTTGGAATAAGCACCCGTGCTCTCATTTCCATAACCAGGACGAGCCTTGAAACGTAACTGCATCGAATCGAGATTACAATTGATTTGAGGCATTAATGTATATGAGCCCACTGTACTTGAACTGTAGAAACGCATACAGGTATCGCCCGAGAAGGAGTACCACGAAGTGCGCAGTTTGGATGTTGCATTAATGGTGTTGGCTTGGAGATAAGGAACATTGGAATTGCTGAAAGAACCACGAATCATTCCCTGCAACCAACCTTTCTCTTTCCAGTACGTAGAGTTGTTGTAATGCTCTTGCGTACTCTGAGAATCAAAGTTCCAGAACGCATCTGCTACCTCCACTAAATACAATGTCGTACCCTTAGCTGCTTCAGAAACCCAAGGCGAAACCTTATCACCACTGACGGCACGTACATAGAACTCATAGGAGGTACTCGGCAGTAAGCCGGTCAGTACACAAGCCGTAGTATCAAAGGTAGAAACCTCCGGGTTTTCCGGAATAGCTTCGCCTGCTTTAACGGCAACCACCTGCCACTGTTTGTAGTCTCCGATTGTCTGCTTCCAACTTAATTCAGCAGTAGTCGCATAGGTTCTACCGCACTCGATTGTTGCCGGCGCAAACACTTCCGGAGCTTCTACTACGCGTAGATTGTCCAGATAAGCATAAACTGCAGTCGTACCGGAACCGCTACCACCAAATTGGCACAGTACCAGATGCTTGCCTGCTCCTTCATAGGTGTTAAGCGGCAACATCTCATGAATCCATGTTCCATAGTTCTCACCCGTATTAATGGTGTCCAGCCACTGAACAGTAGCCAGAACAGAATCCAGCGGTTCTGCATATTCGGCTATACCATAAGCAAGATTACGTTTGCTTGCCTCAGCCACTGTAGTCACAGAGGTTCTCCAGTCAAACTCAATCATTGCCTTTTTCCAATCGGCATTGATTACCGGCAGCACAGCCACAGCAGACTTAGCGGGTGTCGAAGCGGTGCCAAAGGTACTTCCGAGATACAAACCGTTGTCACCTGTTACAGTACCTGCCTTGTTAGCCGTCGCGTACGGACGGCAATAGAATGCAGAACCAGAGAGGTATTCCTCAATGGCCTGGCCACCATAATACAGATTCCAGCAATCCACTCCGTCATACGGAGAAGAAGTACGAACCACTTTACCTCTGAAATCGTTCTCATACGGCATATTGTATGAAAGAGGGCATACGGTATTAAACCAGCGCATGTTAGACCACAAGCTCTCAGACTCTTCGCCTACTGTCTGTACATATACATAATAGCGGGTTAGCATCTTCAAACCATCCACACGGACACCATTGCCTTGTACGAGCGAGTCCATCATGTCACCTTCTTCCGTAGCAGGATCAATCTTCTTGCTGGATACTTTGACCTTATATTTCGTGCCTACCGTATCCCAAGTCAGAATTGCGTAATTCTCGCCTACTTCTTCCGCCCAAACCTCAAGTGGCTCACGAACGGCGGCAATAGACTTGAATTCGATATTGTCCACATAGACGTAGTTAGCCAAGTCACCGGATTCCGAAAGGAACATGATACGGTTACCCTTATTTCCACGCCAATCGCCTTCATATTGGTCGAAACGAACGGTATAACGATACGCTTCGTCGAATCCATAGTTGGTCGCGACTGTTGTAAGGGATACCTGATTCAGTTTGAGTGTTGTCATCGGCTCGAACGTCGTCAAGTCACTTGCATTAGTTACCACGCCTACCGTCACTTCTTTAAGATATGCAGCCGAATTTCCTCCATGTGCATCAAACGAGATTTGATATTTGCTGATATCATCCGTGTTCATCGGCGGAGTGACAGCATAAGCACCGTCTGATGCCGTGGTATTGAACATATAGAGATATCCGTTTGTGTTGAAGGATGGTGCATTGGTAGTACCGGAACGTACACCCATCGTCCAGCATTCCTCGTTTCCTTTGACAGAGAAAGTCTCTTTATATGTATCAATATTGACACTCTCACACATGGTTGCAAACGACACCTCGTCACTCCATGCGCCGACCTTGTCATCACATATTCCGCGTACACGGACATAATAGGTTGTATTGACTTTTGCTTTTTCGCTTATGAAAGCATACGGCATCGCATCCACTGTTTCCCACAGGTATACGATAGTACTGTCAATGGCAGCTCTGTTCAGAGTGTCCAATCCGGCCTCGGTCATGGATTTGGCCGTCATCAGGAATTCCCATTTTGTAGAAACAGCCGATGTCCATTTGGCGGTAGCTCCCATCGTACCAATATTCTCAATTTCGACATCCATTACTTTCGGACACAAAGACAGCGGTTCCACCTTTACGTCGTCGATGTAATAGTAGTGGTTTGCAGTTGAACGTTTTACCATGCAGAGACGCTTACCAGCCGACGAACCCACATATTCGTCTAAACGGACGATATACTCCTTCATAGCTGCCAGACCCTGTACCTTAACATAAGCGACATGCTCAAATACGCTCAAATCAGTAGCATTGACAGGGATTAGACCGATCTCAATCGTGTCATTATATCCTGCGCTTGCCGGTTTGAGCCACATGCTCAATTGCAAGGTGTTAATTTCAGCGTCTAATTCGGGTAAAGCCAACCACAGATCGGTCGTCGAAGTGGTAGAAGCACCCATTACAAGAATGTTCTTTCCAGAATGTGTGTAGCCATCCAATGACGAGGAGCTGATGTAAGGATAGTATTCTGTATGCGAATAACTGCCACTAGGGGTATAGGACTTCCATGGAGAACCGATCCAGCACGCAGGATACTGCTTGAACTGGGCATTAGCCGCATATGACTCCATATCATCGAAATAGGGGATAGGCTCTTTCTCGCGGCAATCCGTCGTGAAAGCATAATTGATGATACCTGGTAATGTGTCGGTGCCATAGATAGCAGAAATAGAAATCTGATAAACAGAATGAGGCTCCAATCCAAGTTTTGCACCAAGACCGTTCACTACCGTATCAATCACTTCTTTATCCACCTCATACTGTAACGAGTAGGTACCATAACTATCTGTGCTGACAGCAACCGCTTTCATTTTGGTAACTACCACCTGATGCTCCACCTCGGCATTACCTTTCCATGCCACTTCAGCGGAATCCGAGCCGGCTGTCAATTCGATATCATACGGACGGGGACGAGCAGATTGCGAGTAGAAGCTGACGTTGTAAATATTCACACCGTCTCCATCATTTCCACTCTTTGGCAGCACATATTTGAACGCAATATACTTGCCTTCTCCGGTATAACCGCTCAACGCATACGCGCAGTTTTGAACACGCGGAGACATGGTACCTGTACCGTCAAACACTGCAATGGAATCGAATGTGGAGATATCATACGGATCCGTCATGACACCCAATGCAATACGCGCATCGTCCACGTGTGCTGCAGAAGAATAATAAGGAGATATGCCAAAATTGACGAATACATCCTTCACATTCGGTACCGCAGGCATGGCGATATACTCTCCCACATAGCTCATCACCATGGCAGGGGCACTGCTATAGTACCACGGCCAACGGTTGGGCGGTGTGCTGATTTCCACTGTTACATCTGGGAAGAGGTTGCGGGTAGTGAGTATCCGGTTGAACGGAACTACCTCCCGGCTGGAATACGTGCCTTTGGCCTCTTCCTTTGCATTGAAGATAATCTCATAAGGCAGTGTATCTTGCATGCGAGGCATCTTCACGCCCACAGGAAGAGCGAAAATAGACGAATCACTACCATTCAAACCTTGTGCATAGAGGTATATTACCTTTCCTTCTAAGGTATCTGCTTCAATAGAAGTGGAAGTTTCTGTGATTCCTTCTTTCTCAGCAAGCACTTTTTTCGGCTTGCTACCGTCATATACCAAATCGGAAGCGATAACCAGATTCCATGCAGTAGATTTACCTAATTCAGCCACTTTTACTTTCAAGCTATTGTAGTCCACATTCGAGAATGACAATCCTTGCGGAATAGAAGCCGCTGAGGTGTATTTCACTTTGAGATTGTCCATATAGAAGAGATTCTTCTTGTCTTGGAAATCCGAAGCAAAAGCGATATACTTACCATAGATGGTGGTATCAGCAATCTGATAACCTTGATAATTCTTCAGATCTACCGTGAAACGGTGATGCATATATGAATCGGACAGATAGCACGTATCCACCGGCACGAAAGTAGCATAGTCGTCCGGATTGGTCATCACACCGACTATAATAGCAGCCGCATACTCCGAATAGTCGGGACCTGCATAGCGCTCTGCATATCCCCAGAAAGTAACCGACAGATCACGGACATCCTCTACATTCATTTCCGGAGTAGCACCGTAAGCATATTCTCCAGCAGGGATGGCAGTTGTTACTGAGGTTTTGCTTCCAGAGAATACAAAACATGTAGTGCTGTCATAGGCATACTTGTGCCAATCTGATTCCGCAGTATTACGGTTGACATACGGCATGATATCCATCGTCACACCGTCGCTTTCCATAATACTTGTACCGGATGTCATGTACTCCATGTGCGTAGGAGAGTTTGCAAGATAGGTCTTATTGAAATCTTGCACATAAGGAACATCCGAGATGTTACGCGTGCGGAATGAAGCTGCAGACCAACCGCTTGTTTCTCCAGAGCAGTAAGAGTTTACAAACCAATAATACATAGTGTTACGTTCTAAGTTCTTCAATTCAAACGAGAAATTAGTAACGAATGTATCTACAACTATGTCAGCAGGCTTAATGTAGAGTGCCGAATCTGGCTCAGACAAAGACACGACCAATCTGATACTATCGGCATCCATTGAAGCTAACCAAGACAAATTTGCGGATGTGGTTGTAATACTACCTGCATTCAAATGGGAAGGCAAGTCGCACGTCGGCATCGGACGGACAATAATTTCATCCAATGCAATACCGCGTCCGAAATTATCAGACCCTTCAAATGCTAATTGATATGTCCCACTTTGCGCAGGCAAATCAATTGTTTCCGAAGTCCATTTAGTGTACTTCGATGTTGTTTTGTCAGGGTATGTTGCCAACAACACCCAGCGAGCTTCCTCGGAAGAGCGATAATAGACACGAAGAGTGTCCACATCACCCGTTCGTTGTAACTGAGCATGTGAGAACATTAAGACAGGGAGAGTTACTTCGCGTAAATCCATTGCAGGCGTAATCAAACGCGTGCAAAAGCGTTGCGTCTGATCCGTCGTATTACGGAGCATCACACGGAAGTCGCCATCAGCAGTGCCTTTAGGATACAATGCCGTGTCGATTTTCTCCACTATCCATGAGGTTTGACCGGCGACATTTTCCTGAGTCCATCCTTCAGGAATAGCACCATCCTCAAACCCTGCATGCAGCACATAAAGATCTTCTCTGGCTGCAAATGCTGCTACGGTCATCAAGACCATAAACAACGCGGAGAGTAAAGTTTTTCTCATAATGTTAATTAATTTAGTGATTAATAGGGTGCATTTTCGTGGGTGAAAAATGCAGTTGTTATAGTTATTATTTTATCAATAATAATCTCTCAAACACATACACTGCGAAGGTGTATGGGTTACATTTATTAATAAGGAAACGCGCACGCCTACGCGCAAGCGTTGGGTAGTTATATTCATGAGCGTCGAACCTATGAGGCTGTTGATTTGGAGATTCTTTTGCGTGTTCTCCCAGGATTGCGTGGCCGGGTTGGTGTCTATTCTCGAATAATCGAATAATGGCGTAGGCGTTTTTGATGAATACTCAACCGGAATATCATAACCGGCATATACCCCAAACCGCGCTAAGCCTTTTTTGCCCATGGGTACGCGAGCACCCAACTCCAGTTCTACGGCTACCTCATGCGCATCTGCACTGGCGCGAAGCGGAATGGTATTGAACTCGGTTTCCGGCCAGAAGCCATATTGCTCTGAATTACGAATAGGTTCGATAAAGCGCTCGTATTCTCCTTCCGCTAACATTCGTCCACTGGATTTGTAGTTGTTGATAAACGGCGCGGCGCGGAATTCCGCTCCAAGACCGATATACATCCATTCGCCAATCTCATAGCCGAATTGAACAGGAAGAATGAAACGGAGTTGGCGCTCCTGCTCTTTGAAATCGGAATAGACATAACGATAGATAAGCGGTTCACCGGTGAAGTCAACGCGGTCAAAGGCATCGGAATAGGAAGCCATCGCATTGTTGGTAACAATATAATCGAAACCTAAACCGGCATTGAAGAAGAATTTACCTGCGTGGATCTCATATTGCAAGTGCGCTTGTCCCCCATAACCGGCTTTGGGTTTTACTCCGGAGGATGAAGCAGGTAACATATTTGCTTCCACACCGGTCAGGCTGAGGCCTAACCAATGGGTTACGGCGGTTCTACCATACCGCGGCGCAGCCATCAGCGAAGCAGCCAACAGCAGACAGATACCTACTATGATAGAACGTTGTTTCATCTTATTACAATTTTAGCGGTACGATGCGCAGCGGGGCAAACCAGCAGGTAGATACCCGGAGCGGTAACACCGCTGAGCGTATTCGATTCGGACAAAGGAATCACTACGCGACCCATGACGTCTATGAGCATCCACGGTCCGTCCATTTCAGCCGAAATCTCGTCTATACCTTGTGCACCATTGTAAATTACCGGACAAACAGCCACTTTGACGCCATCCGAGGAACGGGTTACCACGACGGTATATTGCGCTCCCAGATCCGCTGTACCTACGATCAGATAGGAACTATTGGCGCCATCCATCCGTTGCCCATTGCGATACCACTGGTACGCAGAGAAGGAGTAGCCGCCATTCAGGCTATCGTTGAGCAGCGCAATGATGCCGTTCTTCTGCGCCACAATAGATGACGGATAGTTGACTTGTACCATCACGGGTACGTCCGGTGCGGGGCAGCGCGGCGTACCTAAGCGGAGCGTAGCATGGTAGTAACCCGGTACGACCGTATCCGGCAGAGGAATGGCGATCTCGTCGTCTTTACTGAATTGGTAGAGCGAGTCAAATCCGGCAACTATGGCGATGCTGTCAAACAGGATATGCACACTATCCAAGCGACCTTGTACGATTTGCATCGGAACAGGTAATGCCGGTTCGTCGGCGCAAGCCATCAAGGTATCGCTCAGTTCAACCATAAGCGTAGGTTCTACACTTAGATGAAGTGTTACGATACTATCCACATCAGGCCATTGTGTACTTTTAAGATTTGCAGTATATGTGCCTGAAGTGGTGATTTTCTGGTCACCCAATTGGAAGTAACCACCTTCGCAGAATGAGGTGTCAATGGTGAATTTTGTTTCGTGGATATGAAGATATATGATACGCTCACACTCTCCTATGTACTCATGAATCGTATCATCCCCAACACTCCAATAGGTATTTCCTATCGTTCCATCATTATAAATGAATTGATATCCTCGTCCTTTGTCTAAGACTACATCCGCGTAGCCCACTTGAGGCACGGTTACTTCAATAGGAATAGAATCTACACAGTCTCCATTTGCGCCATTCAGCGTTCCAATCATCCAAGCTGTATACGTTCCTCCTTCTTTCGGGTAGATATGAGATACAAGTGAGTCTGTGTCTGATATTCTTGGGGAGCCATCTCCGAAATCCCATACAATATTATGAAGCAACTCACCTTTCGTGAATTCTTGATCTACTACAATGATACTATCCTGTATATTAATATCCCATTCTTTGTGATATGCTTTGTAGAGGATATATGAGTTATTATAGAAGGTTACTACATTTTGACAATGCTCTACTTCCGTTTTATGCACGCCCGCTTCAACATGAGGTAAACGAGGAATACCTGATACCTCCAGAGTGTGGTAACATTGCTCGTTTCCCAGAGTGATTAAATCTACATGGTATGTAGCTGTATCCATCGGGTCGATGACAAAAGTGCGTTGCGTGCTGAGTACGTGATCTCTATCATCTTTCCACCAGCGGTATCCAAATCCAATAGGTGCCGTAAAATGTGTTGTTGGATTTTCTTCTCCGCAATTGAGACCAGACATTTCACCCGATTCACAAGAAAGCGTTATGTATCCGTATCCACCATGAGCAGAAAGCGAACATCCGGTTGTGGTGAATGATACTGTGAATGTTTTTCCTGCATGTTCTTTCATGTTGAGAGAAACGGTAGTCCAGTCTTTGAAATACACATCGCTTCCTCCATAATTTTTGGCATTGTCCCACTCTACTGCATCGCCATATCCCGATGTGAAATTCGCATCGCCGCATCCCCCTTCTAACGGCTGTCCATCCACCAATGTTTCCATGGCAAAAATCGGATTATAGGAGGGATGATCTGGGTGCGGATTAGGTAATACAAGTGCATATCTTAACACTAATATTTTCTCTTCATTCTCAGGAATAGTATAACTATAGCGAACTCGGCTCATGTGAGTAGGTTCATAACGTCCAATACGAACAGACGCCAACGCCCCATCCGGTTTTGTGCGTAGTTTATTCATGGAATAAGGGTCATACTCATTAGGCATATAATGAAGCGTATGCAACGTCTTACTATAATCCTGATTTCCATAATCAACCGCACCTCGGTTCGTTAAATTATAAGGTAAGATGGGATTTTCATTCTCATCTATATTATAATTAGTTTGCCACGAACATGTAGTCTTATCTAATTGCATATAATCTACACATCTCTCTCCAGGTCGATAATACAAGAAATAATAAGATACCCAGTTCGTGTGTATGGTGTCATTCTCTTCTACGCACAGAGAGCGAATTTGCACCATTTGAGCTCCTTCTTCTAATCCGGAGAATATTGTTTCTAACCGTCCTCCTTTTCCTGGATTGACATTATCTACTATGCGATTATACCATTGCCCACTTTGCATATCGCATAATCGCACTTCGTATGCAGCTACACTACCTGTTGCTCGCCACGAAACCGTAACAGTAGCATCCACATTCAAGTTATGATGTATTTCTGTAGGGAATGGGCAATCCGTGTCATAGCCGATCTCTATATTATCAATTGCAAAGGACGGATTGGTGGGGTATCCTTTGATAGAATAAAATACGAACATTAGACGACGTGTCTCTGTTTCCTCTTTTACGATAAGAGATAGGGTTCCACGATCCCAAGTTCCCTGATTATACAAAGGCTTAACTTTGTTTCCTTCTTTTGTTAAGCAATATGTTGTTTCTCTTTGCCATGCGAACATATCAGAAGTGGGCATGGACAAAGCATCCAAATCTTCCGGCGCCCAATATACATATACACCTTCGTCTCCTAAATTTTTGCATTTGCCAATCCAGTCAAAATTGATAAGATACTCGCCTTTTGGAAGAGTAATCGTTCTATAAGCTACCGTCATCATAGTAGCTTGTGTGGTATAGCATAATGTATCCTTGGCGCTTTTAGCAGCAACATATAGACCATACTGCCCCAATGAAGAGTAGTTACCTGGTTTCCCGAGATACCACCAGTTTTCGCATCTTTCAGCTCGGTTTCCAGGGTTAAGAACCCATTGCTCACGCTCGGCTTCGTCCTCAAAGTCGCATTGATAGACAATCTGCGCTGCCATCGGGAACGACAGCAGAACGGTCAGTAATATGAATAATAGTTTCTTCAATTTTTTATAGTATTACAAACTCTACACGACGGTTTTGTGCACGACCTTCCTCGGTATCATTGGTGGTAATCGGTTGCGATTCACCCTTTCCTTCCGCTTCTATACGCTCAGGAGCTATACCACGGCGGATGAGGTCGTCACGTACGCTATTAGCACGTCCTTCGGACAGTTTCTGGTTCGCTTCATCCGAACCTACGTTATCGGTATGACCTGTGATACGGATGCGAATCTCCGGATTCTCGTTCATGAGATCATACAGGTCTTGCATAGACGGCATAGATTCCGGAAGAATCGTGGTCTCGTTGGTCGCAAAGAAGAGGTTATGCAAGATAATCACACGTTTCTTCACGATCGGCTCGAGATAATAGGTATATTCGCCTTCGATGCTCTCCAGCGGTGCTGTTAACGCAAAGTGGTTAGCTGCTTCGATATGGATGCGTAACGAGGTATTGAGCGGCAAGCGTAATTGCGCAGCGCCGGTTTGCTCATTCGTATTGGCCGAAGCCAGTACCTTATCATCCGCGGTATTCAAGAAGGTGATTGTGGAGGCTAAGAGCGAGTCACTCTTGGCATCACGAACGAAACAGCGGAACTCAGGCCGCGGCGTCATAGCTAATTCCAGGGTATCTCCCCATTCGCCATGGCTATACTCGTGCTTCAACGGAATATAATCCGCATGCGTTAACAGGAGACGATAACCTCCAGCTGCCACTTTCGCAACCATCACACCCTTGGAATTCGCGGTCTTGCGAATCGGTTTGGCTTTCGGTTTATCCAACGCCGTCATTTCAACCGCTACAGACGGAATAGCCTTGTTTGTCCGGCTATCCGCAATGCGCAATACCATAGCCGGTTTTTGCGGTTTCGGAGGCTGCGGCTTATTCATTTGCAGCAGGGCGGTCACTTTCACACCGACCAGTAAGCTGTTGATACGTTGACTTGCCCAATCGGAGCTATGGAGCGAACGTGTAGTGATGGTGTTCTCATCCGCTGTTGCTATAGGACCTTGCGCACCTTTCGCCAGGTTCATCACACCGTAATCCATGAAGAGGGCTGCACGCAGATGCAACGGGTATTTACTCGCTTTATTACGCTTATTCCATTCATCTCCCATGAAGCCGTTGATATAGACACCTACTTCGGCGCTGGCTGTTAAGTCGAGCCCGTAATTATACGTGCCTTTGGTGCGGTAGGGTGCATCGGTGATAATGTCATGCGAAGGCATATCGGTCCAATTCGGATCAAAAGCAGAGAGGTCCGTGATGGATGTGGTGAGTGTACCACGCTGGCTATAGGTACCGAGTACGGTATAGCCGACTTTCACACCCGCCATGAAATACCATTTATCCCATTGCCCGCCAAGCAATATCGGCAGCATCACCTGACCTGCGACATGGTTCTCGCGCATCGGATCTCCGAAGGTATAATGCTTGATCTGGTTATAGCCCTCCGCCATCATCGCTACATCGTACGGATAAGGGAATGAGATCTTATCCATGGAGGAGAAAATACGGAATTCCGGTCCGGCATTGAGAATGAAATGGTCATAGCGATACTCATAGCCTACGCCTAACAAACCGCCTCCACCGCCGTTGAAACGGCTGTAGGTGCTATTGTTCAGCAGGCCGCTATATCCGGCACCACCCCAGAAAGCGATGTGGTGTAAGTTACGGTTGGCGCCTTTCCACTCTTTGGTAGAACCGGCTTTCTTGCTGTTTGTCTTTTTTGCGGGAGCCGCGCTCAACGTCTGAGCGGCTACCAGCATGATCATCAGAATGTAATACAATGTCTTTCTCATCTTGCGGCCCTCCTTATTCGATTACACTGATTCGGCAGACACGTGTCTCGCTGCCTATTTGCACTTGTACCACATAGATACCCGCAGGTACCGCCATGGTGATACTATTTGTTCCTTCGGAGAGCGCTTGTGTGAGCGCGATGTCTCCGAACATATTGACGATGGTTAACGAAGCGGCCTCCGATACTTTGACAGTAAGTGTTCCGCCTACCTGAACAGGCGACGGATAGACGTATACCACTTTCTGGTCCTCTACGGCAGTAGGGCGGAAGGGACAGGTGGCCACTTTCTCGCCGTTGCTTACGCGTGTCATTTCCAAATGATAACTGGCCGACGGATCCAGACCTTCTTCTACATATAAATAGGAGAGGTTGGCGCCCGGAATAGCTTCGTTGTTCTTATACCATTGGAAATCGGTAAAGACATGAGTGGCCGAATCGGTGTCCAACGCTTCTGCATTCTTGAGCGAGAGCACATCTCCCCAGCGCTGATAGACCCAACCGGGCATACAGACGCTGACAGCGGCTTCGCGAACGACAGAGCAACCGAAGTCATTGAAGAACTCCAATTCAAAGAAACCTCCGTTCAATCCGGTGATGGAGTCCGAGGTCTGAGGCTCTCCGCCGTTTATGGTATAGTAATCAAATCCTTCTCCGTCGATGAAGATTGCTCCCGAATTCGGGGCATCGCTCATCTCACGAACCGTCACAATCGGTAAAATCGAATCGAGAACGGTTACATTCATCCAGAGTGTGGAGTCGCAACCATATTGATTGGTATAGAAACGGTAGAACTTACCGGATTCATGTGATTTATAGGTCTGGCCATCCATAGTGAGCGGAACTTCTGCGCAGATCGTTGTATCTCCGACATACTCGTTGGTAACGGGACTGACACTAAGTTTCATCTGAACCGTTGAGTCGCAACCGGTAGCTGTTTTCCAAGTGTTTTCATATTCACCAGCTGCAGCTAAATATTGTGGTCCGAAAACAATGTATGTTCCGTCGCAAATAGTAGAATCAACTTGCAGGAATTTATCCCCAATCTCAGGAAGAGTAATGGTAATTACTGTATCATCCATGCATTTCCCCTCTGCAATTGACGAATATAATGTGACATTGTATGTTCCTCCTTTTTGAGGGAACGTTACCACCGGATTCCTCTCTGCTCCTACTTGACCATTTCCAAAATCCCATTCATACTCATCGCAGGGTTGATCATAATGGTATTCAATCACATTATTGTACTTTGTCATAATGTGACTCTTATTAGTAAACTTAACGCGGTTCTGACAATTAGACGGCGCATATTGCCATTCGAAATCGGCAATTGGGAAACGAGGACGTGCGGAGGAATAGAGGTCAAAACCACAACTCTGCTCCTCGAGATAAGTAAGGTGACAGCGATAAGTAGTAGTGTCTGTTGCATCCACTAACAAGGTTTGACCATCGGGAGATAATTTTTCTGCTGGTACCGGGTTGTCGTACTTGTCAAACCACTCATAATCAAATCCGTCCGGAGCAGCAATCGACATTTGTGCATCGTCACCACAACTTGTTCCTACAATGCGAGCAGCCACACAGTCAAGCGAGAAATAGGCATAACCATAGTGTCCTCCCCAATTGCAATCATATGTGGTTAGGCGAATACGAATTGTTTCGCCCATTCTATCAGAGAGGTTTAGGCCTATTGTTGTCCACTCTTTCCATGTCACGCCTCGGCTTGTAACATGCCATCCGTTATCTAAACGCGTCATGTCTGCGATGAAATCAACATCTCCGCAAGTTGGGCTTATTAAATCTCCCCAAGCATCGATAATTTCTAATCGGAAACGGGGCTGACTTTCCGTATCGTGCTCCGGATCCTCCATGACAATAGCATAGTGCATCAATAGTATGGCGGACGATTCATCTACTGTGTATGAAAAAATCATACTTTCCGCTTCAGAGCCGACGTCCCAGTTCCCTAATCGAATAGATGCCAGTTCATTTGGGGCTATCGTGGGTAATTTATTATCTGTACGAGGATCGTAAACATCCGGATTGACGTTAATGGTGTGGCGTGAGTATTTGCTGTCAGGGCCATAATCCACAATGCCCTCATTCTGATCCGGAGTAGTATACGTCCCATACATTACTTCGATCGCCGGATTGTTTTCTAAATGTACATAATCGATACAATGCCGATCAGGATAATAAACAAGAACAGAATTGAGATAGGTATATGCACTCGTATCTACATTATTGCAAATTCCGCATACTCGTATGTCATAAGAGCCTTCGTCCAATCCTTCTAAAATATGCTTTTCGTCATAGATACCGGATGTTACATTCCATTTATTGCGTCCATGGCGGCGATATTCGACCGCATATTGTTCGCTAGTTCCTTCCCAAGTGACTAGCATGCTATCTCCGATAATCTGAGACTGAACGTTTGTGGGCTTCTTGCAATTGGCCAATGTAATTTGAATATTATCAATACATGCGCCGATAGGCATTGGTAAGTCCGTTTCTGTATTTCGATTAACCCAGATGAAATACATGCGGAGCACTCGTGTCCCGTTACTTGACACACGAAAATCAGCATGTTGCCAACGACTTGCGCTATACAGGTTCGTTAATGAACAACCGGTTAGAACCGTAGAAGGAATTTCTGCGCGGGACGAACCAACGGTAAGCGAATTTATGGTTTCTTTATCATATATGCCGGCATACAGAGAAGCACCTTGTGCACCAACGCAACACCAATCGAAAGAACATTCATATACTCCTTTGGGAAGCAAAATGTCCCGATAGGCATATTGAGTAAGAGGGCCGACCCCAAACTGATTGTCTTCGCCATTGTTTGATATATAAAGTGATCTTTCTCCATCGCTCCGTGCTGCTTTCCCCACTATCCATTTCTCTGAAAGCGTATCAGCTCCCAAGCCGGGATTCAGCACCCACTTCGACAACTCAACAGCCTCATCCTCTTCAAAACTGAAATTGTACGGCACTGATATACTCGCGTCAGCATTCTGCGCGTACGCGTACGAACAAAAAAGGAAAACGCTCAACACAGCAAGAGCAAAAACTCTCGCACCTCTCATATATGAAATAATATGTTTAAACATAGCAACCTGTTGTAATTGGACTTAAAAAGCGTGCAAAAATACGCAAAATATTCCAATTACACAACTTTCTGCTGCTTTTTCTGTAATTTTATTGCATTTTGCAAAATAAATATTACAAAAATCACAAAATTTCCTTTAAAATATTCTAAATGTCGTATTTTGCGAACTCATAATGTCGCATTTTGTGTTCACTATTTCACATCTCCAAATCCCGAATCAGACTCATTCCTTATAATAATTACATACCTGAATCGTATGTAAATGACCTATTTGTACTTTTACTGCAATGACTATATATACTCTGTATATATCCCATTTGATGATAAGAAGTTGCTCTTGCGTATGTCAAAAAAAAGATGTACCTTTGCAGCCGCAAAGGTGATGATTAAGTCATGAAACGTTTCTGGAGCATATTTTTCTGTTTGTCGCTTGTGCTGCCGATGGTTGCGCAAGAGGAAGAACTCTGTATTGACGGAACGCTCCTCTTCCGTGAGGATTTCGGCGGTAACGACCCGTCCGATCCGGACATCAGCATGGCCAGTGTCCAAGGCATGGACCCGAGTTATCACAACTCCGGTAATAGCTTGGGTAGCGGCAATTATACGCTGCGCAAAGAGGGCTGGCACAACGGTATTCAATGGCATTGGCAGGATGACCATACTTATTTCGGAGACAAGACACGAGGCTATCTTTTGGAGGTGGATGGAGTAGGCGGCGCCAAACCATTTTATAGCAAGACGATAGAAGGTCTTTGCGCCGGAACACAACTCACCTTCAGCGCCTATATAGTGAACGTCCATTACGCCGGACAACTCGATTATTTCGGCAGTAGGTACGTCTATCCGCGGATGAAATTTGTGCTCAAGGATCCCGAGACGGGTGCAATATTGGCAGAGAAATCGACAGGTGATATCCAACCCGACTGGC
Organism: uncultured Bacteroidales bacterium; assembly: GCA_900320865.1. Classification (GTDB taxonomy): domain Bacteria; phylum Bacteroidota; class Bacteroidia; order Bacteroidales; family Paludibacteraceae; genus Colicola. Next base: position 16,061 of record ONTT01000004.1, on the reverse strand, counting down.
GGTACGGTACGCCGGAGACTTGGAAATATGCGCGGGACAACCAATTATCTGCTGAGTGGCAACTATTCGGTATGAATTTCACCGTTCCTGATGGAGTCGAGTCCATTCAAATGTTCATCTATAACGACGTAGTACAGAATGGTAGCGGTAATGACTTTGCGTTGGACGACATCGAGATTCACCTGTGCGCACCGCCTGTGACGATAGAAGGCGAGGCGGAAGTGTGCGCAAACAAACCAACAACCCTCACCGCTAACTTTACCAACGACGGTACATTTGCTGAACCTTTAGCTTATAAATGGTGGCACTCTTTAGATAGCGTCACATGGACAGAAATGTCCGGTTTCAACGGAGAAAATCTGCTCATCGATGCCGTTCAAAAATCCGACTCGGGTTGGTATAAAGTAGCCGTCTCCGGCGATGGAAATATCGAGCGCGTGAACTGTCGAGCCGTGAGCGAACCGTTCCGTTTGCGGGTCAACGAATGTGAGCCGCCTGAGCCGGAGTTGTGTATCGACGGAATACTCCTCTTCCGGGAGGATTTCGGCGGTAATGACCCGTCCGAGCCGGAAATGATTTCTGATGCCAACGAAGCGCGGGCGGCTGTACTTGGCATGTCCTCCGGTTATTCTCCCTGTTTGAGCCGGACAAGCGGGATGAGTAGCGGAAAGTTCTTGGTAACCAAACAAGGATATAAAAATGGGATTCAGTGGCATATCATGGATGACCACACTTATCCGAATGACAAGACAAAAGGCTATCTCTTGCAGATAGACGGACGAGGGGACAATGCGCCTTTCTATACCACCACGATAGCAGGTCTCTGTCCCGGTTCGCGTCTCACATTCTCTGCCTATGTGGCGAATGTCATGACTTGGGGACATTACATGAACCCTAACAGGGATGATATCTATCCGCGGATGAAGTTTGTGCTGACCGATCCCTCTTCGGGGACCGAACTGGCTACCTATGACACAGGTGATATACCATTTGACTCCGCTTTTATCGGAGATAATTCGTCTTGGCAGTATTCAGCACACTGGCGGCTCATCGGTATGAACTTCACCGTACCGGACAACATTTCTCGTGTGAAACTCACCATTTATAATAATGTACCCATAAACGGAAGCGGTAATGACTTTGTATTGGACGACATCGAGATTCACCTCTGCGCACCGCCTGTGACGATAGAAGGCGAGGCGGAAGTGTGCGCAAACAAACCAACAACCCTCACCGCCAACTTTACCAACGATGGTACATTTGCTGAACCTTTAGCTTATAAATGGTGGCACTCGACGGACAGCATCACATGGACAGAAATGTCCGGTTTCAACGGAGAAATCCTCACTTTCAGCACCATCCAGAAAGCCGACTCGGGTTGGTATAAAGTAGCCGTCTCCGGCGATGGAAATATCGAGAGCGAGAACTGCCGAGCCGTGAGTGAGCCTTTCCTACTAAAAGTGAACAAATGTGAGCCGCCGGAACCGCCTTGCCCGGAGGTGGTAACTGTTACGGTGGATACGGTGGTTTGCGACACATTGATGCCCTATCGCTGGCGGGATACGCTGTTTACAGAACCTGCTACCTATGAGATTCTGTATAAGGATCAACGGGGCTGTGATAGTCTGCTCTGTGTCTTGACTCTTAACACCCAGATTTGCTGTCCCAAGGCGGTAACTATTACGGTGGATACGGTGGTTTGTGACACGTTGATGCCGTACCGCTGGCGGGATACGCTGTTTACAGAACCTGCTACCTATGAGATTCTGTATAAGGATCAACTGGGTTGTGACAGCCTGCTCCGTGTCTTGACTCTTAATACCCAGGTCTGCTGTCCCGAGATGGTGACCATTACCGCCGACACGACAGTCTGCGATACGTTGTTACCCTTTACCTGGACGCTAAGAAATAAGACTTTTGTCTTTGAACACGCCGAGATTCAAGTGCTGGATATACCTCATCCGAAATGGACCGATTGTACGGATACCAGTTATATTCTCCATCTCGATACATTCCATTGTGAGAAGTTATGGCCGCTTATTGTCAACAAGTACAACTGGGTCTTGCTGTTGGATAATGTGTCATTAGCCCGTTTGCTTCCGGGACGTATCGCGTGTGCTTACCAATGGTACAAAAACGACGCACCGATACCGGGTGCCACCGACGATGACTACTCTGAGCAGAATGAGTTGTGTGGGCGATTCCAGTTGCGTATTGTCTTAGACAATGAGCAAGCGATATGGTCAAATATTCTGGAAATCGGCGAAGCGCAGGAAGAGTTACCTGTTCGGGTTACTATCTTCAATAGCTGGGGTATGCTTGTTCGAGAGAACCAAGTATCCCACGGGGTGTACCTCTATCGCTATGAACAGGGGGAGAAAAAATGGACAGAGAAGAAACTGATACCATGAGACGTGTCCTCCTTTACATAGTATTGTTTTTTCCGCTCGTGCTTCATGCCGAACACGTGTTCGAGGTGGGTATACATGGCGGAATAGCCGGTTGGTCTTCGAAGACGGTATATGTGAACAATACGGTCGGATTTCACGGCGGAGCACAGGTCTATTATAACTATCTCTCGCCCTATGTGATAGGTTTCCGAACCGGACTTACGCTGGACTGCCATCAACCGGGATTTGCCAAAACGAATTATGTAGATCATTATGCTACCATCGATGTTGAAAACCAACGGATGGAGATTGATTATACCATCGGTCGCCTTACCGAACGCTATACAACATGGTCTGTAGGAGTCCCGCTGCAGTTGGCGCTTTCCGTTAAAAACTTCTCGTTCCTCATTGGCGCAAAGGTGGTCTTCCCGATGAATACTTGGTGGAAGCAGAACGTGGAAAATGCAGCTCTCTCGGTCTATTATCCGGATTATGACAACCGCGTCTATGAGTCGTTTCCTTTGGCGGCTTCGCGGGATTTTGCAATGTACAATAGCGGTAAGTTGCAATTACCAAAGGTGCAGTGGTGGTTGGCTACGGAATTGAGTTATATGATTCCATTGAATCCTCGAGCGGATACTTACCGTTCGTATCTCGTTGTCGGGGCTTATTTTGACTATAGTTTAACCAACTATAAGCCGGAGCATAGCAATGCCGAGTGCCTGATCATGCTAACCGACACTCGTGACGGTTTTCCGCTGCAACGAGTTCTGACGCCGGTTATGTCCGCCAACCGCTTCCTCCGGCAGTTGGTGAGTCAATGTGCGCTCTTCGATGTAGGACTTAAGATATCCTATGCTATTTCTCCTTACGATCGTGCTTCCCGTCGCCGTGCTTTTCCTTGCCGGTGTAGTCCTTTTGTCTTCTAAAAATAAAAGAATTCGTTCTATTTTTGCGAAAAAATCCATTTTTATTTGCATATATGCAATTTTTGTTGTAAATTTGCTCGCTTTTTTGTAAATCGTAAATGGTAAGATGAATATTATTAAGACTCCGATTGAGGGATTGTTGGTGATTGAACCGCAGGTTTTCAGGGATTCTCGCGGGTATTTTGTGGAAACGTATAATGAGAAACGCTACCGCGAAGCGGGGATTGATGCGCAGTTCGTGCAGGATAACCAGTCTTGCTCCAGTTATGGTGTGGTGCGCGGTTTGCATTTTCAGCGTCCGCCATACAGTCAGGCGAAGTTGGTTTGCTGCACGGTAGGTCGTGTGCTGGATGTGGCGGTAGATTTGCGTAAAGGCAGCAAGACGTATGGGCAGTGGTTCAGCGTGGAATTGAGCGAAGAGAACAAACGTCAGTTCTTTATTCCGCGTGGTTTTGCGCATGGTTTTTCGGTATTGAGTGAGCAAGCTATTTTTACCTATAAATGCGATAACTTGTATCATCCGGAGGCTGACGGAGGTATTCTTTTGAACGATCCGGATTTGGCGATAGATTGGCAAATCCCGGAGGAGAAACGGATCATCAGCGAGAAAGATAAACACCATCCGTTATTGAAAGATTTGAAAATCACGGAATAATATACTTTGTATATTATAGGTACGTGCAGGATACGATATACCCAGGTAATGAGTCCTACTCACTCAGTAATCACCCATATAAAGAATGAATATATTAATTACAGGATGAATATATTAATTACAGGCGCCAACGGACAATTAGGCAATGAGATGCGCGTGTTGAGTGCAAAGCACTCGAAGCATAGCTATTTCTTCACAGATGTCGTGGAGGCGGATGGCGTGTATATGCTCGATATCACGGATAAGCAGGCGGTAAGTGCTTTTGTGGCGGAGCATGGAATAGACCTGATTGTCAATTGTGCTGCCTACACGAACGTGGATAAGGCGGAAGAGGACGAGGCGACGGCGATGAAGATTAATGCGGAGGCGCTGAGTGTGTTGGGAAATCAGGGTGTGAAAGTGATTCATGTGAGTACGGATTATGTATTCTCCGGCGATGAGCATGTGCCATGTCGAGAGACGGATCCGGTTGCGCCTCGTACAGCTTACGGACGGACAAAATATGAAGGAGAAAAAATGCTCTTGGCGGCATGTCCCGATGCGGTAATACTTCGTACGGCTTGGTTGTACTCCGAATACGGGAATAACTTTGTGAAGACGATGATTAAATTGGGTAAGGAGAAAGAACAATTGGGCGTGGTGTTTGATCAGATAGGAACACCTACTTACGCGGCTGATTTGGCTTGGGCTATCTTCACGGTGATAGTGGCGCCTGTATGGCACGCGGGTATCTATCATTTCACGAACGAAGGTGTATGCAGTTGGTATGATTTCACGTTAGCGATTCATGAGTTGGCGGGGATAACAAAATGTCAAGTTCGCCCGATTTTATCGGAGGAATATGCGTATAAGACGCCGCGGCCACACTATAGCGTACTCGATAAGTCGAAGTTCAAAAAGACGTTTGACGTAGAGATCCCGCATTGGATGGACGGACTTAGACGTTGCATGGAAAGGATTGGTAATTGGTGATTGGTAATTGGTAATTGGTAATTGGTGATTGGTAATTGGTAATGAAAGAGGTTCTGGATTTTTTGACGGAGTTGTCGGTGCATAATAACCGGGAGTGGTTTGCCGAGAACAAGACGTGGTACCAACGGTGCTACGCGCGCTTCAACGAGGTATGCGCGGAGTATATCCGTCAGCTTGCGATGATAGAACCGGAGTTGGCTATCCTGCAACCGAAGGACTGTATCTGGCGTATCTACCGCGATGTGCGGTTCTCGAAGAACAAAAACCCGTACAAAGAGTGGATGGGTTGCTTCCCAGCGAAAGGTGTACCCGGTCAGCCGAAGACGTGGGGAAGAAAATCGATGCGCGGTGGTTATTACATGCATATCCAGCCCGGGCAATGTATGTTTGCCGGAGGTATATGGGAGCCGAGCAAGGAGTTATTGACTGCTTTGCGCAAGGAGGTTGAGGCGAACTACGAGGAAGTGGAAGAGATCATGGGAACCAAAGAGTGGCAACGCTATTTCGGGCAGGATTTTGACAGTTATTGGGGTGTGCTGAAGAAAGTGCCGGTAGGTTTTGATCCGGCGTTCAAACATGCGGACTGGTTGAAACACAAAGACTATACGTTCAGTACGCCACTCACAGATGAGGAGGTGTGTTCGCCCGATTTCATCGATAAAATGATCGATATCGCGAGGGCTGCCAAGCCGATGAATGACTTCCTCAATTATACGTTTGAGGAATACGGGGAGTTCCCGGATAGGTGCTAACCCGACGGCCTGATAGTTCTTAGCCACAAGGGCACGATTTAGCAAAGACTTGCTAGTTCAATGGATAGAACGGGGCTCTCCTAAAGCTCAAATCCGAGTTCGATTCTCGGGCGAGTCACAACAATAAACGATTGAAAAACACAATACTATGAAACACAAATGGCTTATTCTCGCAGCGCTGAGTATTCCGTTGGCGCTGAGTGCCCAAAGCGACACTACCCGGATTTTCCGTTCCGCGATATCTCCGGGAATGACGGAGATGCACGAACGTAGTTTTGAGATGGAGGATACGCCGGAGTTACAGAAGACTCCGGACAGTTTGACTCGTGTTCAGACGACCACTATCTATCACTACACGGACACCTTGACTCTGTTGATCGCTTCGCAGGACAGCGTAGCGAAGCAGCGTGAAGAAGTGACCTATGCGGACTCGACCAGTCGCAAAGGGCATTATATCGAAGCCTATGTGGGGCTTGGATACGGTTCCTTAGGTTATTCTTTAGCCGGTACAGAGAACAGGACGATTGGTTCATTCAGTGGTTTGCTGCAGATACAATACGCCTATTTCTTCCATGAGAACTGGGGTGTGGGAGCCGGATTATGGTTCACGAATTACACGACACATGCTCGTTTGGGCGGAGCCTATTCATGGTTGGACCAAACGGATACGGACCTGGAGCAGCATTATGACCATCATTCGACCGTCAATCGTTGGAATGAGCGCCAGACGATCCATAATATAGGTGTTCCTATCTCGCTGCAGTTCCAATACAAAAAGGAGGACTGGAAAGCGCGTATCTTTGCTGATTTAGGTATTGCTCCGGCGTTCTCTGTAATGAAGAAATACAAAGTGCTGCAAGGCGAAGTGGCGCATGAGGGATACTACCCCGCATGGAACTTATGGTTGAACGACATGCATGAGTTTGGTGTGAAGAACTATGCTTATCAGGGGAAGTTGGATGTTCGTCCGCAAGTGGCTTTATTTATGGACCTGGGTGCCTTACTTCCGTTGACGGATCAAATTGATTTGTTCTTAGGCGGTCATTTTAATATCGCGTTGAATGATGTAAACAAATCGACGAAGCATCCGTTGGGTTGGAAGGACGACACCTTTACTTTTATGGAAGAATACACGGGTGCGTACTCGCTGGATATGGCGGGTAAGTCGCATCCTTGGGAAGTAGGCGTGAAGGTAGGTATTCACTGGCATCATATTGCTGCGCCGAAGCATAAAACCATCGATTACTTCGACTATTTCACTCGTACGGATACGACGGTTCAGTTAATTGCCCGCAATGATACGAGTATCGTGAGTCGGGTAGATACGCTCACTCGTGCGCATATCAAGAAAGCAGCCGAAGAAGTGGAGAAATTTAATAAGATTTACTTTGCTTTGGCGAGTCATCAGTTGACCAATAAAGCCAAGGCGTACTTGTCCTCTATTGTAGGTGTGCTGAATAAAGTACCGGATGCGAAGGTATCTATCGACGGTCACGCATCGGAGGAAGGTGACAAGACCTTCAATGAGATTTTGGCTTATAACCGTGCAAAGGCGGTAGCCAATTATCTGATTAGTCAGGGTCTGGATAAAGACCGCGTGATTGTCATCGGGCATGGATCATTAGTTCCGAACGAGGAGAATGTCAACCACGAGTTGCCGTTGGATCGCCGTGTAGAAGTAAAAGTAGTTCAGAAACAAAGTGATATTGAATAAGGAGGACAAACTATGAAAAACGAAGTTAATCGTGCCTTTATGACAAAGACAACACGAATATATATATTGTTAGTTGCCTTACTGGCTGCTACAAGTATGCAGGCACGCATCTTTGACAAAGGCGAACGCTTGTATATCAACATGGAGGCACAAAGCGTGAAAGATGCCGGAGGCGATTTGAAATACGGCTGGTACGCTACCACGAATAATTATAACTATGCGTATTTTTTCCGTGGTTCTACCAATGCATGGAGTACACAGGTCAAGCAATACCAGGGTTCCGTTTGGTACGTAGAGGCACCCGCCGGCGACTGGGAGTATGTGATCCTGACGCGTCACTCCTCCGCGAACCCGAGTTGGGGAACAGTAACCCATCAAACGGGAGATATATGGTTCTATTATTACGAGGGCTCCGAAAAGAAGATGCGCGAGCAGAACTACATCCAGAATTTCTATTATAACGACGGCGGAGACAAAAACGGTGCCAACTGGGAATATGTAGCCCCTGCTCCTTCGGGAAGTCCGGCCACATGGGAGTATGAGGACGAGCAGATTTGTAAGGAAGCTGCTGGCACACAATATGTGCTGCAAGCGAAAAACTATGATTATGAAAACACCTATTGCCACTCATGGTTCAAATATGAGAACAACACCTGGACACGTCTGGACCAAAGCGAATGGTACACGACTGAGGACAGGGGGCACATCGCCCTGTCCGTGACTTTAGGCGGAGTCAATTCCGATGTCTATTATTTCCTACAGGCCAGTCGTCCTTCCATGTGCAGGCTAATACGTGTGCGGATTAATCAGGATTGCTCGGAAGGAGCACCGGGTGCATGTAAGATCACTTCGTTTGTTGCTGTAGCGGCAGATGCTAATGTAACAGACAGGACCAGTGCGGTGAACGGCGTAGTAGCTTTTGACGACAAGAAGAATGCCGGAAAACTGCAAATATGGTGTCCGGATGTGGATACATTGATTATTGAGAATGCAGATATCGAGACTCCGCAGACCTTCCGTCTGAAAGGTTTGGATGCTTCGTCCAAGAAGACCTATACGCTCTATGCCAAGTTCCTTGAAGGCAGCGGATGCGAGGCATCCTGTCAGGTTACGGTAGAGCCGCCTGTTAAGAATCCCGAGACCCACACGACTACCGGGACTGAGGGCGATCAGAACCTCACCCGATTCACCGAAGTGGATGTCAAACTGACGCCGGATAACCAGACTTCCACCTATTTCATGTGGACGAACTCTGCCAATAATGATACGATTATCGGTACTTCGTCGGATAATAGAAACATCACTTTTGATGCACCTTCAGAGGCTACTACTATAACCTATTATTTCCTCGCCACCAATGATCCTCCTACGCCGGAAGGCAACCTCATCACCAATGGTACTTTTGAGACAAAAGATAACTTGGAGAGCAAGTATGATTACTGGGGGATGGGCGATGCGGTCAATAATTACTATGACTCGCATACGGACGCATCCGGAGGTTACGCTATTGTCAAAGATTCGTACACTTTCTATCACACCTATAATTCCGTGAAAGCGCACGAAGGAGAATATTTCGGACTCTTTGACTCCAAGGTCACTACGAATGTAGAGGATCAAGCGGCATGGATTGCCAAATCCGGCACGAATAATCCGAAACTGAAAGTGCAGAAAGGCATAAGTTACCTCTTCTCTTTCTGGGTAGCGAATGTCAACGCTTTCTATCAGATGAACAACGGCGCGCGACTGCAGTTCCAGATCAGTTACAACGGAGGTTCTACATGGAGCAACTTAGGCGGAGAGATCAACCTCGGCAATTATAAAGACAACCGCTGGCACGGATTGTCCTCTATCGCTACTCCTACCACCTCCAGTACGAATGTAGCACTACGTGTGATCAATAAGAACACCAGTAACAAAAATATCGGAAACGACTTTGCGCTCGATGATATCCGTTTCGAGGCAATCACCGCCAGTTCTTCCAATATCGCGGGATATGAGATTTTCCCTGTGAAATATATAGCATGTGCTATCCATAGTGCTACTTTCGCCCAGCGTCAACCCATAGGATGCGGGACAACGGTAGCGGATGTGGATTTCACCGTAAACTTCACCAATCCGCGCGGAGACCTCTATATCTATGAGGGTACTACCCTGCTGGCTAAGATTCCGCATAGCGAGATAGGTGATAATGCTACGTCGTACACAGGCGTACTGAAGGATCAGCCGGTTGATAATGCCGATCATACGCTCACCGTCTATTTTAACGATGGCGTGGTGAAGACCGATGCGCCTTCCACCTATGTCTATAATGCGCGGGCTGTCCCTGCTATCTCCGTCAAATCAGTCACTTGGGGAGAAGTGGCATGCGACGCCGCTACTGTCACCCTCACAGCCGTCATCGCTTATACCAATCAGAACGGAACTTTGACAGCCAACGTGGATGGAGGTACGTCTGTTTCCGGTTCGTTCACTGCCGATAGCGATGACGAGAAAGAGGTGACGCTTGTCATCCCGGGAGTTGCCGCCGATGGATTGGCTAATCATAAACTGAATGTCAACTTCAGCGGCACGCACGGATGTCCGATTGCTGACTATACGCTGCCTGAAGCACCTGTCACGCCGAGCGCCTTGAGCAAGAACTTTACTTTCTCCACACCGGGATGTACCGATTTGACGACCACACTGACTTTTGATTTGGATTATACCTATCAGCAAGGTACTTTGCATTATAGCATTGAAGGTTTGAGTGGAGACTCAACCCGCACTATCACCACCTCTAAGAGCGAGCAACATCTCACAAAACTTGCTTTTGAAGGCATCCCGGCGGACGGCAACACACGCAAATTGCATGTGACGTTCGACGGACCGAATAGTTGTACGAAAGAGTATACCCTCCCGGCTTGTCCTTTCACTCCGGCTTTGCAGTCAGTGGTTGTGAGTGGCGTTCCGGAGGGACTGGCTTGTCACGGCACAAGTTATAACGCTACCGTAACCGTCACCACTCCTTATCCGGCGGACGGGAAGAAAGTCACCTTGACTTACGAAGACGAAGGTACCGCCCGAAGTAAGGAACTGACTATATCCGGAAGCACTGCTTCTGCCACCATTACCTTACACGATGCAGCCGGAACCAAAGTGATCAATGCTGCTTATGCAGATGCGCCTGCATGCACATTCCCGTCTGATGCTTTTGATCTTCCGGGAGCACCAAGCTTGGATATCAGGAATTTCAGTTACTCTACCCCCGGTTGTGACGATGAGACGACAACACTGACTTTTGATTTGGACTATACCTACCAGCAAGGAAACTTGACCTATCGTGTTGACGGAATGACCGCCAAGAGTCAGTCTATCACGGAGAAAGACAAGGGCGAGCAGCACCTGACAGGTCTTACTTTTGAAGGTATTCCGGCGGACGGCAAGGTGCATACGTTATATGTAGCCTTTGACGGACCGAATAGTTGCGATAGTACGCATACACTGGATGTAGCGCCCTTCTCTCCGAAAATCACTTCCGTAGAGGTAGCGGTGGATCCTACTGCACTGGTGTGCGGGTCAAAAAATTACAACCTCACTGTGACAATCAAAACGCCGTACGACGCAACAGGCAAGAATATCGTTCTCTCGGGAGCTGCGGATGCTACCGTTACTGCCACCGGTATGCAGACTGTAGTACCGCTTACATTGGAAAATATCGGTGCTACCGGACTGGTCATCGGCGCCAGGTATGAAGATGCAACGGCTTGTACGCCGGTGCCGTCTGATGCGTTCGATGCTGCACCCGCACCTGTATGCAATATCTGGCGGGAGACGATCTGCGAAGGCGAGAGTTATACCGACCATGGGTTTGATATCCATACGCCGGCAGTGGGCGAGTATGAATACGGCACACTCCATGACTCGCTCTATCTCTCCGTCAAAGCTACGCCGCGTATTGCTGTGGGTACAGTAGCTTTGACGTGCGATAGTGCGAGTGAGATTCGTATCCCGTTCACGATTTCTGCCGGAGCACCGGATACATATGATGTGGCGGTCAACGGTGCGCACTATGCAGGTGCGGTAGAAGGCACGGACATCGTCTTCTCGTTGACATCGATGGAAGCGGGAGATTACTCTGCTACTATCACTACAAGCGAAGGCGGGCTTTGCGAGAGCACCAACACGGTCTCTTTCACTATCGCCATCTCGGGTCAGATGTACAGCAAGTGGACCGATGTACTCTTCGTGAGCAACAAGGAAAACCGCTATGTGGGCTATCAATGGTTAGCGGACGGAGTGGAACTGACGGGTGAGACACAACAAAGTCTCTATGACCCGAATGGACTGAGTGGCACCTCGATACTCTATCAATGTCGTTTGACGACCACGGACGGAAAGACCTTGATCACTTGCCCGCAGACCTTCGACGAAGTGACGCCGAGTAGAACTGTGACAACAGGCGGGGCCTCGCAGGTGATTGGTATCTATGATACGATGGGTCGTCCTGTTTCGGGTACCTTTGGTCGCGGCGTTTATATCGTAGTGACGGAGATCGAAGGCAAGCGTATCACAACTAAAATGGTTGTTCATGAGTAAACCGATTTTACCAGCCCTGGCCGTTGATGCAGCCTGCAGCGGGAACCCCGGTGTGATGGAGTTCCGCGGAGTGATAGCCGATACAGGTACGGAGGTTTTTCACCGTGGTCCATTCCCGGAAGGAACGAATAACATAGGCGAGTTCCTGGCGTTAGTGCTGGGACTTGCCTATATCAAGAAGTATAACCTCAATTGGGTGATTTATACAGATAGCGTCACGGCGCTTGCTTGGTTGCGTCAGAAACGCTGCAAGACGAAGATTGAATGGAACGCCAAGAATCAGGATCTGTTTCATATGGTTCGCAAGGCGGAGATGTGGCTGCATGACAACACATGGACGACGCCGATATATAAATGGGACACAAAAGCGTGGGGTGAGATTCCGGCGGACTTTGGAAGGAAATAAAGGATTAATGGGTTAGCGGATTAGTGGATTAGGGGCTTTTTGCAAAAAATAGATAGCAAAATAAAGATTTTTTGACGATTTATTTTTGTATATCAAAAAAAAACACTACCTTTGCAGCCGCAAAGGTCGAGGGGTACGGCTCCAGAACCGCCCTTGAGGAAACAAAAAAACAAACAAATATTGTACAATAACTAATAAATTTTTTTCACAATTATGACAAAAGTAGCAATTAACGGCTTTGGCCGTATTGGTCGTCTGGCTTTCCGTCAGATGTTCGAAGCTGAGGGTTATGAGGTAGTTGCGATCAACGACTTGACCAGCCCAAAGATGTTGGCTCACCTTCTGAAGTACGACACCGCTCAGGGTGGTTTCGCAGGCAAGTTCGGTGAGTGCAAGCACACTGTAGCTTACAAAGACGCTGTTCTCGCTGAGGATGGTAAGACCGTCGTTACTCCGGGTTCGATCACTGTGGACGGCAAGGAGATCACTATCTACGCTAAGCCGAACGCAGCTGAGCTGCCTTGGGGTGAGCTGGGTATCGATGTAGTATTGGAGTGCACCGGTTTCTATACCAGCAAGGCAAAAGCTGAGGCTCATATCCAGGCAGGTGCAAAGAAAGTTGTTATCTCCGCTCCGGCAGGTAACGATCTTCCGACCATCGTTTACAATGTAAACCACAAGACTCTGACTCCGGCTGATAAAGTTATCTCCGCTGCTTCTTGTACGACCAACTGTCTCGCTCCGATGGCAGCTGCTCTGCACAAATACGCTCCGATCCAGAGTGGTATTATGAGCACGATCCACGCTTATACGGGTGACCAGATGATTCTGGACGGTCCGCAACGTAAGGGTGATCTGCGTCGTAGCCGTGCAGGTGCTCAGAACATCGTTCCGAACAGCACCGGTGCTGCTAAGGCTATCGGTTTGGTAATTCCGGAGCTGAACGGTAAGTTGATCGGTAGCGCACAGCGTGTTCCGACTCCGACCGGTTCTACCACTATCCTGGTTGCAGTTGTTAAGGGTAAAGACATCACCAAAGAGGGTATCAATGCAGCTATGAAGGCTGCTCTGCTACCCAGACTATGGTTGCTAAGATCGACGAGGATACCTATCAGGTACAGGTTGTTAGCTGGTACGACAACGAGAACAGCTACACCAGCCAGATGGTTCGCACCATTAAATATCTCGCTGAACTCAAGTAAGCGGAGAGCCTCCGCAGGCGCTTAGCCATGCGGAACTTGATGCAAAAAAAACAGACGTCCGACGGGCGTCTGTTTTTTGTTGTGCGCGCATGCGCGCATGTACTTAATAAGGAGTGGATGCGCCTGTGTTGGCGTCGGTGGAAGGGCGGTTCTTAGAGTCCTTAGGGGCGTTAAGGTCTTTAGGGTCCTTAGAGACCGTTTCTTTCACCGTAGCAGGTTTGTTGATCTTCTTGAATGCTTCGAGAAGCGCCGGCACGTCCGTTTTATTGGCGTCGTAAGTAACCGTTACCGTCTTGGTGTCAAGGTCGCAAACGAGATCTTTCACGCCTTTCTCAAACGCTATATTCTTCATGATTTTGTCAATACAGCCCTGGCAGTGGATGTCTACCGAAAGAACAACAACCTGTTTGTTTGCCTTTGCGAACAGAGGAGTACAGAGTACGGAATACAGAATACAGACAAATAATAAAAGATATTTTTTCATGTTAAAATTATATGATTAGGCTGCCTATTTGATAGACGAGGAAGGAGACGAGCCAGGCGAGGGCGAGGGAGTGGAAGACGGTGAACCAAGCCCATTTTTTGCCGGCTTCGCGATGCAGGGTAGCGATGGTTGCCACGCAGGGGAAGTAGAGCAGCACAAAGAGCATGAAGCTGAAGGCGGTGAGCGGGGTGAAGCCGGCGGCACTGATATCGCCACCATAGAGGATAGCGAGCGTCGAGACGATGGCTTCTTTGGCCGGAAGGCCCGTCAAGAGACAAACCGACATCTTCCAGTCGAAGCCGAGCGGCTCCAAAAGGGGTGCAACGAACTGTCCGATGGATGCCAGATACGAGTGCTCGAGGTCGTTGAGGTCTTGCGTCGGGAAATACTCAAGCGCCCAGATGATGATCGATGCCCAAAGGATGACGGTACATATCTTCTGGAGGTAGTCCGCTACGCGTTCCCAAATATGCGCTGCGGTATTACGTGCCTTGGGGATACGGAACTCCGGCAACTCGTTTACGGTATCATCGTTATCTTGTTTGAACCACTTGGTGCGCTTCATGATAACTGCAAAAATAACCGACAGGCAGATACCTATCGCGTAGAGAGAGATCATGACGAGAGCTTTGTGGCGCTCGAAGAAGGTATCGACAAAAAGCATATAAACCGGCAGCCGTGCCGAACAAGACATGAAAGGCACCATGAGCATGGTCAGCACGCGGTCTTTGGGATTCTGGATATCTCTTGCCGCCATGATAGCCGGTACGTTGCACCCGAAGCCCATCAGCATCGGGATGAAACTACGGCCGTGCAAACCGACGCGGTGCATGATGGTATCCATGATATATGCCTCACGAGCCATATATCCGGAGTCCTCCATAAGCGAGATGAAGAAGAAGAGAATGATGATATTCGGCAGGAATGCCAGTACGGCGCCAACGCCTTGCAGCACGCCATCAATAAGCAACGACGACCACCATGAAGGCGTCAACAGGCTCCATAACCATTGGCTCATGGCATCGATACCGCCTTCTATCCAGGCTTGCGGATAAGCGCCTAATGTAAAAGTACACCAGAAGACGAAATAGAGGATCGCCATCATGATCGGGAATCCGAGCCAAGGGTTGGTCAGCACCTTATCGATGCGCTCCAAGCTTGTCTGATGCTTGTCGTCCTTCGCGTGCGTGAGCGTTTCCGTTAATATACCGTGTACGTACGCGCGATAGGTATCCTCATCGCCCTGGTCACGAAGGTGGTAGATGGGGTGCGCAGTAGAAGCCGGTTTGCGGATGGTGGTCTCAAGGATGTCCAAACAGTTCGGAAGACCGTAGTTGAGGCGCACGGACACGCGGCAGGTAGGTACACCAATCAGTTGCTCCAGTTTAGGGAGGTTGAGCGAGTGGTCCGTCTTCAAGAGCAGGTCATACCTGCCAATGGCGAGTACAATTTTCTGCTGCTCGTCGATGATATGCGGCGTGAGCATGAGCGATTCCTCCAGCCGGGTGGAGTCCACTACCTGGAGGACGACGTCAAAGGCATGGCCATGCAACTCATCGGGGTTGTGCACCTCGGTGAACTGGAAAGGCCGCTTGCCCTGATCGGCCAAGCGCTGCAAGGCCCGGGTGAGGGAACTCTTTCCGCTCTGCGTCAGCCCAATGACGGCTATTTTATGAACCATTTCTTTGACCATTTTTTGCCTTTCTCGGCGGAGGCCACTCTTCCCGTTTCATCGGGAAGACGTTCCGGGCTGCAAAATTACTGCTTTTTTTTGACATATGCAATACCTATATATAGTGATTTTTAAAAAAAGTCATTTTCCCGCATATAAGTGGAGTTAGTTGAATTTTAGTAAATAAAAGAATGAAAGACAAAAAGAGCGGTCTCGCGTGAGGTGACCCCAAAAAGTTGGACAGATTATTAAATCTATTTGACTTGATTTTGAAAGTGAGTTCGGTATTGTACCGGGCTCATTTTCAATT
>ONTT01000009.1 GCA_900320865.1 uncultured Bacteroidales bacterium | reverse complement strand
CAAAGCAAAAATAAACGACGAATATTAAATAAAATACACATATGAAAAACTTAGTTTTTAATCTAAGAACCGCTAAGGCGCAGGCGGAAGGTTGCGCAAAAGTAACAAAGAGTAGTCGGATGGCGAAAATCCTCACCACCCTCACCCTTCTCCTCACCCTCGGTGTAGGCTACGCATGGGGAGATACGTATTGTAAAGCAGCTTCTGTAAAATACAATACCGGTTCTGACCAATGGTGGGAAGTGACCAGTTCTACTAAGGCTTTAGGAACAGTCACCACATTCAAGTTAAAAGGGTTCTGGCTTCAACTCACCGGAGGGAATGTCTGCCAGGATGCCAAGATGTATTATAGCGTTACCGGTGGTGTGAATAACAACTACAACATTCAAGATCCTCAAAACTGGAGTGCCGATCCTAAACACTTCCAAACAGAAAGTATGAATATTGATGTACTTTCGGGATTAAGTTGCGGTAATCACACTCTGAACATATGGTTTGAAGGTCACGGCCAAAGCGACTGTAAAAGTCTTTGGTACTCGAATAACAGTAATAATTATAAGATGTCTTTTACCATTCCTGGTTTTACGACAACAAGCACAAGTAAGACATTTAGCAATACGACCGTAAGTAGTACAACAGATGCTACTATATCATTTGGACAACACTACGGAACTGCATTGTCGACAAATAATTGTGCCCTTTCTGGCACCAATAGCACTGAATTTGAAGTACGCAGTATTAGCGAAACTGGAGTAACTGTTCGGTTTAAGCCGTCAAGTAATGGTAGTAAATCTGCAACTCTTACCATTACAGATGCGCATAGTAAGACTTGTACCATCAAGTTGAGTGGTAAGACACAACGTGCAGTAACCTATAAAAAAGGAGATAATGGTACTGGCTCTGATCAAACCGATTATAAAGTATACAACACCAACTTAACTTTAAGAAATAGTGGAGACTTTACTCGTAGTTATTATCAACAAACAGCATGGAACACTAATTCAAACGGAACGAGTGGAACATCTTATGCCCTTGGGGCAACATATACTTCAAATGACGCATTAACGCTTTATCCAACTTGGGCCCCGAATAACTATGACATCACGTATAAAGATCAAGGAGGAGGTGCATATTCCGGTTCTAATAGTGGCTCATTGCCGAGTTCTTACACTTATGGAACGGGTATTGCCGCGCTAACGAATGGCGTGAGAACTGGATACCTTTTTGCCGGTTGGTATAACAATTCAGGTTGTACCGGTGACGCCGTAACCAGCATTTCGAATTCTGCTAATGGCGACAAGACACTCTACGCCAAATGGACGGCAATTACGATTTCCGAAGTATCCGCATCGCCTTCTAGCGGAAGTACGGGTGTACAAACAATGACGGTCAGTTTCAAGACCAACGTTCCTAGAAACAGCGGCTATTATTATCGTATTGCAGAATTCGGAGGTGCGAATGCCGGAACTACGGGAGGCGGCTTCCACTCTAATGGAAACCTTATTTCTTCCGGAGATGCGTCCACTTTGATTACCTCCGGTTCGTTCTCGACCATCAACTTTACATCCACCGGTGTCTATACATCTGCAATAGAGATTTATACCGTTGACCCTATTACGGTCCAAAAACGCGTAACCTTCACCTATGGTGCAGGTAATTATTATACCGTTTCGTTTGATCTGCAAGGGCATGGAAGTTCCATTTCAACTCAAAGCATTTTAAGCGGAGGTAAGGCAACAGCGCCAAGTCCCGCTCCGACAGCAACAGGTTATACTTTTGGCGGCTGGTACAAAGAGCCTGCATGCACAAACGCATGGAACTTCAGCACAGAGACAGTTACCTCAAACAAGATTCTCTATGCTAAATGGACAGCAAAAAACACGACTGTTACTTTGGATAGACAGGGTGGAACAACCGGTTCTACATCTGTAACTGCAACGTATGATGCAGCAATGCCTTCAACTACCATGCCGGGCAAAACAGGTTATTCTTTCTTGGGATACTATGGCTCGACCGGAGGAAGTGGAACTAAGTACTATAATACGGATGGTAGTAGTGCGCATGTATGGGATGTGGATGCATCAACAAGAACGATTTATGCAAATTGGAGTGAGAACATGACGACCGTAACGGTGAATGTTAGTCCTTCGGGAGCAGGAACATTGACGGTAGGCGGCTCATCCTTCACGCCGGGAAACACAACGACAGCGGGCGTGACGACAAGTCGTACAGTAGTGGCAACCGCCAAATCGGGTTATGGATTTGACTATTGGACGACAGGCGGTAATGCCACCGGTTCTGCAACAACAAACACCTATACACTGAATGGTAATGGCTCAGGTAGCACAGGTACGTTGACAGCGAACTTCTATACGAAATCCAATTCCGGTTGGTACATGGAAGGTGCGGATTTCGGAGGCTGGAGCAAGCCTACAACATATCAATTTGACCGCGCATATCGTGATATTGCTAACACATACTACATGCCAGTTACTCTTACTGCAAGTCACTATTGGAAAGTACATAATGGATCTAATGCATATAACACCAATTCAAGTACAAGCAGTGATCAACAAGTTACCAAGGGTACGGTCTATTCCCTTTCTACAAATGAAACAAAATCAAGTTATGTATCCTCCACAATGTCAGATGTTTGGGTGGTTATAAATACAGGCACTAACAAAAAACTTTGGGTGCAAGATCCAGCTACTTATTACACCATCACTTTAGCGAATGGTTCAAGCGGAAACACAAATAATGGTGCTGCAGGTACGGAAGGAACGATTACCTTAACAACTAATGATTTAGGTAATTTGCAGACCAAGCAATATGCTTCCGGTGAGCGCGTTAACATTGCAGTTACTGCAAAATCGGGATACTATGTGGATGATATCACAATAGGCGCAACAAGCGTGGAAACAGATGTTAACGAAAGTTCTTATAGCGGTTACACTACTATGCCTTCCGGCAATACGACATTGACAGTTACTTATAAGCCTATTTATAGCGTAACCTTTGGTGTAGGGACGGGCATGTCGAGTTACGGTAGTGTTAGCAATAATTTATCTATATCTTCAGGAACGAATGTACTGACCGGCACATCTATTACTTTCACAGCCACTCCGAATTTGGGATACAAGTTCGTTGGTTGGTATAGTGATGCGGCTTGCACCGCTTCTGTTAGCACGGATAATCCATATACCGTTAATGTGACTTCCGCAACTACACTGTATGCGAAGTTTGCTGTGCGAAACTTGTATATCCATGCGGACTTTATAAGTAACTGGGCAACGCCTGCACAAATGACGCAATCTACTGTCAATCGTGCAATTTACACCTACACGATTAACAATATGGCTATATTGGCTTCCGCTCAAGTTGGTGACGCTTGGAATACTGGTTATCACTTCCATTTTGTCAACACGGTTGCTAACCCCAATGATAACAAAGCGTATAACTATAACGGAGTTCAAACGCCGACTTATTCAGGAAGTAGCATTGATGGCGTACATAAGACACATACAGAGAATGCGACTATTGAGTTTGGTTTGACGCGCAAGAGTAATGTAACAATTACATTAACCCTCCAAAGCATTGACGACGCGACAAAACCGACTCTTAATATCGCGGCAGATCCAATATACACGATTACTCATGGCGATCCGACACATGGTTCATATACCATAAAAGTAGGAAGTGCTTCTGCCGTAGGAACAAGCACCGAGTCGGTAGCAACAACTACTATCACATTAGCGGCGACACCAGCAACAGGTTACCACTTTGATCATTGGACGGTCACCAAAGCTGGAGGTGGAACTGTAACGGTTACCAGTAATCAGTTCATGATGCCAAGCGATGACGTAACTGTTGCAGCAACATTCTTGCCCACAAGTTATGATGTTACGTTAAAGGCTAATGGAGGTAGCGGAGCTGACAAAGTTGTCTCTGCAACATATGATGCTGCGATGCCTAGCATATTGAAAGGCGGAGGAACTCTTACCGCGCATAGCCGGACTGGTTATAACTTCGCAGGTTACTATGACGATGCCAGTACAGGAACACAATACTACACTAATGTGCTTGGAAGTGCACGTGCCTGGGATAAAGCATCTGCAACTAATTTGTTCGCGCATTGGAGTGCAAAGATATATACCATCACATTAACGCAATCCGGTGAAACGGGTTATGGTTCCAGCGGTACAGCTTCCGTAACCGCCACATATGATGCTGCTTTGCCAACTATTGCCTCATTACCAACGGCCGCCCAGGGTTATGCCTTCATGGGTTACTATACCGGTCATAATGGAACAGGAACACAATATTACGGACCAACCGGTAATAAACTCGTAGCTACTTATACCACCGCCGGAGGCATCGAACTTTTTGCCTATTTTAAGAAAGCGGAGATAACGGATATCACACTGGATAATTATATGTTTGATCCGGTGGCTGCGGGCGGTACAGGCTTTGTTATTGCTAATCCGACTATTGCCCCGACACCGGTGCTTCCTGTCAAAATTTGCTGGGAACTGCTTTACGACAACGGCAACTCTGTTCCTGCCGGACATGAATCACAAGCATACACCGAAGGAAATACAAAGCCAAACCAGGTACGTTTCTCTATTGCCGGATTGGCTGCGGGCGGATATAAGATCAAGGCGACTTTGCTGATTGCAGCGGAGGAACGCTCCTCAGCGAAAGAGAAGTATCGTTCACTATCGCCAGTGGCTATACGGTAACCATCCAGTACAAAGACACCGAAGGCAACACCATTGCCCCCAGCACCACCAGCCCGGGTAAAGCAACCGATTGGACATCCATCTCTGCACCTACTATCGTTGGTTACAACTTTAGCACTTGGGTTCCCGGAGACGGTATCACTTTGGAAAGTTCGGCTACCACAAACAGCAACCGTTTCAAAGCTACTTTCAATGGTACCCTCACCGCACGGTACACCAAGAAACGCGTGATTTACTTCAATAACACACTTGGTTGGAGTAATGTATATGTATATTTCTACTCGTCAAATAAATATTGGGCTGACAACTATGGAACAGGAGCATATGCCGGAAAATATTTTGATGGTTACAAACCATATTCAGATCAGAGACATGGTCATATGACGCAGATTGAAGGAACAAACATTTGGTATTTCGATTATACTGCTGCCGGCTATGACACATATGAAAATATCGCATTCGCAAACATGGACAAATCTAACTCTGGAACAGATAACACATCCAATAATGATTTAGGATTCTTCTCCAATACGACATTGGATCCTATCCAGGTAGTTCGCCGTGGAGACCACAATGCAAGTTTGCCTATGTTTGTTCCTCTGGCTGGTCAGCCTAAGACGAAATTGAATAATAACAAAGCTGAATATTCGAACCAAGGCTACTGGATGAATTATCCGGAGAACACGGGTTATGCATTGAGACTATTTAATAGCTCCGGCGTTGAAATAGATTCGATTCCATTTGAGTTCACTCCGGACAAAACAATGCCAATGTCGGTTGAATATATCCTTGACGGCAGTAAAACCTACCAATTCAAACTTTACCGCACTGACGGCAAATGGTTTGGCAACAACGGAACAATGAAAGCCGGTGCGAGTGGCGATATAGGTGAGACTTCTTGGGAGTTCAAAGAGAAAGACGGAGAGACTACTCGTAATAATTGCCGGATTAATACCAACGCAGCAGGAACATATACCTTCACGCTGGACTTTGGAAATAAGGATGGATATAACTACCTGATAGGCGTTCATTACCCTGCCGCTGCGAATGACTTCCAAATCCTCTACAACGATAATGCAGAATGGTCGTTAGGTAGTACGCATGACGAAAATTGGGTTCACCCGTCGCGTATCATCCGTGCTCGCGAGAATGGCGTAGATACGATTTCATTCTTCGTAGCAAAAGACAATACGCCTATTCTCAAAGCCCGCAAGGTTAGTTCCATCAATGCAAGCGGCGCAATCACTTGGGGAAGTCTGAATATCAGTGGAGCCGCAAAGCAGGATTTGACAGTAGATAGTTCGGCAGTTTATAATTTCAAAGTAACACAAGGTGCCGCCGGAGTCATCAACTCTATTCAATACATAGGTGCGTACACAGGCAATTATTATATACGATCCAGCGCGCTCTCTAATAAATGGGGCAATTATGTGGACAATTTGGACCACCGGATGACGTATTCTTCCTTCTCCGAAAGCGATGCTAACTCCTTCGGAGAGAAATACAGCCACTATAAAGCGAAATGGTGTCCGCGTAATACCAACATCGCTTTCTGTATCGCCAATGACTACAGTCCGTGTATCACCGATACATTGAAACAGGATGTGGGCAATCCGTATGACAACACAGATATTAACGGTACGCTGAATAACGACGGCGTGGCCGGTCATAGCGGAAATAATGCTTATTTGGACCGCTACAGCGCTAACGTCCGCTTTATGTGGGATCGCAAGACCAATAAGATCAGCCGTGCGTACATCAGTGCTGCTACTTCCGGTTTGGCACAATTCCTTGTGCTCCGCGCAGGACAAGAGTTGCACAACGAGAATAACGTAGCTATCTCTTCTTCCCCTGCTAATAGTGTATTATTGAGCGATAACGAGAACTGGATCTACGAAGCAAGACTTATGATCAAGCCGGGGACGCGGTTCAAATTGTATGCTTGCTACGCTAAGTCTCCGGTAGATCCGGCTTCTGCACAATATTTCCGCGGAGCATATGATAGCGATAACTTCACAAGCGATGACAACTCGGTTATCCTCATCGGCGGAAGTTCTGAGGACTATCAGTTGGCGCGTATCGTCTATGATTTCAAGACCAACCGTCTGATTGCTGCATGGATGCCAAGCGGCGAAGTGAGCGGAACAAACGAGATCAACGCAGATATAATGGTTATTCGTGACCATCAGGAGTCCGCGAGATGTATCACATTCGCAGATGCCTCTGCTAATCTATCAAAGGTTAAAACTGTTTACGGCGTGATGCGTTTCAACCGCTGGATACTGAATAACCGCCAGCATCCGGAGGATCAGAATAAGGATCATGCCCGTCCGGGTCATATTGTGGAGGATTTGGCAGAGCACCATCCGCCATTACCTGTTGGCCAGCAGAAATCAACGTACGAGCGGAGGTTGTATTTCATCTCCTTCCCGTTCGATGTACTGGTAGGTGATATCTTCGGATTCGGCACGTACGGCCAGTACTGGGTAATCCAATACTATGACGGTCTCAACCGCGCCAAGAAAGGTTACTGGATGGACTCCAAGCCTAACTGGAAATATGTCAGCCCGACCGAAGTAGCGCAAGGCTATAAGTTGGAGAAGAACCAAGGTTATATCTTGGAGCTCAACCTCAAGGCCATGGCAGCAGATAACACCACCTTCTGGTCGAACGGAATAAGTACCATTGAGTTGTATTTCCCGTCCACTGTCAATCAGGACATATTGAAACAGACCGATATTACTATTCCGGCTTTGAGCGACGAATACAAATGTACGATCAACCGCGGTACAGCGGAAGGCGACCGCCGTGTGAAAGACAGCTACTGGCGTTGTATCGGTGTTCCGAGTTATAACCTCTATAACTCTGCATTGAAAGATGGTAGCGGGAATGAGATTAGTTGGAAGACCAACTACACTTGGAAAGAGGATGAGAGCGAGTTCCCGTTCATTTATATGTGGAACAAGACAGATAATACGCTGACGCCGCAATCCACCTCTGCATTCCTCTTCCAGCCGATGCATGCATACCTGACGCAGATTAAGAGCGCTATCGTTTGGACGGCAGTCAGCGCGAAACCTTCTTCTATCGTTGCCCGCCGCGCAGGCAAAGAGGCCACCAAAGAATATAACTGGCGTATCGAACTGAAGCAAGATACTACGTTCCTTGACCAGACCTATGTCCGTATGACCGATCTGGAACAAGTAACCGATAATTTCGATTTCGGACAAGACCTGATTAAAGAGCTCAACAGCCGCAGCAATATCTATACCTTTATCGGTTATGAGAAAGTAGCTGCCAATAGTATGACGCTTCATACAGATCAAACAACAGTTATTCCTGTTGGCGCGAACATCACTACGGAAGGCGATTATACCTTCGCCCTGCCGGATGGCGCGGACGGAATAGGAGTAACCCTCATCGACGAGGAGACAGGTACACGCACCAACCTCTCCGCAGGAATGGATTACACCGTTTACTTGGAGAAAGGTACTCATGACAACCGTTTCTGGCTGGAGATCTCGCCGGTACAGCAGACGCCGACAGACATAGAAGCCGTCAGCGGTCTGCCTTCAGAAGTCAGAAAAGTACTTATCGACGGCATACTCTATATCGTCAAGGACGGTAAACTCTTCGACGCCCGCGGCGCTCGCGTAGAGTAAAAACCGAGCTCAAACCGGACCAAAACCGGACGGTGACGTCCGTAGTGGTAACGAGATGGTAACGGAAATGGAGGCTGTTTAGTGTCTCTTACAACCTAAATAGAGCCCTTCGGGGCTCTTTTTTATGCAAAAAAGCGTTTTTTCTTGCGTATCTCGAAAAAAAGCAGTACTTTTGCACCCGCAAAAGTTACAAATATGTATTTGAATATATTGAAATCGAAGATTCACCGCGTACAGGTGACCGAGGCAAACCTCGAGTATATCGGGTCCATCACCATTGATGAGGCGCTCATGGAGGCAGCAAACATCTATGCCGGCGAGCGCGTGCAGGTAGTGGACAACAACAATGGCGCGCGGCTGGAGACCTATGTCATCCCCGGCAAACGCGGCTCGGGCTGTATCTGCATCAACGGCGCCGCAGCGCACTTAGTGAATGTAGGCGACACGGTGATCATCATGGCGTACGCGCTCATGGAGCCGGAAGAAGCCAAGACCTTCAAGCCCGCTATCGTCTTCCCTGTGAATAACCGAATAGTGTAAAATTGTACATAAAACTAAATAAAAACTGATTTAAAGTGTTTGCGCCTGCTGCGCTATGAGTAATCGCCCGCCCGCCAACCTATAAATAAATTTAATGTCGGCAGTCAGGACGACTCCTCACATCGAAGATGTAAACACTTTATAATCAGCAATAAACAAAGATAAAATTCTCATGCAATTTACTCTTAAACGCGTAATAGACACCCATCCGGAATGGCTGAATGATCTGAAGCAAAAATGCTATGCCACAAATGGGTGTTTAACTACAGTACATAGTGAATTGGGACCTTTTCTTAATGAATATATGTACCAAGAGGCATTGCAGATTTTATTGGACGAGCGACAGATTCCTTATCAGCGAGAGTACTATTTTGCCATTTCATATCACGGAAAAAAAATTGAACATAAACATTATGTGGATTTTCTAATAGACGAAAGTATCATCGTTGAATGCAAAGCCGTAGAAAAATTATGTATTGAGCATAGACAACAATTATGGAACTATATGCGGCTTACCGGTAAGAAAATAGGCATTTTATATAATTTCGGACCTATAAAAGGTCATTCGGAACACTATTATCTGGATAAGGATGGCACGATGTATATGTTCTAAGTGCTTACACACTGCATAGTTTATCTGTATTTATCGCTTTTGAATGCTTTAACACGGAAGTGTATGGGGTTTGATGATAAGAACTATCCGGGAGTTTACTCACGAGGAGTTATTAGCAGCAAAGTACATAAAAGCGAAGCGCAAAAGCATTCAAAAGATTTTATTTAGTTTTATATACTACAAACAAATAGATGGCGTTTTTTGAATTACATAGCGAGCGGAAGAGTGTCGGCCCGAGGGCGGGAGTGATACATACCGACCACGGCGATATCCTCACGCCGATCTTTATGCCGGTTGGAACCGTCGGGACTGTCAAAGGCGTGCAGCGCAAGGAGCTGGAGGACGATATCAAAGCGCAGATCATCTTAGGCAACACCTATCATCTCTTCTTGCGTCCGGGCACGGAGATACTCCATCAGGCCGGAGGTCTCCATCGCTTCGAAGGCTGGAACAGGCCGATCCTGACGGACAGCGGCGGTTTTCAGGTCTTTTCGCTCACCGACATCCGGAAGATGACGGAAGAGGGCGTGCGGTTCAGCAGTCATATCGACGGCCGCAAACTGCTCTTCACGCCGGAGGGGGTGATGGATATAGAGCGCGAGATAGGCGCCGACATCATGATGGCGTTCGACGAGTGCTGTCCGGGTACCGCCGATAAGAAATACGCCAAGGACTCGATGGACCGCACGCATCGCTGGCTGGACCGTTGTATTGCGCGTTTTGACGGCACAGAAGATCTATACGGCTATAAGCAACATCTCTTCCCGATCGTGCAGGGTTGCACGTACACGGACTTGCGGCAAGAGGCCTGCAAACGACTGCGGGACCTCGACCGCGACGGATATGCCATAGGCGGCTTGGCGGTAGGGGAACCAACGGAAGTGATGTACGACATGATTGAGGTCTGCAACGACATATTACCGGAGGATAAACCGCGCTACCTCATGGGCGTCGGAACACCCTGGAATATCCTCGAGGCCATCGAGCGAGGCGTAGATATGTTCGACTGCGTCATGCCTACCCGCAACGGCCGGAACGGAATGATCTTCACGTGGAACGGCGTGATGAACCTGCGTAACAAGAAATGGGAGGACGACTTCACCGAACTTGACCCCTGCGGCACGAGTTATGTCGATCACGCATACACGCGGGCTTATGCGAGACATCTGATACACGCGCAGGAGATGTTGGGACTCGAGATCCTCTCAATTCACAACCTGGCGTTCTATCTCGACCTCGTAACGCAAGCACGCGAGCATATCCTCGCGGGAGACTACTCCGCTTGGAAAGCCGCCGTCCTGCCGAATATCATGCAGCGGATGTAGCGGGAGATTAATCGAAAATGCGCAGTCATTTTGGCCTACGCGGCCTGAGCGTAAACGACTACTAACCCGCGCTCACAAGCGAGCTTGCAGCGCGCCTTACTATTCCTTTCCGCCGTTGAGACCCTTGATAGGGCTCAACATGACTGCTTACAAAAATACGGGCTTCGCCCTCACAAAAATAAAGAAAATAAGCCCCCCCGGCCCCCCTGAAGGGGGAGGAAAGGATTAGAGGATGATGGGTTATGGGTTATGGGTTATGGGTTATGGGTTATGGGTTATGGGTTACCGGTTACGGGTGAGGGGGGGGGGAGAGAAAATAATATTTTTGAAATTTTTGTAAGCGATAGCGCATTTTTGTAAGGCGGTTGGACGGCACTATCGGTGCCGGACGGAGGCTAAGCGGACAAAGACGAGCGTTGAGTTTACTCAAAAGACCGGCTTGGGGCGGTTAGGCAAAGGCGCATTAAGCGCTGGACCGCCGCATTTTCGATTTAACGAATATAGATGTGAAACGCCTGGATTGGTACATAATAAAGAAGTTTTTGGGCACGTTCTTCTTCTCGATCGTGCTCATTTTGTCCATCGCTATCGTCTTTGACCTGACAGAGAAGATGGACGACTTCTTTGAGAACCAAGTGCCCCTTCGCGAGATTCTGCTGGATTACTACTTGCCGTTCATCCCCTATTATATGAATATGTTCAGCTCGCTGTTCATCTTCATCTCCGTTATTTTCTTCACCAGTAAATTAGCCGGGAACTCCGAGATCATCGCCATGCAGGCCGCCGGAATGAGTTATCACCGCCTGATGCTACCCTATTTCCTCTCCGCCTTCGTGCTTTTTGTGCTGAGT
Source organism: uncultured Bacteroidales bacterium (assembly GCA_900320865.1). GTDB lineage: Bacteria > Bacteroidota > Bacteroidia > Bacteroidales > Paludibacteraceae > Colicola. Next base: position 53,238 of record ONTT01000009.1, on the reverse strand, counting down.
GTGATATTAGGCGGCTGGGTGATCCCGAAGAGCAGCGAGCGGATGCTGCATTTCACGGACCAGTACTTGGAGCATTTCACGACCGAGAACGCGCGGAATATCCAAATGGAAGTGGAGCCGGGCACGATATTACATATCGAGTCCTTCCAGCGCCGCGCAGGAATCGGCTATCGTTGTTCGATCGAGAAATTCGAAGATAAGACGCTCGTGATGCGTATCACAGCCGACCGTATCTACTACGACAGCCTGGAGAACTGGCACCTCGACACGTACACCCAGCGCGAGTTCACGGGCATGCGCGAGACGCTGGAACGCGGGGCAAGAAAAGACATCACGCTGCCCATCATTCCGGATGAGCTGTTCATCACGGCGCAGCAGGCAAAGCAGATGACAACGCCGGAGTTACGGCATTATATCGCGCGCCAACAGCAGCGCGGCAGCAGTAACGTGAAGGCCTTCGAGGTAGAGTATCATAAACGCTGGGCTTCGGCCGTAGGCGCGTTTATCATGACGCTGCTGGGCGTAACGATGTCCAGCCGACGGATGCGACGTGGCATGGGCAAGAATTTAGGTATAGGCATCATCCTGACGGCTGCGTATATCCTCTTCTCGACCGTGAGCACGACCTTCAGCGTGAACAACGTGATGAGTCCGTTTATGGCGGCTTGGCTGCCGAACTTCGTCTTCCTGGCTATTTCTATACCGCTGTATCGGCAAGCCAGCAAATAAAAAAAGAAGAGCACTAATGTGCCCTTCTCCAAGATTTTTCTGTACCCTAAATAAAAAACCTTCTTAACGCAACTCAATTCTGCGAGTCAGCGTTTCTCCGTTAACTTTTGCATAAAGCCTGTATGTGCCAGGCTCGAGTTCAAATTCAGCGAAGTTACCTTGTTCTTCCTGGAGCAATCTGCCCTGTTTGGAATAAATTTTTGCCTCCTCCATCTCTGTGGACGTTACCACCAGTGTATTTTCGTGGAAGCGTACTGTTAATTCTCCATTGTTCTTTGCAGCGTTTGCAAATGTGTACCCTGCCATCAGGCAGCAAAATGTCATTAGATAACTAACCTCATACAAATACTTTTTCATAGTTAGTTTCCTTTCCATAATTAAGACTAATACCGTTTTTCGTTCGCGCCAATGCGTGGGCATCCCGCGTGTTTTCGCGTACCTTGAGAGCAGGCGTCATCGAAAAACGGTGCAAAATTACTGCCTTTTGATGAATCTGCCAAATATTTGCACAAAAAAGTGCTAAAATTCTACAAATTGTTGATTTCAGTTGACAAAATATTATTTTTTATACGGATTTTACGATAAAATGTCAAAATATTCGGTTTTTCTTAACAGGCGTACTCTTAATCCCAAAAACGGTTCAAAATAAGAAATTTTGTGATTTTAGGGGCAAAAATTTGCGTATATCGAAAAAAAGCAGTACTTTTGTCGGCTAAATTGCATGAATGTGCGCATATGCGTACATGACATATATATACAAGCCTATGCAAAATATTAGAAATATAGCCATTATTGCGCACGTCGACCACGGTAAAACAACACTGGTCGATAAGATGCTGTACACGGCTCATGTAGTGAGTCAACAGCGGTCGGAATTCAACGATCAGCCGAAAGAATTGATTCTGGATAACAACGACCTGGAGCGCGAACGCGGTATTACGATTCTCGCCAAGAACGTGGCGATCGAATACAAAGGTACGAAGATTAACATCATTGACACTCCGGGGCACGCGGACTTCGGCGGCGAAGTGGAGCGCGTGCTGAACATGGCGGACGGCGTGCTGCTGCTGGTAGATGCCTTCGAAGGCGCGATGCCGCAGACACGATTTGTGCTGCAGAAAGCCTTGGAGATCGGTCTGAAGCCTATCGTAGTAATCAACAAAGTGGATAAACTGAACTGTCGCCCGGACGAGGTGCAGGAAGAGGTATTCGACCTGATGTGTAACCTCAATGCGACGGATGACCAGTTGGATTTCCAGACGCTGTACGGTAGTGCCAAACAAGGCTGGATGAGTACCGACTGGCGTAAGCCGAAGACGGATCTCACCGACCTGATGGACGCGATCATCGAGTACATCCCGGCGCCGGAGGAGAATCCGGGTACGCCGCAGATGTTGATTACAAGTCTGGACTACAACAGTTATGTAGGCCGTATCGCGATCGGTCGTCTGCATCGCGGTGAGTTGAAAGACGGCCAGACCGTAACGCTCGCCAAGAAAGACGGCTCAATGGTGAAGACCAAGATCAAAGAGCTGCATACATTCTCCGGTATGGGTCACGTGAAGACCGACCTTGTGAAGAACGGCGATATCTGTGCGCTCATCGGTATTGACGGATTTGAGATCGGCGACACGATTTGCGATGCCGAAAATCCTGAACCGCTGAAGCCGATTGCTATCGACGAGCCGACGATGAGTATGACCTTCTGCATCAACGACAGTCCGTTCTTCGGTCAAGACGGTAAGTTTGTGACCAGCCGTCACATCCAGGACCGTCTCAACAAAGAGCTGGAGAAGAACCTGGCGTTGCGCGTAGAGAAGGGTGCAGAAGAATCGTCATGGCGCGTGTATGGTCGAGGCGTGCTGCACTTGTCGGTTCTCATCGAGACCATGCGTCGCGAAGGATACGAACTGCAGGTAGGTCAGCCGCAGGTGATCATCAAAGAGATCGACGGCGTCAAATGCGAACCGGTAGAGAGTCTGACAGTCAACACGCCGGAAGAGTGCTCGGGCAAAATCATCGAGTTCGTCAGCACCCACAAAGGTGAGATGACGAAGATGGAGATGGTCAACGACCGCGTACACCTGGAGTTCACTATCCCGAGCCGCGGCATCATGGGTATGCGTACTTACGTGATGAACGTATCGGCCGGTGAGGCTATCATGGCGCACCGCTTCCTGGAGTACCAACCGTGGAAAGGCGAGATCGTGAAGCGTACCAACGGATCGCTCATCGCGATGGAAGCCGGCACAGCATATGCCTATGCCTTGGATAAACTGCAAGACCGCGGTAAGTTCTTCATCGACCCGCAAGAAGAGGTGTATGCCGGGCAGGTAGTGGGCGAGAACGCGAAGGAAGGCGATATCGTGATCAACGTCACGAAGAGCAAGAAGTTGACCAACATGCGTTCGAAGAGCGCAGACGATAAGGCTGTATTACCGCCACCTGTTCGCATGAGTCTCGAAGAGGCGCTGGAGTATATCAAAGAGGATGAGTACGTAGAAGTTACGCCGCACGCGATGCGAATCCGCAAGATCATTCTAGACGAGCTCGAAAGAAAGCGTGCAGGAAGAGCATAGCGCTTCGCGCATTTGAAAATTGAAAATTGAAAATTGAAAATTGAAAAATTATAGTTATGAAAATTGAACAAAGTGAATTGAAAGACCTGATGACCGTAGTGACTCTGACCTTGGAGCCGGCTGATTATCAGGAGGAAGTTGCAAAGCAACTGAAAGAAGTGCGTCACAAAGCACAGATGCCGGGTTTCCGTCCGGGTATGGTACCTGCCGGTTTGGTTAAGAAAATGTACGGCAAGGGTATCCTGGCTGACGTGCTGAACAAACTCGTAGGCGAGAACCTGCAGAAGCACATCGAGGAGAACAAACTGCAAGTATTAGGTGAGCCGCTGCCGAATGACGAGTTGACGAAGAACATCGACCTCGACCACGAGGACACCTTCACCTTCGCCTTCGACATCGCTGTAGCTCCTGAGTTCGACGCCAAACTGAACGGCAAGAACAAACTGCCGGAGTACACAATCGAACCGACGGAAGAGATGATCAACAAACAAGTGGAGGCATACACCAACCGCTTCGGCGAGTATATCCCGGAAGACAAAGAGAAGGGCACGAAAGCAGAGGTGAAACCCTGTGCCGTAGATGCGGAGTTGTTCGCTAAGGTTTATGGCGCCGAGGCTCCGAAGGACGAGAAGGCCTTCCGCGAGCGCATCAAAGAGGATATCGTTCGCAGCCTGGCTGAGGAGAGCAAATATCGCTTCGGCATTGATGCCAAAGAGGCTATCATGAAGAAGATGGAGAAGGTCGCTTTCCCGGAGGACTTCCTGAAACGCTGGGTACTGGCTACCAACGAGAAGATGACGCAAGAGGAACTCGATAAGGATTTCCCGAAGATGCTGGACGAACTGAAATGGCAACTCGCCAAAGACCAGTTGATGAAGGAATACAAGATCGACGTGCAGAAAGAGGAAGTGGAAGCTTTCGCAAAACGTATCGCAAAGATGCAATTCATGCAATACGGCCTGATGAACGTTGAGGACGAGCACTTGACAAGCTACGCTCAGGAGATGCTGAAGAACGAGAATCAGTTGCGCGGCATCGTTGAGCGCGTCGTAGAGGACAAACTCTTTGAGGCACTGAAGGGCGTTGTAAAAGTTGAGGCTAAGACCGTTAGTCAGGAAGATTTCGACAAACTGTTTAAATGATCAGAATCCACTTTATAGCTATAGGCGGCGCGGCGATGCATAACTTAGCACTCGCCGTGGCTTCTAAGGCCGGATACCAGGTGACGGGTTCGGACGACGAGATCTTCGATCCCGCCCTCACTCATCTGCGTGAAGCAGGTCTGCTGCCCGACGAGATGGGTTGGCACCCCGAGCGCATCACCAAAGATATAGATGCAATTATCCTCGGTATGCATGCCCGCGAAGACAATCCCGAACTGGTAAAAGCACGGGAATTGGGCCTCAAGATCTATTCCTTCCCCGAATACCTGTACGAGCAGACCAAGGACAAGATCCGTATCGTAGTAGGCGGCTCGCACGGTAAGACGACCACCACTTCGATGATCCTGTACGTCCTCAACCGTCTCGGTATTGAAGCCGATTATATGGTAGGCGCACAGATAGAGGGATTCGAACGAATGGTACGCCTCAGCGATACTGCCAAGTACGCCGTCTTTGAAGGAGATGAGTATTTGACCAGCCCGCTCGACCTGCGTTCCAAATTCCTTTGGTACCACCCGCATATAGCTATCCTCACCGGCATCGCCTGGGATCATATCAATGTCTTCCCCACCTTCCCGGAATATGTCGAAACGTTCAGAAAGTTTATAGAAGGTGTAGAGCCTGACGGCTCGTTTATCTGGTATAAGGGCGATGAGAACCTGCGCGCTATTGCCGAAGGAGCTCGCAAAGATATTACCTGTATTCCGTACGATGCGTACGAAGGCAAGGTGGAAATGCAGGTATTCGGGCGGCATAATATGCAGAACCTGCAGGCCGCGATGTTAGCTTGCCATTGTATCGGTGTGGCGCCGGATGATTTCTATCGCGAGATCAGTACTTTCACCGGTGCTTCTAACCGTCTGGAGAAGATCTGCGAGACAGCCGACAGCGTGGCATACAAAGACTTTGCACACAGCCCGTCCAAACTGAAGGCGACCATCAATGCCGTGCGCGAGCGCTATCCGGAGAAAAAACTGATCGCCTGCATGGAGTTGCACACGTTCTCTTCCCTCATGGCGGATTTCCTGCCGCAATACAAAGGCTGCATGGCCGAGGCGGATGTGGCGTACGTCTATTTCAACCCGAAAGTCATTGAGCACAAGCGTCTTACGCCGATTACGAAGGAAGAAGTACGAGAAGCATTCGGAACGGAGAATGTAGAAGTATTTACCGAGAGCGAAGCACTGCAGAAAGCCGTCAGAGATCAGTTTTCAGTGGTCAGTCCTCAGGGCATCGCCCTCCTTATGATGTCCTCGGGAACGTTCGACGGAGTAAACATTAAGGAGTTCGCTGCGCAACTCCTTAGTTGAGAGTTTAAAGTTTAGAGTTTAGAGAAATGAATAAGCAACAGAAACGCGACTATCTCTACATGCGCATGGCGCGGACGTGGGCTGAGAACAGTTACTGCGTGCGCCGCAAAGTAGGTGCGCTGCTGGTCAAAAACCAAATGATCATCTCCGATGGTTACAATGGAACACCATCCGGCTTTGAGAATATCTGCGAGGACGAGAATAACGTCAGCAAGCCGTACGTACTGCACGCCGAGGCGAATGCCCTGACCAAAGTGGCACGCTCCAACAACAGTTCCGACGGCGCTACGCTCTACGTAACCGCATCTCCATGCCTCGAGTGCTCCAAGTTAATCATCCAGTCGGGTATCAAACGCGTTGTTTATGGCGAAGAATATCGCCTGATGGACGGCGTAGAATTGCTCAAACGCGCAGGTATTGAGGTGGAGTTTCTGGACGACAGTAAACAGTAGGAGTATTCAGTATTCAGTATTCAGTAATCATTTTGTCGGTATGAAAAAGTACATCTTACCTACCCTTACGGTACTGGCAGTTGCCTTAGGGATTGTAATTGGTGTTTCGCTCAGCCAGAAAGCCAATGCGCAGCGCATCGTTTATCAGAATGGGACCTGGCAGTTTGAGCAAACGAAGATCGACCGTCTGCTGCAATTGATGGAGAACGCGTACGTTGACTCGCTTAACATCGACAGCATCACCGATGAGGTGATGACGGAGCTGGTAAAAAAACTTGACCCCCACTCGGCGTATATCCCCAAAGAAGATTTGGAGATGGTGAACTCAGAGTTAGCGGGTTCGTTCTCCGGCATCGGTGTGCAGTTCACGATCCAGCAAGACACCGTACGTATCGTAGCTGTCATTGCCGGCGGTCCGAGTGAAGGTGTCGGTGTGCTGGCAGGGGATAAACTGATCACCGTGGACGACAGTCTGTTTGTAGGCAAGAAGATCAATAACGAAAAGGTGATGCGCACCCTGCGCGGCGAGAAAGGAACGCAGGTAAAGATCGGTGTGCTGCGTGCCGGGACACCGGAAATGCTCTATTTTACCATCACCCGCGGTGATATCCCCGTCACCAGTGTTGATGCGAAGTTCGTCATCGAGAGCAAAGGGAAGAAGATCGGTTTCGTACGGGCTAACAAATTCGGCGAGACCACCTATCGCGAGTTCATCACGGCTCTGGCGGAACTTCGCGCACAGGGAGCTACCAGTTATATCATCGACCTGCGCGAGAACTCCGGCGGATATATGGACCAAGCGATCCGTATGGCGAATGAGTTCCTCAGGCGCGGCGATATGATCGTCTATTCAGAGGGTAAAGCCTATCCTCGCTTCGAAGCAAAAGCGGACGGTAGCGGACGATTCAAAGACACCCCTATTGTCGTGCTAATTGACGACTTCTCGGCTTCGGCCAGCGAGATCTTCGCCGGTGCGATGCAAGATAATGACCGGGCGCAAATCATCGGACGTCGTTCGTTCGGAAAGGGTCTTGTGCAACAGCAGTTACCGTTCGATGACGGCAGTGCTATTCGTCTGACCGTAGCCCGTTATTACACACCTTCGGGGCGTTGTATCCAGAAGCCTTATACCTTAGGCGAACAGGGCGACTACGAGAAGGAACTGGTGGAACGCTGGGAGCACGGTGAGTTCTATTCGGCGGACTCTATTCATTTCGCGGATACGACGACCTATCGCACCAAAGCCGGCCGCATCGTACATGGCGGAGGAGGCATCATGCCGGATATCTTCGTAGGACGCGACACAACGCTTAACACGCCATGGTATAACAAATGCGTGAACCTCGCGTACACCTATCAGTTTGCGTACCAATATACGGACAAGAATCGCAAAGAGTTAAGTAAATTCAAGGACTGGCAGTCACTGGAACAGCATCTGCTGAAACAGAATATCCTGCGCGAGTTCGTAGCCTTCGCCAAAGCCAAAGGTGTAGAACCCAATGAAGCCGAGATTGCGAAGTCCAAACCGTTGATGATTCGTCTGCTGAACGCCTATATCGTACGAGATATGTTAGGCGACGAAGGCTTCTTCCCGCTCTTCGAGCGCGACGACGAGATTACGAAGAAAGCCGTAGAGGTTCTTTCGAAGTGAAAGGTGAAAGGTGAAAGGGGAAAGGTGAAAGGGGAAAAGTGAAAGGGGGACGATCATAACACAAAAAACAGGCAGCCGATCGGGCTGCCTGATTTTTGTTTAGAATGCCTTGAGAGCGGCGAGAACGAAGCGGTAGAACTTCTGCACCGTAGCGATATTCACACGCTCATCGGGGCTATGCGGATGCTCGATTGTCGGGCCGAAGGAAATCATCTCCATGCCCTCGTATTTCGAGCCAATGATGCCGCACTCCAAGCCGGCGTGGATGGTTACGATACGCGGTTCATTACCGAACTCCTTCACGTAAGTCTCCTTCATCGTCTTGAGCAAACCGCTCTTGAAATTCGGTTGCCAACCCGGGTAGGCACCGCTGAATTTTATCTCTGCTCCAGCCAGCGAGAAAGCCGACTGGATGACCGAAGCCAGTTCCTCTTTGCGGCTCTCTACATTCGAACGGGTGAGGCAGACTACATTCACTTGGTTATCTTTGGTCTCGATGATCGCGAGGTTATTACTCGTCTCTACGATATCCGGCATCTCCGGGATGAAACGATAGACACCGTGCGGACAGAGAGTGATGGCGTGAATGAGGAAATCCTGCACGTCTTCCGGCATCTCGGTCTTCGGACATTCTACCTCGGTAGCCTTGAAAGTCAAGTCAGGTTCTACGCCATCGTACTCACGCAAGAACAAGTCCTCATAGCGATCTACCAGGTCTTGCAGATCCTGATAACTCTCCTCCGGAATAGTGATGACGGCTGCTGCTTCACGCGGAATTGCATTACGCATGTTACCGCCCTCTACGCACGCCAGGCGAGCCTCGAAGTTCGCTACTGCATCCTTGAGGAAGCGGAAGAGCAACTTAATCGCATTCGCACGCTGCAAGTGAATATCGCAACCCGAGTGACCGCCCTTGCAGCCCTTGATCTCAACGCGCAGAGCGATATCACCTTCTTCGGTCTCTACAGGCTGATATTTAAAAGTCGCCTCGCCGTCGATACCTCCGGCGCAACCTACATAGAGTTCGCCTTCGGTCTCCGAGTCCAGATTCAGCAGGTATTTACCTTTGAGCCAGCCGCCTTTGAGATCATTCGCTCCATACATGCCGGTTTCTTCATCGACCGTGAAGAACGCCTCCAACGGCGGATGAACCGCATTCTTATCAGCCAGGATAGCCATGGCGGTAGCCACACCGATACCGTTGTCTGCGCCCAGCGTTGTACCATCGGCCGTTACCCATTCGCCATTATCCTCGATATACGCCTGGATAGAATCTTTCTCGAAATCGAACGCTTTATCCGAGTTCTTCTGGGGCACCATATCCATGTGGCCCTGGAGGATCACACCGGGACGATTCTCCATACCCGGTGAAGCCGGTTTACGAATGAGCACGTTGCCGATCTCATCCTGCAGCGTCTCCAAACCGAGGCTTTTACCGTAATTAACTAAGAAATCAGCAATCTCTTTGCGTTTTCCGCTCGGACGCGGAATCTGCGTCAGGCTGTAGAAACTCTCCCACAGGCCTTTGGGTTCCAAATTTTTCATATCTATTTATCTATTGTTATTTCTCCACATAAGTCTTCTCCGAGCAAGCGGCGAACGATGGCCGTATCGTCCGGGTTCTCGCCCAGCAGCAACATCATCTTCGTCAGCAGCGCTTCGGTCGTGATATCATAGCCCGAGATCACACCGGCTTTCATGAGGTTAAGCGAAACGGCATACAAGCCCATCTCTACAGAACCTGTGTTACACTGAGTTTTGTTGACAATAATAATTCCCTTCTCTACAGCAGCTTTGAGTTCTCGATACAACCATTTATCGCTGGGTGCATTACCGGCACCGAAGGTCTCGAGTACCACTCCTTTTAAACCGCGCGTACGCAATACCGCGCGTACGACAGCCGGTTGAATACCCGGGAAGAGTTTCAGCACAGCCACATTGGTATCGAACTTTGTATGCAAACGAAGCGGTTGCGACAAATCGCTATAATGCACCAAATGCGGTTGATACGTGATATGCACACCGGCTTTCGCAAGCGCCGGATAGTTATAACTGTTGAACGCCGAAAAATGCTCTGCATTTCGTTTCGTAGTACGATTTGCACGGAAGAGACGGTCCTCAAAAAAAATCGTCACTTCGGGCACGATTGCATTGCCGTCCTCATCCTTCGCTGCTGCTATCTCAATCGCCGTCAGCAGATTTTCCTTCGCATCAGATCGAAGGACTCCGACGGGGAGTTGAGAACCCGTGAACACAACCGGTTTACTCAGGTTCTCCAGCATGAACGAGAGCGCCGAAGCCGAATACGACATCGTATCCGTACCATGCAGCACGACAAATCCGTCGTATTCGTCGTAATGGCTCACTACCATCCGCGCTACCTGCTCCCAAATCTGAGGACCGATATCTGAAGAGTCGATCTGCGGAGTGAAGGCCTCTATATCCACCTGAATCTCACCGGCTAAAAAAAGCTCCGGCATATAGGCTTTGAAGGTCTCCATATCCGCCGGAACAAGTGCTCCGGAGGCTTTGTCACGAACCATTGTAATGGTTCCGCCTGTTGAAATCAAAAGGACTTTGCTCATAATTTCCTATTTAGCGCTGCAAAATTAGTATTTTTTTTGCATATATGCAAATTTTTTTGTATCTTTGCAGCGATTTTTGGATTTATGACCACAAGGATATTGATCATAGACGGCGACATCAGTCTCTCGACCGTGCTGAGCGACTACTTGGCGAGTCGCGGTTACAAAGCCCAGGCGGTAGGCAACGGGAAGGCGGGTTTGGATGCCCTTTCGGCCGGTCACTGGGACCTGATCCTGATGGAACTGCAGGGTGTGGAGATGAACGGATTTGAGTTGCTTAAAACGATTCGTCACCGCTTGCCGAATATTCCGCTCATTGTGCTGACGAGCCGCAATGACCGCGAGAGTCAGATGCGCGCTTTCCAATTGGGCTGCGACGACTATCAGACCAAGCCCTTCTCGATGGATATCCTCATTTGCCGCATGGAGGCTATTTTACGTCGTATTCGGGCATTTCAGGAGAGCAAACAGAAGGTCTTTGACCTGAACGGCCATATCTTCGATGCTACCCATCAAGTATTCGACGGCAAGCATCTATCGGCCCGGGAAAGCGAGTTGCTTCTGATGCTTTGCCGGCAAGAAGGCGAAGTAGTTGACAAACATAAGATTTTAAGTGCGCTTTGGAAGGAAGACAACGCCTTCACAGCCCGCTCTTTAGGCGTGTATATCAACCACCTACGCGCTTTTGTAAAGGCCGCAGACTACTCCATCGTTGCCGCTCGATTTAAAGGTTACAAGCTTGTGAACAACGAGCCGTTGAAAGTTTAGAGTTTAGAGTTTAGAAATTAACGATATGAAACTGATTGCTCCTTCTGTACTGTCCGCAGATTTCGGACACTTGGCAGACGACTTAGAGATGATTAACCGCAGCGAGGCCGACTGGCTGCATGTGGACGTGATGGACGGTACGTTTGTACCCAATATTTCCTTCGGATTTCCGCTGATGGAGCCGATGCGCAAGTACTGCACCAAACCGCTGGATGTACACCTGATGATCGTGCATCCCGAGAAATACGTAGAGCGTTTCTGCGACGCCGGTGCATGGTCGGTGGGTTTCCATTTAGAGGCAGTTGACGATCCATTGCCGATACTGGATTTGATTAAAGCAAAGGGTGTTCGCACGTGCCTGACCATCAATCCGGATATCGATGTAAAACGTCTTGTACCTTATCTTGATAAGGTAGATATGGTTCTGCTGATGTCCGTCTTCGCCGGTTTCGGAGGTCAGAAATTCATTCCGGAGACCATGGATAAGATTCGCTTCATCAAAGCCGAAATCGTCAAACGCAACCTCCCGACTCTAATTGAGATCGACGGCGGTGTGAATGCCGATAATTCGGCCGAACTGTTCGCTGCCGGAGCGGATGTATTGGTAGCCGGAAGTGCCGTTTTCGAGGCCAAAGATCCCGAAGAAGTGATACGGAAAATGAAAATCACGGGATAATATACTTTGTATATTATAAGGATGGGCGGGATACGACATAACCAGTACATGATCAGTACCCTTCACGTACTCGCTATGAAATGGCGTTCCTATCCGATGCTTGTATTGCTGCTGCCTTTGGTGGCGGCAATATTATTTTTTAACCGTTTTTATCCACTTGAGACGCACCCGACCGAGGAACAGGTCTTTGGATTCATCGTGCAGAGCGCTCCGACGCCTACGGCGAAATGCGAACGTTTTGAGACGCAAGTGTTACCAAAAGGTAAGGTGTATCTCTATCTGCTGCGCGACAGCACGAAGGCCTTACCTACATACGGCGATACGGTTGTGGCGCGCACTCACATCGAATGGAGTCGCTCCGTAGGCAGAGCTTTTGCGAAGGATTACCTTCTTTTGCCCGCCAAGACACATCGCACACCGCTGCAAGTAAGACTCTACCAGCGTTTAGCCGCAGCCGGAGTAGAAGACGATGAGTTAGCCACCATAGGTGCGTTGACTTTGGGTTACAAAGAAGACTTGGATCCTGAGCTGAAGCATCATTTTCAGGCCTCGGGTGCGGCACATGTGCTGGCCGTGAGTGGTTTACACACGGGTATTCTATATGGCTTGTTGCTGTGGATCCTTACTTTGGGCGGACGAATCAAACCGCTTCATGAGAACCGCGTCGGACGCTGGGCGATCAGCGGTGTTATTATTGTAGCGATGTGGGGTTACGCCTGGTTAACAGGCATGACACCTTCGGTAGTGCGTGCCGTACTGATGGTAACGATTTTTGAGATCGGACGGATGTGCTATCGGCAGGCCATTTCCATCAATACCATTGCTGCAGCAGCGGTACTGATTCTGCTCGTTCGCCCTACCGATTTATGGAGCGTCAGTTTTCAACTGAGTTTTGCTGCTACGTTCTCTATCGTGCTGTTAGCCAAGCAGTTAGAGCCCTCCCTTCAGCGACTGGAATGGCGGGAGACATGGCGAGGGAAGATAGTCAGTTATTTCCTTGGCACAATTATTGTGAGCATTGCAGCACAGATAGGTACGATGCCGATCACGATGTATTATTTCGGTCAAGTGAGCACGTATTTTCTGCTGACGAACCTGATTGTATTACCTATTGCCACGTTTTTGGTGCCTTGCGGATTGATCAGCATCGCGTTAGGCGGCAGTACGACAGGAGTGCTCTTTAGTAAAATTACCCGGGCGTTGGCATGGGCAATGAACCATTCGGTGGAATGGATAGAACAGCTGCCCGGAAGTACAGTCTCGGCAAGTGTAAATGGTGTAATGGTTGCTATATATTATCTACTTTTGTTGTTTTTATATGCAATTATTGCAAAAAAACGCACCTAAAACGCGCGTACGCTTGCATATGTCACAAAAAAAACGTACCTTTGCACGCTTTTTCAAAATAAATTACAATTCATGAAGAAATTTTTTGCTTTAATAGTTGCTGTTTGTTTCGCATTGAGTGCGATGGCGGAAACGGAGTTTACCTTCACCTCTGCGGCTGACATAAATCAGACCAAGGACGGTTATACCATCAGCTTGGCGCAAGGCAGCAACACGCAGAACGCACCTGTTTTCCAAAATCCTTATTACAATAGTGAGAATCATCCTGAGATGCGTATGTATTTAGGGAACACTATTACCGTCAGTGGTGAGAATCTCACCAATATTCAGATGGTATTTGCGAAGAGCGGTGCATCGAACAAAGAATATACCGGACTGATTGCCAGCGATGGAGACCTTGTTTCCGGAGGTACATCAACGGATGCAACCGATTGGAAAGTGGATAGTTGGACCGGAAATGCCACGAGTGTAGTATTCACCTTGACAGGAAAGGGTCAGCGTCAGATTCAGCGGATCTTAATTGACGGAGAACCGATAGTAATCATTCCTGATGAACCTGATCCATTGCCGACAAGAGACGATTTGGACGGAGACTTCGTTTATTCCGAACCGACGGCTATCTTCCCGAAGGATACGACCGTTTTGAAGGCCGAATATGCTTTCATTGACAATAACATTCTGGTTCATTGCGACATGGGTTCTATTATAAAAGGAACAGACACCACCTCTGCCTTTTTCAACTGCAATGCCAATTATACCTTGACTTTTGAGGCTACCAAAGAGATAAAAGGTTTGGCTATTTCCGGAATGGTACGCAAGCAGTTTAACGCGGAAGTTGACCACGGAACAATTGAGTTCTGCAGTCCCGGAGAATTGGAAGAGGATTACGAAGGCAACCCTGTCGTTATCATCAAAGATATTAATGAAACCTCTGTGACCATCTCATGCCCGAAGCAGGTGCGTTGTTATGCCGTTCGCGTGTATTTCGATGCCAACCCGACCGAAGAGTTGGACTGCGATGGCGGCTCGACCGGTGGTGAGACTATCTTCCTGGAATTCGACAAAGCAGATGCTGTCTATGAATCGGAGATCTCGGAAGATGAAGGCAAACCTAATTACACCATTTATCTGATGCAAGAATCCAATCCGGAGTACCCGTATATCACGTTAGACCTCTATCCTGCTGCCCAAGGAGACTTGACCGGAACGTATGAGATGGAAAACGGTTCCCTGGGTGAGACGACATGGTATCAGTACGGAGAGAGTGCTTTGGATAGGACATGGATGGACGAGGACGGAATGGTTGCTGTGTCTAAAGAGGGAGCTGTTTATAAGATCAGCGGATTCCTGACATGCGACGATACCAATACTTACAACTTCTCCTTTACAGGAGAGATGCCTTTTTACACAGATGATGAGTATTATCCAGAAGGTATCCACGATGTGAACGAGGCAATTGGCGCAACTAAGATTTTGCGCGACGGACAATTAATTATCTTGCGCGGCGAGAAAACCTATACCTCCTCCGGAATAGAGATAAGATAGATTTAGTTTGAAATCTGTCAGATACATAGTATTTGTCTGTGCTCTGCTTTTATCGCAATGGATAGGAGCAGCGTCGTCGTTGATAAGTAACGACCCGAACTGGTTAGGAGGTAACCGCGCGGCTTTAACCACCGAAGGAAACGACTTCTGGTTGACGTTCATGAACAACAACATGATCAACCCCGAAGACCCCGCTAACAAGAACAATCCGGAGTTCAAATTCGAGATGAAGGTGGCTATCTCTGCACGCGAAGAAACGGATGTCGTCATCGCGGCCGGAAACGTACCTATTACCACGGTGCACGTGAACGCCGGAGCGACCGTCACCCATACCATCGACAACAACAGTTTCGCCAAGGATATCTACCTCTTCGAGAGCGAAGTACAGAAGTACAAAGGTGTGCACGTCTATGCCGCGGAAGGGTCGAAAGATAAAGTCTTCTCCTGCTTCCTCTACAGCCGTGTCGGAGGTACCGGTTTGTCTTCCCGTGACGCTTCGCTCGTCATCCCGACACGGTTCTTGGGAAAGGAATATACCGTGCAGACGTATCCCGAAGACCTCAAATCCACCCAGTTGGCCATCGTAGCTACGGAGAGCAATACGACCGTTAAAGTTGTACCCACTTTCGATACCTACGGCGGCAAAACCACCGCCGGCACGACCATCACCCTGAATCTATCCAAGGGCGAAGCGTACCTCATTGCCTCCAAAGAGCACGAAGGAGAAGATTTCATGGTGGACCTGAGCGGTACAACAATCTGTTCCGACAAACCGATAGCGGTCTTCAACGGTAACCAACAGACCGGTATCCCGAACCGCGAAGCCTACTCGCAAGACTTCATGATGGAGCAGGCCATCCCTATCGAACAATGGGGCACGGAGTTCTATCTGACCAATTTAGAGAACACCCGCATCAACTACGCGCTCGTCACAGCAGCTTATGCGAACACGGACGTAGAGATCGTCACCTACAACGCCGAGACGGGGCTGACTGAGACCAACTTGGTCCTCCTTAACGAGGCCGGTAAGACCACACCCCCCATCGCCATCAATGACTCCAAGCGAAAGGAAGTGACCATCCGAAGTCTGGATCCGGCCAAGCCAATCTTATGTTACAGCTACATCACCTCCGCTGCTGTCAACGAGTTTTGTACCACCACCGCGTTCGATGACATTTGTTACACCTATGGCGATCCCGCCAATGCGATGATGCCGGCGTGGAACCATCGCGTCAAGTCGATGAATATGTTCACCGAACCCCTCGACCCGCAAGGCGGAACCAAGACTCCTCAGCATTTCTTCGCCTATGTCATCACCAAAACTGCCGACACCGGTAAACTGACCCTCAATGGCGAATCGGTCACCGCTCCGTTCTATCAGTTCCATTCCAACAACGACCTGTCGTACGCCCATATCCCGCTGCCCAACACCTCCAGTTATCATCTGATAGAGAGTTCGGGCGACGGCTTCATCGGAACTGTTTACGGTTTAACGGACGCACAGGGTTATTACTACACGCTTGGTTTTAAACCGCCTCAACCGCACGACTCGATCTATGTAACCAACACGAACGAGATCATGTCTCGTGGCAGTTATGACATGGATAGTCTCGACGGCCACGGATGGTATCAGCGTCAATGGAACGAGTGGATCGAAGGCAAGGAACGCCTCGATACGGCGATCATATGCGATAGTATGTCCGTCTCATGGGCTGTTGAGACTCCCGCAGAGAAACCCATTAAGAAGATCGAATGGGCTATCTATGATGTGACGGGTGTCAAAGGTGCGGAGAACGGAAAAATTGTAAAAGGTTTCCCCATCAACGGCCCTATCACCGGAAATAAACAGGAGTATGAATACCAGTTTATCTTACCCGAAGAGGATATAGAAGACCGCCATCAGTTCTTCGAATACGAGGTGCAGGCGGTGCTCTATCGCGACCAACTCATGTGCGGCGGAGAAGATATCGACACCCTCAAGACCACGGTGCGCGTCACACGCCAGTTCAACGATACCCTCTATCGGATCGTCTGCTTGGGTGACACCCTGCGTTTTTTCTATGACAGCATGCCCAACCAACGCGACCTGAGCATCCTCGGCGACCATGCCGAAAGGACTCGTTTCGTTACTGTCAAAGAAGGCGAAGGAGAAGGATACGTCGAGCCGTGGGTGTACAAACTCGAATCCGGGAAACGCTATACCTTCCATCGCGACTATCAGACCCAAGCCGGGTGTGACTCACTGGTGACCCTTGAGGTCTTTATCTGCGATACCTTCCGTTTTGTGGATACGATTCATCTGTGCGATAACCAAGATACGCTCTATCACGGAAAAGTCTTTCGGGGCGAAAAGAGCAAGAGTGCCTTTGACGGAGAAGTCATCAAAAAAGACACCGTCCTCCTCGTGAAGTTCAAAACCAAACAATGTGCCTGCCAGCAGGAAGAAGGCTTCCCTGCCTTCAAAGGCTGCGACTCGATCTACGAGCTGCACCTCTACATCCATCCGACCTATTACTTTGAGAAAAGGGATACGATGTGTTATAACGAGAAGCCGGATTCGCTCTATCGGTGGCCGGTTCAGTACGGCACGGACATCCGTACCATCGGACTCAAAGACACCGTCAACGGCGACATGAAATGGGATGCCGCAGCGCAGGCATGGATAGGCACGTTCCGCGATACGATGTTCACTCAGACCTGCGCGAAGTGTAACGGAGGTCTGAAGGGCTGCGACTCGATTCACGCGCTGACACTTATTATCCCGAAAGCCTATTATTTCAACGATACGGATACGTGGTGTAAACTGCATTATGATCCGATTTTAGGCGACACGGTACATCGATTCTACCAGTGGATGGGTAAAGACCAGTTCGGTCAGGACTCCATACGCGGCGAATTGAGGGAGACGAATGACTACTACGATCGCTTCACCACGCGCTACGGATGCGACTCGATTTATCATATCCGTCTCGATTACTTGGCGAGTGCTGAGTTGTACGAACGAACCGATACCACGATCTGTTCCGTGAAGGACGGTATCTTCGAATGGAAAGATCATAACGGCACCGTACTCAAGACCTATCCGCTTGACCAACCGGCTTTCTTCGACGAATACGATGACTCACGGTGCGACACCGTCTACGTCATCAACCTCACCGTCATACCGTCCTATTACCTCGTCGATACGGTGATGAAGACGCAAGAGGACACCTGTTATTGGCCGGTTACAGGAATGAGTTACGGCGGTACGAAAACCACACTGCACTATGACTCACTCATCACGACGGACACCACCTTCGTGGTGCGGCATTTCTTGACCAACCCCGTGAATGGTGTCCAGTGCGATAGTACACGGGTGCTCTTCCTGCGCATCGGTAGCGTCTTCCGCGATACCGTCTCCGCTTTCGCCTGCGGCACAGAGACGTCCTACGACTGGATAGAGAACCGACAGGAGTACTGTCCGGATGGTGTTCCTTTCTTACGGAAGACCATCACCGACCTGCCTGCTCCGAAAAAAGACAGCATCTACGAACATCGTTTCCTCACTACCCTCGGTTACGACTCTATCTTCTATCTGAGATTGTACCGTGCGCCGAGTTATCTGGAGAAAGTGGCGATGAGCGTTTGCCAAGATACGATAGAGCAATTCCAATGGGACGGTCACCCGGATGTAGCTCCCTTCTCGCTCAAAGATGCGGGAACGTTCATTTTGCAAGACAAACAAAAGACGGATTCGTTCGAATGCGATAGTATCTGGTTACTTTACCTCACGGTAAATCCGATCTATGCGGACACTACGCCGGTCTATCACACCTGCCAGTTCAGTAGTTTCGTATGGGAAGACCAAGACCCGTCCTTCGTCGCACCCGACTCTATCCTCGATGCGGATAACAACCGCGTGCGCTCTATACCGACCTACCATGCCGGAGACTTCATCTACGCCCTGAAGTTCCATACCATCCGCGGATGCGACTCGACACGATACCTCAAACTACACATAGACTCTGTCTATACCGTGCCGGTGGACACCACCGAACGCAGCATGTGCGATAACGAGGTGCTGCCTTTCTTCGACCGGTTCATCTATGGCGTCAACGCCCCGAACAGACCGCTGGATCCCGATAGTGTAGTGGCTGTACCTGCCGGCAAGTCTTCCTTCACCTTCGACACCACCTATACCGCCACTTCGGAACTCGGTTGCGATAGCGCCGTGCTGCATCGTATCACCATCTATCGCACCTATCTCAAAGAGGAACTGGATAGCGTCTGCCAAGGTTCCGTTTATTCATGGCACGACATCGTCATCCAAACCGAGACACTCAAGAGCGACAGCATCTACGTCTTCTATGACTCTTTATACACTACCGAGCATGGTTGCGACTCGATTCATGTGCTGCGTCTGCGTATTGACTCGGTTTATCATATCTACAACAACAAACTGCTCTGCGACTATGATACCACTTCATGGCAGGGCCAATACTACCGTGGTGAGAAATTCGAAGGTACGGCAGCCGAGAAGGCAAAGTATAAGATCGTCGTGAAGTCCGATACTACTTATCTGGATACGGTGACCTGGAGTACCATCCATAAGTGCGACTCGATCTTCTATCTCACGCTACGCGTGGCTCCTTCGTATGACACGACGGTGTATGACACGGTCTGCGACAACGAGAACCGACATATCTTCATCTTCAGCGATACGCAGGGTAACTATTTCCGCGACTCTATCGGATATGAACCCCATATCGCACGAGCAGAGAAAGATACGTCTACGACTCATTATCCGATCGTGCGCCACACTTTGCATCATACCCTCAAGACGGTAGAGGGCTGCGATAGCGTCGTGCATTTTGAATTGACCATCAAACCGACCTATCTCTTCGAGAACAAAGGTAAGGGTTGCTTCGGCGATGCCATCACATGGCGTGGCAGAGAAATCTCGTCCTCGAATGTCTATTACGATCGGCTGACCACCCAAGACGGATGTGACTCGGTCTTCAAACTCGATTATTTCATCAAGCCTTTTATCTCTATTCCTATTCATAAGGATATCTGCGATAACTACTCCTTCTTCCACTACGATACCCTTTTCCGGGACGACGGATCCATACGCATCGTAGATACAGAAGTGTGGAGCCCCGGTCGACCACGTCCGGATGACGCAGTGGATGTACACTTCCCCGGTATTGACGGATGCGATAGTATCGTCTATAAATACTACCTCACCTTCCACCATGCCTATCTCTTCAACGACTCCGCTAAGTCGCCCGTCTGCTCCGGAGAAGCCTATTACTCCGACAGCCTCAACCACGAATGGTCCGGTTGGGTGAAGGAATACGATGTGGACACCTTTGTCCAACCGTACGACACCGTCTTCATCGACTCCCTGTTCACCGAGTTCGGTTGCGACTCGGTCTATCGGCTCAAAGCGCATGTGGTACCCTCCTATCGGCATATAACGTACGATACGATCTGTTCGAACGAGACATATACCTGGCATAGCCGCCTCTATGGCGACAGCATCCTCTCCGGACTGAATCCGGGTGTATATCAGCTGTGCGACAGCTTCTACACCATCGACCACTGCGATTCCATCTATGAGATGCGGTTGCAGGTCAACACCGCGTACTTCGAAGAGGACAGTCTCCAACTCTGTGCCGACGACACACTCCGGTGGCGGAGCCATTACTTCGAGCATATGACGCCCGGAGAATACTTCATCGCCGACAGCCTCACCTCCGAACTGGGATGCGACAGCATCTACCACCTCTATCTCACCGTCGCGGACACCACCTTCGAGATCAACCTCGAACAGATCTGTATCGGAGACACGCTGGTAGTGGGTGAACATCACTATACCCAGGACGGATGGTATAAAGATACGACGATCAATGAGGCGGGGTGTCGCCATTTCATATACACCCATATCGAAGTCATACCCCCTACCGTGCCTACCATCTGGGTTGAGAACGCGATGTGCCAGAGCGAGACTGCGTTCGAACTGCAGTACACCTACACCAGTGCGCGCCCCCTTTCGTACTCCGTCTATTTCGACGAGAAGGGATACGAAGCCGGGTTCGAAGATATCGAAGATATGCCGATCACCTCCTATTCCGATACCATGGTCATCTCTATTCCTATCCCCTACCGGGATGGCGATAAGACGCAATACCCAAAACCGGACCTCTACCCGATTCGTTTGGTAGTGGACAACGGTATCTGTCAGCATAAAGAGACTGACTGCTCCGCAGACTCGTATTTCCTCTTGAGTTATCCGAAATGGATCTTGGAGCAACGTCACGGCGATGTCATCGCTATCCTCAACGAGAAATACAATGGAGGATATACCTGGACCTCTTACCGGTGGTACGAAGACGGCATCCTCATGCCCGAGCAGAACAAACCCTATCTGCATCTGCCTGACGGACTGGTGCCCGGCGCCACGTATCATGTTGAGCTGCAGCGCGAAGGAGAAGAACTACTCTTCCCCACTTGCGCCATCGAAGCACACGCGAACGTCATCGATAATGACTTCGCGCCTACCATGGGATACCTCTCCGTCACCCCGACCTATGTCTGCACTGCGCACCCGTACACCTACATCCTCTCGCGCAAAGACGGTAGCTATCGCGTGACAAGTGCAGAAGGAATGTTTGTGAGTGAAGGTGTCTTCCGCGCCGATGTAACCGAGATTGAGGTACCGCAGAAAGAAGGCATGTACATCGTTCAATTATGGTCTAACGATACACCCGAAGAGCCCTACAGGGCGATTAAGATATTGGTAAACAGTAAATGCATAGAATAAAATTCTATATTATGCTGCTGGTAGTAGGCTGTCCCCTTGGGTTGCAAGCGCAGGGACGCTACTCGATGGCTGAACGGTGGGAAAACCGGCTGGCCAACCTCGGCGAGTTCACCACCAAAGATGTGGAGAACAAGACCGATGTGCTCTTCGGTCTCCATGCCTCCCAATATACGGGTTCACACCACTTACTCGGTTTCTCCGCCGAAGGCGCATGGAGTGCGGCGATCAATAACATGCCGCGTGTGTCCTCTTTGCCGGGAGGTGCGAATACGGGGTTGCGTCTTGTATACGAATATCAGTATAGCGGATTGCTTATTCAGACAGGTGTCGGATTAGGTTACCAATGTGCCTCCAACTTCATCGGCGACACCCTGATTATTCATGAGCACATGCATGACGTATGGAATGGTCAGGATGTTGAATACACGCTCAGGCACAACTTCTACAACCGCACCGATCGCTATCAGCAACTTTATGCACAGATACCGCTCTATATAGGTCATTATATCTTAGGTACACGAGGCATCGGGTATTTCCTGACCGGCGTACATGTCAACTACTCCTTCTGGGGCAACACGCGTCAGAAACTGACGGGTACTACCACCGGCGTCTATGAGCGATACGTAGGTGTTTGGGAAGAGATGGATAACCATGGTTTCCGTAAGGATGTGCCGATCGAACGAACTGACGAGAAATTGCAAATCAAACTGGACCTGATGGTACACGGCGAGATAGGATATGAATATACTACATTCCAGAATCCTAAATCATATCGTGTTCGTCCGGGTGATCGTCTGGACTGTCGTCTGCGTTTCGCAGCCTATGCGAACTTCGGTATCTTAGATGTAAGTCCGAATACGAAGAAGACATTCTATGAGACGCCGATGGAGACCATCTTCGACTTCCCCACCTATCAGTTCCATCACGCCTTCTCCACCGCGGACGCACAGGTATACTGGATGCGACACCTCAACGTAGGTATTCGTTTCACCGTGCTCTTCGGTTTCCAAGGCAAAGAACGTTGTATCCTCTGCGACCCATGGCGACACTAAAATCTCCCGGAACTCAATACCACTTACCCATATCGCTTAGCGATTTATGCAGCCTTATTGGCGAAGCGCTGGACGATAGTCTGGCCTCTTCGTATTGGGTGAAAGCAGAGATCAGTAACCTCTCTGAGAAAGGCGGACACCTTTATCTCGAACTCGTAGACGGCAAAACCGCCAAGATGCGTGCAACCTGCTGGGCGGGAACGCAAGAAATGCTGATGGCATATTTTGAGTCCGAGACCGGTCAACGTCTGCAACCCGGGATGGCAGTGCTCGTAGAAGCAGAGGTGCAGTATCATCCGGTCTATGGTTTGAGTCTCTCAATTGTGGGTATTGACCCTTCTTATACGCTTGGCGACATCGCGCGTCAACGCCAACAGACGATCGCGCAACTCAAAGCGGACGGATTGCTTGACGCACAGCAATTACTGCCTCTACCTACTCTTATTAGACGCATTGCTGTCATCTCTTCGCCGAATGCGGCAGGGTACGAAGATTTCAAGCACCAATTGGAGCACAGCAACTACCCCTTCCTGCTGCAACTCTTTCCGGCTATCATGCAAGGCGAATCGGCCGAGAAATCCATTCTCGCAGCTCTGGACGAAATCACCAATCACCGATACGACGCAGTCGCCATCATCCGTGGCGGAGGTGCTACCACAGACCTCAGTTGTTTTGATCGATATGAATTATGTGCGGTTTGTGCGCAGTTCGAGATACCTATTCTCAGTGGTATCGGCCATACACGTGACATCTCTGTACTCGACCTCGTGGCCCATGAAGCGCTTAAGACGCCTACCGCGGTGGCTGAATGGCTCATCCATCGGATGGACGCTCAGATGAACCGCATCGCCGACCTGATTATCCGCCTACAACGCACCAGAGAACGACAACTGCTCATTCGTCAGCATCGCATCGAACTGCTTGAACAACGACTTGCTGCCTGCAACCCCGAGCATATCTATCGTCGAGGTTACAGCCTCGTCACCAAGAACGGCAAAGTGGTGCGTTCGGTCGCAGAACTGCAACCCGGCGACATCATCACAACCCATTTAGCAGACGGAAGCAAAGAGGCCTATGTTAAGTAAAGAACAACGTATAGCGGCACTCATCCTCGTCAGCATTGCGCTTGTCGGATGGATCGTCTATGCCGTCTGGCCTTCTCGACAACCTGTTCTTCCTGATCTTCCTGAAAAGAAACCGCGTCGCTCTTGGGAAGAGCGCAAAGACTCCATGCGTTTGGTGGACTCGCTTCGTTACGCACAATGGGCAGCAGAACGGGAGCAACGTTATGACTCGTTTCGACTGGCTGATTCTATGCGACGGGATGAATGGAAACGTATTCGGCAACAGCAATACGACTCCTTCCGTATCGCCGACTCGCTATGGCGCGACTCCGTAGGTTTTCGTTTTCCGAAACGCATCAAGAAAGATACGCTTCTTAATCTCAACCGCTGCGACACGGCTGAACTGCAACTCATCCGAGGGATCGGTCCCTATGCCGCCAAACGTATCGCATCCTATCGCGAACAGTTAGGCGGGTTCTACAGTCTCGACCAATTATCGGATTCTACCCTTGCGCCGCTTCATATCGATACGCTCGTCTCTCATTTCTTTATCAATCCCGAAGACGTGCGAACTATGCCTGTCAACCGCAGTAGTATTCAGGCGCTGCAACAGCATCCGTACCTCCGTTTTCAGCAAGCCAAAGCGGTCTATAACCTCCGCAGACAAAAGATTAGACTGCGCTCCCTCGACGACCTCCGTACGCTCAACGAGTTCTCCGAACAAGAGCTCGAGCGCCTGGCTCCATATCTCAGCTTCGAATAGCCAAATCAGAACCTAACAATAAAATTAATAGAATAAATTCTATTTTTCGCAAAAAAACACCCGAATGTTTGCATATGTGCAATTTTTGTTGTAATTTTGTAGCCGATTTCGGATTATATATCTAAGGATACTTTTATACAGCCATATGATGAAACGCAAAATAGCAATTATCGCCGGCGGAGACAGTAGCGAACATGAGGTGTCGCTGCGTTCTGCAGCCGGCTTGAAGACTTGGATTAGCGAAGCGGGTTACGATGTGACTATCGTGATCCTTAAAGCGCAAGATTGGCATACCGAGGACGGATGTCCTATCGATAAGAATGATTTTTCTTTTACGCGTGCGGGCGTGAGACATACCTTCGACTTCGCGTATATCACTATCCATGGTACGCCGGGTGAGAACGGTATCCTCCAGGGATACCTGGATATGATCGGTCTGCCTTATAGCTGCTGCGGCGTGCTCGCGGCTGCGCTGACGTTTAACAAATACGCCTGCAACCACTATCTCTCCTATTTCGGCTTCCATATCGCCAACAGTATCATGCTTCGCGCCGGACAGAAATGGCCCAACGCGCAGAAGATCGCCGATACCTTGGGGCTGCCCTGTTTCATCAAATCCAACATCGGAGGTTCCTCCTTCGGTTGCACCAAAGTGAAGACGGTGGAGGATGTCTATCCCGCTATCGAACGCGCTTTCCAAGAGGGCAACGAGGTCATATGCGAAGCCTTCATGCAGGGCACGGAGGTGACCTGCGGCGTCTATAAGACCAAGGATAAAGCCGTCGCCTTCCCCATCACGGAGGTAGTTACCCATAACGAGTTCTTTGACTACGACGCGAAATACAAAGGCGAAGTGGATGAGATCACGCCGGCGCGCATACCTGATGCGATACGCGATAAGATTCAGGCGGAGACCCTCCGTCTGTACGACATCATCGGCGCGCAAGGTATCATCCGGGTGGATTGGATCATTAAAGGGCTACAGGGAACAGGGGACTGTTTGCAGGATGTGAAGCTGATGCTCCTCGAGGTCAACACCACGCCCGGCATGACCGCTACCAGTTTTATCCCGCAGCAGGTGCGCGCAGCCGGACTCGACATCAAAGAAGTACTGACGGATATTATCGAGAACGAGTTCTCGAATTGAAAATTGAAAATTGAAAGATGCTGGATATTAACAAAGAAATAGCACAATTAAATTGGAACAAGGAGCCGAGAGGTTTGTATGAACCCATTGAGTACACCTTGGCTTCCGGAGGTAAGCGTCTTCGTCCGCATTTAGCGATCATCGCTGCTGAAGCAGTGATCAACGGCGGCCTGATTAACTCAATGGACGACGTGCTGCCTGCGGCTCTGGCTTTGGAAGTGTTTCATAACTTCACACTCGTCCACGACGATGTGATGGATCGAGCGGAGGTACGTCGCGGACAAGAGACCGTTCATGTGAAATGGAATGACAACACAGCCATCCTCTCGGGTGACCAGATGCTCATCGAAGCATACAAACTATTGGCACAAGTGCCGGCTCCCAAACTGCCGCAGGTCCTTAAATGGTTCAATGAAATGGCTACCGGCGTATGCGAGGGACAGCAGTATGACATGGAGTTTGAGCACATGAATCAAGTATCCATTGAGGACTATCTGAAGATGATTGAGCTCAAGACATCGGTTCTCTTGGCTTATGCCATGCGTATCGGGGGTTACATTGCCGGCGCCAGCCCTGCGCAACAGGAAGCGCTCTATCAATACGGTCTGAATATCGGTATCGCCTTCCAGATTCAAGATGATATCCTCGATGTGTACGGCGACCCCAAGACCTTCGGCAAGGCCATCGGCGGAGATATATGCTGCAACAAGAAGACTATTCTGCTGCTTACTGCGCTCGAGACGACCGATGCGGAGTCCAAAGCAGAACTGCTGCAATGGCTGATGTCAACAGAACAGAAGGAAGAGAAGATAGCCGCCGTTACCGCTCTGTACAACCGTTTAGGTGTACGTGAGGCCTGCGAAGTGGTCTTGGAAGAATATACCTCCAAAGCACTGGCGCAACTCGATTTCCTGCCCGCGAACAGCGCTACAGAGACGCTCCGCGAATTGGCGGAACAACTTGCTATTAGAAAATCGTAAATCATAAATCGTCAATAAAAATGCCTTATCGTCGTTTACCCAACACGGATTTAGCCCGTTTACACGCCTTGCAGAATGCTATTCAGCGGGCGCAGATAGCGGATTATACGGAGCAAGTGCTGCCGTATAAGGTGCAAAGTGAAGCACAACGCTTCCTCGTGTCGTTCGAAAACACCGTCATGCAATCGAAAGACAACTACACCTCTACCGTTAATGCCAATAAGCAGTATCGTCATATCGTGCAGAACGCACGTATGTATATCTCTCATTTCATTCAGGTGTTGAACCTGGCTGTTATCCGTGGAGAGATTAAGAAAGAGCAGAAACTGCTATACGGACTGGACCCGCACCAACATGTAGTGCCCGACTTGAGTACGGAGGAATACTTGCTTGACTGGGGAAAGAAGATCATCGAGGGTGAACAGAAACGAATGGCGAATGGTGGTTTCCCGATCTATAACCCGGCGATTAATAAGGTGAAGGTGCATTACGACATCTTCTGCGAGCACCAGCGCCAGCATACGTTCCATGTGCAGAACACCGAGCGCGTGCACGGAGACCTGGAACCGCTGCGTAAACAAGCGGACGAACTGATCCTGAATATATGGAATCTGGTGGAGGAGTATTATCGCAATGAGTTGCCGTACGCCAAGATGATGAAATGTCAATTGTACGGCGTCATCTATTATTATCGGAAGGGAGAAAGAAAACTCACGGCCGAAGGGGACCGTGAGATTCAACGTATACGCGAAAGTCAACCGACTATCCAATGGATTGCTGAGGAGTAACCACACGATCCATCTTTTGGTCGCGCAGCAGGTGCGGGATAGTATGTTTCTTCAACTGGAAAGAATAGCAAACTCCTATCTTCTTAGCACGAAGATGTTTAGCTAAGAACTTATCATAATAACCGCCTCCACGACCAATACGATGACAATGCTGATCAAACACCACGCCGGGCACAATGATGAGATCAATGGATCCACGCCAAGTCTCTGTCTGCGGCTCCGGCACGCCAAAATGACCCTTACGCATCATGTCCTCGCCGTCATAAGGACGAACCTCCATCGAGCGACGATGGGTAACAGGTAATAGAAATGTTTTTTGACCCTCATACTTAGTGAGTAACGGACGGAGATCCACCTCATTATGAATAGGGTAATAGAGCAACACCGTTTGCGCCTCGCGGAAAGCCGACATCTGCTCCAACTGAGCCATGATAGCCGCAGACTGCTCAGCCACCTCCTCGGCGCTCATCATACGACGCTGCTGCTCCACAATAGCACGAAGAGCCGCCTGCTCGCGCGGAATACGGCACCAGGGGAGAATGCTCTTAATGTCATGAATTTGAGATTCAAATAACATATAGTATTGATTATTTATATCGGTTAATTTTTTGATTTTACCTTTGCGGCTGCAAAGGTACTAAAAAAAAACGACATGCGCAAATTTTTTAATATAATAATTGCTTTTGCACCGCTCTTTTTAGTAGGATGCGAGACAACAAGTACCGGCACGACCACTTCGTCTGTTGCTAAACTGACTTCGTTCTATTTTGCCAAGAACGATTCGATGCCGGGTTTGTCCACAACCTTTACTATAGAAGAACGACTCGATACCGGTCTTGTTTGGAATAAAGACTCGATGCTCTTCGGCACCAGTCTTGAGAAAGTGGTACCTAAGTTTGTGTTCGCAGCGACACCAAGTCGTGTCGTTTTAGCGACGCCCGATACCACTTGTTCGCTTACCGGCTATGACACCTTGGATTTCAGCAAGCGTCCTATCTATCTAACTATTGTTTCATCGGACCGCACAACCACCAAAGTATATGAGATTTGTCCTACGGTGCATCAAGTAGACCCGGATTTGTATACATGGACCAAACTGACGGATGCCATCTATCCGATTGATGATAGCGAACAGCGTGCGCTGGAATTGAATGATGACTTTGTGCTGATCAGTTCCAATGGTTTTGCACTTCACACCTACGCCTCCTCGGACGGCGCTACTTGGCTGGATTTAGGTTCGCCCACCGGGCTACCTGCCGGCACACGTGTGCGCCAGATAATAAGTGACAACACAATGCTCTATTACGGGCAGGGGTATTACATCTACTACAGCAGCGATGGTATCACCTGGTTATCCGAAGCCGTGGACTACCCCGTCATCACGATGTTACTTTATTGGAATGACCGCGTATGGGCACTGGTGGATAATGGCGGAGGATATGAGTTGGCGTATGTGAACGAAGAAGGCAAACTGAGCCTCAGCGGACTCAAGCCGACGGATAACTTCCCCATCAGTGATTTTGGTGCCGTTTGTTTCCAAAACGCCAGCGAACGGGCACGCGCAATGATTATTGGAGGCTTTGCCGAGAATGGTCAGTCACTCAACACCCGTTGGAACTTGGAATATTCAACCCACCCACTGCCAAATGGCACATACCGTTTGGAAGAGTTCTCGATCGATAGACCGAAGTTCACCAGCCTCACCGGCATATCGGTAGTTTGGTATAACGGCCAACTGATGCTCTTCGGCGGCGTAGATGATAAGCAGACCTATTTCGGTCGCGATATTTATATCTCCGATAATGAAGGTATCTCCTGGTATGCAGCCGATAGTACGGATAATCAATTACCGATTGAGTACTCGGAGCGACAGAAACAAAGCGCCATCGTGCGCGATAACTACATCTATCTCTTCGGTGGACAGGATGCTATCCAAACCTATAGCGATGTCTATAGAGGTCGCTTGAACTCCATTGACTGGTAAAAAACGCAAATTATATTAACAACTAAAATATTACTGTTATGACTATCAAAGATTTCAAATTCGCCGGCAAGAAGGCGATTGTACGTGTTGACTTCAATGTACCTCTGGATGAGAATGGTAAGATCACAGACGACACCCGTATTCGCGGTGCGCTGCCTACCCTGAAGTACATCCTGGATGAGGGCGGTGCGCTCATCATCATGAGTCACATGGGTAAACCGAAAGGTAAAGTACAGGCTAAGTACAGCCTTAGTCAGATCAAAGATGCTGTAGCTGCTGCGCTGGGTCGTCCGGTTCAGTTCGCTGAGGACTGCGCGAAAGCACAAGCTCAGGCTGCTGCACTCAAACCGGGTGAGGTACTGCTGCTCGAGAACCTCCGTTTCTATCCGGAAGAGGAAGGTAAACCGGTAGGTATTGAGAAAGAGGATCCGGCTTACGAGGAAGCAAAGAAAGAGATGAAGGGTCGTCAGAAAGAGTTCGCAAAGACCCTCGCTTCGTACGCTGACTGCTATGTAATGGATGCTTTCGGTACGGCTCACCGTAAACATGCTTCGACTGCTGTTATCGCTGATTATTTCGATGCTGACAATAAGATGTTGGGCTTCCTGATGGAGAAAGAGGTAGCTGCTGTAAATGCTGTCCTGCGTGACATCAAACGTCCGTTCGTAGCCATTATGGGAGGTTCGAAAGTAAGTTCGAAGATTGGTATCATTGAGAACCTGCTGGGTAAAGTAGATAAACTGATCCTCTGCGGTGGTATGACTTATACCTTTGCTAAGGCTCACGGCGGCGAGATTGGTGGTTCGATTGTAGAGCTCGACAAACTGGATGTAGCGCTGGGCGTTGAGGAGTTAGCAAAGAAGAACGGTGTAGAACTTGTTCTCGCTCCGGATGCAGTCTGCGCAGATGCTTTTGCTAACGATGCAAACCAGAAAATCTTCCCCTCGAATGCTATTCCTGAGGGTTGGGAAGGACTCGATGCAGGTCCTAAGGCACAGGAGAACTTCCGCAAGGCCATCAAGGGAGCAAAGACCATCCTTTGGAACGGTCCTGCAGGTGTATTCGAGTTCGATAACTTCTGCGGTGGTAGCCGTGCTATCGGTGAGGCTATTGCAGAGGCAACCGCTGAGGGTGCATTCTCGCTCATCGGTGGTGGTGACTCTGTAGCTTGCGTGAACAAGTTCGGTCTGGCAGACAAGGTTTCGTATATCTCTACCGGTGGTGGTGCACTCCTCGAGGCTATCGAAGGTAAAGTGCTCCCGGGTGTAGCAGCTATCAAAGGCGAGTAAAAGTTGAAAGTTTAAAGTTTAGAGTTTAAAGACAATGGAAGTAGTAGGAAAAATCATACAAGTACTGCCTGCACAAGAAGGTGTAGGTCGTAACGGCAACCCGTGGAAGGTACAACCCTATGTACTGGAGACGGTAGAGAACTACCCGCGTAAAGTGCATTTCGAGGTGTTCGGCGAAGATCGTATCAAAGCGAACCCGTGCGATATCGACCAGTTGGTTACCGTTAGTTTCGATATCGAGAGCCGTGAGTTCAACGGTCGTTGGTACACCTCTATCCGTGCATGGAAGATTCAACAAGGCGACATGACGCAAGCCGCTGCGCAGCCTGCTGCAGCTGCACCTGCAGCTGCTCCGGCCCCCGCTGCTGCGCCGGCAGAACCGGTTGAACCGACCGTAGCACCTGATCCTTTTGACGCAACTGCCGGCGACGGCACCAGTGATCTTCCCTTCTAATGCGAAGATGGCTTAAGGAAATAATTATCGCATCCGTCTTGCTAGTGGGCGTTACAGTTCTCTGCATCGTCCGCTGGCAGGCGTGGTTCGGTATGCCCGAAGAGCCTTTCTGGCCGGAAGAGCCCATTGAATACACCTTTCCATCCCTTGATTCAGTAAAAGCAGTTGTGGGAAAGAATGCCACCTCCACGTATGTCGTACTGGGCGATGTACATAACAACCTGAAGGTGGACGATTATAATGCCATTGCTTCGCGGGTCGAGCATATCGATGCCGTGCTGCAAGTAGGCGATTGGATGCAAAGGGGTCAGAACTATTACTATCAGGCTTTGTTATACGAATGGACCCGAAGTGCGTTGTACGGTACACCTGTTATTGTGTGCCCGGGTAACCACGAGTATACCAAAGGTATCAACAAACAACTCTCTCCCGTTTGGGAGAAGGCGTTCCCGCAAACCGATAATAAACCGATTGGTGTACCGGGAGCCAGTTATTGCATCGATCTGCCACAAGTGCGATTCATCGTATTGGATACCAATCCGATGGCACATGTGATGTATCTCACGCGAACACTGACGTGGATGCGAGCGCTCATCGACAGTGCCGGAGATCGGTTCATCGTTGTGCTGATGCATCATCCTGTTTTTTCTGCCGCCAAGGGACGCGTCAATCCCATCGAGTTCTCTTTCTATCATCATGTGCTAAGTGATGCGGACCTGGTGTTGGCGGGACACGACCACAGTTATATGCGTCGCGCACCGTTTGTCGTGATGAACTCGGCGGGCGAACTCAAGCCGCAACGCACCAAGATGAAAGCAGACACGGCATTTATAGAACCCGTGTACGGTGTGCTAACTATTCAACCTAAATCGACTAAACCTTCTCATCCCGCACAGTTGGACCTCCGCGTCTATCGTTTAGACAACGGTGTCTTAGTGGATTCCATCTATGTACAGCACGACTGATGCGATAGTGTTGTCGCTTCAGCCGCATTCGGATAAAGCGCATGTGCTGCACGCGTATACACGCGCGGGCGGTCGCGTTAATTATATGGTGTATGGTCTGGGCAAAAAGAATGCCGCCGGTAAATACACACCACTCTCTATTGTGCAACTGACGACCGATGATCGTTCGGTTCGTACGGCACAACTGGAATTCGTTCCGCAGTCTACGGTCTCCGATCCCCATAAACGGGCTATTGCGCTCTTTATCAGCGAAGTGCTGTTCCATGTATTAAGGCATCCGATGCAAGACGAACCGCTTTATGAGTTCATCGCAGAAGCTATTGCGGAATTAGACAGCACCTCGGAGCCACAGAATTTTCATCTGCTTTTTCTATCCGGTTTTGCCGCCAAATTAGGATTTGCTATGCCGGAACAAGATACGCCTCTGCCTACCACGCGAGCAGAACGGCAAAAACAACTGTTAGCACTATGCCGATATTTCGAAGAACATGTAGAGACATGGCAGAATCCGCGTTCTTTGGATGTGTTAATGGAGGTTTTTGACTAAAAAATGCACTCAAAAGCAAAAAAAATGCGTTTTTTTTTGGTCATGTCAAAAAAAAGCAGTACTTTTGCAGCCCATTTTGTGTAAAAACCGCTCTGTGACAGAGCATAAATACTGATAGAACAATGAAACGTACATTCCAACCTTCCCAGCGTAAGCGTCGTAACAAACACGGTTTCCTGGAGAGAATGGCAACCGCTAACGGTCGCCGTGTATTGGCTGCACGCCGTGCTAAAGGTCGCAAGAAACTGACCGTAGCAGACGAAGGTCGCCACAAATTTTAATGGAGTCGACTAGACAACACAAGATCGCTCGTCTGATTCAAAAGGACATGAGCGACATTCTATTGCGATACGCGCGCACGCTCACCGGAACGCTGATTTCCGTGAGCGAGGTGCGTGTTTCGCCAGATCTCTCTATTGCGCATATCTACGTCTCTATCTTCCCTCAAGATAAGGTGAAAGAGACGATGATGCTCATCGAAGAGAACACTCATCGCTTTCGCGGTGAACTCGGCGCACTCGAGCGTCATCAGTTGCGCATCATCCCGGAGATAGTTTTTCACCTCGATGAAACAATCGACCGAATGGAGCGCATAGATGAACTTCTCGCTCATTGAATCCCATATCGCCTGGAGGTATCTTTTCTCCAAGAAAGGACACAATGCCATTAATATCGTTTCGGGTATTAGTGCAGCTGCTGTTGTGGTAGTAACTGCAGCGATGATTTGTGTGCTGAGTGTGATGAACGGATTCGGTTCGTTAGTAGAGCAGATGTTCTCGGAGTTCGATCCTCCTCTTTTAGTGGTACCCGCCGAAGGTCAGACGCTGCGCACAGACACAGCGCCTGTTGTTTCGTTGTACGCGCGCGAAGATATCCAAGCCGTCTCTATGCAGCTGGAGCAAACGGCGCTGGTGCGCTACAAAGACCACCAACTGCCGGCACGGGTATTAGGTGTAGATACACTCTTCGAAGCCACGGCGCATATGAGCAATATCATCACCGACGGTTTCTTCTCGGTTTGGGACGGAGCCTTCGACCGCGCCACATTGGGTCAAGGTTTGGCGGCACAACTGGGAATGAATGCCCATTTCACCGGGGCACTGCACCTGTATGCGCCGCAGCGAACAGGACGGATCAATATGCTTCGTCCCGATAAATCGCTGCAGCACGAGCATGCGTTTATTGCCGGTACGTTCGCTGTGAACCAGATTGAATATGACGATCAGTTGATACTCGTATCGCTACCATTGGCCCAACGACTGTTCGAATATGACGAATATACGGCTACAGCTCTGCGTATCGCGCCGAAGAAAGGACAGAAGATAGATAAAGTGCAAAACGAGATAGCGAAAGTATTAGGCCCTGGCTATAAGGTATTGAACAGATATGAGCAGCAGGCGGATTTCTTTCGAATTTTACGCATTGAGAAATGGTTGACGATTTTATTGCTGGTCTTCATTCTGCTTATTGCGTCCTTTAATATCATCGGTTCGCTCTCGATGCTCATCATTGATAAACGCGAAGACATCCGTATCTTATCGGATTTAGGAGCAGACGAACCTACTATTCGTCGTATCTTCCTGTTGGAAGGATGGTTTATATCGGCTTTGGGGACACTCTTGGGAATTATTATCGGCGTGCTTATTTGCCTGGGGCAACAGCACTTCGGATGGCTTAAACTGGGTACAGGGAGTGAGTATATTATCTCCGTCTATCCGGTACAGGTGCAGATAGCAGATATCCTGTTAGTGGCAGCTGTGGTGTTGGCTCTCGGTTTTGTAGCCGCATGGTATCCGTCAAGAAAGTTAAAAGTGCTTCCTTGTTTGTTGTGCCTGCTTCTGGTGGCTTGCACACCGAATAAGCCGTCTTCCTATCGCGGTTTGCCACAGCAGTACACCACTGCCTATGAACAGATCTATGGTCATTGCTATGACTCCGTGTCCTGCGCGGTAGTGGGCCTGGATATCTATTCGGACGGTTTAACACTGGATGAGGAACGTCGTATCAAAGGAACGGGATATAACCTCTGTATCACGGATATCTTCGTGCCGGATAGTTTATTGGAGGAAGGAGAATATCGTTCTCTTCCTTATACGGAGCAAGGTATTGCAGATCCGCAGCCTTTCACATTCTTGCCCGGACGGGATTTCGAGGGCTATCCGCACGGGATGTATATTCTCAATATCGAAGAGGACCAAGTGCTGAGTATCCAAGTGTTGGACTCGGGTTCGTTTGTATATCGAAACGACAGTCTGGCCCTCACGCTCTATTTCCGCAACACGTACGGTTCGCGTGTCACCTATAACTGCTACTTCACCGGACCCCTTCTGCCATGGCTAAAGCAATAACATCCGAAGAGGCATTAGCCAAAGAATACCACACCTGGCTTCGCTTGGAGCGCGGATATTCCCCGAATACGGTAGAGGGCTATGAGATGGACCTGGATAAACTGCGTGCGTACGCCAAGGACCATCAGTTGGATGTAGTGCATATGGATTTTGATGCGCTGCAGGAGTTTATCTTCGATACCTTCAAGTCCGTCAAATCCGAAGCCACACAAGCTCGCGTGTTAGCGGGTATTCATTCCTGGTTTCGTTTTCTGCTTTACAAAGACTATATTGACCAAGATCCGTCGGAACTGTTAGAGAGTCCGAAGAAATCCAAACACCTGCCTACGGTGCTTTCGTTGGAGGAAGTGAACCGAATGATGCAGGCGATAGACCTCAGTTCCAATGAAGGTCATCGTAACCGCGCGATGATGGAGATGCTGTACGGGAGTGGTCTGCGCGTGAGTGAGTTGGTAGACCTGCGGTTGAGTCGTATGTATCTGGATGAGCACTATCTGCTGATTGAAGGTAAGGGTTCGAAACAACGTCTTGTTCCTGTTTCTCCTGTCGCGGAGGAATGGTTCGGTTACTGGATGCAAGAGCGCAGTACCTGGCCGGTTAAACCCGAAGCACGGGATTTAGCTTTCGTCAATCGGTACGGCAGACCTTTGACGCGAGCCATGGTGTTTACGATCGTAAGAAGGTTATGCGAAGAAGCAGGTATCACCAAGACCGTCTCGCCGCATACTTTACGTCATTCGTTCGCAACCCATCTTCTGCAGAACGGAGCGGACCTGCGCGTCATTCAGCAGTTGTTAGGTCATGAAGACTTAGCGACTACCGAAATCTATACGCATCTTGATGTGCAGGATTTACGAAAAGCGATATTAGAATGTCATCCCGCCAACTCAAAATAATCGTCTGTCTTCTTTTCTCTTTGTTCCTTGCTCCGCTGCATGCAGTGGAGACGATTATTGTGGGTGAGATTGTGAATGAGACGACGGGCGAAGCCATTCCGAATGTGAATATTCATTTTCGGGGTACGAAGATAGGCACCACGTCGGACGAGAACGGTTCTTATGCGTTACGGGTGGACATGCAGGCGAAGGCACAGTTGGTCTTCTCGGCTGTCGGTTATTACACGCAGCGTTATGAGATAGAACCCGGCGCGATGGCAGGTCTGCAAGTAGCGATGCGGGAGAAAGCAGCGATGCTGACAGAGGTGGTTGTAGCACCGAATGAGAACCCGGCCTTGGAGATCTTACGGCAAGTGCGACAACATCGTGCGGAGAATGACCGAACTTTGCATGCAGAGAGAAGCAGTACGTTAAAACGCGAACAGACGCTCTATGTATCGCATATCAATAAACGGCACTTGCGGCGAGCCCTTTGGCGCAGTTTGCAAGCGGGTATGATCTCTAATGAAGACAGTACGTACGTGCTACCGCTATATCGCGAGACTCAGTCTTTTCGCATGACGGGACAAGAGATGATTCCGGCGAATGACCAACGTACGCAAGCGCTTATTCTCTCTTCCACGGACTACTCTACCCTCATCGGGAATGAGGGGAATCTGAATTTCTACGCCAACTCTGTGCCACTCATGGGGCATGCTTTCTTATCCCCGTTGGCAACAGGAGGTAACCTCTATTACCGCTATTATATAGACGAAAATGATTCTACCGCAGAAGCGGGTTTGGTGCGTATTGCTTTCCGAACACGAAACTCGTTCTATGCGACGTTTAATGGCGAGATGGTCATTGATACCACTACATTTGCTTTACGGGCGCTGCAGGCCTATGTGCCGGCCGAAGTGGCAGTGAATTACGTCAACAACCTGCATGTCTCGCAGACCTTGACAGAGGATGGAGCCATAGCGGATGAGCATATATCGGCGATTTTGGATTTCGCCGTGAAGTCAGACAAAGCAGGTACGGTCTTTCCGACCCTGCTGCTGACCACGAATATAATGAACAGCGAAGCTATAAACAGCGTAGCTGTAAACGGCGAAACCTATACACGCGACTCCGTCGCACCTCACAGCGCAGCCGGTCTCACTCCGACCGACTCGGCCTTCGCGGCGCTGGACAGTCTGCCTATCATGCGTACCGCGAAATGGTTCGCCACTATTGCTACTACGGGTTATATCCCTACAGGCACCGCGGTGGATATCGGTCATATCGAAGAGATTCTGCAAGTGAATAAACACGAGGGTGTTCACTTCGGTTTGCCCTTCCGAACGAACGAGAAAATGTCCAAGACGGTTTCATTAGAGGCTTCTGTGGGTTATGGTATTCGCGATCGCAGGGCGAAAGGAATGGGTCGTATCTCTGTGAATTTGCCGACAGAGCGACGGAATATTCTGCAATTGGAGTATCACGATAAGTATGTTTGGTTTGAAGTGGATGATTTCGATCGCTTGCTGCGAGAGAACTCGATGGGTTGGGGAAACTTCGACTTCACCGCTTATGCTTTTGAAGCGCTGCATCGTGATTCACTTTGCGTCAATACGGCGATGCGTCAACGGCAGTTGCAGTTGCATTGGTTCGCGGATTGGGGTGAGCGAATGGGACTTGCAGGTACGAGTTTAGAGACGCACGCGTATATTCGGGCAGGTTGGCAGACGGGATATGCATATCAATCGCTTAGTACGATCGCACGTCTCAGTTGGGGCGAGAAGAAATACGATGGCTATTTCCTGCGCCGCTATGCTTATTCGCAAAAATATCCGGTGTTGTATCTGGGTTTGGAAGCAGGTCATTGGCAAGGAGCCAATGCGCCGAGTTCGGTCTATGCACACTTACGCGTGATGCTGACGCAGCATGCGAACATAGGTATGGGCGGTACATTGCATTATGCGCTGCAAGGCGGTGCGGTATTTGGTACAGCTCCGGAGGAACTGCTTTGGCAAGCGAATGCGAACCAAGGTTATGCCTATGATCCTTACCGCTTCACGTTCCTGCACGGACGGCAGATGATAGGCGATAAGTACGCTGCGCTGCAGGCCGAATGGAATGGGCAGGGAATACTGTTTAATCTCATTCCGGGTATACGCTGGCTGCATTTACGCGAACTGGTAGAGACGAAGTTGGCTTACAGCTACTTATCCGCGAATCACTTATCTGCCCTTACAAATCAACAATCCCCGCATAATTTCTATGCGGAGATTGGTATCGGTTTGGGAAATATCTTACGCGTGTGCGATCTTTATTCGGTGTGGTCGCTCAGTCCCACTATTCAATGGGGCATGCGTTTTCGAATTCACTTGGGTTTATAACAGACTCATCACCACTTCTCCTACGGCTTGCAGGGTCGAACGACTGATGTTTTGCAGGTCGTCTTGGCGTGTATGCCACCATGCGGGGAAACCGGTTGCATTCCTTAGGTCATAATGAATGACATCGACGCAAGGAATACCGGCGATATGGTTGATATAGAAATGGTCGTCGGTGATGGGGTATGAGTATTGGTCGCTAAACATCGCGCCGTAACCTAACTGCGCAGCGGAATGCCAGATTTGCTGTTGATAATTCGAGGCGTACTGCATCGAAAAGAGTTCCAACGGGAAGACAGCATCCGGAGCACCTACCATATCCAAGATGAGGCCATATTGATACGCAACAACCGGCTGATGGTCCGCCACTTTCTGTGCATAACTTCGAGCCCATAACTGCGAACCGAGGCACCATGTGTCATCTCGTTCAGGACCCGTATAGAAATCGGGCGCACCGCTGTCTTCTACATCAAAGAAGATGATGTCTACGGGAGTACGGAAGGTGGAGTCTTGCAGTTGTTTGCCTAACTGACGGGCAACCTCCAGCAGCACGCCTACTCCACTGGCTCCGTCATTCGCGCCGGGTACGTTATAAAAACGATCGCTATACTCCTCTTCCTCGTCACACCAGGGGCGTGTGTCATAGTGCGCACCCAAGAGGATACGGGGACGAGACATAGTCTCGAGCGTGTAGAAATGACCGATGACATTATAGATCTGCTGGTTGTTACCGCGATAATCCGGCATAAAACCTTTCTGCAATTCCACTTCTGCTCCGCAGGCACGTAACTGCTCGATGAGCCATACAGCACATTGCATATGTGCGGCACTGTTGGGCACACGCGGACCAAACGACATCTGTTTCTCAATATACGCGTACGCGCTGTCAGACGAGAAAGCCGGACGTTGAGCAGTTGCCGGTTTCTTACTGCACGAAACGAGCATAAGCGCGAAGCACATCGCGCTTATAATTGGAAATTTTAAATTTGTCAATTGAAATATCTTCATCGAATATTAGTCTCGCTGACCGAGGTATGATTTTGAATAGCTCGAATCGTCTGTGCGATCGGCATAGCGAGGCTCTCGACGTGTATCTTCGGGCATCGGGTGGCGTCGAACGGGATGGAGTCGGTGCAAACCAGTTCTTCGATAGGAGAGGCGTTGATGCGCTCGCAGGCAGGGCCGCTCAACACGCCGTGCGTCACCACGGCACGAACAGACTTGGCGCCGCCTTCCTTCATCACCTCAGCGGCCTTGCACAAAGTACCTGCCGTATCGGCGATATCGTCGAAGAGCACAACGTCCTTGCCATACACATCACCTAAGACGCGAATTTCGGATACTTTATTGAAGTCCGGACGATTCTTATAACAAATGACCATCGGTACCTCCCGGTCGGTCATGACATGCAGTTTCTTCGCAAAACCGGACGCCCGTTTCGAACCTCCCACATCCGGAGAAGCCACGATGAGTTTCTTGAGGTTCAGCGCGGCGATATAGGGCGCTAAGACGTTGGAACCGTAGATGTGGTCAACAGGGATATCAAAGAAACCCTGAATTTGGTCAGCATGGAGATCGACGGTGATGACACGGTCCGCTCCGGCTGTCTGGAGCATGTTGGCTACCAGTTTCGCGCCGATAGAGACACGGGGCTTATCCTTACGGTCCTGACGCGCCCATCCGAAATAAGGGATGACAGCGATGACCTTGGAGGCACTGGCTCGCTTAGCGGCGTCAATCATAAGAAGCAACTCCATCAAATTGTCGCTGGACGGACAGGTTGGTTGCACCAGGTAAACGTTCTGGCCGCGAACGGACTCCTCAAAATACGTACAAAACTCACCGTCTGAAAAACGATCGAGATGCAGGTTTCCCAATTGGCAACCCAACTCATCGCAGATACGTTGGGCTAATGCTCCTCCTTTGGAGCCTGCGAAAATCTTAAACCGATTGTTATTTGCCATCTTTTTTCTTTTTCTTCTGAATCAACGATGCATTCGGCTGCGCCATGAATCGCTCAAAAGCGGCAGACTTACATTTCAGCTGGCCGTTGGACAGGCGCAATATATCTTCTCGCACACGCTGCACGCCGGCTTCTTGGTCTCTGTTCCATGTCAGGTTGCGTTGGCGCATACAAAGGGCGATATAGACCTCGAGCGAATCGCGCTCCACACTCGGCGGAAGGGTGGTAGCATACTGAATCATATCCTGAACAATACGCCCGTAGTTACGCATCTTTATGGGCGCTGCATTTCTCCTCAATTGTAATGTCATACGATGTATGTTTGGGCCCGGAGTTTCTCCGATTATTTCTTACGAATGAGATATATCATAGTCGGATAGTGGTCTCCGTATCCGTTCTGCCAAACACCGGCTTTGGTCGTACGAAGCGGCGTACCTTTATCCTTGCCTTCTTGCACGGTAAGGAAGGGTTTATTGAAGATCTGCGCCTTCCAATAGGTCCACTTACCGGTGTGCAGTTTCTCGCTCAGCAGGGGCTCGTTGATGATGATTTGGTCGAAGAGGTTCCAACTTCCGTTGTAAGCCAGCGATCCGATGCCACGGTCGAGCATTTGCCACATGGTGTTGAAAAAACCGTAAGGCTCAACCTCTTCGCGATATTTACGAGCTTTGAGTACGTCTTTGCAGGAGTGGTTGTACGGGTCGTCGTTCAAGTCGCCCATGATGACGATTTTTGCCTTCGGCTCTTTCTTATAAATCGAGTCGCAGATCTGCATACAGAGCATAGCGGCTGTATCACGACCCGGACGGGAAGAGAGCTCTCCTCCGTAACGGCTCGGCCAGTGATTCACGATGATATGGATTTTCTCCGGCGAACCATCGCCCATGAGGTAACCCGACACGCAGAGCTGGAGACGGGTCTTGATCACACCTCCATCGGCATAATGCGCTTTGAGCTCGTGTCCGTGCACTGAGGACGGTTTAAAGAGCACGGTGTCATAGAGGAAACCGACATCCACACCACGGCGGTCCGGACCCTCAATCAGAATCGGTTTGAGACGGCGGCCGTACTTGCTATTCGCCTCGGCACAGAGGTCGTACAGACAGCCGATATTCTCTACCTCGGCTACACCCACGCAGGTGGCACCGCGCGGATCATAGTCGGTACCCAATTGCGAAACGGCATAGGCCATGTTCTTCACCTTGTTCTCGTACTTGTAGGCTGTCCACTTGTTACCGCCATCCGGCAGGTACTCATAGTCATTCTTGCCCTCGTCATGAATGGTGTCGAAGAGGTTCTCAAGGTTGTAGAACGCGATACAACGAACGTACTGGCCATGATGGTCATTGTCAGCCGGGGCTTGATTTTCCGCGCGCAGAGAAGCGCCGCAAGTCAGCAGCAAAGCTGCTACCCAAAGAAATGTGTGTTTCATAATATATAAGATGATTTTGTTATGCAATTTTCATTTCCGGCTGCAAAGATACTACAAAAATTGCATATATGCAAACATTCGGACATTTTTTGCAAAATAAAATAGAATTTTATCTATTTAACACGAACAAGTCGCGGAAAGTCTTTTGTTTCTCTACGATAGGGTGGTTGGGTATTCAGACGGAGTAGAAACGTGAGTTCATGGCGGTGAGATGATACCGTTTATAACCTACTAATAACCTACTAATCACCTACTAATCACCTACTAATAACATACTATTAGATTTAAATTTGAGTGAAAGGGTACTACAAGAAAAAGGAATGTGCAAGAAAAAGATGAGAAAAAAATAAAAGAAAATGCAAATTGGGGAGGGAATTTGTTGAGAAAAAATGAAGGAAGAACGCGAGCAGGACGACTCGCAAACAGAACGAAAGGAAGAACGCGAGCCGGACGAAAGGAAGAACGCGAGCAGGACGACTCGCGAACTTAACGAAAGGGGCGCCGAATAAAATTTCGGCAAATGAACGAAGGATTACTTTACTTCTTGTCCTTGCAAAGTATAAACCTTATCACCGCGGAGAATGAGGATTTGACCGTCACCAATGTCTTAACCAAAACTCATTAAAGATGTCACTTTCGGTTTCTTCGTAAGTTCCTGTGTCTTTGTGCCAATATTTTTTGGTCAGCAAATCGTAGAAACTTAAAGCTTTAAACTCAGGATTATTCGATAATTCTTTCCCGTAGAATTTCTTGATATTATACTTTTCGTGGCAAGTTACTAACTTATACACTTTATGCCATTCTGTTGTTTTGTAGTAATTATCAAATACTTCTTTGTATCTTCTTAGTTGATCGTTGTGAAGTAATGTATAATACTTATTCTCAATTAAGAGAGCGTATTTTAGTTCACTATCTCCATCTTGAATAATCACCTCAACGCATAAATCAATACGCCGCCATTCTTTCCATACTTTGACAGATTTTACATTCGTCTTATTAGTGATTTTAACATCTATCAATTTGCCTAACATATATCGGCAATACTGACACAGTTTGGGATATTTCTTTAAATAATCATTTGTAGCCATTCTCAACGAGTACGACATGACATAATCCATGACAATTTCGGCTTTTCCGTCACCTTCTGTGCTATCACACATCAATATAGATTTTTCCATAACTATATTATTCAACCAGTTCACCAATAATTGAATATTTCTTGCCGTTGGGCATAAGAATATAGATGTTGCCGTTATCCACAATCTTTACTGGTACTATAGATTTGTCAAGAATGTTATCAATAGCTTCTGTCTTTTCTGTTGCCGTGAAGGTCGCTGTATATGTGGCATCTGCCACAACTGAAACTATCTCTGGAGCCCAACTACTGAAGGTATAGGTATATTGCTCATCTTCTACTTTAGTTGGAGTTGCTCCCCTATAAACAGGCGTTGTGCCATATTCCCACAAATCAGCAGATAAGATAGAATCTTCGTTCATAAACGTAATAGTATATTTATTGAGCGTCGAAGTGTAAGTTGCCTTGTACGTTGCGTTACTTGTCACAGCAACGATTTGTGGTGACCAGCCGGCAAAGGTATATGAATATTGCGCATCATTCGTTTTTACTGGATCTTCCGGCAATACTGGTATCGCTCCATATTCGTACTCCAGCGAAGATAGAATAGTATCATTATCATCGACAAATTTAACAATAAATTTCTGCGCAGCAAAAATAGCAGTTATAGTTGTATCTTGCGTAAGCATAATGGTTCGTGGATTATCGGTGTTACCATCACTCCATTTAACAAAATAGTTACCTTCCTTCGGTGTCGCAGAAAGAGTAGTCGTACAAATATTTCCTTCAGAATCAACTTGTCCTTTTAGCGTATCTGAGGAAGATATGTTTAACGCAAAGATATTTGGTTGATATTGGATGTTATAATGGCTCCACTTCGTAGTCACATATGCATCTAATGTGCCACACGGAACATATATAGGGGTGCCACTTGGCACAAAATTTCCAAAATTATAATATGCAGACGTAGGTGGAGTCTCTGCTAACAGAATAACATGTCCTAATTTTTCGCATCCGTAAAATATATATTCATCCACTTCAACAAGACTATTAGGAAGAATAACTGAGGATAAGTTAGTGTTACAAAAAGCACTGCGTCCAATAGAAGTAACACCTTCTGGGATAGCGACACTTGCTAAACTATCACAATATGCAAATGCGCTTCCGCCAATGTTCTCGACACCACTAGGGATTGTGATCTCAGTTATGCTTTTACAACCATAGAAAGCGTTACTGCCTATACTTGTGATTCCATTTGGCAGAACAATTGCCGCCAAATTACTACACGTCTGAAAGCAACCACTGCTAATACTGGTTAGACTATTCGGTAATTCAACTAATATAAGATTTTTACACGACCTAAATGCTTCTTCTCCGATAAATGTAACACTATTAGGAATCTCTATGGTGGACAAATTGGTACATTCATAAAAAGCGCCAT
This sequence comes from uncultured Bacteroidales bacterium, assembly GCA_900320865.1. GTDB lineage: Bacteria > Bacteroidota > Bacteroidia > Bacteroidales > Paludibacteraceae > Colicola. The sequence goes on along the minus strand of ONTT01000009.1, from coordinate 9,083 downwards.
TCCCTATATATTCGACACTACTGGGGATATTAACTGAATTTATATTGCTCTCCCCACTAAAAACATAATTGTTAATACTTGTAACACTATTAGGTATTATTAAATCGGTTACAAGTTCTCCGTTAAGATATAAATTGCGGGCATAATATAGAGGATTAGATCCTATGGTACTAAAATTCATATTACACCATAAAGCGATGTCCGTCGTATGTATTGCATTCAAATTTGTGCACTGAAGAAAAGCCGATTCTTTAATGTCGAGATGAGGGTCTATAAAAGTCACAGAAGTCAAACTATCACAAGCGTAAAAAGCCTTTCCCCCAATGTTGGCAACATTACTTGGAATAGTAATGGTGTTAAAACTTCCACCGCAGAACGTCCAATCCCCAATGCTTGTGATACTATTTGGAAATACTAAATCTGTTATAAGAGAATCATTCAAATACAAGTTATGTGCTTGTAAAAGAGGATTAGATGTCTTATTAGAGTTATCCGATATGAAAGTAACAGCACACCATGTCGCTAAATCTGAGATATGAACAGCTTTCAAATTGGAATATGTTGTAAAAGCATTAACATCAATCTTTATTAAACTTTTCGGGAATGTAATAGAAGTCATGTTGTAGCATCCGTAGAATGCATATTTTCCAATACTTTTTACTCCTTCACCTATGATGTATTCTTGAACATTATTTCCGAATATGGTTTCCATACTTTTATTTAAAGAGTATGCCTTGCCTACAAGCGTATCTGAATAAAGTGTTACTGATTTTAGATTACTAGAAGTCAGAGTTACAAATGCATAGCTATCTATATTTGCAACATTTTTACCTATTATAACCGTATCTAATTTGCTATTAAAAGCATAACTCTCTATACTCATATAATTATCAGACGTTGTATGATCACAATAACCAATAGTGGCTGATTTCAATTTGTTGCAAGCACTAAAAGCATCTTTACCAATATTCGTAACACTACCCGGAATTGTAACAGAGGTAATATTGTCACAATCATAAAATGCCTTTTCTGAAATACTTGTAACTCCTTCCGGAATTACTAAATTCGTGATCAATTCTTCATTGAGATACAAATTATGGGCAATCGCAAGAGGATTTCGATCTTTAAATTCGTTTGTGCACCAAGCAGCGATGTCTGCAATATGAACAGCGGCTAATTTGTTGCAAGAATTAAAAGCATAATCTTCTATCGTTGTTACACTACTAGGGATTGCTACTGAACGCAAACTATCGCAATGTTCAAAAGCATGTTCTCCAATCCCTGTAACATCATACGTTTCTTCATTGTATACAATGGTTGCAGGAATATTTGCTGCCTCAATGTCCCAGTATTTACTTCCGCTTATGTTATTATAGTACGTCACTTCTAAAACATAATTTCTATACATATATGTTACTTTTGCTGTCTTGGTATCTTCATCAAGAATATACCTTAAATCGCCAACTACAACGGACTGAAACCAGTCAGCATAAACACTTCCCACACTTGCTACAAGCGCAAGGAAAAGAGTAAAAAGTTTTGTTTTCATATTTATTAAATTTTAAGTTTCATATATAAATATAAACAAAAAGCGGGACTGCAATGTTGCCGTTCCGCTTCCTAAGGCTCTGGTATTGCCCTCTAATCCGAACAAACAACACTGAAGCCCACGCCGTATGTACATATACACGAAGAACATGTACTAAGATACACACTATGGGCGTCCGTGTAGCAATGTTTTGGATTATATGAATTTACCAGATTCTAGGAAGCCAAAACAAAGCGTGATAGACGCTTTTATCAATATGTCCTTGCTGAGGTTATGAAACCTTTGCGGGTGCAAAGGTACGAAATATTTTTGATATGTGCAAGAAAAGGGAGATTTTTTGCGAAAAAATGTTGAATGGCATTCGACAAAATACGAAGAAGAGAGCTCGCCGGAATAGCGGCGAGGAGTAGACAGCAGAACATAACGATACCGGCATAGGATGCCGGGTTAATGGACGAAAAGACGCTGGATATTATCCAGCACAATAGACATAGAGGGGCGGAGCTCACGCTCCTTAAAGGGGACGTACTATACTCGCATTGAGGCCGAAGCGGGCGAGCGAGCTCAGAAAGCGAGACGCGAGGGCGAATTGTCCGCTCGTAGAAGGCGGACAGCGAGGGGCTAATCCGCCTATGACCCGAGCCTAACAAAAATCTACAAAAATGAGCTATTTGTAAATTTGCGCATGGATTTTTTTGCATATATCGATTTTTTTTCGTAATTTTGCGCCAAAATAGCGCAAACACAATGAAACGATTATTATTCATGGCACTGGTATGTGCCGTAAGTATGACCAGTATGGAAGCAAAGACACTCGTGGCTTATTTCTCCGCCACAGGAACAACGAAAGCCGCAGCCGAGAAGTTGGCAAAGCAACATGATGCCCGTTTATGGGAGATTGTACCCGCTCAGCCATACACGGATGCTGACCTCGATTGGCGTAATGACAAATCCCGTTCGTCGCTGGAGATGAGTGACCCGGATGAGCGACCGGCTATCAAACAATGTACGGACGTGACGCCGTATGACACCGTTTATGTCGGTTTTCCGATTTGGTGGGGTATCTGTCCACGTATTATCAATTCATGGTTGGATAACAACGAGCCGCAGTTACAGGGTAAAATCATGATTCCGTTTGCAACGAGCGGTAGCAGCGGTATTGAAGAGGCCGTGGCCTATTTGAAGAAGACCTACCCGACGCTGAAATGGCAGAAGGGATTGTTACTCAACAAACGCTGATGAAACGGTACAAAGCCATTTTCTTAGATTGGGACGATACGATAGGCGATTGGTCGACGGCGGAGCATAAGGCGCTGCAGGACATCTATGAGACGTATCGCTTAGATCGGTTATATCCCACGTTTGAGGATTACGTAAACGCGTACAGACCCTATAACCTGGAGTTATGGGGCATGTACGGTCGCGGGGAAGTGACGAAGGAATGGTTGCACTTGCAGCGGTTTCTGAGACCGTTATTGGTGAATGATGCCAATGATGCAAATGATGAAACGGTGAACTTAGCCCATGAGATAGGCGCGGAGTTCCTGCGACTGACGAATAAGTATTTCTCCGTGTTGCCGGGTGCGGCGGAAGTAGTGAAAGCATTGGCGAAGAACTACCCGCTGACCATTATCAGCAACGGTTTCAAAGAGGTGCAGTACTACAAATTCGAGCACTCGGGTCTGGCTTCCTACTTCACCCACACGATCATTAGTGAAGAAGTAGGGATCAACAAACCACAACCCGGCATTTTTGAGATAGCCTTGGAACGCAACGGTATCACGGCGGACGAGGCGGTTATGATAGGTGACAGTTACTCGTCCGACATCGCCGGAGCCCAAGCAGCCGGGATAGACCAGATATGGGTAAGGAATGAAGAAGCGAAGGAGTTAACGAATGAAAGGGCGACGTATATTGTATCGAATGTTTCTGAGATATTAAAGATATTATAACCTCTAAAAAGAGCTTGTAATGGACATAGTGGACCTCTTGGAATATAGTGAACGGGCGCAACTAAGGGCATGGTTCGAGCATAACGCAGCCACCGAAAAATGCTGCTGGATCGCCATGTACCGAGGAAAAACAAAGCCCGAAGGCCTGTGTCTGCCGTATCTCGATGTTGTCGAAGAATCGCTCTGTTTCGGCTGGATAGACTCAACGCTGAAGCGTCTGCCCGACGGAAGGCTTGCACAACGTCTCTCGCCGAGACAGAAACGCAGCCACTGGACCGAACTGAATAAACAACGCTGCGCCGACTTGGAAGCACGCGGTCTGATGACCGACCTTGGCCGCGTTGCATTGGAAAAGGCCGTAAACGCACATAATTACACGAAGAAATGAAGACGCAAAGATCGGCGAAAAGGTGGATTTTTAGACAAAAAATCTTTGTACTTTTGCACGCAAAATCGCATATATATGATACTTTATTTTTCCGCAACAGGAAATAGCCTTGCGGTCGCACGACAACTGGCAGAACGGCTGAACGAACGACTGATGCTACTGACCGAAGCCGTTCAGCAGGACTTGACGGCCGAAAAACGAATCGGTTTAGTTTTCCCGACATATGATTTCAACTTGCCTCCCGCTATGCCCGAAATGATTTCGCAACTGCAAATCAGTCCGCAAGCTTATGTCTTTGCGGTCGTCACGTGCGGAAGCGCAGCGGGTAACTGCATCTGGGTGTTGCGCCGCCTGCTACGCAAGAATGGTATCGAACTGGCATACAGCCATAAGGTCAGTATGCCCGATAACAGCGCGCTGGCGTTTGGGCGCAATCCCAACAAACAGTTAGGTAAATTCCAACGCGTGCCAGCTCGCATGGAGCAGATCATCCGTGAACTGCAGGCCGAAAGCCACACGCTGCACTATAGTTGGTTCGGTCTCCTCTCATGGCTTCTCGGCCGCCCGGCTGTGACGAGAGGAATGATACATTGTATGGGACCGAAAGTGAATCCCGCCAAATGTACCGGTTGCGGCATATGTTCCAGAGTCTGCCCGATGAAGAACATCCGCCTGACAGACAAAAAAGCCATCACCGGAGACCATTGTACCGTGTGTCTCGCCTGCGTTCACGCTTGTGCGCAGCAAGCCTTCACAACGAACGGTCTCCAGACACACAAAGAACGTCAATACCGCCATCCGCAAATCCAACTGAAAGACCTGCTTCTAAGATAGGCCTGACAAACCTGCAGCCAATGGACAATTTGTCACGAAAAGTGGACAAAATGGCAGAGATTTAGGACTTGGCATATTTCTTGCCATTCTTAAAGCGAAAACGCAACAACGCCTATTACGCCAACAACGTAAACTACGCAAACTACGTTAAACATCGTTTAACTTAAATTTGGAGGATTGATTATGAAACCTGCAATCTATCGTAGAAACAGTTGGCTGCCGACAAACGGATGGTTCCCGACAGTATTTGATGAGTTTTTGAACAACGACATGCTGAATACGGCAAGCAATGTAGCGCCGTCCGTTAATGTCAAAGAAACGGCTGACAACTATGTTGTCGAACTGGCTGCTCCGGGTGTCAAGAAAGAGTACTGCCGAGTACACGTCGATGAGGATCACAACCTCTGCGTTGCCATCGAGAACAAGTTCGAGCACAAGGAAGAAGACAAACATTCGCACTACTTGAGACGCGAGTTTGCTTACACGAACTTCGAGCAGAAGTACACCTTGCCGGACAATGTGGATGAAGCGAAGATCGCCGCAAAAGTTGAAGATGGTATCTTGACCATCGACCTGCCGAAGATCAAACGCGAAGAAGGCAAGACCGGACGCCAAATCGCCATCTCATAGCGAGGCATGTTTTGCGAAATTGGAGCACTCCCGAGCGAGTGCTCTTTTTTTTTACAAAAAAATCCCACTACCTCTTGCGTATGTGGGATTTTTTTTGTACTTTTGCAAGCGCAAACATTAAAGTCGAGTTTATGAACGTCGAAGAGATACAAGATTTCTGCCTTTCTTTGGCAACCCCTATAACGAGTCGCCCAAACACTGGATTGGTCTTGACCCGCATACTTCGCCGGACGACTTGACACGCGACCTCATCCGCAATTCATACGAAATCGTCAAAGCCAAATATACCAAGAAATGAATATACAATCCTTGAAACAACGTCTGTCGCTTCAAAACATCAGCGAGACACTCCTGCGCGTCCTAAAGCGCTTTCCTGTAACGACCGGATTACTGGTTGCCCTGACCGCGGTACTTTCTTATCTGGTGGCTACAGAGACCGGACCAGGCCGCAAACTATTGTGCCTTCTTGCCTTTATGTCTGCCGGCATCGTCATCAGTTTAGCCACTTCCTTATGGGGGGAAGAACAGCGTGACCAACGGCGTAGATGGATAGTAGAAAGCGTGTCGCTTGCCCTTTGCGCGGTCTATTGCGTTCTGCTTTTTCTGACGGACGTGATACCTAACCGCGGACTGCCTGCGTTCTATATCGGCAACGCAGCATGGATAACGCTTGTCGTACTGCTCATTCCGTTCGGCTCTTTCTTGCGCGAAAAGGACGACCTCAAAGTCTGGCATTTCATTCTGTCGCTTTGCGGAGTATTGCTCATCAGCGGTGTGGTAGCATGGGTGATGACAGGCGGTCTGGAAGGACTTCTCTACGGAACGGCGGCACTCTTTGATTTCGAACCCGGTATGAAATGGTCCGAGATCATTATGATCATGTGCTCGGTACTACTCTTTGGGATGCTTTTTCTTGCTCTCATTCCGCATTCAGAACGCAAACACAACGCCTCAGCACAAATGCCGTCGTCCCTCACGAAAATCGTCTCATGGTTGTTACTGCCGTTGCTCGGATGTTATATCGTGGTTCTCTATGCTTATGGCATCAATATTCTGATTCACTGGGAACTACCCAAAGGCATGATCTCGGGACTCGTCTCGGCAGTAATGATTGCCTATATCCTTTGTTATATACTCCTGTATCCGCAGGTAACACACAAAGAATCATGGCAAAGCAAAGCCCTGACGCGCTGGCTTCCGATAGCTATCCTGCCACTATTAGTGCTGATGTCTGTGGGTGTTGTGCGCCGTTTCATCGACTATGGCATCACTCCTCCACGGCTTTACTTGCTGACCTTGCTCCTTTGGTTCTATGCCATCTGTATCGTCATGCTCGTAGTGCCGCGCAAACGCTTCCATTGGATTGCATTCTCCTTCGCGGCTCTGTTTATCATCTCATCCGGACATCCGCTCAATTATTACCGTCTCTGCAGACCGTATTTGTCTGCGAAGATAGACCAGATGATTGCCGAGAAAGGGCTGCAAGTGCCGTTCACATGGTATTCCCTGTATCAAAAATCGTCGGAGGACGATGAATTGGACAAACTGGATAAAGAAATAACCTATATGAAAAGTTGTTACGGAAAGGAATACGTCAGTCGTTGGGTGGGCGATAGCGAACGGTATGTTTCAGGGGAAAGCGAATCAGATGCAACGCGTATACAAATCCGGAATATAGAGTATACCAGACAGGCCAACAGCTCCAATGAGTTACCTGCCAAACTAACGGAAGACAGTATAGTGAACGGTGTATTGCACGTGCCGTATAAGGATGCTATTCTTTTGTTTGACACCGTTGCTATCCGGCAGACAAACCAAGACAAAGGACATCTTGTTATTCCTTCCTTAAACGGCAAAGTGGCATGTTCGGCACAATATATTTCTATTTCCACGTATTCGGACAGCACGATTGAAATCCGGTATAGTGGCTATATGTTTACAAAAGAATGAGAACAGAACGGGAGAAAATGTTAGCCGGCGAAGTGTATGACGCCTGTGACTCAGAGTTGTTGCAAGACCTCAACCGCGTGAAAGTACTTTGTCAGCAGTACAATAACCTGCTGCCGACGGACTTTGCAGGGCGCAATAAGATGATTCGTGAGATCTTAGGCCAGGCGGATGAAGACACCTTCATCAACCAGCCTTTTTATTGCGACTACGGCAAACATATCCGTGTCGGCAAACGTTTTTTTGCGAACTTCGGTTTTACCGTCTTGGACGAGGCGTATGTCACCATCGGAGACGATTGTTTCTTAGGACCGGGCGTGCATATCTACTGCGCGTGTCATAGCACCGATCCGCGTGAGCGCAGGACACGCCAGGAATGGGCGAAACCGGTAACCATCGGTAATGATGTCTGGATCGGCGGTAACGTAACCATCCTGCCCGGCGTCACTATCGGCGATAACTGTACCATAGGAGCCGGAGCGGTTGTTACGCATGACATCCCCGCCAACTCCATCGCCGTCGGCAATCCTGCGAAAGTGATCAAAAACGTGCAATGATATGAAACGAAATTATTCCAAATGGTGTAGTGTGGCGCTGATAGCCGCTATTTACGCACTCGCAGGCGTAGCAGGATGGCTGCTGTTTGAGTGGTTGGTCGCTAACTCCCTCATCCCTAACTCCCTCATCGCTCTCTTTTGCGCTGACGTGTTGGCAACGATAGTCGTGTGGGTATTCGGTTTGCTCTACGAGAACGTGTCGGTCTATGATCCTTATTGGAGTGTCTTTCCGCCGGTCGCTTTTTTACTCTGGGCGTTTTATACCGGCGTATGGTCGCTTCCGGTCATTCTATTGCTTGTAGCCTCATGGTATTGGGGCTGGCGACTCACGCGCAACTGGGCTATCACCTTCCAGGGTATCGCGCACGAAGACTGGCGTTACACCAAGTATCGCGACCGCCATCCCTTGGTGTTCCATACGATCAATCTCTTCGGGCTTAACATGATGCCGACACTCGTGGTCTTTGCCGCCATACTGCCGGGACTGAAACTATTTGAGACCATAGTACCTGCGAATATACTGACCTATTTCGGATGTATTGTATGCTTGGCATCGGCTACTATCCAACTGATTGCTGACAAGCAGAGCCATGATTTCCGTGCCGCCCATCCCGGTCAAGTATGTAACGTAGGTCTATGGAAACACGGTCGCCATCCGAACTACTTCGGCGAGATTCAGTTCTGGTGGGGCATCTGGATCATGTACGCGTCGTTGAACGGCATCGACATGTTTATCGGCGGCGCGATAGCCATGACCGCACTCTTCCTCGGAATCTCTATCCCTCTCATGGAAAAACGTCAACTCACTAATAAACCCGGTTACGCCGAATACCGTAAACAAACACGAATGTTAATATGAAGATCGACACCACCAGAAACGAAGTTAATCGCGCCCTTGCGGCAGAGAATATGTGCAGCCACTTGCAGCGGAAGCTGTTCTCGCAGGACGGTGAGTACCGTGCTATCCGCGAGCAAATTGAGACTGACCCGACGCTGACGGCTGTGGTCCGTTCGCGGCAGTTGCATATCTATCGCGACGGAAAAAAGATACTGGTGCTGGCAGGCAAAAGTGCACCGAAAATTATTAGAGAAGACAAATTGAATCAACTAATATGAAAAAACTAATTATCTTTGCATTGGCTGCGACGATGTTCGCGGCATGCGGAAAGAAGGCAGAAGAAGATGGTTTCGCTTGGAACAAAGCGACCGTCTATTTTGTGCTGGTG
>ONTT01000027.1 GCA_900320865.1 uncultured Bacteroidales bacterium | reverse complement strand
GGTGGTTGCGAATCTTCCTTATTACATCACCACACCGATTTTGATGAAGCTGCTGGTAAGATGGAGTTTGGTATCTTCAAGGCTTTCAGAGATCGTGTACTTACCAAATCTATCACTCAGCAACAAGGAGCCATCCGTGTGCTGAAATCTCGGAACATTGGAAACAACGAAATCATCAACATTGAAGGCTATGACACCTATATAGATAATATATGGAATCAGTCGGTAGCAGTGCAGACAGGCTCCTATACTCGTCCTTCGATAAGCGACCAAGACGACAACGACCAAACTGATTGCCAGCACTTGCACTATCACTTTGTTGGCTGGATAACCAAGGCAAAGTATGATGCGGGGACAACCATTGACGCAGGCGATATCCAAGCTACCGGCTCCGTCAACGCTTCCAATGCCACTTTCTATGCAGTTTGGGCAAAAGCTGACGCAGGGGGAGGAGAAGAAGCGTATAATAAGGTAACAAGTACAGAAGGTATCACTTCTGACGGGCGGTACTTAATTGTATATGACACAGATGGTGCCGTATTTAATGGCAATTTATCGTCCCTTGACGCAGGAGAAAATGTGGTAAGTGCTACTTGTTCTGATGGAGTTATTGCTGTTACCGATGATAATAGAACAACTCTTGCTAATGCTGAATTTACAATTGACATAACAAACAAATATATTGTTAGTCATAGTGGCAAATACATAAATCAAGCTTCATACGCTAATGGATTATCATCAAACGATGACGCCACTGAAGTCCATTCCATCTCTATAAATGGAAGTGAAAATTTTGTTGTAGAGGGAACAGGTGTTAGTGGTTCATCATATGTATCGTTACGTTTCAATAGTACTACTGGAAGTTCTAACTATCGATTCCGTTTCTATAAGACTGGACAACAAGCAATTCAATTATACAAATACGACGCCGGTGTCACCTACACCGACTATATCGCATCTTGCGGAGCAGAGTATAACATTACATTGGATAAGAATGGAGGTACAACAGACGGTTCGGCTGTAGTGACAGCCAATGCAACGACATTGAGCAACCTTGTAGCACCGACATGGACAGGCCATGACGTGGATTACTACATGGTCGCTTCCGCTGATAACTCCACGAAGATTGCTGAAGCGAATGGTGCTTTGGCTGCGGGTGTAACAAGCGGTACACCATGGACCGATAGTAACGGCAAATGGGTAAAGGGAGGAGATGCCACTATCTATGCGAAGTGGAAGTATGCGGAATATGAAATCGCATACTACGATCAAGGAGGTAGTGCTTTCTCGGGTGTGCACGGTGATGGTTATCCGACCACTCACACCTATAATACTGCCACCACATTGGTAAACCCGACAAAGAATGGTTATAATTTCGCAGGATGGTACACAGCATCCGATTGCTCGACCGGTTTGGTAACATCCTTAGGTGCTACGGCATATACCAGTGGACCGATTAATCTCTATGCGAAGTGGACACTGAAGACATACGATGTAACATGGGTGGTGAACGGAACTACTGTTGCAACGCAAACCAGCGTGACATACGGAACTACCTATGAAGACTTATCCAGTACTCCTTCCAATCCGGCAGACAATGCGCTTGCAGATTGCGGTAGTGATAAGTTTATTGGCTGGGTAACGGCCGAATATACCGCTGAAGGAGGAACTAAAGCTTTACAATATGATCCATATGCAGTAACCAACTCCACTACGATTGATGATACACATCATACATTCTATGCGATGTTCGCCAAGGAGAGCGGAACAGCGTTCTCGCTGAGTGTTACAAGTGGAGACTTCAAGATTTCCGGTCTTGTCGGAGGTGTCAATTATTATGCGACAGGAGCACTTTCAAGTGGTCAATACGGAGTGACAACTACGGCAAGTGATGGCGATCTGTTTACCTTCACCAAAGTATCAGATGGGGTATATACCATTCTCCACAAGAGAAGTAGTAAGTATGTTAAATGGAGCAGTTCTACAAACTTTAAAGAGGAAGCAACAGCAGAGAACTGGACCATTACAGCTGCCAGTCATGGTAGTTGGTGTGTTGTTCCGGCAGGAGCCGCCACTCGTGCTTTCGTAATGAATTATAGCAGTTCAAATCCGGCATCGAACTCTGTTTTTAAACCATATGCTCAAACAAATGTTACAAATACCCCGGCTCAATATTATTATGTCGAGATAGGCACCAGCAACTTGACCAATTACCGTACAGGGTGTTGTAGCGAAACCATTACGTTAACCGTAAGCGATGCTACAAGTGGCGCCGGCGGAACGGTTGCTATGAAATGGAATAATGCTTCAAAGAGTAGCGGTGCAGAGGTCAGCACATGTTCAACAGGCACATTGGTTGTTGATGTAACGGCAAACCCGAGTTATACATTAACCGCTATTACGATAGCCGGCACGAATAAGACGATAACCATTGACCCAGCTGATTTGACTACCGGTTTGCCCAGTACGTCCAAGATGACATACACGGTTACCGTTCCTTCCTTAGCGACGGGCACATTGACTATCACACCGACGTTCACACGCACTTATTCCGTAACATACAATCTGGATGGCGGAGAAACAGCAGGAAGTACGGCAGTGGTCAATTATCAATCCGGAGCAACGGTAACATTGGTAACTCCGGACCCGACGAGGAGCGGTTATAACTTCACCGGGTGGACAGTGACGAAGGATGGAGGCGGAAACGTTAGTGTTTCTGCAGGTCAGTTCACGATGCCAACCGATAATGTTACTGCCACGGCAGGCTGGGCAGCAAAAACGCTGAGTAGCATCAGTGTAGCCCCGACAACAGCAGAAGTGTATGTTGGACAATACGTGCAGATACCTGTGACGTATGATCCGGCAGATATTCTGACCAAGGGTTATACTTTGGTTTCCACACCAGGATACTGTGTTACCACAGGTTCTACCAATACAACCTTGAAGATAACCGGTGGTCGCGGAGGAGTAACTATTACTTCTACGCAAGTAGAGACTGTGAGCATCAAAGCTACTGCAGACAACACAAAGACTGCCAGCGTGACGGTTACTGTTAAGCCGTTGCCTGTTGACCACTTCGTTGATTTGGTTCATGGCGAAACTTTTGCCGACCAAGCAGCCTCTATTGTCGATAACAATCTGAGTACGGCTTATACAGCTCCAGGGCATGCCGACGTGGATGCTCCATTAGAGGGAAATGATTGCGAGAAGCAGCATCTACATCTTGTCGGTTGGATTGAAAGTGAGTGGGCTAATGCACACTTGACAGCGACGATGTCTGAGATTACCTCAGCAGAGGACAATGAGCATAATCCGCTATTCTTTGAGGTATATGCTCCGATGAATGTATCCGGAAGAACCTACTATGCCGTATGGGGCAAGGAGGTAACACCGTAAGATGTTCGAACGAACATAATGTTTAACGAATTAATGTTTAATGAATTAACGAATTAGCGATTATGAAAACGAACATCTTAGTAATCAATACGATTATGAAAAAGTATATGAAATATTTATGCGCGTTCCTATTGATAATAGGGGCGTGCGTGCCCGCATGGGCGACCGTTACGGACACCTTCGACGATTTTGACGATTGTGGTTGGGGATTTAATACAGGTAGCGCCCCTTATGCGTCAGGCACATACACTCTAGGCAAATTGACATTGATAGGCGAGAGTGTTAAAGCAAATACATATGATAAATGTATTATGCTCAGCAAAAAAAGTGGCGATAATAGGGGCTCGTTAACCCTCCCTTCTTTTGATGGTACCGTAAGCAAGATTAAATTGTACACCCACAGTAACTGCGACGGCACATACAATACGGAAGTAGGCGTATATGTGAATGGCGTATACAAGGCCACCATCACTCTAAATCGCTCCACACTATCAGCTGAATACACTTTTTCGCCTGTAGTTGCAAAAGGTGCAATGATTATGCTTCATAATGAAAGTAACAACGCTGTAGCGCAACTCACCAAGATTGAAGTCACACATGAGGGTACGGCTATCTCATCCGGCGCCAATTCTATTACCAAATCCAACGTTCCCGCCGAAGGTGGTACTTTCACGTGTACAGTTGGAGGTAATGAAGTAAGTTCTGCAGCAGAAAATGCCACTGTACAACTGACAGCAACGCCGAATTCAGGGTATACTTTATTAGGATTCGTAGTTACCGGTAATTATGGCTATTGTTCGTATGGGACGTATTATCCTTCGACTGAAGACATAACGGTAAATGGAAGTAATCAGTTCACTATGCCTGATGGCAATGTGATAGTAGAAGCCTTGTGGGAAGAGTCGACCACATTCACTGTCACCTATGATCGGTCAAAAGCATTATGTGCGCAAAATACCAGTGGTTCATGGCCGGCTAATGCAACTGGGCTCACAAGCGGAACGGTTCAGGCGTTGCCGTCAGATATTGAGTTGAACGGAGTCGATGGCTACACTTTTGCTGGATGGACTACCGAAAGCGGCACCTATGTGCATGGGACATCTCCGTTATATACAACGAGTGTAACGGTGACCAGCAATATTACATTGTATCCCGTATTTAGCCAAAGCGGTTCTACCGGTGCGAGCGTAACATTTAATGCTCAATCCGGCGGTATCGCGGCCGGCTATTATGTATTTTGCTATGGTCAAGATGGCACACAAAATGCTATGGGTTCTGATCTGAATTCAACCACATATAAGTTGGACCCTGTTGCTATATCTGTAACTACTAGTTCCGCCAGCGTTACGGACCGTAAAGCAATGTGGCAAATTGAGGTAAGCAGTACGTATTGGACCATTAAGAACGTATATACCGGAAAGTATGTGGCGCTTAAACGCGACGGAAGCGATAATATCCAAAAGAACAAAGTGAATATGGTTAGTAGCGTTACCAACGATGCTAAATGGACTTTTGACGTACAATCCGACCACTACTATGTCAAGAGCGCAGCCGATGCCAACTATGTTCTTCGCTATTACGGAGCAGAAGAAATTTGGAATATAAGTAATCCTGCTAATCCTAACAATCAAGGAGGTTCGCTTTATTTGTACAAATCGACCACTACTCCCGCCGCAGCGACGTCAACCTATACAACGACACCGCCTTGTACAACCTATACGTTGACGTATCATGCCAATGGAGCATCTACCGGTTCTGTACCTGCATCGGCCACAGAGTATGCCAGCGGTGCAGTAGTTACCGTCAAAGGTAACTCCGGAGAGTTGGCAAAGCCCGGATACGATTTCAATGGCTGGAAAACAGGGCCGAGTAGCGGAACAGCTTATGCAGCGGGTAGCAACATCACCATGAGTCAGGATTATACGCTCTATGCGCAATGGGTGGCTCATACTATCAGTTTGGTGCTCGATGCGAACGCAGCCAATGGTGGCGATACGGATGGTTCTGCAACCGTTAAATATGATGCAACCGCATTGGAGTCTGGAACGGTTCACGCGACCGGTCAAACAGGAAAGACCTTACTCGGATACTACGCTGCGGCCGATGGCGACAAGCAAGTACTGAGTGCAACTGGGGCTTTTGCCGGAAGCGCCGTGGCAGACTATATAACCTCCAGCAAATGGAGTCGTGACGAGTCTCCGACTACTTTGTACGCTCATTGGCGACAAAATACCTATACCGTTGTGTTCAATGTGAATGATGGCGGTGGCGGCGCGACGGGCTCGATGAGTGATCAGGTATTCACTTATGGTACACCCCAAAATCTAACACTCAATGGTTTCAGTTGGGCTTCTCATAACTTTGAAGGATGGGCTACAACTCCCGGAGGAGATGTGACTTACGGTAATGGCGCTGAAGTGAATAACTTGACTACCACCGATGGTGCAACTGTGAACTTGTATGCCGTATGGACAGATAAGACATATAATGATTATAAGTTTACTTGTGTGGATATCGCTTTGACAACAGAAGACACAGATCCTGTCTTAGTGACCAGCCGTAATGGCATTAACATCATGGCCACGAAGAAATTGATCCTAACGGTAGATGGAACGACTGGTGTTATTGACTTAGCGAGCACAGATAATGTACTGAAGTTCTATAAGAAAACGACATCTGCTCCGATTCGCTACGTTGAATTGACAGGAGGAAATCGTTTGAATGCGCCTATTACAGATTATGAAGTGTATGTGTCATACGCGCCGACATCTGAAGGAACAGGCAGTTTAGCATATCCGCAAATTACTGTAACTTGTGGAGCTAATGTGCGTAATTATGACGGCAAAGTGGTAGCCCGCAACCTGCCAGATGCCGTAGCTATTGTGGCTAAAGTAGGTAGCACGTGGCAAGCCCTTCCTGCTAATATGGAGGGTGCTACTAATCCTGCTCCTGAACCCGTAGTTGTGGCTGCAAATGATGGAGTGCTTAAAGCAACCGGTCCATCCACTGTCGCATACAAACTATGGCCCGTTGCAACCACTAATAGCGACCAAGATCGTTTCGGTACGGCAACAGGATATACTCCTGCTGTGCTTTATGGTGATCGTCTGCGTTTTGCCGGCAATAGTGACAAGGGCTTGTGGATGAACAATAGCACAAGTGCTAATACCATTAACAACTCTGGTGCGATAACTGCTATTGGAACACATTTTGCAACTGACGCTGCGTATGAGTGGGAAGTAACCACAACGCTCAGTGATGGTAACTTTGTTTATAATCTCAAAGCGAATAATGGAACGAACACATATTATCTGCGCATGAAGGAGGCGGATTATAAATGGGGTACTTATGCGAGTGGTAACACGAATGAGTTCTATATATTGCCACTTATTGCCAAGACTCCAGCGGAGCTGAAAGTAATGGAATGGGGCACGAACCAACTCGCGGTAAGTTATGCAAATGGTGGTAATGCATCGGTTATAACTTCTAAGATAGATAATGGCGGCGCGACCACAGTAACGAAGACATCACTTGGTGGTGATATTTATCAGCTAACCGGAGTCGGAGACCTGCAAAGTAATGCAGGAAAGACCTTGACTCTGGATATTACGGAAAGTGGTAGCCCGAAGCAAGTGGTACTGCAGATACCTATTATCGTAACAACCACAAAGACAGAGGCGGAATTACGCGCATTAGTTCCGGGTGCTAATCAGACAGAGAAAAACAAGGTGGCAGCTATTACCGACGTTATCATTCGTACTGGCGGTAAAATGACCACAGGTACTGCATCCGGTGCGTTCAAAGATTTGTATATCTATCCGGGTGGTAAGGCTGAGATTAGTCAAAACATCAGTATAAACAACGCTTACCTACGCGGAGGATTCAGTTGGTTAGGCGGCGCTTATGCACATCCGCAGATGAATGTAAGTTCGGGAGTAAGCATTAGCGGAATCGGTACAGGTGGTGTTTATTATGATCTGTATCTCAACAGCAACATGTATTACATGACAGCACTACCGAAGAGAGTTAATGTGTCAGCCATGACGAATGAAGAGAACGGCAACGATTGGGACGCTTGGGTTAAAGAATATAGCGGCGAAGGACGTACCAAGAGTCCGAAGGTTAGTGGATGGTTGTGGTTGACGACAAGTTACATGGACCGCGGTAAAGGATATGAGATTGCTATTGCGCCACGTTCATCTGGAGCTATGAATGGTCGAACCATTGGTATCTTGCGTTTCCCGCTACTCAAGAATGAAGCTTGGAGCGATGAAGCGACTCCGTTCACACCTTCCATCAAAGGTTGGGGATGCGATGATGATGATGTGACAGACAATAATAAGGGATGGAACTTCCTTGGCAACCCATTCATGACGGCATATAGTAATAGCGGCGGATTAGGAGGAAAGATGCAGACCCACACTCTGGTTCACCATCCTGGTGATCCATGGAATGGTACATGGGATTGGGTAGATAGCGATGTGAAGTATTTCACTGTTCCTCGCTTTACAGAGTATGAATATGATGATTTACGTGCAGGCAGCCATAAGTTAGAGGCGTTCTATCCGTTCTTCATCCAAGCCACCGGTGATGGAACAGTTTCATTTGCAGCAAGCAACAAGACAACCAAGAAGCCATCGCTTTACGCACAAGAAACAGAGCGAGAGGTAATGGTTGATATCATCCTGAGAGATGCTAATGGTGTATCCGACATTGCCGGTGTAACAATTAGCAACCAGTACTCTGCAGACTTCGACATGGATGATAAGGAGAAGACTATTCAGAATGGGAATGCTACAATGAAGGTTTACACAATGGTAGGGGAATACCGCACAGCGTTTAACTCCTTACCTGAAGCAGTTGCTGCATTACCGATTCCTGTTGGCTATATCGCACCACAAGCGGGTAAGTATAGCTTCTCGCTGGTTGAGGAAGCCGACTATTCTGAGGTTGAACACGTGTGGTTAACGGATTATGAGACAAGTAGCACTATTGACTTGTTGGATGGTGATGCTTACGAATTTGAAACCGCAAAGGGTATGAATAATACGCGTTTCGCTCTTAGTATCATCTTGAAGCCGGAGTCACACGAGACACCGACCGGATTGGATGAGATAGACGAGACGAACGATGGACCGACGAAATTCATCTATAACGACAAGATGTATATCTTGCGGAATGGCATTCTGTACGATGCGACAGGAAAACGAGTTAAGGAAATCAATAAATGATTTCAATAATGAATAATGATTAATGAATAATGAATATTGAAAATTATTTGAAATTATGAAAGCATTGAGATATTTATTGATGGTAGTAGCAATGGTGAGTGTTTTGGTCGTAAAAGCTCAGAGCACTGCCCAGTTGCCGCAGGCACAGATGCAGTCCACATCCAGCTTGATGTATTCGGGCTCAGCACTGCCGCAAGCAGCAGTTACGGGGACATATGTAACAGGAAGTACTGTAGGCTCCTATTCGCCGGCATATACTAAGGGACCTAATCGTCCGATAAAAACCGGTATAAACGGAGGAGGAGAACCTGGAACCGGTACTGGAGGGCCTCCCGATCGTCCTGAGCCGTATGAAGATCCGATTGGTGATGCGGTGTGGCCATTGGCGTTGCTCGCGTGTGCGTACCTTATAATACGCGTAGTGCGAGCACGCAAGCGCGCGTGAGATGGTAAATAAAAGGAGATAAAAGCCCTAGCGGGAGATAAAAGGATATAAAGAAAAATTATAGTAAAAATACTGCGCTACAGAATAATCCATTATTCCGGCCTACGCGGCCTCGAGCGTATTAGCCTATCATTGCGCGTATCCGAGCGAGCTCGACACGCGCCCTAATAGCCCAATCCGCACAGCGTGAGCTGTAAGAATACTGAATTATTCCGTATCGCAGCAAAAATACCAAAAATATTTTTATTTCTCGCGGGTATGTGGATAGAAAATTAGAGGCAGCCGATTGGGCTGCCTCTAATTGGATTTATGCGAGGGATTGATACAACGCGACGGTGCCGAGATGCCAGTATTTAGTATCTTCGCGCTCGAGACGCTTATACATATCCGAAGCGTAGACCTTGCGCATGGCATCTAACAGCGTCACATCATGATGCCGCGCATACATCTCTGCAACTGCCATCACTTTGCCCGGCAGCAAGAGATATAAGTTATCTTGCGTTATCGTTCCCATTCGTATCAAACTTCCTTGGCCTCTACAAAACGGAGATACTTTAACGCTTGCTCCGTATGAAAAAGCATTTGGTCTACTAATTTATATACTTTCAACTCTTGAAGTAAGGTCTGCTTAGAAATAAACCCTTGTTCATAAAGACTGAACTGAATATACACCCGGTCATTCGCTACCGGTCCATAAACGATATCATAATCGTGGACGAAGTTCTCATCTTGGCGATTGCGCATCACGAAATCAATCCATTCGTCCGAAGGCCCATCAAACCACAACACCTTAAGCGCGGCTAAATCAGCCTTGTCAATCTCGTAGATATTGAGATATCGTTTTGAGTCAGGCGCTTGAAACTTGCTCAATGCCCACCTACGCGCTTGATCTTCGGAACAAGTAGTATAGAAACCGGACCCGTAATCCAACGTGCGACTCGGGGTAAGGATGTGCGGTTCACTTACGATATGATTACTTCCGTGATAGAGTTTCATTGGCGATTTTGAATAAATTGGTCAATATCATCAACAAGCCAGTCTTTCCCTTGCGTATGCAGCACGTCATAATGTTCGGTAAGATAGGACGTCACCCCTTTCCGATCAAAAAGGGCAAGGGCATCATCACCGGACATGCCGTGACGCATCTTATATGCCTCCACGCAGAAGGAGAGAAAATATAGCGGCTCTTTATCGCTCATGGTGTGTATCTTAACCTTTGCGGCCGCAAAGGTACAACATTTTTTTGAATTATGCAAATTTTTGTGAAAATTGTTTTAAAAATAGCGTTAGGATTCGCGCGTATGTAGATAAGGTACGCAAGCGTGCGCGGGCGTGAGAGTAGTACATAAAACTAAATAAAAACGCTGCGCGCGATAAAAGGATATAAATCGAAAATGCGCTGTCATTTTGGCCTACGCGGCGCGCGTTCGGCAATAAGATCGCAAGGACCAAACCACTCCGCTAATTGGTAAAGGCGACTTATGCCTCCGCTCTCCCCAAAAATCGGCAGATTTCCGGGGATCCCAGGTACTTATGGCGCGCTCGTAAGCGAGCTTCCAGCGCCCCCTAAATACCTAATCTGCCGTTGAGACCCTTGATAGGGCTCAACATGACTGCTTACAAAAATACGGGATTTCATCCCTCACAAAAATGAAGAAAATATTCTTGCTCTCGGTGTAGGGTGTAGGGTGTACAGTGTAAGGTGTACAGTGTAAGAGAGACAGGGCATTGAGTGCCCTGTTTTTTTGTATACATAATCGCAAAAAGTTGTACAAATAGTGAATAAAACTCACGAATTGTACAAAAATATTTGGTGGTTTCGAAAAAAAGTTGTACCTTTGCAGCGTCAAAGGTAAACGAAACAACAATTATGATACAGACACAACCGACATTTCAAAGCGTATTGAGTATGGTGAATATGTTGCCATACAAGGAGCAGAAGCAATTAATAACTACTATTCAATATAACTTAGCGTTACAAGAAGCGGAACCTCTAATTGATCCGAACTGGAGAGAGCAACCCATGTATTCTTCAGATGAGGCTTTTGAGAAGGCATACAAGCATCTTGGAAAATTGTATGGTTTGAATGATATTCGAGACGCTAAATGATGATACGTGAAATTAAATTTACTGAAAATGCATTGAAGGATTTGTATGAATTAGATTATACTATCCGCTATAATTATCAAGCACCTTTAACAGCAGAGCGATATCTCACCGGACTCAAGCAGACAATACAAGAGTTATCCCATGCGGCAGATTTGTCAGTCGTTCAAAGCAAGCTTTCTTTGAAATATGGTATAGAAGTCAGGCGAATCAATTATAAAGAAATGGCTGTACTCTACTCTATTGAAGAGGATGTCGTTATCGTTCATCGTATTTTGCCTCAAAGCATGATTATTCTGTAACACAAGATACACGAGAGGAAAGAAACAGCGTTCGAAAGGGCGCTGTTTGTGTTGAATTTCGAGGGAAAATGCGAAATTCAACATTTTTTATTTGCGTATGTCATTTTTTTGTTGTAACTTTGCGCGGATTTTGTGGACTACATACATTTATAACACATATAACGGTTGCAAACGGCAACCAAAATTGACGAAAAAAAGATGAATATTGTTACCAAAGAGATTGCTCTCCCCGATGGACGAGTAATCAAACTGGAGACAGGCAAGTTGGCCAAACAAGCTGATGGCGCTGTGATGGCGACACTCGGCAACACGATGATCCTCGCCACTGTCTGCTCCGCCAAAGATGCGGTTCCCGGTACAGACTTTATGCCGCTTACCGTAGAGTACAAAGAGAAATTTGCGTCCGCAGGACGTTTTCCGGGTGGTTTCACCCGCCGCGAAGGCAAGGCATCGGACTATGAGATTCTGATTGCACGTCTGATCGACCGGGCCCTTCGTCCCCTCTTCCCTTCTAACTATCACGCAGAGACTTTCGTAAACGTAACCATGTATTCGGCCGACGGCATTGACATGCCGGAGTCGATTGCCGGTTTGGCTGCAGGTGCTGCTTTGGCTTGTTCGGATATCCCATTCGAGGGTCCGGTCAGCGAAGTACGTGTAGCACGCGTAGATGGCAAGATGGTGATTAACCCGACCTTCGAGCAATGCGAGCACGCTGACTTGGAGTTGATGGTTGCCGCTACGTACGACAACATCATGATGGTGGAAGGCGAGATGAAAGAAGTGCCGGAGAGCGTGATGCTCGAGGCTATCAAAGCTGCGCACGAGGCTATCAAACCGCAGTGCTTGGCTATCAACGAGATGATGAAGGCTTATGGCAAGGAGACGAAACGTGAGTACTGCCATGAGGTGAATGACGAGGAGTTGAAGCAAGCTGTTCATGACTTCAGTTATGCACGCGCTTATGCTCAGGCTACGAGTGCGGACACCGACAAACATCACCGCGAGGAGATGTTCACGCAGATCCGCGAGGACTTCAAGGCTGAGAAAGCTGAGTATATGGCTGCTCGTGCAGAAGCACTTGGCATCGAAATTGATGAAGTTGCTGCTCTCGTAGATCGCTACTATCAAGATGTAGAGAAAGAGGCTATGCGTCGCGCTGTGCTGGATGAGGGCAAGCGTCTAGATGGCCGTAAGACGACGGAGATTCGTCCGATCTGGTGCGAGGTAGGTTACCTGCCCGGCCCTCACGGAAGTAGTATCTTCACCCGCGGTGAGACCCAGAGTCTTTCGACGGTTACGTTGGGAACAAGTCGCGACGAGAAGATCGTAGACGAGGCTTTGATCCAAGGTACAGAAAAATTCCTACTGCATTATAACTTCCCACCCTTCTCTACCGGTGAGGCGAAAGCGGCTCGCGGTGTAGGTCGTCGTGAGATCGGTCACGGTAACTTAGCTTGCCGCGCGCTGAAGAACATGATTCCGGAAGATTTTCCGTACACCGTACGTGTAGTAAGTGATATCTTAGAGTCGAACGGTTCGTCCTCTATGGCTACCGTTTGCGCGGGTACGTTGGCGCTGATGGATGCAGGTGTTCCGATGAAGAAACCTGTTTCGGGTATCGCAATGGGTTTGATCTCGGAGAACCAAGGTAAGAACTACGCTATCCTGAGCGATATTCTCGGCGACGAGGATCACCTCGGTGACATGGACTTCAAGACCACGGGTACGAAAGACGGTCTGACGGCTTGTCAGATGGATATCAAAGTAGATGGTTTGAGTTATGAGATCCTGGAGAACGCGTTGGCACAAGCACACGAGGCACGTATGTATATCCTCGGTAAGATTCTTGAGTGCATGCCGGCACCGCGTGCAGACCTCAAGCCGCACGCTCCGCGTATCGTAAGCTTCATCATTCCGAAAGATATGATTGGTGCTGTAATAGGCCCGGGCGGTAAGATCATCCAAGGTATCCAGGCTGAGACCGGTGCTGTGATCTCGATCGACGAGGTAGAAGAAGGCGGTAAGGTTGAGGTAGCAAGCAACAACGGCGAGTCGATGCAGGCTGCTATCGCGAAGATCAAAGCTATCGTAGCTCTGCCGGAAGTAGGCGAGGAGTACGACAGTGTGGTTAAGAGCCTGATGCCGTACGGCTGCTTCGTAGAGTTCATGCCGGGTAAGGAAGGTCTGCTACACATCAGCGAGATCGACTGGAAACGCTTTGAGACGATGGAAGAGACCGGCATTAAAGAGGGCGACCACATCCGCATCAAACTGCTGGAGATCGATCCGAAGACCGGTAAGTTCCGTCTGAGTGCGAAAGCGCTGAAGGAGAAACCGGAAGGATACGTTGAGCCGGAGCGTCGTGAGCGCGCACCGCGTGGCGACCGTGACGGAGCGAAGTTGGATCGCGGTCCGAGACCTGAGCGACGTGGTCCTCGCGCGTAAGTTCCTCATACATGTACTAAAAATCCATTTTAGTAGGAAGTATTCGGAACAACTCGCTCTCCCCAAAAATTGAAAATTTTCGGGGGCCCCAATAAAAAAAAAATAACGCTGGAGAACAGCGTTATTTTTTATTCTCTTAGAAGTCTTTTTTCCAGACGACGCCGACACCCTGGATGGTGGAGGCTTGGCGGAGAGAGTACTTATCTACGGTATGGGTGTAGCCCTTCAGGCGCCATTGACCATCTTCGGTAAGCAGCACTTCGACATCCAGATCGCCGAAGAAGGGCTGGTTGGAGACATCATTATAGCGATAACCCACATTACCATTGATAAGCAATCTATCAACCGGTTGCAGTTGGAACTGCGCCTCGTATTCCTGACTCGCATCAGCTCCTTCTCCTTCGGTTCGGATAGCTACACCTACGGTGAGGACATTGGTCAGTTTGGACAGCCATGCATTGATCTGGCCGGTAACCGTGGAAGATAGCAAGGAATAGGTGGAGTTAAGCGTCGCATACTGGGCATTGGACATGTAATCGGGCGTAAAGAAACGGCCGAAGACAAGCAGATAAATGACCTGACGCATCAACATCTCATCGGTGTTGATGACTTGGCGAACCTGCTGCTGGATGGACTGGTCACTCGTCGGGAACTCGAGCGAGAAACTCAGGATCGGGTTATTGAGGAAACCAGTGAGGTGGAGGCAGGTGAGCACCGGGATGCTGGTTCGCGACGTAGCCAGTTGCCCGATATCTTCGCCAAAGAGGTCCTTGAGGTTCGCCGTGACACGATACTTCGCCGTGACATCGAGTTGCGGATTCGTCGCATCGCCGGAGAAGACGATCTTCGCTCCTTCGCCCACGGTGAATTCACGACGGATCATATTCGCTACCGTATAAGAGAGCGTACCTTGTTCGATATCATAGGTTCCCTGCAGGGTAACATCGCCGGTCTTGGTGTCATAGGTCAGCCGCAGCGCACCATTGCCTCGACCTTGGATCATATCGCCGTTTCGTTCGCCAATGACGAGTTGGAAGAGCAGTTGCGGATTGACATCCAAGTTGAGTTTAAGCAGACATCGCCCTGTATGACGGAACCACGTAGTATCCAGTTTGAGGGTATGGTCATTATCGATATTATCGAGGTCGGTCTCTTTCGAACGCAAAGCAATCGTGGTATCGAGTTCCGGATGCTCCACGAAATGGATGAAGTTCGACTCGTAGGCAGAAGAGGTGTTATCGATGCTGAGTCGGAAACGCGACTGATGGGACGTCCGTGCATCGGCCGCCACTACGATATCTTCCTGCGGGCCCGTGACATCGACATGGCCGGTTGCATAAACGGAACCCTGCAGCATCTCGCCCGATCGGTTATTATCGAAGACGAGGGCATCGTGGGCATCGACATGGAGATCGAGGACGAAGTCGCGGAACTGGTCATGATAAACGGCGCCATTGATCTCGACGGGGTTACCGGTCGCATCCACAAGATGCACATTCGGGAAGCGGATGGCCGTTGTATCCATGATGATCTTATCATGCTTGATGGTATAGCGCGCGTTGGTCCACGGGAGCGTGAGCGATGCATCATCCGCCATACAATCGAGCAGCACGTACACCATTCCTTTTCGACCACCGACGATCACTTTTCCTGTACCATAGCCATCGAGGTCACGCAGCACATTGGCCGTCCAATGGTTGATGAAATCGAGCGGCACGGAGTCGGTCGTCATATCGAGATTCCATACTCCGGAGCCATCGAAGTCCGCCATACCATGGAGATCTACCACGGTACGAGTGGTGATTGGTGATTGGTCATTGGTGATTTGTGATTGGTCATTGGTGATTGGTCGATAGACATCGGCATGGAAACGGAGTTGCGGCGGCAGGACCGTGTCGCGCAGAATTCGCTTGGGATAGACGTGGAGGTCCACTTCGGCATCGCCGAAATAGCAGTTATTCAGTCCCATCGAGTCGATATGAATCTGTGTCTCCACCAGCGGTTGACGGAATACACCGGTGATATTCGCTTCGCCGGTCAGCAAGCCATTGAACATGATGGTTTGCACCGGTAGTATAAAGGGCACGACGTAAGAAGCATCGACGCGCTGAAGATCGACGGCAAGCGTATCACCGCGGCGCGTAGAAGCAATACCGTTTGCACGGAGGTGTTGGCCTGCACCCTCGAACGCGAAGTGCTGTATGCGGAGGGCCGTATCGGCTGCGCAGTAAGTGAGGTTACTCTCGCTGAGCGTATAGATTGAGTCGCGCAGGATGAGTTCGCAAGGCAGCAGATGGAGGTCAATCAGCGGTTGTTTATTGTACTTGGAGAAATGGGTGATGAACCGTAAGTCACCACCATAGTCTCCTGCACGCTGGGCGGAAAGAAGGGCATCAATTGTTTCGCCATGCGTGACATCATCGCGGATGGCATGACGCAGTTCACGCGGCGAGAGGTTCTCCCAGCCTTCCGGTAGCAGTTCATTAATCTGCGCTTCGGAGCGGAGGGTGACGTGCGAATAGAGGGAGTCGCGGAACGCCAGCGTAGTGAAGAAAGTCTGCATCTGCATGGCCTCAGCCGATACGGAGAGCGCCAAGGCGTTGCGTCGCTCGAAGGAGATCGAGTCAAGCGTGAGAATCGTATCGACCGAATTGAGCGAGATTGTGAGGTCGTGCACCGGTGTGCTAGCCGCACGTATACCTGGCGCGAAGATGTTCATACTCACCTCGGGTTCTTCATCCTGCGCCAAGTTCACCTCGGCTTGCAAAGAAGAGTGGTCGCTAATCGTCAGACGCGAAGCGAAGAGACGCTGTATATCGCGCAGACGCTCTCCGTCCGCACGAAGGCGCATCTCCACAGGCATCCACATCTCATCCGAAGCCGGCATCGTAGAAGGCAGGTAATAATGAATGAGATCACGGAACGCAGGCACGACATCCTGGTAACGGAAATAACCGTCTAACTGCGCACTCGTGTTATCGGAACGCAGGGTGAAAGACTTATTCCTGTTGCCATGCGCCGAAGCGAGCAAGGTCAGTTGTTGCATTCGGATGGAGTCTAATGGCGTAGCCATGTAGAGGGAATCGAGCACGAGGTATCCGCTTATCTCATCCGCTTTGGCGCCATTCAGATCCACCGCTAAAGCAAAAGAGGTTCTGAGTACCTCTTCATGATACTCGGAGAAGGGCGATAAGTCAAAATGCCGGCAGAGGAGGTTGAAGTTATACTCCGGATTCTCGTCCTGCCTATTGAGCACGCCGTCAAACTCGAAGTCCACATGTGGATCATGAATCGCAAGGTTTCCTTCGTAGCGAAGAGGATCGTAGCGACCATCTATCTTGATGTCACTAAACTTGTATCGGTTGTAAGTGAGGTCACGTATATGGGCTTTCACATCCCCGTGGATGCTTCCCTCGTCAATACTTCCTTTCGAGTAGAAATCGAGTGTGACTGAACCGAGTTTAGACTGATCCAGCAGTCGGCCCAAACGGAACTTATTACCCACGATGCGCGCATCGAAGTTCATATGCTCGAACGTTGAGTCGCTGACTACCGTTCCATCGGTAGTGATGGCTCCGAGGGCAGTACGGAATCCTCCATGGAGCGTCAAGTCATGCAGGTGGCCCTCCATCAAGCCGCGATAATGGATATCTCCCAGCCGATGGAGCGGTTTGGGCAAGCGGAAGGGACGTCCGTATAGTTGCGCCAGGAAATCCTGGAGGTACGGAGCGTTCGTCTGCAGTTCGCGCAGGTTCGCCCGCAGATAGGGGTCGGAGAGGTCGGGAAGACCAATCGCCGTCACATCTCCCTGCAGCACGAGGTGACCATTGTAATGCACAGCTATATTCTCCATCATCACCGAATCCAGCGTTCCGACCAATGCACCGCTGAGGTTAATCGGGTGCTTGAGTCCGCTGAAACGGGGGATGAAGAGGGCGATATCGGCCGGCACCAGTTCCGCTTCATGGAAACGGAGAGCGAAGGTGATATCATGCGCAGACTGCGAGAGATAGATGGTATCGGCAGCAGGGAAGCACAACTCCACTCCACTCAGGTCCACGCGCGAACGCGGGAGTTGCGCCTTGAGCGTGGGAGCCAGCAAGGTGGAGTCGGTAAGGAGGACATGCGCCTGCAGATCTTCGACTTCGAAGGGTTGCTGCGTTTTATCGGCATGCACAACGGAAGCCTCGAGATGACGAATCTGCGCATCCAGCGATTCTTCGCTGAAATTATTCAGGTCCATCGTCGCCTTCGGCAACTGAACCGTATATTGCTCCACTTCAACGCGAATATTCTCCAATTCCACATCTCGGACAGAGATGATGCTTTCCATTGTGCGATCGGATACACGCTCTTCATCGGAGCGGAAAGCCTCTACGAGGTATTGGAAATTCCACACATCATTGGTGCGGTAGAGCTTGGCCACTACGTCGTGGACGTGCGCGTGCGAGAAACGGATCTCCCCTTTGCGCAAAGCCAAGGGACTGAAATGGACATACACCTCGCCGATATAAGCGAGGGTATCGTGCTGCGCAGCTTTCAAGCGATCCTCGATAAAGACATCCTTGATGGCCACGCGTGCCGGGAAGCGATATTCCACCGCTCCCACATGTGCCTCCGTACCCAAGGCGCGCGACAACTCTTCCGTCACAAATTGGACGGCAGCTGTCTCGACCTTATCACTCGTCAAGACGGCGATTAACATCGCACTCACCATCAGCAAGCTGACGAGGAAGGCACCCGCTATAGCCAGAAATCGTTTCACAAGCGCACATTTTAGCGTGCAAAG